>JAFXWC010000072.1 GCA_017534445.1 Treponema sp.
GGCTGCAAATTTTTTCATTGTGCTTTAATATCCTCGATAATCTGCTCGCATGTCATGCCGCAGTCGCGCAAAAGTTCTTCCGGCTTGTAGCGGTCGTAGAATTTCTTTTCAAGACCGTAATTCTTAACCCGCATTTTGCCAGGGCCGTAGAAAGAAGCAATCTTCTGTCCAAATCCGCCTTCAAGGATTCCGTCTTCAAGAGTGATTACAAGCTCGTGGTCTTTTTCAAGTTCCCGCAAAAGCTCTTTGTCCAAACCCGAAGCAAAACGTGGATTTATAAGGCTTGGAGTAAATCCGCATTTCTCTTTTATTGCGTCTGCCAGAGCCTTTCCCTTCTGGAAAAAATCTCCCAAAGCAATTACTGCAACCTTTTCGCCTTTTTCTTCTGTCTTAAAGCGATTCAAGTTGCTGTAGTCTTTGTCTGCGGGACGGTGTGTAACCTGGTTTCCCGGAATCAGAATCAAAACAGGATTTTCCTTCTGCTCAAGACTCCAGTCCAGCATTGAAGTGTATTCTTCCGCGCTTGAAGGGCAGAGCACCACAAGGTTTGGAATATTAGTGAAAGCTGCAAGTCCAAAAATTCCAAGGTGAGTAACATCGGTAAGGCCGTCGAAAGAAGTGTAGTTCATGAGCATTGTGACCGGAGTTTTATTGATGCAGACATCCTGGGAAATCTGATCGTAAGCCCTCTGTAAGAAAGTCATGTTTGTTACAACAAGTGGCTTTGCACCACGGCGGGCAATTCCAGACGCGATTGCAACGGCTGCTTCTTCCGCAATGCCTGTGTCGATGTACTGGCGGCCAAGCATTGCTCTTTCCGCAGGTCCAAGTCCTACAGACATAGGCATGGCAGGAGACACGACAACAAAATCCTTGTCTTTTTTTGCCTTTTCCATTATGTACTGGCAAGTCATACCGAAATATGATTCACCGCTTCCGAAGTTGACTGTCGGCTTTCCACTTGCGCGGTCAAACGGCATGGTCCAGTGCCAGGCTTCCTTGTCCTTTTCCGCAAGCTCATAGCCTTTACCTTTCTGAGTGTGGATATGAACTACAACAGGATGCTTGGAGTCGCGGACCTTTTCAAACACCTTGATTAAAGAGGCAATGTCGTTTCCATTTTCCTCATAAATATAATCAAGGCCAAATGCTGTGAACCAGTTGTTTTCCGCCTTGCCATTGGAATCGCGGAGAGCCTTCAGATTTTTGTAGATTCCTCCGTGAGTTTCTGCGATTGCCATTTCGTTGTCGTTCACTACGATAATGAAA
Organism: Treponema sp.; assembly: GCA_017534445.1. Taxonomy (GTDB): domain Bacteria; phylum Spirochaetota; class Spirochaetia; order Treponematales; family Treponemataceae; genus Treponema_D. The sequence continues at coordinate 1,270 of JAFXWC010000072.1, forward strand.
TTTGAGTTCAGCTCGCTGCCTGCAACGCTAAGGGCTTCCATGGCCTCGCCACCGGAAAGGGAACCATCGCCGATAACCGCAATGATGTTTTCTTTTTTACCCAAGATGTCGCGGCCTTTTGCAAGTCCCAATGCCAGGGCAATTGAAGTTGAAGTGTGACCGATGTTGAAAAAGTCGTGCTCGCTTTCGTCCGGATTGGTGTAGCCTGAATCTTCCGCAAAACGGCTGTCGTCAAAGTAGCCGGCCTTTCGTCCCGTGAGCATTTTGTGGGCATAAGACTGATGGGAAACGTCAAAGACAAATTTATCTTTTGGAGAATTAAAAACATAGTGCAGGGCGATTGTCGCTTCCACAAAGCCAAAGTTAGGGCCAAAATGTCCGCCGATTTTTGTAAGCCGGTTAAAAAGTCCCTCGCGAATTTCCTGAGCCACCGCCGGAAGCTCGGAAAGCGAAAGTTTTTTCAAATCTGCCGGCGAATTAATTTTATCTAAAACCATAAATTGTTTGCTCCTATTTCAAAAGTCCATCGATATATTTCTTTATGTCTGCGCCACTTCCGCGGGTAAAGTCTTTGCCACCCTTGAAGTCTGCGCCTTTTGCAAACTTGGCAAGGTCTTTTCCGCTGCGTCCAAGGCCACTGCCGCCGCTTGTGCAAATGGTAACAAGTTTTTTGCCGCTCCAGTTTTGGCTTTCTACAAAGGTGTAGACGATTTTTGGCGCATAGGCCCACCAGATTGGATAGCAGACCACAACGGTGTCGTAGGCAGAGATGTCAATTTTGTTTGCTATTGCAGGCCGGCTTTTTGGGTCGTTGCATTCAACAGAAGAAAGTGATTTTTTGTCGTGCCAGTTCAAGTCTGCGCTTGTGTATTTGTGAACTGGTTCAATTTCAATAAGATCCGCTCCCATTTCCTTTGCCGCGTTTCTTGCCATGCGCTCTGTTGTTCCCGTTGCGCTAAAGTAAACAAATGCGGTTCCTGAGCCTGTCGAAGGATTTGCAAATGCTCCTGTCATGATGATGCCTCCAAGTAAAAGTGTTAGGACAAGTTTTTTCATATTTTTCCTCCATGAAATTTTATTTTGCGTTAGGGATTGTAGCACCTGCCGCAGGCAGTCCCGAAGGGATGAGCCGAATAGGCGAAGTGCGAAAAGCCCGACCTGCCTTTAGGCAGGGAACGCCCTTAATTTAATTTTCCGTAAACTTCTTTTTAAGTTTTAGTAACGCTGTGTCACTTAACTAAAGTGTATGCCATCTTTTGTGACTTGTCAATACTAAAATACATCTTTAGTGACAAAAAGTTACTTATTGCAAAAGCTTTTCTACAGTGCTAAAGTGAATATCTGGAAGACTTAAAAGGCAAGGCAGTTTTTATCCGCGCAAGAAGCGAAGAGCACAAGGAAAACATTAGGGCAATTATGGGCGGCGAAACGGAAAAGCTTTTTACCTCGTATTTCCGTGACTACCTTGAAGAGACTTTTTATGATGACTTAAATCCTCGTTCCGAAGTTCCAAAAGATTTTGCCCTGCAATTTTTTACAGGGAGTTTTTGCGAAACAATAAAGTGGTGGATTAATTCCAGGATGAAAATGCCCCCGGAAGAAGTGGTGGAAAATTACCAGAAGCTGATAAAGCTGCTTTAAGCGGGTAAAATTGCAAGAGCTGGCTGGTCACGGACTGCCGGATTCAGTGTAAGATGGCCTCTGCATCAGATTGGTAAAAAAAAACGAATATTCAGAAATATTTTCACTTGCAAAGGGTCATTTTATGGGGTATAGTATAATTGTTGTCGACACGTGTTGACGTGTTGTGCTGGAGGAAAAATGAAAGTTTTAGTTATTGGCGGTGCGGGCTACATAGGAAGCCATGTTGTAAAGGAACTTATGGCAAAGGGCCATACGGTTGCCGTTTTTGACAACCTTTCAAGCGGTTTAATTCAGAATCTTTACCCGGGGAACGAATTTTTTGCGGGCTCTATCCTTCACAAGGAAGAACTGGACGCGGCTTTTGCAAAGGGCTTTGACGCTTTTGTTGACCTTGCGGCTTTTAAGGCGGCGGGCGAGAGCATGGTTCAGCCGGAAAAATATTCTATTAACAATATTTCCGGTACGATGAATATTTTGAACAGCGCGGTAGAGCACAAATGCCTTAACATGGTCTTTTCTTCCAGCGCGGCGGTTTTTGGCGAGCCACAGTATCTTCCTATTGACGAGAAGCATCCAAAGAATCCGGAAAACTACTACGGTTTTACAAAGCTTAAGATAGAGGAGTTCATGGGCTGGTACGAAAAGCTTAGGGGCTTGCACTTTGCGGCTTTGCGCTATTTTAATGCGGCAGGCTACGATCCGACCGGTGAGCTTTACGGCCTTGAAAAGAATCCTGCAAACCTTCTGCCTGTTATGATGGAGGTTGCATGCGGAAAGAGGGAAAAGATAAGCATTTTTGGAAACGACTATCCTACCCGCGACGGAACCTGCATCCGCGACTACATTCATGTTACGGACTTGGCCAGCGCACACGTTCTTGCCCTTGAATATATTGCAAAGGAAAAGAAGAGCCTTACGCTGAACCTTGGAACAGGCAAGGGCATTACTGTAACGGAGATGCTGGAGGCTACAAGGCGCATCACAGGCAAAGAGATTAAGGCTGAATACGTTGGTCGGCGTGCGGGTGATCCTGCCCAGCTTACCGCAACTTCTGCGCTTGCAAAAGAGGTGCTTGGTTGGGAGCCGCATTATTCTGATGTGGACACGCTTATTGGTTCTACCTGGAATGCCTACAAGAAGTATTTTAAGCTGTAGCATTATTGTTTTATAAAAGAGCCTGCTGTTATAAAAGAGTCTGTTGCAATTTGAGATTCTGAGTCAAGCTCAGAATGACGCAAAGTTAATTGCATAGAGAATCTATTGTTAAACATCCTTAAACATCCGTGGGTAAAAACTCATGGATGTTTTTTTATGGCAGGTATTCGCTTTGAATGTTTTTTAGGCTTTGCAGAATGTGCCGCTTTTTTATGTCGTCTCCGCCGGTTAAAAGTTCAAGCTGGCGCCTTGCTTCTTTGCGGGTGGAATTGTCCTGGTAAGTGCAGGTGCATGTTTGGGTAAGGTAGCCGTTTGCGGCGCAGTGTTCGCTTATAAGGTGGACAGGGGCGTAGTAGAGCGGGCGGATTACCTTGAGCGGATATTTTTGGTACTTGAGCAGGGGCGGCATTGTGCAGAGGGCTGCCTTTCCCAGCATGTTCATTAAAAGCGTTTCAAGGATGTCGTCCAGGTGGTGACCAAGAACGAGTTTTGTAAAGCCGTTTTTTATTGCGTAGTCCAAGAGCTCCGTGCGTCTTTGGGTTGCGCACCAGAAGCAGTTCATTTTTTTACCGGGCTTTAGGCGGCCAAGAACATTTACGTAAATGCTTACGAGAGGCACATTCCATTTTTCAAAGAGGCAGGAAATGGTTTTGGGCAGGGGAGGGGTTATTTCGCTTTGTATGTGAAGGGCAGTAAAGGTAAAGTCTTCTTCTTTTCTCTGGCGGCGCTTTGCAAGGTATTCAATTAGCGCTGTGGAATCCTTTCCGCCTGATGCTCCAACCAGAAGCTTGTCCCCTTTTTCTATCATGCCGTAGTCGTAGACTGCCTTGTCTATAATGCCAAAAAGCCTTGGGTTTGCCATAAGGGCAGTATATAAAAAGATTGGGCTGTGGGCAAGCAAGTGGATTTGCCATAGGCGCGATTCGTGCTATAATTGTGCTATGAAGATATTGCAGATTGGGACTTTGACCCTTCTTATGCTCGCTTGCGTGCTGGGGGTTATTGCTTGCCTTAGGAAGATTGCGGGTATTCTCTCCGGGGACGGTGCATTTAAAAAGGCCGTGGCTGGGCTTCCGGTGCTAACTTCGGACGAGGAGATTTCGGAGGCCATTCGCGGTGAAAGCAAGGTCTATCTTGTAAAGGACTGTGTATTTTATGACGGTGAGGGGACCGGTGACACTGCGCTTAACGTGCTTAAGGGCGAGTATCTTTGCATTAAGATTCAAAAGGAAACCTATGTGGCTAGGCGACGCCACGGAAAATATGAAACTTATTGGACGAGGGACGAGTTTGCCGACTTGCGGGGCAAATTCCGCTTTAACAACGGGGTGTCTTTTGAAGTTCCGCAAGGAGTGAGGGTTGAATTTCCCCTTATTGCATATTCCAGGTTCAAGAAAGATGATGTAAGGGCAGGCTTTGAGGAAAAGTATTCCTTTGCCCGCTATTATCCTGCGGGGGTAAAGCTTGACCTTGAAAGCATAAAGGAGAAGATGCAGAATCCCACCGTGCGCTATGCCTATGCCTTTATGAAAAGAGGTGATAAGGCAACCTTTGCGGCCCGTATAGGAAAGGGCAGGGTAGACCTGAATGTTCTGGACGGTAAGAACGAGTTTAGGATTGGTCTTGCAGAAGGTTCCTTCCTAAAGATGACGGATATACAGACAAAAGACATAGTGCCCCTTCTTTTTTTATTTATAGGACTTATACTCTCTTTTGCAATGAGCCTGATGTTTTTGGTGCTGCTTGTGCTTGAAATAGCGGGGAAGCTCTAAGAGCCTACGCCGCCGTGGAGGGGCCCGCCGCAGGCGGGTTGCGTAAGCAATGGAGGGGGATTGGGGCCCCCGGAACCCCGGAAGGGCGGTGACGCAGAGGGGCTGGCGGTCGTATTAGCCAAGAAATAAACTGGTAGAGCAAGGGAATTGCCGTCCAAAATAGTGAAATTTCTATTCTTTCGTTCAATGCTTGACTGTTTTGTAAGTCTGCCTTAAAATAGTGTATATAAGTAAGAAGTTTTAGGAGTTGCTATGGCAGAAGAAAATAATCAGGAAAATCAGGGCGCTGAAGGTGTCGCGTCTTCTGCAAAAAGCAGCAATCCAGTTACCGGACGCAAGGTCTACTTTTTGAATCCCACTTACACTCTCCGCGACCATGTTATTACGGCTTTATGGGATGCTGAATACGAAGTTTATATTATAGAAGACTATCAGTACGTAAAGAATGTCCTTCGCAAGAACCCCGACTCAATTCTCTACATAAATATAGATGTGCAGATGAATTTTATGGCATGGTATGCCTTTATTGAGTCCATTCACAACGACAAGAAGATTTCTTCTACAATAGTCGGCGTAATTTCAGACAAGCTTTCGGATGTGGAAAAGGATATGTTCCTTACCAAGACAAAGTGTGACGCTGGCTTTTTTTCTACGAAAGAGACCATTCCTATTATTGTGTCAAGCTTTGAGCGCATCCTTGACATGTACGGCGCAAAGGGTCGCCGTCAGTACGTTAGGGCAATGTGCATGGGCGGCAATGCATCCGTCCTTTGGCAGGCAGAAGGCAAGATGTTTGAGCTTCCCATTGTGGACATAAGCAAGGTTAGCTGTTCTATAAAGCTGGAGGAAAGGTTCCTTGGCTACCTAAAGCCCGGCCGCACCATTCCCAAGATGACTTTAAAGCTTAATGGCCGTGTTTTTTCCATGGACATGAAGGTTTATGCCGTTCACCAGAAGGGAACTGCCATTATGGGTGTCCTTCTTTTCCAGGAAAACCTTCCGCCTACTACCCAGGCTTCTATCAAGGACTTTATACACAAGATTCTGCACAAGGTGATGGCTTCTTCTGTTAACGGAGAGGCTCCAGACAAGTGTGACTATGCCCTTAAGGGGTCCAACCTTGCCAAGGAATTCCAGGCTCAGGAAGACGCAAAACGCCGTGAGCAAAGGCTTAAAGAACAGTCACAGCTCCGCGATGCTGACTAATAAAGAAGTTGAAAGCTTTTGAGTCTGAATACACAAAGGAAGAAAACCACCGCAGGATTACCTTGCGCACAATAATGCAGTCCGTCTACCTTACGATGAACTTTTTTGTGCGCAACGATTTGGTTTCCTATGCTTCTACCTGTGCCTTTGGCTTCCTTTTTTCTTTTATTCCCGTAGTGATGATGATTCTGGTAATCCTTATCCGCGTGCTGCATGCAAACATTTATGCCGTTTCTTCGCTGATAGGGTCAAACCAGGCAATGGAGGCTTTTGTTCAGGCGGTAAACGCTTTTTTAAAGACAAATCCTTCGCTTGGCGGCTATTTTAACGTGGAAAGTGCGGCACTTTCGCTTAATTCCATAACAAAAATCACCAACTTTGAAATTGTAATCGGTTTTGCAATCATCTGGATGGCAAGGCGCTTTTTTGTTTCCGTAATGAACGGTATGCACAAGGTCTTTAAGCAGGAGGCTAAGTACAGGCCGGTTATTTCGCAGCTTATGTCTCTTGGCGGAGAGGCTCTCCTTGTGGTGCTTATTTCCGTAATAGTGTTTGCGGTTGTTACCTTTCATGCGGTTGTAAAGCTTCCGCTTTTGGATGAACTTGTCCTGCGTTATCCTTCGGTTTTTAAGAACATTGGGCGGATTGTTAACGTAATACCTTTTTTGGCAATGTTTTTGGCGGTTAGCGTTTGCTACAGGATTGGAAGTGCTTCCCGTCCGCGCTTTATGGCGGTGTTTGCTTCTGCGGCTTCCTGCACGGCATGTTTTTATGTTTTTCAGAAGCTGATGCATATTTTTATAAATGTTAACAAGTACAATATTATCTACGGAGTTTTGAGCGGAATTATAGTAATGCTCATGGAAGTGTTTTTCTTCTTTATAATATTCCTTTTCTTTGCACAGTTTTTGTTTGTCTACCAGTTTTTTACCACGCTTATCTTGGGGGAGCTTTACCTTTTGCCTGCCCGCGATGACGTTAGTATTCTTGCCATGGTTAGGCGTACTCTTTTTATAAGGCCAGATGCCCTTTTGAATGATGGTGAGTATGTTGTTTCGCTTAACCGGGGCGAATATCTTTACAAGAGGGGCGAACGCTGCAGGGCGGCTTATTATCTTGCCCAGGGAACGGTTGTTGTAATGAGGCCCAACGGCATTTCTTACGTGGAGTGCGGCAGTTTTTTGGGGGAAGAGGCGTTTTTTCTTGACGGTGTGCGGCATGAGGATGTAAAGGCTTCTTCGTATGCAAAGCTTATTGCTATTCCCGAAGAGCTTTTTCTTAAGCTTTTGGAGAGGAACCCGCGTGTTAGCAAAAAGGCGCTTTCGGAGATAAATGGCTACTTTGCAAAATTCAGCAATTTGTATGGGGAGTATTCGGGGTAAAAATTGCCTCCTGCAATTTTTACCCCGCGAGTTTTCCGCGGGAAAACTCGCCAAGTTTTTTTTGGCAAACAAATGACGCGCCGCGCTGGAAGCTTCGCTGCGTGAACCCTTGGCGATGCTTGTTCTGCGATATGCCTAAGAACCCGGTTTTCTTAGTGCTTCATCTTTTGTTTCTGGGGGGGGGCATGTTTGGCATGGATTCCCTTAGCAAATGCAAGCACGGCCGGGATTGGAGGGGCGGTTGGAAAAAAATTGCATCCATGCAATTTTTTTCCATGAGTTTTCTGCGAAAACTCACCTGCTTTTTTCTGCAAACATTTGACGCGCCCTCCATGGCGCTGCTTGTTTTACATCTATTTGGTCCCGCGGAACCCCGGAAAGCCCCTTAACAATGGCCTCCTTGCCATTTTTTTTGCTGGGATTTTGCACGGCCCTTCGACTGGGCTCAGGGACCGGACTTTCCCAGGCACTTCTTGTTTGCGGGGTAAAAAATGGCAAGGTGTTCTTTATAGGAAGTAAGTCTACAACCAAGAAAAGTGCCGCAGAAATATTATGAGCTAATAATTGTCGTGGGAAAAGTCGTCCAGTTCCTTTAGCTGCGACCGGTACTGGCTTTTTACAAAGAGCTTAAAGTCGTGCACGGTGAGCGGCGGCTTGTTCTTGTAGTTTGGGTTCAGGTAGATGTAGGCCGAATAGATGTCTTCAAAATTCTTGGACTTCATGCTGTTGTCGTCTATGAACACGATTCCTGCCAGGCTTCTGCTTACTTCCCCCACGGTAACGTTGCTCCTTCCGTATGCCGAGCAGTAGTTGGATGCCCTTTCGCGGTTGTCTTTTAGCTCTATGAAGATGCGGCGGCTTAATGCGCGGTAGAAATAGTTGTTAAAGTTGCCAAAGTCCACGGTTTCCTTGTTGAACCAGGGGTTCCTAAGCATGGTAATCATTGAGTATTCGTTGTCCACCAGCTTGCTTCCGTAGTCTAGGAATTTGTAGCGGTAGGCCTCTGCCATGGAGTAGGGGCTGAATTCCTTTTTTAGCGTAAGGATGTTTGAGTAGTTGATTTTAAAGTTAAAGGCAAGTCCTGACTGCGACTTGTAGATTACAAAGTATTTTCCGCTTCTTACGGCCGCCTTTAGTTCATCCTGAATTTTTACCTTTTCCCAGCCGAGCGATTCCTTTACCTTTTTGTAGTCCAGGCTTGAAAGGTTGTCCACTCCCAAAAGTACCGTCTTTTTGCATTTTGTCTGGGCATAGTTTTCTACGTTTTCAAAAATCTTGTCCAGAATTTCCTGGTGGATGCAGTTGAAGGATTTTACGTCCGTAAAGATGGTTTTTCGGGGAAAGTCCAGCCTTATGTCTATGTCTATAAGGTTCTTGTGCCCCATCTTTGCGGGTATGCTTTTTGGGTGTTCTTTGATTGGCAGGCGGGAAATGTATGTTGGCTCCACGTGCTCCTTGAACTGGCTGTAGAAGTCAAGTGCCACAAGCTCGGAGTAGGGGCCCAGCCACTTTGCCTTGTCGCCTTCGCCTATGTTTTTTACCTTTTCGCAAATTTCCTCCGCCGCTTCCCAGCCGAACCTTCTGGAAAGCCTTTGCAGGCGGTTGATGAAGTTTGACGCAAAAAGGTTGAGCGGGTGGCGGTTAAGCGAGGCAATGCAGGAATTCCCGCCGTTTCGCAGAGGAATGCGCTTTTGAATCTTAAAGATTTTGTAGACGATCTGCTCCAGGTTTTCCGCATCGTTCATGCCAAAATTATAGCACTCTTTTTGGCAAAATGGAACAAAGCTGCGCTACCAAAAAATCTCTTGACAAATTGACAGAATTTGTCATAATAGAATTACGAGGTTTTTATGTCCAAGAAATATGCATTTTTGTTTCCCGGACAGGGCGCACAGGCCCCCGGAATGGTAAAGGATGTAGCGGAGGCATTTCCTTCAGCTAAAAAAGTTATAGACGACTTTTCTTCTATTATAAACGTAGACATGGCAAAGCTGATGTGGGAAAGCGATGCGGAAACACTTAGCCGCAGCGACAACAGCCAGATTGCCATAACCGCAGCTTCCCTTGCAATAATGGCCGCCCTCAAGGACAAGGGCATTGAACCTTCAGCCGCAATGGGATTCTCACTTGGCGAATTCCCTGCCCTTTACGCAGCAGGAGTGCTTTCTTTTGAAGACCTTGCAAAAGTCGTACGTGAACGCGGTGTCATAATGCAGGCCGTTTGCGAAGAAATTGCAGCCGCCAACCAAGGCCATGCCCCTGGAATGAGCGCAATCCTTGGCCTTGCACCGGAAAAAGTAAAAGAAATAGCTTCTTCAATCCCCGATGCTTATGCCGCAAACATGAACAGCGTAAAGCAGACCGTAATCAGCGGAACAGCCGCCGCTCTTGAACAAGCGGAAAAAGCCGCAACGGAAGCTGGTGCAAGACGTGCCATCCGCCTAAAGGTAGCAGGCCCCTTCCACAGCCCGCTCATGCAGAAAGCAGCAGACAAATTTGGCGAATTCCTTAAGGGCGTTACCTTTGCAGAGCCAAAGATTCCACTCTTTAGCAACGTAAGCGGAAAGCAGGCAAGTAGCGCACAGGAAGTAAAGGAAAGCGCAGTCCTTCACCTTACTCACAGCGTTCTTTGGACGGACGAAGAGGCAGTTCTTGCTTCCATGATAAAGGCAGACGGTGAGGCAAACTGGGCGGTTCTTGAGCCAGGCCCAGGCAAAGTTTTGTCCGGTCTTTGGGGACAGACGGAACTTGGTGCAAGCCTAGCAGCCCTTCCTGTTAACAGCGTAGAGTCTATCGGTGCAGTTAGCAATTAAACTGTGTGTAAACAATAAAAGATGGGTTCTTAGGGCGTAAGCCCTAAGCCGTGCCGGGA
>JAFXWC010000073.1 GCA_017534445.1 Treponema sp.
AACGATTCCCTCTGTCTGGTAAAAGTCGCTAAGGTGGGTTGCGTCAACCTTGTCGTAGCGGAAGCAGCGGGCAATACCAAAGTATTTTCCTGGTATCTTAGCCTTGTGCAGCTGGTGGGCGCTCAAAACGGTTCCCTGGCTACGCATAATCAGGCGGCGGGTAAATTCATTGTCAAATTCATAGTTCCAACCGCGGCTTCCTGTGTTTCCACCATTGCGGTGTACGTTTGCCACGTTGGTAAGATAAGGTTCCTCTATACTCTTGGCATGGGTTGGATTTTTAAGGCGGTAAACGTCGTGAATGTCGCGGGCTGCGTGGAACTGGGGCATAAAGAGTGCATCTCCGTTCCAGAATTCGGTTTCTACGAGCGGGCCGTCAAATTCTTCAAAGCCAAGTGAACAGAGCTGGTCTTTTACGCTTTCCAGGAACTGAACATAGGGATTTGTACGCCCCGGAATAATGCGGGCAGGCGGAATCTGAATATTGTAGCCACGGAAAGTGCCTTTGCGCCAGTCTCCAGATGCAAGCATGGATGGAGAAAGCTCGCCAATTTCGTTGCCAGTAATGCCAGCTTCTTTTAATGCCTTTGCAACGCTTTCAAATTCGCCGGTAAGCTTATAGGTAACGGTTTCGCGCTCAAGTGTACGGAAAGGAGTTTCGCTAACACCGCGCTTTTTTGTAAGGCCAGCCATTACATCCAGCTCTTCTTTGCTAAGCTCCGTTGATTCAAGCTGGGAATTATCCTTTTTGCTGGCCTTTGCAATAAGTTCCTTTGCAACAGTAAGGCGGGCAGGAACAGCGGCTCCAGTGTATTCAGCCTTTTTCTCTGCATTCATCTTAAGAACGCCCTCTTTGCTAAGAGAACCGAATGCAGAACCAATGTCCTTGTTTTCCAAGCCCAATGCAGATGCAATTTCCGGCAAAAGATGTGGGCCGTTGTCCTTTAGGTATGATATTATGCGCTCTTCGGCAAAACCGTTTTCTGCAACGGTGCGGCCAAAGTCTGTAAGTTCAAAGTAAGTGTGGGGTTTACGTGAAGTTTCTGCAAGAAGATTTTTACCGCCAAGCCAGCTGAATGCCTGGTTTGCGTGGCCTTCTTTGTATCCAAGTTCCGCCTGGAGTCTTTCTGAAGTAAGTTCGTCATTCAATCCGTATTTTAAGAGGACTTTTGTTTCCAGCGGATGCAAATTTTTAATAAGGGATTTTAAGTCTGTCAATTTTTTTCTACCAACCTTGTGAAAGCGGGCAGGCCTAAATACGCGCATACCCCGAAGCAAGTCCGGGGTAAAATGGGCTATAAACCGCTGCTATTTAGAGCTGTCCGTTGCCAAAAATATGAGTTTTGTGCGTCCGGGGCTGCAAAGAAGTCGTTAGGCAACCCCTGATGCAGGAAACTAGTTGTCTGCCTTTGGAGCCTTGAATGGCTTTTCTGTGTACTGAACCCAGCGGCGGTATGTTGCCATGCGGAGGTTTGAATCCTTGAGCTTAAAGTAGCTTGTTCTGTCCTTCTTTACGAAGATAGGCTTTGTGTGGAAGCCCTGTTCAGCCTGGAAATCCTCAAGGATTGCGTCTACAGTATTCATTGCTTCGCCCTGGTCATAGCTAGGAGCTGAGCATGTGTAGAATACACGTACTGTTCCTTCATAAGGTGTGTATTCAAGAGTAAGCTGTACACTCTTTGCGTGTGGGTGGAATTCCGCATAATTATCTTCTATAGTAAGATACTGTGTGGAAGTGTCTACGTAGCTGTCCAATGCTTCCAAGCCACCGTTGGATGATTTTGAAACCTGTGCGAATGCAGCTCCAAAAGCCAACAATGCTATAGTGCACATCGTAAATATCTTTTTCATAAGTTTCCTCCTAAGAAAAGATTTAATAATTACTGTATAGAATTATTCTATCAGTTTGTAGAAAAAAATCAAGGTCAACTACATACTGACCTTCACTAATATAAATGCGCGGATCCTGAATAAGTAACACGGTTCCCATAATTTCTTTAGGTTTATTTTTAGTTTGACCGCGCCAATATTCACGTACAGCCTCTTTTACGGCCTCCTCCACCGCATTTTGTATGCCTTCAAAGCCATCTTCTACCCTTCCGCGCCCCCGTCCCTGGATTTTTGGATGAACTATTGAAGCCCATCTTTCATAGGCAAGCTGCTGCATGGGAGTACGGTCGCAAGTGGCCCAGCACAAAAGTTTCCCTTCCTGCTCAAGAGGAACGGGATCCCTGTATGTTATGGGGTTAAGAAGCTTGTCGTAGGGCTTTACCTGCCCCATCTCGAATATTTCCTTAACCTGCCTTGTTTTATCATAAGGAACATAGTCAAAGGTCCAGCCTTCAAGCATTCCCTGCATTAAAAAAGGTGTAATCTGCCTGGCCCTTGAAATTGAATAGCGGAAAAGCTTAACCATGCGGTCGTCTGCTTCTGCGCTGGAAACAAAATTGTCCTTTTTACCGGAAAGTTCCTTTGCGGCAGTCTGTGCTGCGGTAACCTGGGGGGATTTTTCGCCGGAACTTTCTGCTGAATTTGATGATTGTTTGACGGAAGTTTCAGAAGCGTCATCTTCGCTAAAAACGCCCGGTATTTCATCAAGCTCCGACCAAATTTGTATGCGCAGGCTTTTCTTTTGCGAAGGGGTCTGGGAATAGACGGAAGACAGTCCAAAAAGCCCCGCAATGGCCGCAAAAAAGGCAGAGAAAATGAATTTTCTAGCAACTAATGTTTTCTTCAATCTTTTTCCGCATCCGTAGAGATTTTGCTGGATTCATCTTCAAACAGCAACTCTGGATTCCCCATGACTGTTAAAAACGAAGGATCTGCAAAGGTTACGCGGTTACGGCCGTTCCTTTTGGACACATAAAGCGCCTGGTCAGCCTGGTCTACAAGGGCCTTTGCCGATTTTACAGGGTTTGTCTCCGAAGAGAATACTGCAACTCCGCCGGAAACCGTTACCTTCATGTGCTTGTTTTCATATTCAAAGTCGTAAGCTTCTATGTTCTTGCGGATTCTGTCGGCTATAAAGACGGCATCCTTTTTATTGGTGTCCGAAAGAAGCACCGTAAATTCCTCACCGCCGTAGCGGCTGGCCAAGTCTTCGCTCCTAATGCTGCCTTTAATAAGGGAAGCAACCTGCTGCAAAACATAGTCTCCGCATGCGTGTCCATAAGTGTCGTTGAATTTCTTAAAGAAGTCTATGTCGAACATGAGCACGCTAAGATGTACGTCATGCGTAATAGCAGCATCCAGTTTGTCGGTGAGCACGTTAAAGAAATAATACTTTAGCTTAAGGTGCGTCATCATGTCCGTAGAGGAAAGCTCCAGAAGAGATGCATTGTTTATTGCAACAGCCGCAAGGGAAGCTATTATGGAAATCTGCTGCTTGTCATATTCATCGTAAACAGCACCGTCTTCTGCACCAGAGGCAAACCTTTCGCCCAAGACAAGGAGTCCGTTTACGCGGTTCTTTAGTACAAGCGGCACAAGAAGGGTTATGTTTAGCGACTGCAAAAGCTTAAGTTCCTTTGAACCCGCTATGTGCTTTTCTAGCTCTTTGGGGGTAAACACCTGTTCCCTGTTTTCCACAATATACTCAACCAAGGTACTGGCCATGGGAATTGAGTATTCCTTGGACATGTCCACGTCAAAGCCGTTGTAGTTGTTGCCCAGCGAATATGCAAAAGAATCAACAGAATTCAGGATGAAAATACCGGCTCCCAGAACGTGCATCTGCGCCATGGTAATGAAAAGGGTTGATTCAATCAGTTTTGAAAGTTCGAGTGTCGTGCAAAGAGAGCGGGAAATTTCAATCATCTGCTTAAGGTCGTAAATTTCCTTCTCGTATTCTGCGGCTGACTTTACGCCTTCCGTCTGCTGAGATTCTTCAATGTTATTCTTTACAGAGCCTTTCTTTCTCTTTGCCATAAGCTACTTCTTCTCTGTATTGGTTATTATGACGTAGTTCTTCATTATCTCAAAGAACAGAGGCCATAAGCCGTGCTGCTTTTCCATGCACTCGGAATTGTCCCTGTTTCTTGAGGAAAGCAGCAAAATCCTAAGGTTTGATATGTTGTTTGAGCTAGCAGTCTTTGATTCAACCAGAATTTCGCCAACAAGCTTGTAGACGCGGAAAAAGTTGTTCACCTGCTCCTGAATCAAGTCTTTTGCCGTGCGGTTGATTTTTTCGACCATTTCCTTAAGGCGGTTCAAGAAAGCAACGTCCTTGTGGCTGTCGCGGATAAGGCTGGTAAGGTTTGCCTCGTCAAAGTCTCCGTTGCGGCTAAAGCGGCCCTCAAAGCTCTTTATAACATCCATACACTCGTTAAGGGCATAAACGTCGGTTGAAAAGTTGGACTTGTAGGCGGCATTGTTAAAGAATCCTTCTATTACAATGTCGTTAAGAAGCGGCTTTAGGTGTTCCTCGTAGAAATTCCTTGTGAAAGTCTTAAGGATTTGCATAGGCATTACGAAGGTGAATGAAGTTGGCGTACTCTGCTTTAAAAGAGCATTCATCTCGTTGCTGTATCCACGCACGGGGTCCATGTTCATTCCCTGGAAAATGCGGTTAAGCTCTTCGCTTATCTTTTCATCCTGAAGCTCGTTCTTTAGGCGCAGGCCTTCCACGTTAAAGCGGTCTTCCAGATAGTCGGCGTACTTTTGCCTTGCATTGCCGTTGTAGCCGGACTTTGGAGGAATATAGTCAGGGGTTTTCTTGGCAAGGCGTATCAAATTCAGCATATTCTCCGAATTCATCACCTGGCGCATAATGCCCTGAATCTTCTTAAGCTTTTCGTAGATTTCCTCTCCGTCTTCGCTCCTGTATGAAGAGCGGTGGCAGAGCTGGTAAAGGGCTATGATTGCGTTGCTTACGGAATTGCTTATGTCCATGTCCGCACCAACGTAGTACAAATCCTTGAGTGACGTTTCCAAAAGGTCTACCGGTATTGCCTGGAAGTTGGGCGTGTAGTCCGGGGCACCTGAGAATTTGTTGTCAAAAAGACGAAGGGCGGTAATGTAGTCAAAGCGGCAGATGTCGTTCAACTGCTTGATTTTGTTGATAACAGCGTCTATCTTTACAAATTCGGGAGTGTTCAAGTGCTTTACGATTTTTTCCAGCTGGCGGTGTTCGTTCTCCAAAAAGCGGGTGATTGAATCCGACTGTCTGGCCCCTGCCTTGCGGTTTTCGTAGGAAAGGGTCTGCAAAAGGTCCTGTATCTCCGGGGGAAAACCGGTAAGAAGCAGCTGCTCCTCAAATATTGCGCTGCGCTGAATGTCTTCATTGCAGATAGTGTCAGCAAGGATATCGCCAATCATCTTTGTATTTTCAAAAAGAATCCTAAGCGATTCAGCAAAATTCTCATGCACAAGGGAATTCTTATAGATTACAGGAACTGCCTCACGCAATTCATTCTCAATTTTTTTCAAAGCCTGACGCTTTTTTACCTCAGGAGAAGAAGAGAACAATATTGACTGAAAAAAATTAGACAAACCTTCTAAAAATGCCATAGTCCCACTCTGTTATTCAAGATAAACCGCAAAGATTCTACGGTACTCTTCTATCGTATCGGCAGAAACCACCTGCTTTCTTAATAGTGCACCGCCTTTAATTCCTGAACTATAGGCACAAAACTTCTTTCTCATCTGCATACAGGCGTTTTTTTCGCCCTTTTCCTGAACATTCAGCTCCAGTTCCCTAAATCCAGTCTTAATTCTTTCGTCAGCAGTCTCGTCATCGTAACGGCCGTACTTTAAATATTGAATGGTCTTCTTAAACAAAAACGGGTTTCCCATGGCACCGCGGGCAAACATCACTCCGTCAACACCGGTTTGCTCAAGCATTGCCTTTGCACTTTCCGGCGAAAAAGCGTCCCCGCTGCCAAAAACAGGTATCTTTCCGTCCACAAATTCAACAAGCTGCCTCTGGATTTCCCAATCAGCCTTTCCCTCATAGCCCTGGGCCCTTGTTCGTGCGTGAATCGTAATAGCGTCTGCCCTTGCCTCCAAAGCCGCTGCCGCACACTCCTTCCAGGTAAGGTGGTTTGCATCCCAGCCGGAGCGGATTTTTATGGTAACAGGCACATTACCCCTTTCTGGATGCAAAGCCGCATAGGATTCTGCCGCCTTTTTTACGGAAGAAACTATTGCGTAAAGCAAGTCCGGGTCCCTCGTAAGGCTACTGCCCGCACCGCTTTTGATTATCTTGGGAACAGGACAACCGCCGTTTATGTCTATGCTGGTGCATTCCGTAGTTTCAAGAACAATTTTTGCCGCATCAGCCATAACATCAGCATTTCCGCCAAAAATCTGAACAGCATAGGCCTTTTCCGATGGTGCCCTTGCCATAAGAGCCGCCGTCTTTTGCGAACCGCGGGTCAAGGCTTCTGCGCTTACCATCTCCGTAGTGCAGTAGGAAGCACCGTTTTCCACGCAAAGTGAACGGAAGGCCCTGTCGCTGTAACCGGCAATCGGAGCCAAAAAGAGGTTTCCGTCCAGGGTGAGGTTTCCAATTTTTACGCTGTGGTAGAGTGCCACCTTTTACCCCTGCCTACTCTGGCAGCTGGAATATCTTGCAGCTGTTGATCCAAAGCTGGGCTGCAAGGCTTTCCAAGTCGGTATCCAGCATTTCCGCAAGGAATTTTGCGGTAGAAACAAGGTATGCCGGCATAGTGCGCTTCTTTTCGCGGAATTCTGCCGGAATCATAAAGGGGCTTTCGGTCTCTATAAGAATCCTGTCGCGCGGAATGTTAAGCACAGTGTCGTGAAGGTTTCGTGCATTGCGGTAGGTCAGGTTTCCTGCAAAAGAAAAGTAGACGTTCATGCCAGCGTCAAGGCACTTGTTTGCATAGACGGCATCTTCGCTGTAGCAGTGGAAGATTGCGCCTTTTTCCGGTATGCGGTCCTTTAAAATGTCAAAGATGTCGTTGCCAGCGTCGCGGTTGTGGATGATTACGGGCAGGGAATGCTTCTGGGCAAGTTCAAGCTGGGCAATAAAAAGCTCTATCTGGCTTCTCTTGTCCCCAAACTGCTTAAGGTAATCCAAACCGGTCTCACCTATTGCCACAACGTTGGGAAGCTTTACGCTTTCTTCTATTATATTCATCCAGTCAGCACCGGGAGCAGTAACTTCCGAAGGGCCAACACCAACTGCGTGGTAAATCCCCTTCATGGACTTTAGGACGGTATACTCCTTCTTAAAATCGTGGAGGCTGTTGTTAATGCTTATAATACGTGTTACCCCAGCCTGTTTTGCCTGCTGAATAACGCGAAACTGTTCTACAGGGCTGTCATAAATCAACCCTATGTGGGCGTGAGTATCAAAAAACTGCATGGCTTTCTTCCTTAAAAGAATATTAAACTATTAGAAGAGACAGTCCAAGTGAAAAATCAGCAACTGTCTCACATTTTTTTTCTTTATACCGATAGGATAACATAGGATATTGCAGAAGTCAACCTTAGACTTTTAGGACAGCTGTGAAATCACTTTTGCGTGCAACGTAAGTCAAAGACGGCTGAAAATCCACATTGGAGCGGAACGCAAAAGTGATTTCCCTGCTTTTCATTTGACACTTCTTGCTTTGATATGCTATAATTCCGTGATAAAGAATTGGGAGTTTTCTGTGGCACGTACACGCAGATATAAAAATTTAGAAAATAACTTTGTTTCTCGAATAATGAATACATTCGTATTCGCCTTTAAGAAAGTGGGAAGCTTTTTTGTACGTGTATTTCATATATTCGACAAGAAACTTACTATAATGATTGTTCCGCATGCAAATGGAAAAGTCATCAACATACAGACAAACGTCTTTGCCCTTACGGCGGCACTGGTAATCATAGCGGGACTTGTAATTTCCTTCATGCCCTTCGCAAGAAATTCATCCGGCTCCAGCGCAGAGCTAAGCAGGCTCAAGGAAGAAAACAAAGAGGCCTTAGCAAGCCTGGACGAGCTTCGTGACGAAAACAACAACTTGCTTCAGTCTGCAAAGCGCTTCCAGAATTCCTTTAGCCAGTCCCTTTCCCTCCTCGGAATCGAACAAAGTGAACCTATAGAAAAGACAACCGGCGGCAACGGCTCAGACCTTGCATCCCTCTTTGACACAAAAGACGTAATCTCCGGTTCACTTAAAGAAACGTCAGACATAAGGCAGCTTTCCGAATACTTGGAAAACGCAGTCCAGCCCGTAGAGCAAATTACAACCATGCTCAAGAACCAGGGCACCCTCTTTACAGACATTCCAAACATCTGGCCAATCAAAAACGGAATCGGCCACATTTCAATGGCATTCGGACAAAACAAGCATCCTTTCACCGGCCAGTGGTACATCCACAAGGGTATGGACATAAGCACCTACCGCACCGGCGACCCTGTAATGGCAACTGCAAACGGCACCGTTGTGGCAGTAAGCTACGACTTTGACGGCTACGGCAACTACATCATCATCAAGCACAAGCACGGCATCTACACCCGCTACGCCCACCTTTCAGTCGTCCGTGTCGCAAAGGGTGATACTGTAAGGCAAAGACAAATAATCGGCAATATCGGCAACACGGGTATGTCCACAGGCCCGCACTTGCATTATGAAGTTCACGTAGGTTCGGACGTTGTGGATCCGGCAAAATACATAAACATAAAATAAATGGCACTTTTTAACGACGATTATTCAATAAACAGCATATTGGGAAACGGCTCAGCAATAAAAGGCAACCTAAAGATAAACGGTTGCATCCACATAGACGGAGACTTGGACGGAAACCTTGAATCCTCCGGCAACGTAATAATCGGTGAGCACGCCCGCATCAACGGCAACATAAACGCAAAATCCATTACAATTGGCGGAGTAATAAAAGGCGACGTAATTGCCCCGGAAGGAGTACACCTTCTTTCTTCAAGCATTGTAATCGGAGACATACAGACCCACTATTTTCAGGCGGACAAAAACGTACTCATCCACGGCCACTGCATCGCACTAAGCGACGACTCTTTCTACAACGAGGCTGTCCAAAAGTGGCAGGACAAGCAGGCCATTGCCAGTGCCTCCATCCTAAAGGACATAAAAATCAACTTGCCGGAACAGGATAAAGGCGACAAAGACAACTATCAGGCAGAAATGCAGGAGAGCGAATGGAAGTAGACGCTTTGAGCCAAGGGCTGTATTTTTCTGCGGCCCAGGCAGCTGCATCAGAAGCAGCCAAGCGTTCCAAGCAGAAAGAGGAAGCGGAAAAAGCCGCGCGCACAAAAAAGAATGTATTTTCTTCGGCAATAGAACGCACACAGGCAGAATTCCGCCTAAAGCAGGAGGGTCTTCCCCCGCAGATTGCAGGAATGTCAACGGAAGAAGCCGTTGTTTTCCTAAAAGACGCGGCAGATCTTGCAGCAGAAAAGCTAAAGGCCTGCCAATTGCCGGAAAACTTTGCTGACTACCGCCAAAAGGTCAGCCAGTTCATGAAATACATAGTAAAGAACAACTACACCGTAAAGCAGCACAAGCATACGGGCTTAGGCAAAAGCGGACGCAAATTTGAGCCGCACACACAGGTAACAATGATTAATGCCAAGCTTGACGAAATGGCGCAGTGGCTTTTGCACACCCACAGCGACACACTGCAAATGCTTGCCAAGATTGACGAAATTAACGGGCTGCTGGTGGACTTAATGGCAACTTGATGCGGAATGGAACCGCAGGCGTTAAAAGCGCCACAAGGGAGGTTTTATGTCAGACATTTTTGAACAAGACATAGATGACGAAAGCGAAAACATAGAAAACCTGGAAGACAACTCCAACTACGAAAAGAATTCCGGCTCCTATGTTTTTCCAAAGAATCTCGTAAAGCTAAAGCTTGAATACTCAAACGAAGGCCTTTACGCAATGCTTCCAGACGATGAAGCAGAAGCATCCGGCGGGCAAGAGGCTCTGCTTGAAAAATACACCCCCGGAACCCACGTAATAGCACCCACACGCTACGGAGACGACCTTGCCTTAGTCCTTGGCAGGGCAGAAAAACCTGTAGGAATAAAGCCAAGCGACGTAGTAAAAATCGTGCGCCGTGCAGACGAAAACGACCTTTCCCACGCCCAGGAACTAGAAGAAAAAGAAAAGCACGCCTACGAGGTATTCCGCGAAAAAGTTGCAGCCCACCATCTGGACATGAAGCTCATAACGGTGCATTTCCTTGTCGGCGAACCAAAAGCCCTCTTCTTCTTCTCAAGCGACAACCGCGTAGACTTTAGGGAACTTGTAAAAGACCTTGTTACAGTCTTCAAAATGCGCATAGAACTCCGCCAGATTGGAGTCCGCGACGAAAGCCGCATAACGGGAGGCCTTGGCGTATGCGGAAGACCCTACTGCTGCCACTCGGTAAGCGACAAACTGCGCCCAGTAAGCATACGCATGGCAAAAGAACAGAACCTTAGCCTTAACTCCACAAAAATAAGCGGCCAGTGCGGAAGGCTACTCTGCTGCCTAAGCTACGAATTCGACTGGTACGCAGAGGCAAGAAAAAAGCTCCCAATAGAAGGAATCCGCCTCAACTACGACGAAACCTCATTCCGCGTTACGGAAGTAAACCCCCTCACCCAAATGGTCAGGATTCAGGGAGAAGACGGAAGACAGCTGGAAATAAACGCATCCCGCTTCGTACGGGACGGAAACCGTTGGAGAATAAACTAGTTTTTTTCTTTCTTTTTCTTGCGGCACTTTTTTTTGCAAAGGGCTTTCCGGGGTTCCGCGGGGCCCAACCCGCTCCATTGCTAGCGCAACGGCTACGCCGCCCCTACAATCCCTGCCGTACTTACACCCCAAAAACAGATGTCTGGCAAGCAGCACCACGGATGGTGCGTCGTTTGTTAGCAAAAAAGACAAGGCGAGTTTTGCAAAAACTCGCGTGAAAAAAATTACACGGACGTAATTTTTTTCACATATCCCTGCCGTAACTGCTCTTTTTACCGACGGTTTCATCTGCTCACCGCAAAAGGGCAATCAGCGTATCCTCGCTACCAGTAAAAGGCTCTTTCTCCCAAGAAGAATAGAAGTCACACTCCTTAAAGCCCGCCTCACCCGCAAAATCGCGAATTTCAGCATCCGTAACAGGGCAAACCTTCTGCTTGCTCATTACCGGAAGAATTTTTCCGCTGCCTGTCTCTATCTCCTGGGACAAAAGAAAGCCTCCGTTGTCCCCGCATGCAATCTCGGTGTTAAGCGTTACGCGCACGCTTTTCCTCTGGGGAAGGTGTACAAGCGGCACACTGTTAAATTTCCTGTAATTGCTAAGAGAAATAATAAGGCATCCGTTCTGGGTAAGCAGCTGTTTGCAGTCAAAAAAGAATTTGCGCAAAAGAGTCTTGTCGTGGATAAAAATAATTCTGTCTTCAAGAATGGAAATTACGTTGTAAAAACCCTTGCCCAAAAAGCGCGCCATGTCCAAATACGACATCTGAAAAAACCTAATGGACATAAGCTGGTTGCGCCTTCTTAAATTTGCAGAGCGCAGCATCTCCTGGTAGCTTTCTATACCGGTAACATCCTTTCCTTCACGGGCAAGCAGGTGCTCAAAAAGCCCAGTCCCGCATCCCACACGCAAAAGCTTTACCGGCTCGGGATAAGTATTAGATTGTTCTTTATAAAACTTTTTCTGAGCCTCCGTCACCGGATACAACTCATCATAATATTCTATAATATTTTGAATTATTTCCATACCTTTATATTATAAGGCAAATTACATATTTTGCAAATTTTTTATGCCATCTATTCAGGACAATCACTTATAAACATAAAACATATCTGCAAAAAAAAATATCACGTTTGCAAAAAAAACACTTGTTAAAAGAGGGGTTCTTAGGGGCCATGTTGCTCAACGTATCGCAACATGCCTAAGCCGTGCCCGAGATGAGACGGTAGCAGGTGCGTACCGTCGAAGGGAGGTTTGGAGGGGGAAAAACTGCGGGCTTCGGACTCTGAGCTGGTTTTCCCCCTCCAAGACCGGGGGTCCAAGGGTCCTCCCTTGAAAAAACTCTTCTACCTTCTTATTTCGTTAACCTGCTCGCCGTCCAGTATGTAGACTACGTGATTGCACATGTCAACAATGCGCTGATCGTGGGTAGAAAAAACAAAGGTTGTCTTTAGCTCACTGTTAAGCTTCTGCATAAGTTCAAGAATCTGGCCACCAGTTTTGCTGTCCAGGTTTGCGGTAGGCTCGTCAGCAAGAATAACCGGTGCCTTTGTAACAAGGGCGCGCGCTATGGCAACCCTCTGCCTCTGTCCACCGCTAAGCTCAGAAGGCTTGTGCTTTTTCCAGTCGGTAAGCCCAACAGTTTCTATAAGATAGTCAATCCATTCCTTCCTCTGCGAAGAAGACATCTTTGCACATGGGGAATCCTTGCTAACAAGATTAAGCGGAAGCTCAACATTCTCAAAAACATTAAGAACCGGTATAAGATTAAAATTCTGAAAGATAAAGCCAACATGGGAAGAGCGGATTTCCGTAATCCTCTTGTCCAGGGCAGAAGGTATGGAAGTAGAATCCGGCAACTTGTAGCCACCGTAAATGTCTATGCCGTCCAGAATTACAGTCCCGGAAGAAGGCAAATCCACCAAGCCGATAATATTAAGAGTCGTAGACTTTCCAGACCCCGAAGGCCCCGAAATGGCAGCAAGTTCCCCTTTTTCAATAGAAAAATTCACATTTTTCACCGCGGGAACAAAAACCCTGCCCATCTGATACTTCTTCTTAACATTAATCAACTCAACAATCGGCATTATTCCATTCTAACACAAACCCCCACCTTTTTCAATTACTCACTCCCAGCCCCACCGCGAATCATTTTCCAAAAAATTAACTCATGAATATAAAAACAAGAAGTAAGCAATAAACGCATCCTGTAAAAACTTGGGGTTCTTAGGGGCTAGCCCCTAAGCCGTGCCCAAGGAAAGGGGGAGGTTTGGAGGGGGAAAAACTGCGGGCTTCGGACTCTGAGCTGGTTTTCCCCCTCCAAGACCGGGGTCCAAGGGCCCTCCCTTGAAAAACTAGTTTGACAAAACTCCCATATTAAGTCATTATATAGTAGGAGTTAACAAGGAGGAAAAAATGAAAAAACTAGCAGTCATCATTTTGACCGCAACAATGATTTTTCATATTTCCGCCGCCCAAAGAAACGCCCAGGGACAAACAGAGCCTTTTTCACCGGAAAACACCCGGCTTTCACAGGCAAACTACGATTCCCTCAGAGGCGTAATCCCTGCCTACCATTTTAACCCCTCATTCGTAAAAGAAATAAACGTCTCTCTGGAAGACGAAAACATAGAGATTCTCCCCACAGAAAATCCCTTCGTAAAAGTAGACATAATCTCCAAGGAAGCAGAAACAGTCCCCTTCTACGAGGTAAAAGGCGGCGAACTCATAGTCAAATCGGCAAAAAGAAAAATAGAAGACGACACTGTCACAGTAAAGGTCTACATACCCAAAAACCACAGGGCCCAGGGCATCTTCATCCAGACAAAAAGGGGCAACATAGAACTGCACAGACAGAAGGCAAAAAAAATCGACCTTGAAACAGACCGCGGAACCATAACGCTAAACGGCATCGATTCAAAAAAACTATACGTAGACTCAAGCCACGGCGACGTAAAAATACTGGATTTAACAAGCGAATACGCAGAGCTGGATGTTTCGCGCCACGACCTTTTCATAGACAAAATAAAAACCACGGAACTTTCCATAGACACAAGTTCGGGAAACGTAAAAGCCTCCAGAATTCAAACAGAAAAGCTTTCCATAGACAGCACAAGCGGAGACATAACGCTACAGTTTGCATCCCCAATCTCAAAAAATTCGTCTGTATATACAAAAAAAGGCGACATAAAAATCTTCAAGCCCCGAAACTCATGGTGCAGATACATCACAAGCTCAAAATACGGAAAATTCGACAATGACTTTGACAGTTCAGATTCAAATGTAAAATTTTCGGTTGAGTCAAAAAATGGAACTGTTTCCATAATAAAAAAATAATTTAAATAAACAAGAAGGAAAAAATGGAAGAATACAAATCATGGCACGAAGAAGACGGAATCACATTCCACAACCAGATGAACATATTTTTTAGCCAGTGCGACAAATTCAAAAGGCTAAGCCTGCACGAACTCCTTAGAATCACATCCGACACAGCCGTAGAAGAATACAGGCAGCGCGGACTTTCCAGGGACGTTCTAACCCAAAACGGATACGCAATACTTGTTTCCCGCGTTTCCTTTAAAATCAACAGGATGCCTAAAGAAAACGAGCACATAACAATCACCACTTGGGAAGAAAAACCAGAAGCACTTCAATTCGTAAGGGCATACCGCATAAAAGACAAAGACGGCAACCCAATCGTAGAAGGCTTGTCATCATGGCTACTTGTAAACCCAGAAACAAGAAGAATCCTTCCGCTAAAGAATTTTACCCTGCGCACAGCCCCAACAGAACAAAAGCAAAATGAATGTGCCAAACCCTCAAAAATTTCCATACCAGAAAACATGGAGCTTCTTGCAGAACGGAAAATTCTCTTCTCAGACATGGACGGCAACGGCCACACGAACAACTCGCGCTACGGAGCCTTTGCAATGGATGCACTAAGCGAAGAATTCCAGGCCAAAAACCTTACCGCCTTCCGCCTAAACTACTCAAAAGAAGCACGCCCCGGCGAAACCCTAAAAATCTACGGCTCCTTCAACAAAGAAACAAACACCTATACCGTAGTAGGCAAAACAGAAAGCGACACTTCCTTCGAAGCAGTCCTGACATTCTAAATACAAAGGAGGGGAAAGCCTTCCCCTGCGGCCGCACTTCGTTGCGTCCTACCCCTTCTGCGGGGCAATCTCTTTGCAAAGCCCCGCAACGCCCCAATATGAAGTTATGTTAGCAAATAAAGCTGGTGGCCAAAGCCTCTCTGTTGAATAAAAAACCTTCACTTGCTAAAATATTAGGCATGAAACACATACTTTTTCTAGCAGCCGTATGTATCACACTAACAATTGCACTCTTTTCCGGCTGCAAAACAACAACTACTCCGGTTACGCAAAAGCCAAGCCCCACTCCGGTTGCGCAAAAAGAAAGCAAGCTGGACCTGTGGCAGCACCGCGCGGAACTAAGAAACTACATAAGCAAGCAAGAAGGCAAAACCTTTTCCTACAGGGAAGGCAGAATAGAAAACATAACCCTTGGCGAATGGAACAGCGGCTACTGCTTCCACTCCCTGAACATAGGCGACGACTATTCTGTTATAGAAAAGAAGCTCAAGCCGGACTTTGAACTTGCCTACAAGCTCCAGTCATTCACCAAAGGCTTCGTCTATACAGAAAAAAACGGCAGAAAATATTATCTGGAAATCAACCTGGACGAAAAGAACCGAATCTACCTGATTAACTATCAGTATGACAACGTTTATTCATTCGACTAAAAGCTAGCATGAAGAAAGAAGAAGTCCGCAAATCAATAGAAGAAAACATAGTCTTCACCTTTGCAAGAAGCGGTGGAAAGGGTGGTCAGAACGTAAACAAGGTAAACACAAAGGCACACGGAACCATCCCCCTTTCCTCCATACGCGGACTTAGCGACGGAGAAAGAACCATTGTTGCACAAAAACTCCGCGCAAAAATAAATTCAGAAAACAATATATGCGTAAACTGCGACGAAGAGCGCCTCCAGGACTTGAACAGAAAAATTGCAATCAACCGCCTGGTAAACTGGATAGAAAACGCAGCCTACATTCAGCCCAAGCGCAAAAAGACAAAGCCCAGCAAAGCCTCAAAAGAAAAAAGGCTTAACGCAAAGCACATCCGTTCACTAATAAAGCAGTCGCGGCAAAAGATTTTTTAAAAGGAGATTTTTATGGAAACAAGCTACGGAATTGCCGTAATGGCACTCTTGTTCATACTCATTCTTATTGCATTCAAGTGGCGTAGAAAAATAATCCAGGACACAATCAAGGAATTTTCAGAAAAGCCCTATTCCTATACCCTGGTCATTCATGGGGAAGACGAAAATGCCGTCGCAGACAAGATAATCGTAAACGCAGGCCCAGCCCTTTCTGCATTCACCAAGGAAGACTTTAATCCGGGAAGCTTTACAGTTACAGTAAGGGAAGGAGACAAAAGCGAAAACCGAAAAGTCACAAATGCCTACCCCTGCGACATAGACGGAAACGCAACAGAAGTCGATGCAGAAGAAGGACAGCCTGCAACTCACTTTGCACTTGAACTTGAATCAAAGGCAGGAAGCAGCCTGGAGCACCCCTTTGTCCAGCAGGCAACCCCTTCGAAAGAAAAAGGCTCAGGAGCAGAAATGCAGTGCAAGAACAAGGAAAACTACGACTATTCCATAAGCCACAAAAAACTTCCAGAAGCTGTTATCCTTTGCAACGACTGGTGGTGGAAAAGCGAAGAAAGCGTCTAACCAAAATTTCTATAAACTCCATAATTAATAATTCCGATACTTACAGAGGTGGGAATCCCGGGGAGAAAGAGGCGGGAGGAATTATGGCTGATATTTTGCAGGAATTGTTAAAGCGGAGAAGCTGCCGAAAATACAAGTCCTCACTTATCAAGGATGAAGAGCTTGACAAAATAATCACGGCTGGAGAATATGCCGCCAGCGGGAAAAACTTGCAGTCTGCAATAATAATTGCGGTTACTAACAAGGCCGTCCGCGACAAAATCTCTGCCATGAATGCGGCAGTTTTGGGACAAGGACCGGATGTTGATCCATTCTACGGAGCACCGGAAATTCTTATCGTGCTTGCGGATAAAAGTGTGCCGACTCATATTTATGACGGTGCGCTTGTCATGGGAAACATGATGGCAGAAGCTTCAAGCCTTGGAATCGGTTCATGCTGGATTCACAGGGCACGCGAAGAATTTCAAACGGAAGAAGGAAAGGCTATGCTAAAGGCATGGGGCATTTCTGGAGACTACGAAGGAATTGGACACTTGGCAATAGGCTACCCCCTTGTTACGGTTCAAAAGGCCTTACCCAAGCCACAACCCCGCAAAGAAAACTATGTCTATTTTATAAAATAGGCATTTTGTGCTAGAATAAGACCGCAGTGTTTTTCGCTGCGGTTTTATTTTTTTATGGAGTTTATGATGAAAATCAAAAATGTAAAGTTAAAAATTTTTGCCCTTATTGCAAGCCTTGCAACGGCGGCAAGTTTTCTTTCCTGCAAGAAAGCGGCTCATTACAGCGAGCACACCCTAAGCAACGGACTTACGGTTTTCACTTCAGAAAATCATGCAGTTCCTTTGGTTTACATAGAGATTGCGGTAAAGGCAGGCGGCGTTACCCAGACAAAAGAAAACGCAGGACTCTTCCACCTTTACGAGCACATGATGTTCAAGGGAAATTCCCTCTACCCGGATGCGGCTTCTGTACAAAAAGCCCTAAGCGACATGGGCTGCACAAACTGGAACGGAACCACAGGCCTTAACTGCGTAAACTATTTTATCACAGTTCCATCAGACCAGCTGGAAACAGGCCTTGCATTCTGGAACGCGGCAATCAGAAGCCCCCTCATGAAAGAAGATGAACTGGAAAAAGAAAAGAAGGTTGTCCTTTCAGAAATTCAGGGTGGACTTGCCGAACCCGGAACAATATTCAGCAACTACCTTATCTCAAACCTCTTCCCGGATGAACCCTACCGCCTTTCCCCAAGCGGCTCTGCAGACGTTGTAAAAGACGCAAGCGTTTTGCAGCTGCGTGCCCTTCAGAACAAATACTACATCCCCAAAAACGCAGCCCTATTTGTTGGCGGAGACATAGAAGAAAAGGAAGCCCTAAAGCTAATAGAAAGAATCTGGGGCTCTTGGAGCAACAACGGAAACGAAGCCCCACTCCCCGGAAAGCAGCAGACAATGACCCCTTTTGCAAACACAAAATTTGCCGTCATGCCAAGCGACAGAATCTCGCCCCAAATTGCAGAAATAGAAATGCACTTCCGCGGAGCAGACACAGACTTTGCAAAAGAAGACACCTACGCGCTCGACTACATGCTTAACCTTCTTGACGACCCGGACGGCATTTTCAAAAAGACAATAGCGGAAAACAAAGAGCTTTGCATTCCAGACCCCCAGTACATTTCTTCTGGCTACGGAACCTCCCGCGCAGACAGCCTTATCTCTTTTTCCGCAACAGTTCTTGAACCAGAAAAAGACCTGCCCGCACGCGCAAAACTCTTTATGAACCAAGTCTTGGACAAGGCAATTCCTGCTTTTCTGGATGATGAATCCCTTTTCACAAGCCTTAAGAGAATGAATGTGGAAAAGTCTTTGGCAAACGACGACCTTTGGGCCGCACAGACTGCCACAGGCCTTTTGCAGCAGATACGCTTCTGGTGGACAGTCACGGATTCAGCCTACTACAAAAGCTACAACAAAAAAGTCTCCTATACAAAAAAAGAAGACGTTCAAGCCGTAATCCAAAAATACATTAAGGATAAAAATCCCCTGGTTACAATTCTTGTAAACCCTGATGTATATGAAAAAACAAAGGACAAATTTGAGGCCGCAGGTTTTGAAACGGTAACTTCACAGAACGCATTCTGGTGGAACAACCCCAAATACAACCCTGATGCAACCGTAATTGCAAAGGAAGAAAAAGATGCGGAAGAAAACTTCAAGCCAGACATGCAAATCTACAGCCCCCAGAACAAACAGGATGCAAACTACAACATTCAGGATGAACTTGAAGTAAAACAGCTTACGCTAAAGAACGGCATACCCGTTTACTTTAAGAAGCAGGACTCTTCGCAAATCAATTCGGTTACCATTGCGGTACGCGGTGGAATTGCCCGCCTTACACCAGAGACATCCGGTTTGGAAGATTCGCTCTTTACCATGATGGCTTCCTCTTCAAAGAAATATGACTATGCCGCCCACAACACCCTGTCTTTTGAGACCGACTCTTCAATCTATTCATCAAGCACAAGACTTGGCAGCATGATAACCCTTACCGCCATAGATGAATACCTCTTCGAAGCCCTGCCTTACCTAACAGACGGCTTCCTCCACCCCTCATACGAAGAACTGGTCTACCAGAATCTAACCACTTCGCTAAGGCAGAAAATCCAGTCCATGCTAAATTCACCAGAATCAATCATGGGCTACGAAGCAAGCAAGGTTTTCTACAAGGGCCACCCCTACGAAACAAAGTCAAGCGTAAGGCCAGAGTCTTTTGAAAACATAACGATAGCCAACATGAAAAAGCTTCACAAGGAACTCATGGCCCCAGAAAACATTTTTGTAGTGGCAGTCGGAAACGTAAACTCAAGCAAGCTGGTCTCCGAGCTGAACAAAACTCTTGGACAGCTAAAAGCAACAGGCGGCAAGGTCTACAAAATTCCACACGTAAATCCTGTTTCCATAAGCGGCGAACCTGTAGTACTTACCCACCCAAGCGCGGCTGGCACAGGCTACGTTTCCCGCTTCTTTGCAACGCCTTCAATCACAAGCCCAGACTACCCGTCGGCTCTGCTTGCTGCATCCATGTATTCAACGGTAATGTTCAATGTTGTGCGCGAACACCATGGTGTCTGCTACACACCCGGAAGCTACTGCGGAAGCGGCTTTGCCCCAATCGGCGAAGAATACCTCTTTAAGCTTTCAAACCCAGAAGGCTTTGTTTCCGCAATGGAAGAAGCAAGGAACTACATGCTAAAAGGCCAGCTAATAGAATCCCTTGATGATGATGGAAACTACGTCTTTAGCAAAATAAGCGACAGGCTGCAGAGCTACAAGAACAAGTACATAAATTCAACATACGGTTCTTCAGCAACCACAGGAAACATAGCTTCCACAATCGTCACCAACTTGCTCACCTACGACGACATCTTCCACGACCGCAAGACAGACGCAGAAGTTATGAATGTTAGCGAAGAAGACATAATCCGTGTGTTCAAGAAATACTGGGTTGACGAATCAAGCCAGTGGTGGCTTATGGTTGGCCCGGACATGAAGGACAGGATAAAATTCTAGTTCATTAAAACCCTTGCAGACTTTTCCTCTTGCAAATATTCAAACAAGCCTTTCCTTAAGCGGGAAATGTTTGGGCAAGAGGATTTGCTGTAGTCAATGAATGCGTCAAACTCGCACTGCAAAAGATACATTTCCCTTAGGCAGCCGGAATAATGGCGGGCAAGGGTGTATTCAGCGCACTGTGTATTCAGGAAAACAGAACATATCTTTTTTAACACGGCACGCGGGAGCTTTGTCCAAGTCATAAAGGCAGGCTCCGGTTGAATGCCGTATTTTTTTAAAACAGCAAAACCTTCACGCACGGAATCAATCATGCAGGAAATAAGGTCTGGCTTTGCGGCAAGCTCATAATTGTCTCCGTTACAGCAAAACAAGGCATTAGCGGCAGAAGAAGAAATAACGGCATGGGTCTTTAGCCAGGCATCTGCATTGCGGGCAAAAGTCGCATCAAAACCGCAGCCACGCAAAAGCTCCAAAAGCTTTTTTACCCGCTCCGTCTTTTTATCGGAAAACTCCCCGGCAACGGTAGGACGGAACATTTTCTGGGCGTAGTTTCCCATAAGATAATTAATGCCCTCGTCAGTTTCGTAACCGCCGGCAGAAATAGAGCAGAACATCATGCGGTCAATGCCAAGCAGCTTTTCCACATCGTAAAAGCCCATGGCGGTATTTATCATAAAAACAATGTTGGTATTTTGAACAGAAACCAAATCAGAAAGCAGGGAATCAACCCGAAGCCTTTCAACCGCAACCACAACAAAATCGTATTGGTCCAAGTTTCCAGCGTCATCAAGAACTTCCACATAGGCCGTCTCCGTCCAACCAGAATTTGCATTAATCAGCGTAATTCCGCAGTCGCTTATCCACTTGGCTTTTTTCCCGCTCTCGCAAATTGTTACGGCTATACCCTGCTCGGAAAGTTTGCAGGCAAGTATCTGGCTTTCTACATTTGTGCCGTAGATTAAAAACTTCAGCGAAGCCTTATTTTCACCGCTCATCGTTCACCGCCACTTTTTTTATACCCTCATTCTAACAAATAATATTTTCTTCCTCAATATAAATATAGACTCTATATAGATTTTTATCTTACATCCCGCTATAATCTCTTTCCATGAAGAACAACCTCAAAGAATTCAGCTTTAAAAAAATGATATTCCAACCGCAGTTTGCAAAAAAATTCTGCTGCATGTTTTTTGGAATTCTTTTTATGGGATTTTTCCTATCCTTCCTGATTAAGATAAACTGGGGAACAGACCCGGCCTCTTTCCATAACAAAACCATTTCGCTGGCACTTGGATGGACCTTTGGCAATTGGCAGCTTCTTTACAACACAGTCTGCTTTGTAATAGTTCTACTTATTAACTGCAAGCTAATAGGCCTTGGCACATTTTTTAACTGGGTGCTAATCGGTTATACCGCAGACTTTTTCTGCTGGCTTTGGGACAGAACAATTCCTGCCGCAATCTTTTCCACAAACGAATACCTTGCGATAAAGCTTACAATTTTTGTGCTTGCTCTTTTGCTCTTCGTAATAAGCGCAGCCTTCTACATGAACGCCCAGCTTGGACTTTCCCCTTATGATGCCCTTGCAAGAATTTTCTCTGAAGCTACGGAAAAGCACATGCCCCACTTTGCATCAAGAATCATTTACGACATGACAATCGTTGCAATTGGAGCAACGGTCGGCATTATATTTGGAGTTCCAATAAAAACAGCCCTGCCAGGCTCAATTGCAGTTGGACTTTTACTTGGCCCCGCAATTCAGCTGGTAGGAACTTTTGTAAACAAGCATATTTTAAAAATAGAGTCTTAAATCCTAAAAAGCAGGTCTTCATAGCTAGGATAAGGCTTGCAAGATTCTGACAGGAGTGGCTCTATCTCGTCGGCAACGGCACGCGCTTTTGCCATAGCAGGAATAACTTCATCCGCGTAGGCTCTGGCCTGTGCCATAAAATCCTCGTTCTGCTTTGCCCTGGCATGGCAGCTGCTCAAGTCCGCTTCCTTTTCCGCAAGCTCGTTCACAAGCGCATCCAATTTTTCCAAAAGCTTTTCCTGAGCAAAAGCCCTTGCCCCTGGAACAAGAGCCTTAAGGTTTATGGCCGCACTGCTAACTTCGTTGATGTACCTGAATGCGCAAGGCAAAATGTCCTTGTTTATCATCTCAAGCATAGTCTCAACTTCTATGTTCAGAACCTTGCAGTATTTTTCAAGCTTTATGTCGTAGTGGCTCTTCATCTCAACATCAGTGTAAACGCCAAGGTCGGTAAAGAGCTTGATGTTCTTTTTGTCAAGATAATGTGCCACCGCATCGGGAAGGGTGCGCAGGTTCAAGAGGCCGCGCTTTTCCGCTTCTTTTACCCAGCTTGCATCGTAGCCGTTACCGTTAAAGAGGATTCTCCAGTGGGCAGTAATCTCCCTCTTTATAAGGGCCTGCAATGCACTGTTAAAGTCGGACGCTTTTTCAAGTTCATCTGCAAACTGGCCAAGGGTAAAGGCAACAATGCTGTCCAAAGTTGTATTTGGGCCTGCAATGCTAAGGCTTGAACCCACGGAGCGGAATTCAAACTTGTTTCCGGTAAAGGCAAAGGGGCTTGTCCTGTTGCGGTCAGTTGAATCCTTTGGAATCTGCGGAAGAACGTCAACGCCAATTGTCATCTTAAGGTTTGCCTTGTTGTCGTAAGGCTTGCCGTCTTTAATGGACTCAAGAACCGCATAAAGTTCATCGCCAAGATAGACGCTAATTATTGCAGGCGGTGCCTCGTGCGCTCCAAGGCGGTGGTCGTTACCGGCAGATGCAACACTAATGCGGAGCAAATCCTGGTTTTCGTCCACAGCCTTAATGATTGCCGTAAGGAACAAAAGGAACTGGGCATTCTTTTCCGGAGTTGCGCCCGGTTCAAGAAGATTCTCCCCCTCATTCGTGCTCATTGACCAGTTGTTGTGCTTTCCGCTACCGTTTACACCTTCAAAAGGCTTCTCGTGCAAAAGGCATACAAGTCCGTGGCGGCGGGCAACCTTCTTCATCACTTCCATGGTAAGCTGGTTCTGGTCAGTAGAAAGATTTGTCGTAGTAAAAATTGGAGCCATCTCGTGCTGGGCAGGAGCAGCCTCGTTGTGTTCAGTCTTGCTAAGAATTCCGTACTTCCACAGGGTATCATTCAGGTCTTCCATGTACTTTACGATGATTGGCTTTAGCGCCGCAAAGTACTGGTCGTCCATCTCCTGACCCTTTGGCGGCTTTGAACCAAAGAGAGTGCGCCCGGTCATACGAAGGTCCTTGCGCTGCTCATAAAGCTTTTCGTTCACAAGAAAATATTCCTGCTCTGCGCCAACCGTCGTTACAATGTGATTCACAGTCTTGTTGCCAAAAAGGCGAAGAATGCGGAGGGTCTGCTTGTTCAAAGCTTCCATTGAACGCAGCAAAGGCGTCTTTTTGTCCAGGGCCTCCCCCGTGTAAGAGCAGAATGCCGTTGGAATGCAAAGCGTATGTTCCTTAATAAAGGGATAGGCAGTAGGATCCCAAACCGTGTAACCGCGGGCTTCAAAAGTTGCGCGGCGGCCACCAGACGGAAAAGAAGAAGCGTCCGGTTCACCCTTAACAAGCTCCTTTCCGCTAAAAGTCATTATTACAGTTCCGTCATCCTGCGGCGTAATAAAAGAATCATGCTTTTCCGCAGTTATACCGTTAAGCGGCTGGAACCAGTGGGTAAAGTGGGTTGCACCTTTTTCTATGGCCCATTCCTTCATTGCGTGGGCAACCTGGTTTGCAACGTCAAGCTGGAGCGGTTCCCCGTTGTCCAGCGTCTTCTTTAGCGCCTTAAATGTTTCCTTAGAAAGACGTGCTTGCATTGCCTTCTGGTTGAATACCATGCTTCCAAAAAGTTCTGGAACGTTAGTTGCCATATTTTCCCCCGTACAATTTTACTAACAAAAAAAGCGATATGAATAACAACTCGCTGGCACTCTCTGCACCCGGCAAGAATTATTAGTCACATCGCCTCTCATATAATTATCTATACACTATAGTTTTTTACGCTTTTTGTCAAGGCAATAAAATCCAATCCTCAGCCCCAAAGTCTTTTCCATTCTCTTCTGGCGGTTCCCTGCCATTCGGCAGGTCGGGCTTTCCGGGGTTCCGGGGGGCCCTACCCCCTCCATTGCTATCGCAACGGCTTCGCCGCCCCTACAATCCCTAACCGGTTGTCTGCATAAAAGGCGTTTCCGCAAAGGAAAGACACTTAATCTCCAACAGTCATGCCGAACTCGTTTCGGCATCTGTAGATGTGATTTTGTAAATCAAGCTATAGCTAACAGAACTAAAAATCTTTCTTCAGCCTGTCATAAAGAACAGTTTCTATTCCTGTTGATTTTTGAATCTTCTTTTTATAAAGTAATGTCCAGTTTGTCTGTCCGATTGAATAATCCTTATCAGTTTGAGGAAAGAAGGAGCGGCAGAAATACTTTCCAGTTGATTTATCCTGTGAAAGAAAGGTGAATACATTGCGAGATTTCACTTCATTTTTCATAAGGAATTCCGCCTGAATTGCAGAAAATATCTCTAAATGAGGATTATATTTGAATACGGTTTTATTATCATCAAGAATCTGTTCAAGATATATAAGATAATCTATTCTTTCTTTGATTTCATAGTAACACCTTGAAGAACTTATCTGATTTATCGTTATAATATTACTTAATATCTTCTGAAGCAAGATTGCCCTGTCACCAAATAAAATCTTTGTTCTATCTGTCAAATAATGTAAGCCAGCTAAATGAAAAAAGTTATTCTCGTTGAATGTAATAGATATTGGAATAATTTTATTTTTCTACCAAGAACAAGCTGATATTCTATATCCAATAAATTTGTAAAAGCCCTTGCGGCTTCTAAAATATCTGACATCGTCTCTCCCAAAAAGAAAAAGCTCCGCGCCAATCGCAGAGCTTTCCATCTTTCCATTTTCTTTCGGTCATAAAACCTACATTCAGCTGCTGGCTTGCTTGGAGAACCATCAAAGACTATGCAAAGCACCGCCCGCCGAATCCGACACTTTGCTTTAAAACGCCTAACAGACACTTAAGTTGCCTGCCGCCTTGATTGGCAAGGACTTATCATCTATAAATTATAGTATAATCCTCTGGCTGTCAAGAGATTTGTTCTGCGGTAGGAAGAGCAAAAAGCCAGTACCTTTTTCTTTCAGTCATCAGGAAAAGCCTTCCGCTTTCTGAACAGAGTCAAAAATTTTGAAAGTCCCCTGTCCAAGCAAAATGGCTTTTCATACTTCCATTCAAGGTCGAGTTTGCTCAAGAAATTCTTTTCAAAACTTTCCTTGATTGGAATTTCTTGTTTTGTTGGCTCTACATCGTTAAAGGAAAACCACTTGCAATTTTTTTTAGGGCGTATCTGATCTTCAACAAGTTCATACGCAAAAGAATAGCCGTCAAGCCTAATAACTATTTTCCCAGTTGTGAATTGTGGAATAAAAAAATGAACGGCAGCGTTCACGTCATACAGATAAACAGTTGCATCAACAGACAGGGGAAAATAATACCAATCATCTTTTATTATCCCCTCCCTTGTCATCCATTCCTTTGCACCATCACTCAGTTTATACGGTTCATCCATTTTCAGGCTTAGTTTATATCCATCACCATCCAACACATAAACATGAAACTCAGGATTTTCATAAACAGCATCCCAAACAATTTTATTTATCTCTTCAAGCGTCTTATTCTTAATCTTATAATCCACAGGCCATGGATAATCGTAAGCATACAAGCGGCAAAAACTTAACACAAACAAAACAACAATCAGGTTTTTAGCATTTCTCATTATTCTCTCCCCTTCTGATAACTGCCAACATGATAGAAAAAAGCATTATACAAACTTAACAGGTTCTGCACAAATGTTTTTTATCTTGTTGTCAACAAAAAATTGGTAGACGCGGTTTGAGATTAATACACTTCTGCAGCACAAAAGCCCATCACCGTGAAATTCTTGGCTTAAATAAAAATCTTTATCTAAATCTTTTAATGCTTCTTTTGGAGTAAACAATTCGGAATCCATTTTTATTACATCACGTTTTAATCCGCATTGCTTGCAATCTATTACCTTTTCAACTTCATATTTTAATTTTGCAGGGAATACAGCATTAATTTTTAATTGAACAATGTTATCAACAATTTGTTTTGTCTTGATATTCTTTACCGGGACAAATTCAATTCCTGTAAACTTTTCTTTTACAAACAAATCCTGCAATTCTTTTGTAATAAAGAATGTGTCATATTCCCAGTAAACACCGCCGAATCTTATTCTCTCTATGTTAAAAGATTTCTTTAGATAAAAAGAATCCTTCTGAACAAGACCATTTCCACAATTTGTGCAAAAGTTTGTAATATCGAAAGTGTAATTGAAGTAGGAATCCTTAACACCAATTGCTTCTGGCTGAGGATATCCAGAATACCTTTTTAACCAGATACTTAAATACTTTGCCTCGGAAAGTTCCTTTTTTGAATATTCACATGTTACTGTTGGAGAAACCGATATTTTCTTAAAAAGTTTAACAATCTGATTAAAATACAAGTTATCATCATAAACTCTCAAAGAAATACAATCGCCAGCCGTCGAATACTTAATAGCATTTGCATCTAAAAAATTTACAATTTTCCCTCTTCTATCGTTAGCTGCATTAAAAAAATAGTGATACTCTTTTTTCATCCTTTACTCCATAAAGTTAACAATAAGGAAACTATTACCATAAAAAGACCTAGTATTATGCCTTTTATGTTTCTCGATTGCTTATTGTTTTGCTTTGCCTTTGAATATCCAAAATCGGTATTATGTATGTTAAAAATTTTTCAAAAATCATAACTCTTATCCTAATCACAAATAGTTATACCAGGAAGCTGGTTATACTTAACGAACAGATACCCCAAAACATAGCATAAAGAAATTACAAATATAGTAATTATCAAGCCTTTCTTTGAAAGCTTTTTTCCCGTGCGAATTATTTGTATACCTAACCCCAACAGTATAGACACTATTAAACCAATAACAAACATAAACTAATCCATATCAATCAGAAGCGCGTTGCGATTTTTTCAATATAATAGAAGAAAACTGTGCCTTTGTAAACCGCAGTAAAAGCATTATATAAACTTAATGGGTTCTGGATTTATATTTTTAATCTTATTATCAACAAAAAACTTGTACACCCGATTGGAAATTAATACACTTTTACAACATAAAAGCCCAGCTCCGTGCCATTCTTGGCTCAAATAAAAATCCTTATCCAAATCTTTTAAAATTTCTTTTGGTGCGAAGATTTCAGAATCATCCTTTCTCAGATTTTTTATTGTATTACATGATTTACAGTTAATCACTTCTTTAGTATCAAATTTCAGCTTTTCTGGAAATATTGCGTTGATTTTTAACTGAACAATATTATCAACAATTTGTTTAGTTCTGATATTTTTTACAGGAATAAATTCTATTCCTGTAAACTTTTCTTTTATGAACCAATCCCGAAGCTCCGTTGTAATAAAGAATGTGTCATATATCCAGTACACGCCGCCAAAACGTATTTTTTCTATGTTAAATGATTTTTTCAGGTAAAAAGAATCCTTCTGAACAAGACCGTTTCCGCATTCCGTACAATAGTTTGTCATGTCAAATGTATAATTCAGATATGAATCCTTTATATCATCAACATCATCAGGCTGTGGATAACCGGAATATTTTTTTAACCAGATATCTAAATACTTTGCTTCTGAAAGTTCTTTCTTTGAATACTCACATCTAATTTGTGGTTCATCTTTTAATTTAGCATTCATGAAGTTGATGACATCATTAAAGTAAGGAGCTGAATCCGATATCTCAAAAACCAATAGATATTTATCTGAATATTTTATTTTTCTTTCTTGCAAATAGTTCCTTATAATACATTTTGGATCATCTGACTTTGTATTTAGGCAATATCTATAAATCTTATTCATTATTTATTCTCCAAATAAGTTGCGTCCAATCAAGAAACCTAATATTTTTTCTATGTTTGCCACAACACTCATTAAAAAAATAGTGATATTCTTTTTTCATCATTCAATCCATAAAGTATGTTGCTTTGCTTCATCAGGGAAGAACCCCCAGCGTCTTTTGTTGAATAAAAATCATTTCTCGGATAAGAGATATAATAGAAAAAAACTGTGCCTTTGTAAACCGCAGTGAAAAGTGCAAAAATTCTCAGTGAGAATTTTAAAAAAGTCAGTGAGAATTTTTAAAAACTCAGTGAGTTTTTCCATAAAAATTACTGGCTTTTTTTCGTTTGCAAATAAAGTAGCGGCAGGGATTGGAAGGGCGGCGTAGCCGTTCTCGCTTTGCGAGAATGGAGGCGAAAGCCGGAACCCTGGAAAGCCCCTAAAAAATGACCTCCTTGGCATTTTTTCTTACAAGTTTTTGCCAACAAATGACGCACCCTCCATGGTGCTGCTTGTTTGCAGATAAGAAAAAATGCAAAGGTGTTCTTTCTCCAAACATTTGTAGGACAAAAAAATTGCCGCCCAGAAAAAATCCAGACGGCAAAATCAGAATATTTTTTTTACCCAAGCCTTATGGGCGAACAATTACGTCTGCCAAGTGGGGGCGCTTTTCCATATCCTTTTTAAGGCCTTCTTCGCGCGCTTTGTTTACGTAAGAGGGATCCTGGAAGGAATAGGTAAAGTTTGTGTGAACGTCGTAAGTTCCCTTCATAAGGGCGTAGGCGTCTTCCGTCATAACAAGCTCTTCGTCTGTTGGGATTACAAAAATCTTTGTTGCGCTGTCGTCTGCACTGATGCATGTTTCTGCGTTGCCGGTAAAGCTCCATTCGTTTTTCTGAGCGTCAATTTTGATTCCGTAGTTTTCAAGACCGGAGCATGCCTTAAAGCGGGTAATTGGTCCGCGCTCGCCAACGCCTGCCGTCCAAACGATTGCGTCAACGCGGCCAAGTTCTGCGGCAAATGCACCAATGTATTTCTTTATGCGCAAGGCTTCCATTTCTATTGAAAGCTGGCAAAGCTTGTCTCCCTTTGCTGCGTCAATTTCTATGTCGCGGCGGTCTGAATATTTTGTGGTAATGCCAAGGCAGCCGCACTTCTTGTTAAGCGCAGTGTCCATCTCGTCTGCACTCATGCCTGTTTTGCGCATGATGTAGAATGGAAGTGCCGGGTCAAGGTCGCCGCATCTTGTTCCCATAACAAGGCCTTCGAGCGGGGTAATACCCATTGTTGTGTCGTAGCATTTGCCGTTCTTTACTGCGCACATGGAAGAACCGTTTCCAATGTGGCAGATGATGAGGTTTGTGTCCTCAGGCTTTTTGTGAAGCAGAACAGCTGCACGCTTTGCGGTATACAGGAAAGATGTTCCGTGGAAGCCGTAGCGGCGGGCTGCATATTTTGTGTACCATTCGCGGGGAATTGCATACATGAATGTTTCTTCAGGCATGGTCTGGTGCCAGGCTGTGTCCATGATTGCTGCATGCGGAACGTTTGGCATAACCTTCTGGGCTGCCTCAATACCCATGATGTTTGCAGGCATGTGGAGCGGGCCAAGGTCTATTACTTCGCGGAAGCCGTCAAGAACTTCCGGTGTAATAAGGACAGACTTTGTGAACTTTTCTCCGCCGTGCAAAACGCGGTGTCCTACGGCTCCAATTTCGTCCATTGACTTTATAACGCCAACTTCCGGATCCGTAATTTCCTTGATGATTAATTCAATTGCTTCCTTGTGTGTTGGGCAGGGGCTTGTTATTTCCGTTTTCTTTCCCTTTGCCTTGTGGGTGATGCAGGAGCCTTCAATTCCAATGCGCTCCACTACACCGTTTGCCATAACCTCTTTCTTGTCCCAGTCGTAAACCTGATACTTTGCGGAAGAAGAACCGCAGTTCAATGTTAAGATAACCATTGCCATAAAAAACCTTCTAGTAAAAAATTTCTTTCACATTATATACCATTCGGATTTTTTTTTAAAGTACACGCAAGAGGATTACGTCACCATGCATGCAAAACCGTCACCATGAACGCAACACGTCACCCTGAATGAAGAACTGTCACCCTGAACTCGATTCAGGGTCTGTTTCCTTATATTCTGGACGGTACTTTTTTCCGCTCTACCATTTTGCTCTTTGGCTAACTCGACAGCCATGCCTTTGCGTCACCGCCCTCGCTTGAAACTTCGTTGCGAGAACCGGGGTTCCGGGGGGCCCTACCCCCTCCATTGCTGCCGGCTCCGGCCCTTCGACATAGCTCAGGGACCTGCGCCGTCAGCAACGCTATCGCGCCCCTCCACGGCGGCGTAGGTCGCCATGGAAAATCCCTCCGTGGATTTCCCATGGATTGCAGAATCGCTACGCAATTCTGCATGCGCTAAGCCGCCCTCCATGGCTCTTTACTTATTGTCAAGAACAAAAATACGAATTTGGTCGGTGGGACGTAGGAAAAAAGCAAGGAGGGCCCCTTTAGGGAGGATTCCTTGATTTTTTCCGTTACTGGGACCCGCCAGACAAGTTCGTATTTTTATATTGCGCAACACTGGCACTTGTTTTCTATGCTAGGCAAAGTATATAATAGAAGCAACTTTCAGGAGCAAACATGACAAATTTTATCTATGACATTCCCACAAAAAATTATTTTGGTCCAAATCAAATCGAACACTTGAGCGAAGAAATTTCCCGCTATGGAAAAAGAGTCCTGCTTGTCTACGGCGGAGGCTCAATAAAAAAGACAGGCCTTTACGATGCCCTTGCAGAACAGGTAAAAAAAGCCGGTGCAAGCCTATTTGAACTTGCCGGTGTTGAACCCAACCCCCGCATAGAAAGTGTCCGCAAAGGAGCGGCTCTCTGCAAAGAAAACAAAATAGAAGTAATCGTAGCGGCAGGAGGAGGCTCTGCGATGGATGCCGCAAAGCTCATATCCGCAGCAGCACTCGTAGACTTTGACCCCTGGCTCTTCATGGCAAAAAAAGAAAAGATTCAAGAAACGCTTCCCGTCATCACAGTGCTAACAATTTCCGCAACCGGCTCCGAGATGAATCCAACCTGCGTAATCAGCAACCCGGAAACGGATGAAAAAACAGGCCTTACGGACAAGCACCTCTTTCCAAAGGCGGCCTTCTGCAACCCACTTCTTACATACTCGGTTAACACTTACCAAACCGCATGCGGTAGCGCAGACATTCTTTCCCACATAATGGAAGTCTACTTTAACACAAACCAGGAACTCTACATGCTTGACCGCAGCATGGAAGCCATGATGAAAACCGTAATCAAGTACGCCCCCATTGCCCTTGCAAAGCCGGACGACTACGAAGCCCGCGCAAACCTTATGTGGACTTCTTCCTGGGCAATAAACGGCTACATAAGTGGCTGCAACAAGTCCCCCTGGAGCTGCCACCCAATAGAACACCAGCTTTCCGCCGTCTACGACATAACCCACGGACTTGGACTTGCCATAATAACGCCCCACTGGATGGAATTTGTCCTTGACGAAATCACCGCACAAAAATTCTGCGACTATGGAACTAATGTCTGGGGGCTTCCACAGGGCAAAGACAAAATGGAAAGCGCAAAAGCAGCAATAGAAAAAACAAAGGAATTCTTCTACAAAACACTGGGCCTAAAATCATCGCTTTCAGAGCTCGGAATTACAGACGAGCACTTTGCAGAAATGGCAAAAAAAGCATGCGGTTCAATCGGAACAATCAACGGCTGGAAAAAGCTAACCCCAAGCGACGTGGAAGCAATTTACAGGGCATCGCTTTAGAGTTTGCAAAACAGGCACGGCAGGGATTGGAGGGGGCACGAAGTGCGTGCGCAGCACCGGCCGAGAGGGCAAGCCCCGGAAAGCCCGTAAAAAACGGCCTCCTTGCCATTTTTTACTACGGGTTTTCTGCAAAAACCCGCGCATTCTTACGCTAAGACCTGACGCGCCGTCCATGGCGCTGCTTGTTACCCATGGAAAAAATGGCAAGATGTTCTTTTATGGAACGTTTTGTTGAACAAGGCAAGCGCCGCAAAAAAAACAAAAAAGCCCGGCCAGAATCCAAGACAATGCGCCTTGACCCGACCGGGCTTTTATTTTGCAAACTGCAATCACCGGATTTTACCGGCAACTGCATTCAGCTTATTTCTTAGAAGCCTGCTTCTTAAAGGTCTTAGCACCTTCAATAACAAGGATAACTGCAAGAATTGCCATTGCTGCGGCAAAAGCAAGCTGGAACCAGTCGCCCCAGACAGACTTTCCTGAACCGACAACGCCAACCTTTTCAATTATCTTCTTTACAAGGAATGTAAGTGTTGCGGCAAGCATGAAGATTGTAGGAATAAAGAACATCTTGTTGTTCTTGCCAACTTCACCAAGCCATGCGGCAACAGCCATAAGGGCAATACCTGCCAAGAGCTGGTTTGCTGCACCAAAGAGGCCCCAAATCTGAGAAAGTGAAAGGCCACCAAGAATACAACCAATTACAACCATAAGGCTTGTACCAAAGAGCGGATGTGCCAAAAGCTTGCGTACACCCTTTGCATCCTTCCAAGTCTTTTCGCTGTCCTTAAGGAACAATTCGCTGAACATAAAGCGGCTAAGACGTGTACCTGTATCCAAAGAAGTAAGTGCGAATACAGAAACTGCAAGGGTAAGAAGAGCGTTGATTGTGTTGTAAACGCCTGTGCCTTCCTTTCCGAACATGATTGCAATACCAGCACCGAATGCGGCAGAAGGTGAACCGTAGCCCTTGTCAATCCACTTGTTGTAAACCATACCAACGGCAATCAAGGAAATAATGCCAAGTGCAGATTCAATAAGCATTGAACCGTAACCGATGGCCTTTGCATTCCTTTCGTTGTCAAGCTGCTTGGAAGAAGTACCTGTTGCAATCAGGGAGTGGAAGCCTGAACATGCACCGCAAGCAACTGTAATGAACAATGTTGGGAACATGGCACCAAGCTTTGCAGAGTTGAATGCAGGAATTTCAAAACTTGCACCGCCGGTAAATGCAGAAACGATAATACCAACGAATGCAACGAGCATCATTGCATAAAGCAGGAAGCTTGAAAGGTAGTCGCGTGGCTGCAGCATAATCCAAACAGGAATAAGGGAAGCAACCGCAATGTAAACGCCAATCAGGATAATCCATGTTGTGCGGCTCATTGCAAGGCCAAACTTAAGTCCGACTGCAATAGAAACTACAATTCCAACAATGCCGATGATTGTAGCAGGAAGAGTCTTAAGACCGCATCTGTTTGTAAGAATTCCGTAGATTACAGCAAGAACGATGAACATTACGGAAATGATTGCAGTAGTCTGGTTGTTGGTAGGATTTGTTACAAAACCAAACGCAACCTTGCCGGCCTCGTTAGCCTTTGTAAAGAATGTTCCGGCAACAACGTTAACAAAAGAAGCAATAACCAGAATCAAAACAAGAAGGGCAAATATGATAAAGAGCTTTTTAGCAGTCTTGCCCATTGAATCCTTAATAATTTCGCCAACAGACTTACCTTCGTGGCGTACGGATGCAAACAAAGAACCAAAGTCCTGGAGTCCACCAAAAAAGATTCCTCCGATTACACACCAAAGGAATACAGGAACCCATCCGAACACTGCTGCCTGAATTGGACCGTTAATCGGACCCGCACCGGCAATAGAAGAAAAGTGGTGTCCCATCAAAACAGCTGGTTTTGCAGGAACATAGTCAACACCGTCCGTCATTGAATTGGCAGGCGTCTTTTTTGAAGGGTCAATACCCCACTGCTTTGCAAGCCATGAGCCGTAGAAAACGTAGCCAATGAAAAGCAAAACAATTGCAGCAATAATAATCAATAATGCTGTCATTTTTCATCTCCTCCTCAAGAGATTTTAGAAGCAGCTTCAAAAGTGCATCCTGAGCTTAGCAAAGAACCCCAGCATGACTTTTGAAACAGCCTCTTAAGTTTTTTATAGATTGCAAACAAGCTTCTTTAACGGTTTGCCCAGTCTGTTTGTGACCGTCTTGCCAGTGGAAACTTCGTATGCCAATGCCCTAAAATTGCTCCAGCCATGAAAGCCAAACATGTAAGACTTGTAATGCTTAAGCTTTTTT
Organism: Treponema sp.; assembly: GCA_017534445.1. Lineage (GTDB taxonomy): Bacteria > Spirochaetota > Spirochaetia > Treponematales > Treponemataceae > Treponema_D. Next base: position 34,105 of record JAFXWC010000073.1, read on the forward strand.
ACAAGGCTGAATGAATTTTCTTCTATTTTATTGCAAATGATTATTAGCGTAACGTCGGAATTGCGGTGGTTAGAGTCAGGCTTTACTTTGGAAAGACCGTCAGACCATGCCGCATCCGCCAATTCATTTATTTTTTGCTGATTAAGGTTCTCTTCGCTTGCGATGTAAACAAATTCATTTGAATCAATCTGCGCAATCTGCGCCGCTTTGACTAAAAAATACTGCTCGTTGTGCATATTAAAAGTCGCCTGGGCAGCAAACGGCGGCAAAACACCTTCAGTTTTTACGTCATAGTAGCTGCCAAAAGAGCGCAACAACGAATCCAAAACACCTTTGTTATCCATCGTAACTTAAGTATATTCAGTATTATTAAAGTCGTCAAGATTAGGCGGCGTTTTCCGTGTCCAACAAATGTTAGATTGCAGCAACAAAAAAGGGGATTACAACAAAGTGCAATCCCCCTTACAGCTTTATTTATTCCTCATCCTTAGGCTTTCTGCTTGCCAGAATGTTGGCATAAATTGCACCGGAAATATTGTGCCATGTGCTAAATACTGCGCCCGGAATAGAAGCCAACGGGTACTGTGCAAAATGTGAAACAGCAAGAGACGTTGCAAGACCAGAGTTCTGCATACCAACTTCAATAGAAAGAGTGCGGCTCTTCTTTTCACCCCTGCGCAAAATTTTTCCAGCACCGTAGCCAGAAGCATAGCCCAAGAGGTTGTGCAAAATTACAACAAGATAAATAATGGGGCTTGTAGAAAGAAGCTTTGCAGACGTTGCAGAAACAACAGACGCCACGATTGCAACAATTGCAATTGTAGAAATAAGCGGCAAAACCTTAACAGCCGCCTGTGTAAACTTAGAGAAGAAGCGGTTAATAATCAAGCCCAACACAATCGGAACAAGAACAACCTTTATAATAGAAAGGAACATTCCCAAAACATTAACGTCTACACTTGTGCGAAGGTAAACCCATGTAAGGAAAGGTGTAAGCAAGGGAGCAAAAAGAGTAGAAACAGCCGTCATGCCAACGGAAAGTGGAACATCGCCCTTTGCCATGTAGGTCATTACGTTGGAAGAAGTTCCACCCGGGCAAGTACCAACAAGCATTACACCAACTGCAAGTTCTGTAGGCAAATTAAAAGCCTTAATCAGAAAAAATGCAATAAGCGGCATAAGAATAAACTGTGCCAAAAAACCAATGATAATATCAAGCGGTCTGCTGAACACAACCTTAAAATCACTTGGCTTAAGGGTAAGACCCATTCCAAACATTACAATTCCCAAAAGCCAGTTGATGGAACTTGTCTTAATCCAGTTGCATGACTGCGGAACAAAGAGCGCCAAGGCTGCAACCGCAATTACAATCAGAGCCATCAGTTTACTTACAGTGATAGAAATTTTTTCAAGCACTTTTAACATAGAAATCCTCTTTTTTGATTAAAATTGCCGTATTCTAACACCATTGAATATTTTTGTAAACACCCTTGACAGAATTAATTTAACAGTGTTATATTAAAACAGTTAAATTAATCCCAAACGGAGCGTTACCATGACAAAGAACATACTGGTCTTAAACGGAAGCCCGCGCAAAAACGGAAACGTATACACCGCACTAAAGACCCAGACAGAAGAACTTGTGCGTAAAATAGAAAAAGACAGAAGCAACAAAGCCAATGTAATCTGGGAAGACGTAAACAGCCTGCAAATAAAAGCCTGTTGTGGCTGCATGAAATGTCGCACGGACAAAAACTGTATCTTACCAAATGACGATGCCCACAGGGTTGCGGAAGAAATAAAGGCCTGCGACATGCTCCTTGTAGGCACGCCTGTTTACTGGGGCAACATGAACGGAAAGCTCAAAATGCTTTTTGACCGCCTGGTTCCAGTGCTGATGGGAGAAAGCAAGCTTGGCATTCCAATCCCACTGCACAAGGGCAAAAAGTCGGTAATTGTTACAGCATGCACAACAATCTTCCCCTTCAACTATCTATGCGGACAATCATCAGGAGCATTAAGGGCTGTAAAGGAAATCCTAAAATCATCAGGATTCAAGATTTGTAAAAAAGTAAACATCTCCGGGACAAAGAAAAATGCGTAACCCCAACACAGAAATCGAAGGGCTTGTCATAGAAAAAACGCTCGCCCTTTTGCTAAAAAAAAATCCTGACCAAATCAGCATGAGGGAAATAGCGTCGGAATGCAATGTTACGGCCACGCTCATTTACCATTATTACAAAGACAAAACCCAACTCTTTCAGGCCGTGGCATTGAGCTGCATTCTAAAACTGAACGAGCACATAAGCAATGCAGCAGAGCAGGAAAAAAATCCAAAGAAACGCGTTCTTGCGGCGGCAAAAGCTTTCCGCGACTGGTGTTTTGAAAACCCAAGAAAATCCCTTCTGGTCATGCAGGGAATAAAATCTATGGAAGAAGGGCCAAAAGAATATTTGGAAAAATACTATGCCTGCAACAGAACAGGAGAACGGCTCTTGCGCGAAGCCGTAAAATCAGGAATGGCAAAGTCAAAAAACATAGCGCTCGACATTGGCATTCTAATCTCCGGGCTTTGGGGTTGCTGCGAAAACGTAATCCTAAAAAAGACCGAAGAAAAATATTGGGAAGACGGAATCACCTTTACAGACCGCTTCCTGCGCATGTGGATGCAGGAAATTTTCTGCTAGAACTTGAATGCTTCCAAAAACTTTTTGGCACGCTCTGTTTTTGGAGAAGAAAAAAATTCTTCAGGAGTATTTTCTTCCACAATTATTCCGTCGTCTATAAAAACAATTCTGTCCGCAACAGCCTTTGCAAATTCCATCTGGTGGGTAACAATCAGCATGGTGCGACCTTCCTTTGCCAAATCCATCATAACATCAAGAACTTCGCGAACCATCTCCGGGTCAAGAGCTGCCGTAACCTCATCAAACAAAAGAAGCTCCGGGTTCATGCAGAGGGCGCGTACAATAGCAACACGCTGCTTCTGCCCACCAGAAAGCTGCCGAGGATAGGCATTCTTTTTTTCAAGTAACCCTACCCGCTCAAGGAGGCTTTCTGCCTGTTTGGCAACCTCTTCCTTATTGCGCTTTTGTGCCTTTACCGGGCCAAGCAAAACATTCTTTAAAACCGTCATGTGCGGAAACAAGTCATAGCTTTGAAAGACCATCCCAACCTTCTGACGGATAACATGCATGTCTTTCTTTCTGTTTGAAATAAGCTCTCCGTCAAGATAAATCTCGCCGCCCTGAATGCTTTCAAGCCCATTTATGCAGCGGAGCAAGGTTGACTTTCCACAGCCCGAAGGCCCCAAGACAACAACAACTTCACCCTTCTCCACCTTCAAAGAAACGCCGCGCAAAATTCCGCCTGCCTCGCGGTAAGATTTTTCAAGATTATTTATTTCCAAAAGTGCCATATCATTCTCCGGAAGTATTCTTCTGTTTTTTCTCGAGCTTGTCTGCTAAAAGTGAAAGCGGCCAACACACAATAAAATACATAAAGAAAATAAGGGCATACACCGCAATGGAAGCAGAAGGAATTGTAAGCCTGTTTGCCTCAATAATCTGCTGCCCTACTTTTACAACTTCAATCACACCGACAAAAACTACAAGCGAAGTTGTCTTTATCATGCGCGTAATCAGATTCATGCTCAGCGGAACCAAACGGCGCACCGTCTGCGGAATAATTATATAGAAGAAAATCTGCCTTTCGCCAAGACCTATAGCCCTTCCGCTCTCATATTGATGCCTTGGAATACTCTGCAAAGCCCCGCGAACCAAGTCTCCCATTTCGGCCATTCCCCACATCGTAAAGACAAGGACCGAAGCCGCCTCTCCAGAAATGGAAATTCCAAAAGCGTGGGTAATTCCGTAATAGGCAATAAAAAGAAGAACCATCTGCGGCATAATCCGCATGAACTCAAGATAGACGTGCGAAAGAAAACGGATGCACTTGTTTTTCCGGGTCATCAGCATTCCGAACAAAAATCCCAAAATCAGCGAAAGCAGAATTGAAATAAGGGCAATTTTAATCGTAACCCCCAAGCCTGCAAGAAGACGCACAAAATTCTTTCCCTTGAGCAGAACAGAAAAAGAAAGCGATATGGAATCAAACATTTCCGTACTGTGCATACTTTAACCTCCGCTCAATATAATAAGAAAAAATGGAAATTGGCAAAAGAATCACCGCATAGGCAAGCACCAAAAGCACAAGCGACTCTTCTGTCTTGTAATAAAGACCTATCAAATCCTTTGCAACAAACATCAAGTCCGCAAGGGCAACTGCGCTAAAAACGGAAGTTTCCTTTAGCAAGAAAATAATATTGGCAACAAGGCCGGGAACAGAAACATTCAGTGCCTGAGGAAGAACCACGTGCTGCACAAGCTGAATGCGGTTAAGCCCAACACACATTCCGCTCTCCAACTGATTGCGGCCAACAGTCTCAAGTGCGCTTCGAAAAGTTTCTGCCATATAGGAGCCGCCTAAAAAGGTAAGCCCTATAACGCCGCACTGTTCACCAGAAAGCTTTATTCCAAGCTTGGGTAGGGCAAAATATAAAAAGAAGAGCTGTATTAAAAGGGGAGTGTTTCTGGAAAGTTCCGTATAAACGCGGACAACCACACGCAGGACAGGAAGCTTCCAGTAACGGATTATGGCACACAAGGCACCGGTAACAAAAGAAAGCAAAATCCCGGCGCAACCAATTTTTAGGGTAAGGATTGCCGCTTCAATATACATTGGAAAAACTTCTTTTATAAACGCAAAATCCATGGCAACCCCAACCGTCACATTTATATTTCAGACTTAAAAACCAAAACTGCCGGACTGCAAGCCCCGCATCCATCAAAACTCATTCATCAATTGAACTCAGGACGCATTCTGACAAGCAAATCCGGCAATTACAAACTTCTATTATAAAGCTCCACCTTCTACAACAAGGCTGTCCGCATCAGAATCTTTTCCGTATACAGAACGCAGCGTTGCCTCGTAGTCGGCATGGAAGAACCTTTCCTTTCCAAGGGTCTTTATCTCATTGTTCAGCCAGTTAAGCAAGTCTGTGTTGCCCTTCTGAACAGCCGGTGCAATAGCATCAAGGCTACCGATTGAATCAGCACCTGCACCTACCGCAAAAGAAGGATTCTCAATTGCCCATGCAAGAACCTCCGTGTTGTCCGTTGAAAGTGCATCTCCGCGTCCGTCAAGAAGAGCGTTGTATGCTTCGGAATACTGGTCAAACTTTAAGAGCTTAATCTGCGGATAGTTCTTTGAAAAATAAGACTCGGCGGTTGTTCCCTTTGCAACAATCAAAGTCTTGCCGTTAAGCTGGGCAGGATCCGTAATCAAAGCCTTTTTTGGGGAAACAATTCCCAAAGCCACCTTCATGTAAGGAAGTGCAAAGTCAACCTTCTGGGCACGCTCCGGTGTTACCGTAAAGTTTGCAAGAACAATGTCCACCTTTCCCGTTGCAAGAACTTCAACGCGGGAAGCAGCCTCAACAGGAACATACTTTACCTTTACGCCCAAATCCTTTGCAATACGGTTTCCAAAGTAAACGTCGTAACCCTGGTAGTCGCCGTTTTCATCAACATAGCCGAATGGTTTTTTGTCGCTAAAAACTGCAATTTTTATTGTCTTGCTTTTTTTAATCTGCTCAACAGTTCTTCCTGTCTTTGCCTTTGCCACTGAAAAAATTCCGAGTGCGGAAAGGGCCAAACCCAATGTCAAAATTTTCCTTGATATATTATTCATAAGATTCTCCTGTAAATTAAAAGTATTTTTTGCCAACAATCACTCTGCCAATTATTATGCCTTGTCCAAAGCCTGGCTCAAGTCCGCAATAATGTCTTCGTAGTGCTCCGTACCTATGGAAAGACGGATGGTTGACTGTGTGATTCCCTGATCGGCAAGCTCCTCATCGCTAAGCTGGCTGTGGGTTGTGCTTGCAGGATGAATTACAAGCGACTTAACATCAGCAACGTTTGCAAGCAAGCTGAAAATCTTCAGGTTGTCAATGAACTTCCACGCTGCATCTTTTCCGCCCTTTATCTCGAACGTAAAGATAGAACCGCCTCCGTTGGGGAAGTACTTCTGGTACAAGGCATGGTCTGGATGCTCAGGAAGAGAAGGATGGTTCACCTTTGTAACCTTTGGATGATTCTTAAGGAAGTCAATGACCTTCTTTGTGTTTTCCACGTGACGGTCAAGACGAAGGCTCAAAGTTTCCGTTCCCTGCAAAAGAAGGAATGCGTTGAACGGGCTAATGGAAGCACCCTGGTCGCGCAAAAGAATTGCACGGATGTAGGTTACGAAAGCAGCCGGGCCAACAGCATCTGCAAAAGAAATGCCGTGGTAGCTTGGGTTGGGAGCCGCAATCGGAGCGTACTTGCCGCTCTTCTTCCAGTCAAACTTGCCAGAGTCAACGATTATGCCGCCAAGCGTTGTTCCGTGGCCGCCAATGAATTTTGTTGCGGAGTGAACAACAATGTCTGCCCCGTGCTCAAATGGACGGATAAGGTATGGTGTTCCAAAAGTATTGTCCACCACAACAGGAAGACCGTGCTTGTGGGCAAGCGCAGAAATTGCATCAATGTCGGGAATATCGGAATTTGGATTGCCAAGGGTCTCAAGATAGACGGCCTTTGTATTCGGCTTAATGGCAGCTTCAACTTCCGCAAGATTGTGGGCGTCTACAAAAGTAGCTTCCACGCCAAACTGCTTAATCGTGTGTGAAAGCAGGTTGTAGGAACCGCCGTAAATTGTCTTCTGTGCAACAACGTGGTCGCCAGCCTGAGCCAACGCCTCAATCGCATAAGTGATTGCCGCCGCACCGCTTGCAACAGCCAAAGCCGCAACGCCACCTTCAAGAGCCGCAATGCGCTTTTCCAAAACATCCTGTGTGCTGTTTGTAAGACGGCCGTAAATGTTGCCGGCATCTGCCAGGCCAAAACGGTCTGCCGCATGCTTTGAATTGTGGAATACGTAAGAAGTAGTCTGATAAATAGGAACTGCGCGTGAATCTGTTGTTGGGTCTGCCTGTTCCTGACCAACGTGTAACTGTAATGTTTCAAAATGTAAATTTGCCATAGTATTGCCTCTCTAAAAAAAATAAAGTGTTTAAGCTGCCCGCTTACCGGTGGATTTTTAACAACAGCAACACATGAGGCCGTTCCTAAAATTTTCTCGAACCAACTCTTCAAAATAAATTTCCATAAGTCGTGAACCTCCTGCCTTTAGATTTAATTACCTACTGTTTTACTAGGTATGATGCCATAGTAATATGATTTTCCTATAATGTCAATAGGTTATATATATTTATTTGATATAGGAAGCTATAGCTTTTACTTATAACTCACATCAGAATAACCACAGGCAAAAGGCCTAATCGAAAAATATCATAACAATTTACGAATATAATCGAAAAATATTATAATTTTTATTGATTTTCGGCATAAAATAGCTTATTATTTTACTTATGAACGAGATTAAGCGTGATTTGCAGAATATTCTTAAATCAAAACTGGGAAAAGGAAAAGTTATCATTCTTATTGGTCCACGGCAGGTAGGTAAGACAACCCTCTTAAAGACAATGCTTTCAAAAATAAGGCCTGAAAATTCCGTACAATATTGGAACTGCGACGAAGGTGAAGTAAGAGCTATTCTTTCCCAAGATTCTTCAGCACATTTTAAGTCCCTTGTAGGGAATTCAAAATTCATTGTGATTGGCGAAGCTCAGCGTATAAAAAATATTGGCCTTACCCTTAAAATTCTCCATGACAATTTTCCTGACATTCAGTTTGCAGTAACGGGATCTTCTTCTCTGGATTTATCAAATACAATAAATGAACCTTTGACCGGCCGCAAATTTGAGTACAATCTTTTTCCTTTTTCCACAAATGAACTTTGCAATCATACGAACTTGCTCGATGAAATTAAGCAGCTGGAAAACAGGCTTGTCTACGGTTTTTATCCTGATGTTGTAAACAACCCTGGAGAAGAGAAAGAAATTCTATTAAATACCGTTTCAAGCTATTTGTATAAGGATGCATTTGAATTTCAAGATGTCAGAAAACCGGCAATAATTGAAAAACTCCTTCAGGCCTTGGCTTTGCAACTTGGTAGTGAAGTTTCTTTTAATGAACTTGGAAACTTTTTGGGAATAGACAGTTTGACGGTTCAACGCTATGTAGATTTGTTGGAAAAGGCCTATGTAATTTTTCATCTTCATGCATACAGTCGTAATGTACGCAATGAACTTAAGAAGAGCATAAAGATTTATTTCTATGATAATGGTGTAAGAAATGCCATCATCTCAAATTTTTCTCCTTGCAATTTAAGATCCGACATAGGCTCTCTGTGGGAAAATTTCTTAATCAGCGAAAGACTTAAAAACAATGCTTTCCACAACAAGAAAGCTAAATATTATTTTTGGCGAACAACACAAATGCAGGAAGTTGATTTTATTGAAGAAATAGACGGAACTTTTTCTGCATATGAATTCAAATACAACTCAAACAAAGCCAATGCAAAATGCCCTCTTACATTCTCAAAAAACTATCCAGAAATCCCTTTTACAGTAGTCACAAAAGAAAACTACACTGAATTTGTAATGGGATAACCGTGTTAACTTTGCGGCCACCCCAATTCTTCCGTCTAAACCTTGAACAAATCAATCTGCGAGCCAATTTTGCTTATGGAATTTTTCACCTTGCCGGAAATGTCGCTCAGGATGCCACCTGTCTCGTTGATTTTTCTTGCACTGGTGCTCATTTCGTCCATGCTGTTTTTCATCGTAACCGACGAATCCTGCAGACGCTTTATCTCCTCAAGAATTGCGCTGTTTCCCGCAGACATCTCCGACGATGCGCTCCTAACTTCCAGCGTACTGTCGTTCATTTCGCTAAGGGCCAGGCTTATCTGCTGGGATCCCTGATTCTGCACCTCCATGGCAGACTTTATCTGCATAACAAGCTGATCCGTATCCGCAATTTTGTTGGAAACAGATTCAAAAGCCTTGCTTGATTCACTCGAAGCCTGAACAACATCCCTGATTGAATCCTTTATGTGCTTAAGCTGCTCTCCAATTGTCTTTGACTGCACAGTAGAGGTTTCGGAAAGCTTTCTAATTTCATCCGCAACAACAGAAAATCCCTGACCTGCCTCTCCCGCATGTGCCGCCTCGATTGCAGCGTTCATTGCAAGAAGGTTTGTCTGTGAAGCTATAGAAGCAATTGCAGAGTTTGCTTCGGCAAGCATCTTGCTCTGATTTTCTATCTGCTGAATCCTTTCGTTTACGTTCTGCTGCTTTGTGTATCCAGCATGGGCTTCCGTCCTTAGCATTTCAAAAGACCTGGCCATTATGTCTACCGAGCTGTTAACCGACTGAATGTTTCCAATCATCTCTTCTATTGCAGATGACGCATCAGAAACTTTCTCGCTCTGATTTTCAACCATGTGCTCAAGGGATGCTATGTTGGAAGAAATCTCATGCACCGCACCGGCCGTTTCTTCAACACATGAACTCTGTTCCACAATCTGGCTGTGCACGTCTTCTATGTTTGCAAGTATTTGCGAGATTGCCGATGTCGTATCTTGGGCAGAAGCATCCATGTCTTCTCCTGCAAGGCTCAGTTCATCCTTGGAATTCTTTACGTCACGGATAATGTTCTGAAGCTTTTCCGCAAAAGTGTTGAATCCGGAAACAACCTGCCCTATTTCGTTGTTCGACTTTATGTTGATTCTCTTGGTCAGGTCTGCATTACCAGATGCAATGCCGTTGATTGTATCCTTTACCATGCCCAATGGCTTTAATGAGCGTACAAGCACAAGTATTCCCATTACAAGAATCATCACAAGCACGAAAATTCCAAATGCAATAGTGTAGCGCCTTATGCTTGAACCGAGTGCGTCTATAAGCTGCCCTGGAATTACAAAGCCAAGCCCCCACGGAGTTCCAGAAACACGGCAGTAAACCATCAAATCTTTTTTACTGCCGGTCCAACCTGTAATCCATGCGTTACCCTTTTCGCCTGCCAACATCCGCTTGGTAACATCAACCAAATCCTTGTGGGCTTCGTCAACTGCCGTAAGAAAATTTCCCCCTTCCTTTGCCGCGGGATGATAGATTATTCCGCCGTTTCCGTCAATCAAAAACTGCCACACGCCTTTAGGAACCTTAAGCTCCTTTACCGGTTTTGACAACACGTCGTTCTTTATAACACCCGCAACCATTGCAAAAGTCTTGCCCTTTGCATCCTTGAGCGCAGTAGCCACGTGAACCACCCTGTCGCCGGTAGTCTTGGACACAACAGGATTGTCAATGAACCTGCTCTGCCCGTTTTTTACAATGGCCTGAAAATAGTCGCGCTCAGCAATGTCGGTGCGTTTTCCCAAATCGGTGTAGGCAAGCCCGTCCGGCCCTGCAATCATAATGTAATCGAATTCCTTTGCCCTAAGGTTTGCGTTTGCGAAAAGCCATTCCCCAGCCAAATCAACGTCTCCGGCTTCCATTACGTCTGCGCCAATGTAAACCTGCAAATCCTTGTAATACCCTTCTACAATTTCCGAAAGGGTCGTATCCACAGAGTCTACCCAGCGAACGTAACTGTCAAGGCTTTCCTGCCGGGAATAGGTTTTTGCTATGCCCGAAAGAACGGACACCTGTATAAAAGTAAGAACTGCGACACCAAGACCGATTATCGCGATAAGCCGTACCACAAGGCTGGATGATTTGTTTCCAGATTCTGCCATTTTCGCTTCCTCCTAACGTAAAGCCCGCTTTTACACGAGACCCTTAATTTTAACGATTTTTCGAAGGAACTTTTTATGCTTGATGGCACAAATAAAATAATTAACTCAATGATTGGATGTGATAATATTATCGTAACACAGGTCTTAAAATAGTGCAAGAAAAATTTTTTAAACCTTAAATCATCGCCCTAAATTCATCCGCCAATAATGGCAGCCACGTTTCCGTGCAGGTAAAGCCGTATAAAACCGCATACCACAAGATGCGCCGGATAGTAAATGTAGAAGAACCATTTCATAAAGCGCATCCTGCCACGCTGACCGTTGTAGTTTTTCATGAAAGGCCAGACAATGATTACCCCCAGCTGAATAAAAGCGTAAACCTTGTCTATGCAGAAAAACCAGACGAGCGCGTAAAGCAAAACCCATTTTTCCATGTGCAGGATTTGCTTGGTCAGGTTTTCGCGGTGAATGTAAATTTCCATAATCGCAAGAACGGCTATGCTGGACCAGTCGGCAGGAAAAGCAATTGCAGTAATCACAAAAACAAAGGCAGTTTTTTGCCAGCTCTTTAGAAAGTCCGCATCCAAAATGCAAAGCAGAACAATTCCCCATGCCAGCGCCCAGATAACACTTGTCTGGTTAAAGACCGTTGTCCTAAACGGAATAAACGGAATTCCAAAAGCAAAGTTGTATGCAAAGTGAGAAATAAATGCAAAGACAAAAAGCCTAGCAATATATTTTTTTACGTTGCGTGTATGGGCATAACCTTGCGCACACATGAACCACATTGTTGGAGCCGTTAGCCTTCCAATAAGGTGCAGCAAAATAATCCACCAGTCGTAGTTGTAGCCGGGCCAAATAACACAGGTAAGGTGGTCAATGGTCATAGCAATAATTGCAAAAACCTTAAGCTGGTTCCCCGTAAAGCCTTTAGACGTATCTTTAGATGTTTCTTCCATTATATTTCCCATTTTATAATTCAAAGTCCCGCGTAATATTCTTCATCCACTTGCCCCGCTTGTAGTGAATCACATTAAAAATCATCTTCTCCCATTCATCAACATAGAGAATCAGGTACACCACCAGGGGAGGCAAATGAAGCACGAATGCACAAAAAAATCCAAGTGGCACAGAAACTGCCCACATTGCAATTGCATCAAGAACAAAGCCCCACTTTGCATCACCACCGGCACGGAAGACACCGCAAATCAGAACAGTGTTAATTGCAGCACCAAGAAGCGAAAAGCAGTTAATGTACAAAAGCGGCGTCAGGTAAAATTTTGCCTGCTCGGTCAAATCGGCAATCCTAAAAAGAAGCGGCCGGCACAAGCCCAAAGCAACCGCACCCACAGCACCGGCAAGAATAGTGCTTTTTACAAGACGCGAAGCATTCCGCGAAACAAGCTCCATCTGGTTGGCCCCCATCTGCTTGCCAAGCACAATCGCTCCACCGTAAGCCATGCCAAAACAAAGAACACTGGCCAAATTGCGCACAACGCTAACAACAGAATTTGCCGCAACCAAATCAGAACCCAAATGCCCCATGATTACGGCATAAGTAGCCCAGCCCGCACCCCACACGGATTCGTTCCCAATTGCAGGAAGTGAATAATGCACAAAATCCTTTAGCAGCACTGCATTTTTCCTAAAAAGCGTTTCGGGAGTAAAATGAATTTCCCTTACACGCGCACACACAATCACGCAAATCAAAAGCTCAATAACGCGCGAAATAGTAGTAGCCAAGGCAACACCGCGCACGCCCATCTTTGGCAGACCAAAAAAACCAAAAATAAAAACCGCATTCAGGCCAATGTTAAGCAAAAGGGCTGTGGTAGTAATCACGGTTACAATCCTAACCCGCTCAATACTCTTTAGCACCGCCTGATAAATCTGCGAAAAAGCAAGAATAAAAAATCCCACGCTCACAAACCTAAGGTATTCGCTTCCAATAGAAATCAGGGGCTGCTCATCCGTAAAAATCTTCATCAGAAGTTCTGGAACAAAAAAAGCCAGCAAAGTAAAAACAAGACCTATCGCCGCCGAAATCTTACAGCCAATACCAAAAATCGTCTCTATGGAATGCGTATCCTGCTTGCCCCAATACTGAGCTGCCAGCATCACAACACCCGAAGAAAGCCCTATAAAAAACAAAAACAAAATGAACTGAATGTTTGAAGCCAGATTAACCGCCGCAATTGCATCCTGCCCAACATAGCCCAGCATCATCACGTCCGCCGAACCAACCGCCGCCGAAATCAAATTCTGCAGCGCAATCGGCCCAACAATCGTAAAAAGCGACTTAAAAAAATTCCGGGACTCTTCCCTCTGCTCCAAAGATTTTTCAAAACTCATTCTCTGAATATAGCAATTAATCTGCATGCAATCAACTGCCAAAGCTCACAGTATTTTTTTCTTGGGCCATTTTTGCCTGCGCCAAAAACCGCGCTATCCGCCATTCCGCTGGGCAACGCCCGATTGCTACAGCCGCTTCCCTCGCTCGCTGCGCTCGTTCAGTCCAGTGGCCGCCGACTTGAAGCTTCGCTGTCAATCCGGCGTGGCTCCTATCGCTTGTCCGACCGCTAAGGTGCAGTTTTTTTTCTCTTGAGTAGCCTTGACCGCATGCTCTTACAATCTTATTACCCGATAAAGTTATTAATAATCTCATCTAATTCAGTTCTTATCTGTTCAAAATTTACATTCAAATCCAATGTCCTAATACAAAAACTATTTCCTAGAATTTTAAGATTTTGATTTGGGATTATACTTTCATTAGTTCTTGCATAAAGCAACATTCCAGAAACCTCACCATCAAAATACGCCTCTTTGTTTTTTACATACGAAAGAATCTGATACATATTTCCGCTATGATATGAATATTTATCAAATTGAACTTGCATAGAATGACTATAAAACTTTGTATCAATAATCAGAATTTTGTTTTGCTTTTTATCTGTCAAAGTAATATCTGTTTTCATTGCAGGAAGATATTGTAATTCTCCCTCTGCGTTCCATTCAACAGACGAAGGAGATGCATTTAATTCTGGATAATGTTTTCTATAATATTCCAGAACAAATTTTTCATATAACCGGCTCATTCGTTGTTCGTCTAGAAAATCCATTAATTTTGATAAACCATTCTTTTGAGTTTGTAAAAGGCCTTGAATTAAAAGATAACAAATCCCCATAAGCATTTGATAGCTTTGTGTATTCTGATTGTATCTGATTTTCCAATTTATATGATGCAAATCTAAAACTTGGACATCTGAAAAATACAGCAAAAGAGATTTTAGCCCTTGCTTTCGTTCTGATGAAATATCAGATTTTAATAATAAAAGCATTGCTGATTTTAAGATTCTATTCATATAAGAATTTACAGAAAATTCATCATAAGAGCATACAAGCTTCTTTTTTAGAAATGACATATTATTTATTGAATCATTAATTTCGATTTTTCCACGTAAAGTAGAAAGCTCAGAGGTTTCAGTAATATATTCACGGTTCAAATATTTTTTCAGCTGAATTTCAACTCCCCTCTGGATTATTGCCGCGAACATATCTGCTGTATTTTCGAACGTTTCCGTTTCTATGTGTTTATACCCATTCTGATTTAGCACTTGATACGCATAAGAAAGCATATAATACACATTTTTTATCTGAATAGAATTATTCACTGTATTGAATCCTCAAGTTTTCTTGTCCATTCAGATAATTTATCTGTTTCATCAAACCAGTATTCTTCAAGCAAAGGAATCAATTCATAATGAACAACATCAGAAAGCCATTCATCATCAATATCTGAAGGATTTTTTGGAATGAAATAACTATGACCAACTCTAAAGCCTTTGCCTAAAGAAACATCAAAAGTTATTTTTTCATTTAATTCTTTAACACAATCAATTAAGTGATTATATTTTTCGCTTGATATTTCTTTTTGCAGTTGTTTAAAACCTTCATTTTCAAAAGCAGGTTCAAATTCCACAAATGCAAAACGACGGCGTAAGGCATAATCTATCATTGCAAGACTTCTGTCTGCTGTATTCATCATTCCGATTATGTAAACATTTTCTGGAACATAAAAATCTTCATTTGAATACAGAAGTTGTATTTTATTTTTTGGTCCTCGTTTATCACCTTCAATTAGTAATAAAAGTTCTCCAAAAATCTTACTCATATTGCCACGATTAATTTCATCAATAATAAAGAAATATTTATTATCGCTATCATCTATAGCTTTTTTGCAAAACTCATAGAAAACTCCATACTTTTTTCCAAATTGTTTGTTTTCTTTTTCTGAAGGACGAAAACCGACAATAAAATCTTCATAACTATAACTTTGATGGAATTGAACAAGCTTTACTTGGATATCATTCTTTTCTTCAATTATCGAATATGCAAGTCGTTTTGCGGCATAAGATTTTCCAACCCCAGGTGCACCTTGTAGAATTATATTTTTCTTTCGCTCTAAAAGATTTACAATGGTTTCATATTTTTCTGGAGAAATAAAAACTTCATTAAAAAACGAATCTTCATCATAAGGTTCATAGTCATTTTTTATTTCAAGAGGCTCTTCTTCAACTTCGAATAAAGAATTTAATTTTTCAACATATTCTGTATAATCTGTTATATCTGTTAGCGTCTTCATAACTGCTTGACCTGGATGATCATGTTCTTCGTTATGAGTCCATCTTACTTTTCTAATATGAGGATATTCTTTTTCATTAGAATCATAATAATATTCAGAATCTACGACACCGCGTCCAAGAATCTTAAACATTCCTTTCTTGACGAAAATAACATCGCCAGGCTTCATTAAATTCGCAAATTCCCATAAAGCAAGTGAAGAATTTATTCCTGAACCAGAACGGTTTTCTATCAATTTAGATCTAATTTCATCACGAGAATTAAATTCTCTAAGATCTGTTATTTCTCTCCACCCAAGACCCATTATGCCTTTTTTGTAAAACTCATCCCATTTATTTGCCTTCTCACCAGGAGCATAAAGCCAATAATGAATAGAAGAATTATCGATAGTTTTTTTTATAGTATTTTTGTCATTGTTATCTTTCCATGCTCCATGAGAAAACTCTGGAATATTATCTATCCTAAGTTTATTCATCATTTCGATATATTCTTTTCCTTCAATCGGCTTTTTAATTAGTATATTATATTTCGAAAAGATAAGATTTCGCGTATTTGCATCTAAAGGTATAAATTTATAAGGGCGAACCCAAAATAATCCGATTGAAAGATTCCATCTAATTCCTAGCTGTTTAAGACAAGCTGAATAAAGTTTTTCAAAAGATTCTGTATTTTTTTCATCAAAATGCAAAGCCACATCAAAGATATTCCAGAGATTATCTATATCATTATTCTTCTCTCGATCTTTTAGACCATAAAAAAATGCCGCTTTGAGATTATTAACAACAGGAATAGAATCAAAATCCGATGGAACTTTCTCTTTTACTTCAAAAACACTTTTTATACTTTCTATGATTTTTATTCTATTTTCTTGCGTTATATGTTTATTAAAAAATCCATAAACAGTAAATGGATCTATATCAATTACAGAATAATCTGATTCCAACTTTGGAAATGGAAGATTTATACTATTAAAAACTGTTTTTAGCTTTTGTATTAATGATTGTCTATCTGCTTTATATTTTAATAATATATTTGCAAATTCTTCATAAAATGGTATCCATGAAAGATGTGCTTTTTGATTGTTTTTATCCAATTCCTCTTTTATATCATCAGTTGCCATAATTAATCTCCTTATCTAAATATTATACCACTCCATTCTCTTTTTCGCCATTCATTTATTCACATACCTATAAAGCGCTAGGGATTGGTTGGAATAGCATAGTCGTTACACAGCAATTGAGCCAACAGACAGAGCCTCGATTATCCATTCCCCTATTTTACCACAAGTTATCAAACTTAGCCATTAACTTTTTTCACATCCCCAAAGCCTCACGCCACGCCTCTTCCTTAAATCCCGGAATCACAGCATCATCGCAAACAAGCAGGGGGCGTTTAACCAACATACCGTCGCTAGCTAGCAATTTGAACTGTTCATCCTCAGACATATTCAGCAGTTTTTCAGACAGTTTTTGCTCACGGTATAAAATGCCACTCGTGTTGAAAAACTTTTTGAGTGGCAGCCCGCTTTTCTTGTGGAACTTTCTCAAGGTCGACTCATCAGGATGGTCAGTTTTGATGTCGATTTTTTCATATTGAATCTTGTTCGCATCAAGCCAGGCCAACGCCTTTTTGCATGTGGTGCATTTGTCGTAACAATAAACTTTTGTCATGGTTTCACTCCTTTTCCTTAAAAAATTAACGCGATATCAGATAACCTCTTTCTGCAACACCTCATTCCCCACCTTAACCTTCTCATCCTCCGGAATCGCAAAGATAATATCCAAATCATAATCCCGATTCTTGTTGATGAAATTCTTACAGGCGCAAATCGCTTGTGTCCAAGCCTCAAAAACCGGATAACCGAATATTCCAGCTGAAATCAAAGGGAAAACAACAGAATGAATGTCGTTCTCGCGGCATAATTCAAGCGAACGATTGTAAGCACCATAAAGTGCATTTGCTTCCCCATGCTTTCCATCCAGATATTGCGGACCTACTGCGTGAATTATGTATTTGCACGGACAAGCGAAACCTGGAGTAATTACCGCGCTGCCTTCATTACAATGACCTATCGCGTTACAGGCACCCGTCAATTCTGCCATTCCCGCCTTTCTGAAAATTGCACCGCATACGCCACCTCCAGCCCAAAGTCCAGAGTTTGCCGCATTCACAATCGCATCTGCCGGAATGTCTGTTATTCCTTTTTGTTGAATTGTTATTGTACTCATATTAGCCTCGCTTATGTTTTTTTTACATTATACCACCCCATACTCTTTTCCGCCATTCATTTATTCGCATACCTACGAAGCATTAGGGATTGTAGGGGCGGCGAAGCCGTTGCTGGCGGGAGAGCTTGTCGAACCCCAGCAATGGAGCCGACAGGCGGAACCCCGGAAAGCCCGACCGCCGCCTGTCGGCGGGAATGCCCTCCCCTAAAAAATCAGATCTTCTTAGGCGCAAGCAATTCCTTTACATATTTTACGGCAAGGTCAAAGCGGGTGTTGTAGTCACCGCTTATTGTCTTAAAGCTATACCCCCGGCGGGTATAGTAAGACTTGAGCATCTCGCTGTACTTTTTGCGGTCAGCTGCAATTACTTCGCTGCGGTCGCCGTCTTGAACCCAGTCAACATCCGGTTCCAGGAAAAGAATCAAGTCATAGGAATTCAAAGCCGCAATTGCATCCGCAAGATGTCCGTTTCTTTCTGCGTCTTGATCCTTAAGGAAATCAAGGAAGAAATGTGTTACAAGGCAGTCAGTGTCCTCAAAGAAAACCTTGTTACTTTTTCCTATGAGCCTCATTTCTTTTGCCTTATGCTCCACAAGGATTCTTGTAAAATCTTCCGGCAGCATATAGGCATCCGTTCCAGAAAGCTCTGACAGTTCCCTGCCAACTTCCTCCAGATAAACCGTGTTAAAATAGTTTGCAAGGTTTATTGTAAGGGTTGACTTGCCTGCACTTTCGCCTCCAATCAAAAGTACTTTCTTGGTAAAGTATGACCTTACAACTTGCGGCATCCATTCCCAGTGGCCGTAAATGTCCTTCCTTATATCCGTTGAATTATACTCGTTTCTAGGATAGATGATGTAATCGGAATCCTCATAGCATTTTTTCCAAAAGCTGTCCTGCCCATAATCGCTTCCGCTAAACACCACGTCTATCTTTTTTCCAACTGCCGCCTTTACTTCAAGACTGTCGCCTTTCCAAAGATGTTCACCGTAATCTTTTTTGTTCTTTACCTTGTCCTTAAGGCTCAGAATCCTTACGTTGCCCAAGTGCTTAGTCAGCTGATAGACCCATCTTATTTTTACCCTGAGAGGAATATCCGTATCATCACCCCTGTAGGATATGACGATGAACAATTCTTCGCAGAGCCCCGCCGCTCTTATGATGCATTCCAAATGCCCAAGATGAAGCGGATTAAATGAACCTCCGTAAAGGCCAACCTTATATTTTTTCTTGTTAATCATTTTTTACCGCCTTTTTAGATTCAAGGAACCACTTTACAAACATGATGACCGCATTAATAAGGAAGACGCTCCACATCAACAAAACAGCCACACTCGCCCCATCAGTTGAAAGAGCTGCAATCCACATTATAACAGACACCACGTCAACAATAATCCAAACAACCCACTGTTCCATAAAGCGTTTAATCATAAGTATCTGGGCAATTATGGAAAAGACGGTGCTCATGCTGTCTACAAGAGGAAGATTTCCTCCAAGCAGTTTTAGCACGTAGGCATAACCAAACACACCGGCCATGCTCACAATTGCAAGCAGCAAATCCATCTTTAAAGACATGCGTTTTTTGTAAACCTCATTTGTATCTGCATTCATGTTCTTTTTCCAAGCTATCCAGCCAATGATGTTTGTTGGCAGATAATAAAGCATGTTCAGCATTACGTCTCCGTAATACTTTGCCCGCCATGCAATGTAGGCGTAAAGAATGGTGTTGACTGTTCCAAACAGATAGTTTGAAATCCTTCCCATTCCGCAAAAGATTACGCATATCACTCCGCTTACAGAAGCCAAAATACCAATCCAACTGTCCTTCTGATAAATTGACACTCCCAAAATCACAAGTGTTGCCAGGACAAGCCAAAGCAGCTGCCACTTTTTCCAACCGTTCATTTCTCTTTTTATTGAAAGTTTTAAATCAATCATAATCAACGCTCCTTCATTATATATTCTTTGCTCTTCCTGCCACCTGCGACCCTGGATTTTTTTTCACCGCCGGTTTCGGAAATTTTACTGCTGACCATATCCCTGAAACTTTTTTTGTAAAGCGGCCTGTTTAGAATCAGCTCATACACAAGCTGAAGCTCAGGAAGCGTAAAAGTTTTTTCCACAAGGCAAAATGCCTGGTTGCCGTAAAAAACTTGTTCACGCAAGCGCTTTATTCCCTCTATGACAATCTCAATATGGTCAAAGGCCAAGGACTGTTTGCTTTTTAATGATGCCGTAAAATTCTCATATTTTATGGCACCGTTTTTGAATGACTCTTTCTTGAGCCTGTAAACGATCCGCGTGTTAAGCTCTTTGTTTGAAAGCTCAATGGAATCATCCGTAAAGCTTAGGTTGAACCACGCCTCATCATCCTTATTGCTTTCCTCCATTTCATCAGGTTCACAAATCAGCGAAAGATAGGCAATGCTCATTACCCGCATCCTTGGGTCACGGTCTGGTTTTGTAAACGTATAAATCTGATCAAGATAGACGTTCCTAAGATGCGTCTTGCTTTCCATGATTCTGTTTGCGGCACAATGGGCAGTCTCATCATTCTGCACGAATCCACCGGGAAGAGCCCAACTGTCAATAAAGGGATGCTCGGCTCTTTTTACAAGCAGGACTTTAAGCGAGGAATAATCCCTGGCCACTCCTACAATGAGCAGGTCCGTCGTAACAGAAGGCCTTATGTAATCATTTGGATTGTACTGCCTAAGAAATTCTTCTTCTGACAGTCCCTGCGTATCTTTTCTTTTAACCATTTTGGCCTCCTTGGTTTAAGTATTGATTCAATACCTAATCTTTAACTCATAATAAACTTTGTTAAGTATTATGTCAATACCTAATTTATTTATTTTTGAACACTGCCCAAAATTATGCCAAAGTTAAAAATTCCTTGCCCAAACGCAAAATATGCCTTATAATCATCTTAAGGAGATAAGCACGGGTAAAAACAATGCGCAGCGTTTTGCTCTCAATTCAATATGCCAGCATCATTGGATTGTTTATAGAAAGTTGGGTAATTTTTCGCAGGCTGAAGAATTCGCCTCTTAGGTATTTGTTCCTAAGCTGTATAGCGATTTTGCTCAATAACGTTGCCTACCTTTTCCAGCTGCTTTCCACAAGTCAGGAATCTTATGTTACGGCACTAAAAATCTCCTACATAGGGCGCACATGGATAACGCTTTTTCTGGTTTTGTTCACAGCTGACCTTTGCAAGATTAAGGTTCCCAACTTGCTAAAAAATTTTCTGGTCTTGGTTCATCTTGGAATTTACATTTCTGTCCTTACCTTCCAAAAGCATACCCTGTACTATTCTTGGTTTTATTTTTCAACCGAAAGGATTTTTCCAAAGCTAGTCCACGGGGATGGAATTGTCCACCATATTTACATGAGTCTTCAGGCCATCTACATTACTACGGGATTTGCCTGGCTTTTTAATGCATGGCACAAGGAAAAAAATGCGGCTACAAAAAAGAGACTGATGACCGTTATAGTTTCCTTTTTTATTGAATGCATTTTCTTTTCAATTCAAACATTTAAACTTGTTGGCGTAACCCAGGATTATGAAGTTACAATGATTGGCTATGTGATTGGCATTGTCGTCATGTTCGTGGCCCTTTTTAGGTACGACCTTTTGGGTGCTAAGGAAATTGCCCGAGACTTTATAATTGACCGCCTTTCCGAAGGAATAATTGCGGTTGACACAAGCGGTAACATTCAATACTTTAACGAGCCCGCAAAAGAAATGTACCCAAATATTGCCAGCGATTCATCTGCCGTGATTGCGGAAATAAAAGAGGCAATTCTAAACGGAAGCGGTATTACCGTAAACAACAGAATCTACACTGCAGAAGAAAACGACCTTGTGTACAACAAGGAAAACTTTGGCAAGCTTTACGCGCTTATTGATGCAACAGAACACTACGAGCGCTTTAGAAAAGAAAAGGACATTTTGCAGAAGGAACTAAGGATTGACCCGCTAACCGGACTTTACAACCGCAACGGAATGGAATATTTTTCCAAGCGTATCTATAAAGAGGCTTTGGAAATAGAAAGACCACTTTTGCTTTGCATTTGCGACATGAACGGTCTAAAATACATCAACGACAACTTTGGCCATGACGAGGGCGACCGTGCAATCAAAAAAATAGCCGACATAATAAAAGATGCTATACCCAAGGATGACATGGCATTCAGAATAGGCGGTGATGAATTTTTGATTTTGGGTATTAGGGGCGATACTGATTTTTCAATGAAAATGTTTTGCGAAAAGTGTGAAGGTGCCATAAAAAATGCAAACGAAACGCAGGACCGTCCCTATAAAATTGATATGAGTTACGGTCCAATCATCAAAAAGCTTACAGGTGCTCCCAATGAATTTTCTGACCTTATGAAAGAATCTGACATGCTGATGTATGAAATGAAGAGAAGCCGTGATGAGCACAAGCGGTCTTGATATAATGCGCGCTCACTGCACTTAGAATCTAATGGGACTTAAGAAGGAATTTAAAATACAAAAGGCAACTCTTATTGCTAAGAATTGCCTTGCAAAATAGCTGGGGTTGGACTCGGCTTCCAGTCGCAAACTTCCTGTTTGCTCCTTCCAGCCCGGTTCCGTTCGCTGACGGCTGCATCAGTGCAGCCTTTTCGCCTACGGCGCGCTCACTGCACTTCGAGTCCTGGTTCTAAAAATTTGCGTATTTAAAATAAAAAAATCTCTTGCGTTAACAAGAGATTTTTCTTTAGCTGGGGTTGGACTCGAACCAACGGCCTCCGGGTTATGAGCCCGACGAGCTGCCAACTGCTCTACCCAGCGTCGTACTTATTTTGCGATGATAGCACAGAAATAATAAAAAGTCAAGCGTTTTTTGTGTCTAATTTGAATTTTTTGATGGCAAGTCCTACGCGGGATTGGAGGGGCGCGCAGCGTTGCCGCAAGGCAATGGAGCCGGCAGGCGGAACCCCGCAAAGCCCGTGGCGAAAGGCCTGTTCGGTCGAATTAGAGGAAGAGTGGATGGTAGAGCGGTGACAGTTACCGTCCAGAAAATTTGAAAAAAGCCTCAATTGAAATTTAGGCTGAATGTTTGTATATTCTTAGCATGGTTATTAGCGTTACTTTTTCTAAGCCGGCAGAAAATTGTGCGGAAGTTCTTGGAAAGGATTTTGTAAAGGTTAGGATTTTTCGCAATGCGGAAGCTGTACTTTCTTCTGCAAAAAAGGCAAAGCTGCCCTACAGCGCGGAATTTTTTACTAAAACCCAGGCCTTCCAAAAATCAATGTCGGAAGAAGACGTAAATGCTTTTATAGATGCCCATGCGGGAAAAACTTTTAAGAATGTTGTTCAAAAGACCGACTCGCAGGAAATAAGTTTTTTTTGCAACCGCCGCGGAGAAGTAAAAAAATCTGTGCGCAATATTTCCAGCGGAATGAAGAACATAAATTTGCAGAGCATGGAAAACCGCCCTTCTGGAAACCGGACAAAGAATTACATTCTAAAGGAAGGAAGCCCAATTCCTTTTTTGGTTCACCTTGGCGTTATGACAAAAGACGGCAGCGTTATTGCTTCCAAGTGTGCAAAATTCAGGCAGATAAACCGCTTTCTTGAATATGTGAGGGACATTCTTCCAGACGTAAAAAAACTTTACGGCAAAGATTTTTCTAGCCAAAGGCCTTTGCGCATAGCGGATTTTGGCTGCGGAAAATCATACCTTACTTTTGCCGTTTATTATTATCTTTCACAGATTGAAAATATTCCTGTTCAGATTACGGGCCTGGACTTAAAGGAAGACGTGATTGCCTATTGCCAAAAACTTTCTGATGAACTTAAGTATGATTCGCTTAAATTTTTTGTAGGCAACATTGCGGATTTTTCTTACGAGAACAAACCGGACATTATCATAACCCTCCACGCTTGCGACACCGCCACGGACTTTGCCCTGAATTTTGCAGTTAAGCAAAATGCACTTGCCATTCTTAGCGTGCCTTGCTGCCAGCACGAAATTAACTTGCAGCTAGAAAAAAACAAGTCCCTTGTTGAAGCTTCAAATCCTTTTGCCTCGCTTGAGCACTGGGGAATCTTCCGTGAACGCTTTGCAGCCCTTGCAACAGACGCAATACGCGCGGAGCTTTTGGAACAAGCCGGCTACAGCGTTCAGGTTTTGGAATTTATAGACATGGAGCATACACCAAAGAACATTCTGCTCCGCGCTGTCCGCAAACGGAATGCCGGACCTGCCAAAGACGGAAGTTTGCAAACAGTGCAAGCTGGGCAGTCAGAGTTGGCTCTTGAAAAAAGTAAGACTAGGCTTGATTCTTTGCTTAAGACTCTTGGAGCTTCCCAAAGCCTGTGCGGATTGCTTGGAGACTAATAGATTCGTCTTCGCTTAAAAGACCAAAAGTTCCCGTGTCCAGCATAAGGATATTCTGCCTTAGCTGAGCAATTTCTTGCAGAGGATACTGCCTGTATTGCAAAGGAAATTCTTCCATGGAAAAGACAAGACCGCCTTTGCTTTCCACCTGATTTTTTAGTTCATCAAAAGAAACTTTTGAGCATACCTGCAAGTACTTTTTTTCTTGCGAAAGAACGTTGTCTTCTTCGTCCACACAATATTGCTGAGGGCCTTGGGAAAAGAAAGCGGAGGCTTGTTTCTTTGCCACATCTTCCGGCAGTTCGGAAAGAGACAGCGACGGCAGGGTAAGACACCAAGCTGAACTAAAATCCATTGCAAGTTCCAGCTTGGAAAAAAGAACCAGGGCTTTTTTGTCCTTGCACCATGCTTCCATCCCAAATATTGCAGAGATTCCCAGCTTCTTGCAGCAAATAGAAAATGCAGGCGCGTTAAGACATGTGTTTATATCAGTTATTGCGGCAAGTTGGATTTTTTCTTTGGCAAGGAATTTTGTAATCAGCCTTGGAGTAAAAACTCTTGGGCTTCCGTCCGTAAGACATGTGCGTATGGAAAGAATTGCCTTACAAAACATTTTTTTCTATGAACATTCCAACTCCGCTTGAATTGTTGTCAAATTCGGTTGTAAAGTCGGCAATGTTCTTTATGTAATCCAGTCCGTTTTTCATGCAGACTCCGTATTTGCAAAGGCGTATCATGCTTTCGTCATTCATACTGTCGCCAAAACCCATTGTTCTGTTCTTGTCCAGGCCAATGTGTTCAGCAAGCCAAGTGATTGCCTCTCCCTTTCCGCAGTTGGGTGGCAGCACTTCAAGAAAATACGGCTTGCTTGTAAAGACTACCGCCCTGCTTCCAAAATCGGCCTTTAGCTTTTTCTGCAAAATCTGAAGCTGGTCTGGCTCTCCTGGGATAAGCATTTTTGTAAAGCCCTGCTTTAGGAAATTGTCATAGTCTTCTATTTCTTTTCCCTTTAGTCCGCAAAGCTTTACGTCTATGTTTGTCCATTCGGTTTCTTTTTGGTAGTAGATTGTGTCAGACGTATAGACTTCGCTAAAGAGTCCCATCTTTTGGGCTTCTTCGTTTGCGTGCTGAAGTATGTCGTAAGAAACTTTCTTGCAGTAGATTTGCTTTCTTTCGTGAAGGTCAAAGACGGAGCATCCGTTTATGGCGATGATGTAGCGTCCTGCCTGCAAACCGGCAATCTCCAAGCGGCGCACGTAAGGAAGAATTGCATCTTCTGCGCGGCCAGAACAGAGAACAACGTAAATGCCAAGTTCCACTGCCTTCCTTAACGCTTCCACGTTTTTGTCGGAAATGTTGCGGTCCTTGTCCAAAAGAGTGTCGTCTAAATCCAGGGCTATAAGGCCTACGTCTAGCTTGCTCATACTTAGCGCACCAACTTTCTGTAAACGGTCTTGTGAGGACGGTCTGCGTCTTCTCCAAGCTGCTGCCGTCTCCATTCTGCGTATTCAGACCAGTTGCCCTCGTACCATTTGACTTCGCTGTTGTTTTCAAAGGCAAGGATATGGGTGCAAACTCTGTCCAAGAAATAGCGGTCGTGGCTAATTACAAGCACAACTCCTGCAAAATCGTTTATGGCTTCTTCAAGTGAACGGGTTGTTGTAATATCCAAGTCATTCGTGGGTTCGTCCAAAAGAAGAACATTGCCAGCTTCCTTGAACATCATGCCCATGTTAAGGCGGTTCTTTTCTCCACCAGAAAGCACTTCCACTTTTTTGTTCTGCTCAGGCCCGTTAAAGTTGAACCAAGAACAGTAGGCGCGGCTGTTTACCTCGCGGACTGCACCGTTAACAGGGCGGCCCTTTTCGTCCACGGCACCAAGCTTTACCAAATCCAAACCGTCGCTCAAAGTTTCCCAGACAGTCTTCTTTGGATCAAGCTTGCTCCTCATCTGGTCTACGTAAACAAGCTTAACTGTTTCGCCAACCTTTATGTTTCCAGAATCAGGCTTTTCCTCTCCAAGTGAACCGTCGGGAAGAAGAACCTTCTGTCCAGCGGCAGTTGCAAGCATCTTAAAGAGGGTTGTCTTACCCGCACCGTTTGGACCAACAATTCCAACTACTGCACCGGCCGGAATGTGGAAGTCCAGGTTTTCAAAAAGAACGCGGTCATCAAAAGACTTTGTAAGCTTTTCCGCATCAATTACAACGTTTCCAAGGCGTGGACCAGCCGGAATAGAAATCTGGCTTTCCTTAAGCTTTACCCTCTGGCTTTCTTCTGCCAAGAGCTGCTCATACTTTGTAATGTGTTCCTTATGCTTTGCCTGCCTACCCTTTGCACCTGCGTGAATCCACTCAAGCTCTTCTGCCATCTGCTTCTGGCGCACAGAGGCCTGCTTTTCTTCCAGGGCAAGGCGCTTCTGCTTTGCGTCCAGCCATGCAGAATAATTTCCCTTGAAAGGATAGCCTTCTCCCCTGTCCATTTCCAAAATCCAGCCTGCAACATTGTCCAAGAAGTAGCGGTCGTGGGTAATTGCAATGATTGTTCCCGGATAGTTCTGAAGGTGGCGTTCAAGCCAAGCAACGGTTTCTGCATCAAGGTGGTTTGTAGGTTCATCAAGAAGAAGAATGTCCGGCTGCTGCAAAAGAAGGCGGCACAAGGCAACACGTCTGCGCTCACCACCGGAAAGCACGTCTACAACCTGATCTGGCGGCGGGCAACGGAGGGCATCCATTGCAAGCTCCAGGTTTGCGTCCAAATTCCATGCGTCGGCAGCATCAAGCTTTTCCTGAAGTTCTGCCTGGCGGGCACACAGCTTGTCAAAATCCGCATCGGGGTCACCAAAGGCCTCGTTCACCTTGTCAAATTCCGCAAGCAAATCCGTAATGGGTTTTACGCCTTCCATAACGATTTCTTTTACGGTCTTGCCGTTTTCCAGATAAGGCTCCTGTTCCAAGTAGCCCATGGAATAACCGTCAGAAAGGTGGGTCTCACCAGTGTAGTCTTTGTCTATTCCTGCAAAAATCTTAAATAGCGAAGATTTACCGGCACCGTTTTCACCAATAACGCCAATCTTTGCACCGTAATAATATGAAATGCTTATGTCTTTAAGAACAACCTTTGTTCCGTATGCACGCGAAACGCGGTCCATCGTGTAAATAATTTTCTTGTCGTCTACAGTCTTTGCCATGGACATAGTATATAGAAGAAAATGCTCTTTGTCCACCTTGAATGTTGGAGCACAGGCCTCTTAAAACTGTTTTTGCCGCTACACGGCAAAAAATGCCCGGTGAATCCCGTGCTTCGGGGTTCCGGCTTTCGCCTCCATTGCCGGGGTCAGGGCCCCCTTGGCAACCCGCTTGCGCGGGCCCCTACGCCCGGGGCTAAGCTTCTTGGTGTTCGTGGCTTTAGAATTTACGTATGGGTCTTACAAAATTATAGATATAGCTTTTGGGTGTGCCGTGTGTAGAATCGTCTGCATTCGCAAAAAGGTTGGTGCTGTAGGCTGTTGCCGCTATATAATTATTTGCAAGATTTTCATTGCTCTTAAACACCCACTGCGTTGAAGACCAATAATAATCAGCTTCATTTTTTGAAGCGCTTGGATTTATCAGCTCTGCACCCGGTATTCTTTTAAGTGCATTTTCTACATTATACTTATAGTACATGAGCATCTTGAGTTCAGCAGTTGAAGGAAGATACCAACCGCAAAATAAGTTACGTACTTAGGTTCGTCTGTATCCTTGCGCTTGTACATGTCCTCTACAATTACCGTGCTTACGGTCTTTCCGTCCTCTGATACGGTTGTGGTTACGGTTTTTCCGTCCTTTGTTGTGCTAGTCGTTTTAGTGCCGTTGGCGGGCTGACTCGTTTTGCCTGATGACGATGAAGATGATGGAACTGCGGCAAGGTCGCTCATAAGTCCATCAAAAGTT
>JAFXWC010000074.1 GCA_017534445.1 Treponema sp.
ACGACATCATGCGCCCGATCTGGGGTGACGACTACTCCATCTGCTGCTGCGTTTCTGCAACACAGACAGGAAAAGAGATGCAGTTCTTCGGAGCACGCGCAAACCTTGCAAAGGCACTTCTCTACGCGATTAACGGCGGTAAGGATGAAGAGGCAGGACTTACACCCGGTGTTCAGGTCGGACCGGAGATTGCTCCAATCACATCAGAGTATCTTGACTACAAGGAAGTCATGCACAAGTACGACATCATGCTTGAATGGCTTGCAGGCCTGTATGTAAACACACTCAACGCAATCCACTACATGCACGACAAGTACTACTACGAAGCAGCTGAGCTCGCACTCATCGACACAGACGTCCGCCGCACATTTGCAACTGGTATTGCAGGTTTCAGCCACGTTGTTGACTCCCTTTCTGCAATCAAGTACGCAAAGGTAAAGGTTCTCCGCCGCGACATCGACGTTACGGACAAGAAGGGAAAGCGTGTATTCGCTCCCAACATGGCCTACGACTTCCAGATTGAAGGCGACTTCCCACGCTACGGCCAGGATGATGACCGCGCAGACGAAATTGCAAAGTGGCTTCTCAAGACGTTCATCGGAAAGATCAAGAAGCACCACACATACCGCAACGCAGAGCCAACAACCTCTATCCTTACAATCACTTCAAACGTTGTATACGGAAAGGCTACAGGCGCATTGCCAAACGGACGCAAGGCACACGAGCCATTCTCACCGGGTGCAAACCCATCATACGGTGCAGAGACAAAGGGTCTCGTAAAGAGCTTGAACTCTGTTGCAAAGGTACCTTACGAATACTCACTCGACGGTATCTCAAACACACAGACAATCAACCCGAGCGCTCTTGGCCACTCAGAAAGCGAGCAGGTTAATAACCTTGTTAACATCATGGACGGATACTTTGAAAAGGGTGCACACCACTTGAACGTAAACGTATTCGGCGTAGAAAAGCTCAAGGACTGCCAGGCTCATCCAGAAAAGCCAGAATATGCAAACTTCACGGTTCGCGTTTCTGGCTATGCAGTACGCTTCATCAACCTTACAAAGGAACAGCAGGACGACGTTATTGCACGCACCTGCCACGCTTCTCTGTAGTTTCGACTTGCTTGCCAGGGTATTAAATGCTTTAGCATTAAATGCTCTGACAGCATAAGAAGGCCCCGTCTGGTAGAAATTCCTGGCGGGGATTTTTTTTCTTTTTTTTTGGACGCAGTTTTTTCTTTTACAAACAAGCTTCCCAAAACAATCCATTGATTTTGACTCAGGCCTTCCAGGGCTCGGTCACCCTCGGCCCCGCATACGCGTGGCGGCTTCGCCCCCTTCCACGCCATGCTCAGGCCATTTCCCTTTTCCACAGATTATTTTGTATGCGAAAGCAAAAACTCCAGTGCAGGAAGCATTTTGTTCAATAAACCCGCCTTTATGAGCATGTTCCAGAAGGGTTCAAGCTTTTTCCAGCCGCCAGTATAGGCAAAGTGGGAAAGCTTGCTGGAAAGACTTTTGTCTTGGGAGCAGGATGCAAAGATATTCTTCCATGAATAAAAGTCCCGGTAAGCCTTTTTGTAGCCATCTTCAAGCTCTTTCTGGCTAAGCCTTGCAGGTTGGTAAACTGCGTGCCGTGTGTCGTAGCGGCTCCAGTCATAGCTTCTTATGCGGCCTTCCTTTTCCATTTTAGAAAAGAGCCTTGTTCCGGGGTAGGGGGTAAGCACATGGAAGGTTGCCGTAGTGATTGCATTTTCCACCGCCCAGTCAACTGTGCGGCTAAAAGTGTCCTTGTCATCATCGTCCAGTCCAAAGACAAAGCTTCCGTTTATCATAATGCCAAGATCGTGCAGCCTTCTTACAGCGGCGGCATAGTCCCGCGAAAGGTTCTGTGCCTTGTTGCTTTGGGCAAGGTTTTCCGGCGAAAAAGTTTCAAAGCCAACAAAAATGCTTCTTAAACCGGCATCAGCTGCGCGTTCAATCAAGTCCCCGTCCAAAATTGACGCAACCGTAGCCGCTCCCTGAAATACCCTCTTCATCCCCTTCATGCCTTCAAAAAGTTCGCGGGCAAACTGCCTGTTGCCAAGAAGGTGGTCGTCCAAAAAGTAAAGGTGCCTGCCCGGAAGTGAATCTATTTCCTTTAGGGCAGAATCCACCCGGCAAGTGTAGAAAGATTTGCCGCTTCCGTAAAAGGCATCCTTGTAGCAAAAGTCGCAGTGGTGGGGGCAACCCCTGGAAACAACCAGCGAATTTGGAACAAAATACTTGCTCCTCTTAATCAGGTCCCGCCGGACAGGGGGAATGTTTTCTATGCTGCGCTCTCTTGCAGTGTAGCAGCGTTCTGGCCTTTTCTTTCGGAAATCATCTATAAAGCGGGGAAATGCCTCTTCTCCGGGGCCCAGAATCACCGTATCCGCATGCAGCAGGGCCTCTTGTGGAAGGGACGTTACGTGCAAACCTCCCATGGCAACATAGACACCCCGGCTCCTGTAAGAATCTGCAATCTGGTAAGCGCGGTAGGCATTCGTAACATAAACCTGCATGTAAACAAGGTCCGGGCAGTCATCCAGCCTAAGCTTTTCTACATGCTGGTCAACAAGCTCAACCTCGTCTTCCGGCAAAAAATATCCTGCCAGCGTTGCAAGTCCAAGCGGGGGAAAAAGCGAATACTTGATTGGCCTCCAAAAGGGGCTTTTTGCTTCCTCCAGGGAAGGAAGAATCATTTTTACTTTCATAATGCAAAAAGAAGCCTTTGCAAAAAAAAAGTGCCACTGCCCAGACTTAGACAATGGCACCTTTGTAAAAAGTCAAATAGAATTAAATCTTATTTTCCGCTTGCAGCCTGGTAAAGCGGGTAGACCTTCTTTGCAATGTTCTTAAGGTCTGCAATACGGCTGTCGTTTGACGGGTGGGTGCTAAGAACCTCTGGCGGCTGTCCACCGCTAAGGGAGTTCATCTTTTCCCAGATGTTTACAGCTTCGTAGGGGTCATAGCCTGCGCGTGCCATAAGCTCTGTACCCATACGGTCTGCCTCTGTCTCGCACTTGCGTGAGAAGGGAAGGGTAACGCCAAGCTGTGTTCCCAGCTGGAGCATTGCAGTTCCCGCGTCTCCAAGGCCAGCTGCTGTTGCAATAACCGCAATGCCAAGTTCCTGAAGAACCTCTTTGCTTGCCTGTTCGCGGCTATGTTCCTTAAGGGCGTGTGCAATTTCGTGGCCCATAACTGCCGCAAGTTCGCCGTCCGTAAGCTTAAGGGTGTCAATAATTCCTGTGTAAACAACAATCTTTCCGCCAGGCATACACCATGCGTTTACTGTTTCGTCCTTAATGACGTTTACCTGCCACTTCCAGTCCTTTGCGTCTGAGCGGAAAACCGTAGTCTTTCCAATAAGGCGGGTAGCAATATCCCTTACCCTCTGAGCCTGTGCATCGTTGGAAGAAAGAAGAATGCCCTTTGACTTTGCCTCTGCAAGAACCTGTGCGTATGACTCACTTGCGCTGGCATCCATCTGCTCTTCGGAGATAAGCATCATCTGCTTTCTGTTTGCTCCGACTTCTCCACCTTCCGTGGTGCTCATACATCCAGAGAAAGTAACCAGCAATACAGACATTGCCGCTGTTAAAATAGATGAGAAAAATGTTTTCTTCATAATAAACCTCTAAAGAAAAATCTAAGTCAACTCCATGCCGACTTCTTAAATCTTATTATACACCCAAATTCAATATTATTTCTAGCTTTTTTTTGCATCTCCCACTCACGAATTAACAAAATTTTAAACTTCCTCCTTTTTTGGAGCATACCCCCTCTTTTAACTGTGCCCGGCCCTACAGCCCGGTCAGACCATGCAATTTCCACCCGCTTTCCAGGGTTCCGGGGGCCCCAATCCCCCTCCATTGCTATCGCAACGGCTCCGCCGCCCTTCCAATCGGGGCTAGGCTTGGTTTGGGAAAGCCTCACTTTTCACTTTTCCCGCTATGTGCTATAATGCCAAAAAATTAAGCGGAGGAAAATAACCGCCACATGGGTTATACGCAGTGCAGATGACGGAAGGTTACATTCATTCAATAGAAAGCTTTGGTGCCGTGGACGGACCGGGAATGCGCCACATCATTTTTACGGCCGGCTGTCCCTTAAGATGCAAATTCTGCCACAATCCTGACACATGGAACATGACGGAAGGCAAAAAAATGTCCCCAGAAGAATTGCTTGAGGATGCCCTTAAAGACAGGGCCTACTGGGGAGAAAAAGGCGGAATTACGGTCTCTGGCGGTGAACCCTTGATGCAGCTGGACTTTCTGCTGGATTTATTTACCCTGGCAAAAAAAGAAAACGTCAACACCTGCATAGACACATCCGGCGGTCCCTTTACAAAAGAAGGCGAATGGTTCAAGAAGTTCCAGGAGCTTATGAAGGTTACGGACATCCTGCTCATGGACATAAAGCACATAGACCCTGCCGAGCACGAAAAGCTTACCGGCCGCCCCAATTCCAACATAATAGAAATGTTCCGCTACCTTGACGAAATTAAAAAGCCAATCTGGATCCGCCACGTACTTGTTCCCGGAATTAGCGACAAGGACGAATACCTTGAACGCACCCGCGACTTTATCCGCTCACTTGGAAACGTAGAGCGCGTGGAAATTCTTCCCTACCATACGCTTGGCATTGCAAAGTACAAGGAACTTGGCATTCCCTACCAGCTGGAAGGAACTCCCATGCCGACCAAGGAACGCGTGGAAAATGCCCGCCACATCCTGGAATGTGACAAATATACTGCCTGGCAAAAGTAGAAATATATTTCCTCTTTGTGCCAATAGATGTAGAAGACAAGTGCAGATTTTCAACAAATGTAATGCAAAAGTAGGTTAAGAAAGCACTGGAATGGAAGTGCTTTCGTGTTAATATTTGCTAACTTTTATTAAAATTTGCACTTGTCTTCTGCAGTCAGTTAAAGAACATCCTGAATTTTTCAACCTCTGCCTTGAACTTTTCATCTACAAGGGGAGGGTGGTCTGTAAAGTAAAGGATTTGCTCAAGCTCTTCCTGGGTGTGGACTCCCCAGACAGGAACTACGTTTTCAAATTCGTTCAGGTAGCCGAATGCAAGTGGAATGTTTGTTATGACGCCGCCGTTGAGAGGCTGCATTGCAATAAAGCCCACATTTTTTTCTGCGCATGAATTTACAAAATCCACGACTATGTGGCTGGAAATCATGTTGAAGGGAAACTGAATTACTTCGTAAAGGCCGCTTTCCAAGGCCTGCTGGGCAATTTCAAGGTTGTCGGTTGCAATGCCCGTGTGGCGGACAAGCCCCTTATCCTTGAATTTTGTCAGTGCCGAATACAGCTCTCCGTTGTCTTGCGGGGTGGGCAAAGACTTGGGGTTTTCCAAAAAGTACAGGTCTATGTAGTCGCTTTCTAAGCTTTCAAGGCTTTCGCTAAGATCTATGGCAAGCTGTTCAGCGGAAAAGGCCCGGCTTTTTGTGGAAAGAATTACGTTCTGCCTTATGCCGTGAAGTGCAGCCCCCAGCCGTTTTTCGCAGGCCACCTTGTTGCGCGAAATGTCAAAGAAGTTTATGCCCGCATCGTATGCCTGGTGAACGATTGCGCATGCCTTTTCTTCTGCCTGCTGTCCAAAAGCTTCTATTTCCTTGCAGTCAAGGCTCATGGCACCAAATGCAGTGCGGCTTACGAGAAGGTTAGTTTTTCCTAATGTAATAAATTCCATAAGTAACAGTACCTGTTGGCAAAAATAACCGCGGGGGTTTTAGGGGGTGGAGTGAAACGGAACCCCCTAGGAGAAGGGGTAGACCGCAACGGAGTGCGGGCGAGGGGAAGGCTTTCCCCCCTGTATTCTACCCCAATTTTTTTAGCGGACTACCGGCTTGTAGTTTGCGATTGCGTTGTGGATAAAGCC
>JAFXWC010000013.1 GCA_017534445.1 Treponema sp.
CTGCTGGAAAAACACTCGCAAATGTTTCACCTGTAGGCGGAAATTCTATCAGCGCATCATCAGGAAAAATCCCGATGAAGGTTTCTCTCAACACGCTAAAGTCCGGCAACTTTATAGTCCAGCTCTTGAACAAAAAGGGCTCAAACCCAACATTCGTACTTGATTCAGGCCTTTCCTTCCCGGAGACATCATACGCTCCAAACCTGCCATTAAAGTACAAAAAGGAAATTTCACTATCTTCCGTAAACATCACGCGCTAGTCTTACAAGGCTAGTCTAAGCAAGCTGTCTATGGAAAACAAATTTCTTGCCATCTGCAAAGAGGACTTGGAAAAGCGCGGCATAAAAGAGGTTGACTTTGTTTTTGTAAGCGGAGACGCTTATGTAGACCACGCATCTTTTGCCGCCGCCCTGCTCTGCCGGCTGCTAGAAGCAAACGGATACACGGTAGGGCTCCTTGCCCAGCCCGACTTTACAAGCGCAGAAAGCTTTAAGGAATTTGGCCGCCCCCGCCTTGCCTTTCTTGTAAGCGCGGGTGCCATGGACAGTATGGTAAGTAACTACACCGCAAACAACAAGCCCCGCTCCGAAGATGCCTATTCCCACGGAGGAATTGCAGGCAGAAGGCCGGACAGGGCAATCATCAAGTACACTGCAAAAATCCGCGAATCCTACAAGGGCGTTGCTGTGCTAATCGGCGGAATAGAAGCCTCGCTTAGAAGGTTCAGCCACTACGACTACTGGTCAAACACAATAAAGCGCTCAATTCTTCTTGACTCCAAGGCAGACCTGCTCATGTACGGCATGGGTGAACACGCAATACTTGAAATAGCGGCAAAGCTAAGGGAAGGAATTCCTGTAAGACAAATCCGCGGAATAAGGGGAACCTGCTGGTACACAGGAAAAGCAGAAGAACTGCCGCAATACATCCCCGCACTGCAAGCACCAGATGCCACCCCGGCAACAGAAACAGAAACTTCCGCAAGCAACAACCCCGCTTCCCAAAAAAAGCCGGCCCTAATGCTTCCCCCATACGCAGAAATCTGCAAAGACACGGCAGAATGCAAGGAACTTTTTGCCCGCTCATATCTTGTGCAGGAAGAAAACACGGATGCAATAAACGCCCACACGCTTATAGAAGCAGCGGAAAGCCGCTATGTAGTACAAGAGCCACCTGCCCTTCCGCTAACAACAAAAGAATTTGACGCAATCTACGAGCTTCCCTTTACAAGAAGATGGCACCCAATCTACGACAAGCCTGCGGAAAACGGAAAGAGTGGCATACCGGCACTGGAAGAGGTAAAATTCAGCCTTACAAGTTGCAGGGGATGCTTTGGAGCATGCAGTTTTTGCGCAATAACTTTTCATCAGGGAAGAAGAATCCAGTCAAGGAGCCACCATAGCCTTTTAAAAGAAGCCTCACTGATGACGGAAGACCCGGACTTTAAGGGCTACATACACGACGTAGGAGGCCCAACCGCAAACTTCCGCCACGATGCCTGCCAACTTCAGGCCAAAAGAGGAGCCTGCCCCAAGCGAGATTGCTTAGGAACGAACCCCTGCCCCAACGTAAAAGTTGACCACACGGACTATGTGGAACTTCTAAGAAAGCTAAAGTCCCTGCCAAATGTAAAGAAAGTATTCATCCGCTCAGGAATCCGCTTTGACTACCTGATGATGGACAAAGACAAAACCTTCCTCTACGAACTTTGCAAAGACCACATCTCAGGCCAGCTTAAAGTTGCCCCGGAACACGTAAGCGACTCTGTCCTTGCACTAATGAGAAAAAGCTGCCACTCGCTATATGAAGAATTCAGTTCAGAATATGCGCGCGTAAACAAGGAACTTGGAAAAAAGCAGTACCTTGTTCCCTACTATATATGTTCACATCCGGGAGCAGGACTTAACGAGGCCATAGAAGTTGCACTCTATCTTAAAAAGACAGGCTTTGTCCCCGACCAGGTGCAGGATTTCTACCCAACGCCGGGAAGCCTTTCAACATGTATGTACTGGACGGGACTGAATCCCCACAAAAAGAATGCCGACGGTTCGTTGCAAAAAGTCTACGTCGCACGCGGTGCACGAGAGCGCAAACTGCAAAGGGCTCTCTTGCAGTTCAACAAAAGGGAAAACAAAGGCCTTGTCATAGAAGCCCTAAAAAGCGCAGGCAGAATGGACTTACTGCACACATTCTATCCCCACGGATAAGCCGCCTCGGCTAAAGCCCCCACGCAACACGGCCAAGTTCCCACAAACAAAAGGCACCGTGCCCCCTAAAGGCCACGGCAACAAATTGCACTTAAACCGAAGCCCTGTCTATTGCAGAAAGTTCCGCCGCAGAAAACTTTGTGTTCCTAAGAGCCGCAATGTTATCCATAATCTGAGAAGTCTTTGAAGCCCCAATTATAACGCTTGTAACATCACCGTCCTTCAAGAGCCAGGCAAGCGCCATCTGGGCAAGCGACTGCCCCCTCTTTTGCGCAATGTCGTTCAGCCTCTTTATCTGAAGAAGCTTCTCTTTGGTAAGGTTTGACTCCTTTAAAAAGCGTCCATCCGTCTTTATGCGGGAATCTTCCGGAATGCCGTTAATGTAGCGGTCAGTCAAAAGCCCCTGGGCAAGCGGACTAAAGCAGATAATTCCCTTGCCAAGCTTAGCCGCCGTCTTTTTAAGGCCGTTCTTTTCAATCTCGCGGTCAAAAATATTGTAGCGGTTCTGGTTAATCACAAAGGGAACCTTTAGTTCATCCAAAATTGCAGCCGCCTTTTTTAGCGTTGCACCGTCATAATTTGAAAGCCCGGCATACAAGGCCTTTCCGCTACTAACAGCCTGGGCAAGAGCACCCATGGTTTCTTCAAGCGGAGTATCCTTATCCATGCGGTGGTGGTAAAAAATGTCAACGTAATCCAGATTCATGCGCTTTAGGCTCTGGTCAAGACTTGCAAGCAGGTACTTGCGGCTTCCGTTGTCCCCGTAAGGTCCCGGCCACATCGTATAGCCTGCCTTTGTGCTTATAATCATCTCGTCGCGGTAGTGCGGCAGCTCCTCGTGCAGAATCTTTCCAAAATTGCTTTCTGCCGCCCCGCCAACAGGACCGTAATTGTTTGCAAGGTCAAAGTGGGTTATACCGTTGTCAAAAGCAGTAAAAATCATCTGCTTCATGTTCGCATAAGTTGAATTGTCCCCAAAATTGTGCCAAAGCCCAAGAGAAACCTCAGGCAGCTTTAATCCGCTCTCCCCACATTTTCTGTAAACCATAGTGTCATAGCGTTCATCCTTCGCCAAATACATAATCATTCCTCACTTTAAAAATATTCCACCCTCAATTCTGAATTAACAACAGCCATAAGTCAAGTTTTTTTTCTTTAAATAATGCGGCACTTGCCTTTTGAATCCAGCTAAATCATCCGCTGCCCAACAGGCCCAGTGGGTGGCGCTTGCGGGGTTCCGGCCCGTATCTGTAAACAAATAGCGCCATGGAGGGCGCGTCAATATGTTGACAATCAAAACAGGTGAGTTTTCCATCGGAAAACTCATGGTTAAAAATTGCATGGATGCAATTTTTAACCAACCGCCCCTCCAGTGCCTGCCGCGCTTTTTTCTGCTGCATCCTCAAAGCCCAATTCCTATCGCTACCATAGCCGTTCCTTTTAGAACAGAACAATAGGATACTTCTGCCCGCACTATAAATGACGAAAAAGAAAAGCGGTTGCCAGCGCAGACTTTCCACGCAAAACCGATGTTCTCCAAAGAAAAAGTGTCTGTCCATTTTACTCCGGCAAAAGTCCCCACATAGGGCTGAATAATAGAATTCACGCAGTAGCCCACATCAAGACCGGTAAGCAAAGCCTGTTCCTTATGTTCACCCTCTCCGTCCGTAATGTAATCTGCGGCAAAAATCAGGAAAAAGCCGTCCTCGTAAAAAGGCGTTTCAAAGGCAAGCTCAACTCCGTATTTCTGAAAATTCAGCAAGCCAGAATCGGAAGAATTTTCTAAGCTCAAACTTCCCATATAACCAAGGGAAAAATATCCGCCGCAAGCATTCTCACCGGAGTCTCCGGCAGAAGAAGCACTACTGTAATAAGAATCACCAGAATTTCCAGAACGGCCACTATGTTCTGCCATGGCAAAGCCCCTTGGTTCAGAAAGCCAATAGTCAGTCTCATTGTAATAGCTGTATGCAGAATTACTATACTTGCCCTTAGGCCAGTTTTCTGCCATAAGATAATGCTGCGGGGAATATGCCTGTGGCTCCACGTCAATATAGCAGGAATTATCATCCAATATATTTACAAAAAGATGCCCCGTATCATTCGGAGGAGTGTTACGCACAAGAATGCAGCGGTATGCCTCCGCCGGAAACTTTCTGTCCCAGGTTATCTTAAATACACATGAATAGTCGCGGCAGTTAACCGTTCCG
Source organism: Treponema sp. (assembly GCA_017534445.1). Classification (GTDB taxonomy): domain Bacteria; phylum Spirochaetota; class Spirochaetia; order Treponematales; family Treponemataceae; genus Treponema_D. The sequence goes on from JAFXWC010000013.1 coordinate 4,418, forward strand.
TCAAGATTGTAGTCATAGACATTCGCCTGAGCCTCCTTAACTGTTGCAACAATCATCCGGTGTATGCGCGGAGAAATCTGGGAATAGTCTTTCTGGGCAAAAGCCTTTGCAAAAAACAAAACCAATACAGACAAAACCGCAAATTCCTTTCTCATAGCAGAATCCTCCTTATCTTTGCAAGCTTGACTAAATCTTACTTCAAGCCCATTCCCAAGTCACGGGAATGATTATAAATTGCACATTTTTTATAGATGCGCTATGATGTTTTCCATGGAAGATTACAAGAAAGAATTCATTGATTTTATGGTTGAATGCAATGCGCTCAAATTTGGTTCATTTACGCTAAAAAGCGGGCGCAAATCCCCCTTCTTTATGAATGCAGGTGCCTACGTAACAGGCAGCCAGCTTAGCAAGCTTGGTGAATTTTATGCCAAGGCAATCCACTCAAACTTTGGTGACGACTTTGACGTATTGTTTGGCCCCGCCTACAAGGGCATTCCTCTGGCGGTAACAACGGCAATCGCATACTCAAAGCTATACGGCAAGGAAGTGCGCTACTGTTCAAACCGCAAGGAAGAAAAAGACCACGGTGCAGACAAAGGTTCCCTCTTGGGCAGCCCAATCAAAGACGGGGAGAGGGTTGTAATCATAGAAGACGTAACAACATCCGGCAAATCTATAGAAGAAACCTATCCAATCGTAATGGCACAGGGAAATGTTAAAATCATCGGGGAAATGGTAAGCCTTAACCGCATGGAAAAAGCCCTGGACACAGACAAATCCGCCTTGGACACAATTACGGCAAAATACGGCTTTCCGGCACGCGCAATAGTTTCCATGCAGGAAGTGGTTGAATACCTTCACACACCGGGAGGTCTCATAACCGATTCCATAAAGGCAGAAATAGATTCCTACTACAAGGAATGGGGAGCAAAATAAGCACCCTTACAACAGGCAGGAATTCCAATGGACAGGGCTACTTTAGAGCAAAGGCACGCAAACATGGCCGCCATACGAAGCACAAACACCGCTCCAGAAAGGGCCGTGCGCTCTGCCCTCTTCAAATTGGGATTCCGCTTTAGAAAAAACGATGCCCGGCTTGCAGGAAAACCGGACATTGTTCTGCCGCATTACCACGCAATAATATTTGTAAACGGCTGCTTTTGGCACGGACACGTACCATTTGCAGTGGAAAAACTTTTGAGCCTAAAAAATCCTTCGCAAAAGAAAAAAGTTTATTCTGCAAAGGCCTGCCCAAAATACCACATCCCCAAGACCAACAGCGAATTTTGGGTCAACAAGATAAAGCGTAACCGTGAGCGGGACGCAAAAGAAATCCAAGAACTTATAGAAGAAGGCTGGCGGGTTTGCCTTGTATGGGAATGTTCAATAACCGGCAAAAAGCGCTCAGAAAAAATCCGCAATGTAAGCGAAAAAATTTCCCTGTGGCTGGAAGAAGAATTTGACAGAACCTTTGCAGAATTTTAATATTGTAGGCATAATATGAAAAACAATCCAAAAGAACAAAAGCGGGACAAAAAGATAGTAACTGTCTCCATAATCAGCATAGCGGCAAACGTTGTGCTTGCATCATTCAAGGCAACAGCGGGCATAGTCTCCGGTTCAATTTCCATAATACTCGATGCAGTAAACAATTTATCCGACGCACTTTCTTCCATAATAACCATTATAGGAACAAAGCTTTCTCTTAAACCGGCAGACAAAAAGCACCCCTTTGGCTACGGCCGCATTGAATATCTTTCCGCTTCAATCATAGCGGCAATTGTTTTGTACGCAGGATTCACTTCGCTAAAAGAATCAATCGTAAAAATAATTCATCCGCAAAAGGCAGAATACTCTACCGTAACCATAGCAATCGTTGCCACAGCGGTATTCGTAAAATTCATCCTTGGAGCCTGGGTAAAAAAGCAGGGAAAAGACACGGACAGTAAATCGCTCATTGCATCCGGTGAAGACGCAAGGAACGACGCCTTCCTTTCTGCAGGGGTTTTGGCGGGCGCGCTAATTGCAAAGTTTACGGGCTTTTCGCTTGAAGCATACATTGGCTGCATAATTTCGCTCTTCATCCTAAAAAGCGGAATAGAAATGCTAAAGGACACCCTGGACGACATTCTTGGCAGCCGCATTTCCAAGGAACTTTCCAGGAACGTCAAAAAAAATATTGCAGCTTTTCCAAATGTCCTTGGAGCCTACGACCTAAGCCTTAACTCTTACGGCCCGGACAGGATGATTGGCTCTGTTCATATTGAAGTGCCGGAGAACATGACCGCAAAAGAAATAGACGACCTTTCCATAAAAATTACAAACGCAATCTACAAAGAAAACAACGTGGCACTTTCCGCAATAGGAATCTATTCGCACAACAGCGACACTTCGGAAGCCGCAAAGTATCTTGAAGGCATAAAGGAAATTACGGACCAATACAAAGACGTAATGCAAATCCACGGTTTTTATTTGAGCAAAGAAGACAAGCTCATAAAGTTTGACATAATCATTTCTTTTGACGCAAAAGACCGCGAAGAGCAGTTCAAAGAAATCCACAAAAAAATCTGCAAAAAATACCCGGACTTTAAAATCCACATGAACCTGGATGCCGACCTGTCAGACTAAAACAGATAAAAAAGTGGCGGAAAAAATCCACTTGACAATATTTAAATTTTGAAATAGTATGTAAATATGCATTTTTGGAAATCGTTTTTTGATTTCCGCCTCCTTTAGCCTGTATCTATCCGTTGGATGTTACAGGCAATTTTTTTGTCCGAGGTTAAAGATGGCTTTTCAGATGCAGGCTCTGGCAGACAAATACGAAAGCGCGGATTTTCTTAAAAATGACCCTTCGCAGTTCATGCACCGTTATTCATCAATCAAAGACATAGAACTGGTTGCCTTTCTTGCGGCAAACCTTGCTTTTGGCAGGCGGGAGCAAATTCTAAGCCATGTCCAGATGATTTTAGACAAAGCGGGTTCTTGGCCTGCAGAATGGGTTCTTGGCGGCAAATATAAATCCTTTTTTCCAGATTCAGACAAATCTTTTTACAGAATGTTTTCGCTAAAAACAATGCGAATTTTTTTTGACGTAATCCGTTCCATTCTGCAAAAAGGCCAAACTTTGGGCGATTTTTTTCATGCTGAATTTAAAAAGATTTCAGAAGACAGCTCTTTAGAAACAAATCCGCAGTTTACAAAAGAGCGGACAAATTCAGGATGCGTGTTTCTTTCTAAAGTGATTGCATCTTTTTTTCCAAAGGAATGTTCCATTATTCCCCACGGAGAATCTTCCGCAGACAAAAGGCTTCAAATGTTCCTAAGATGGATGGTAAGGGATTCTTCCCCGGTAGACATGGGACTTTGGAAGTGGTACAAAAAGACGGACCTTCTGCTTCCCCTGGACACACACGTTATGCAGGAAGCAACGAGGCTTGGCTTTTTGCAGCCATCATCTTCTGGAAAATGCCGGGCAGCTTCGCTAAAAACCGCAATTGAACTTACGGACAAAATGAGGCAATACTTTCCAGAAGACCCTGCCCGCGCAGACTTTGCCCTCTTTGGACTTGGAGTAGACAAAGCCTAGCGGGGGCACAAGAAAATATTCCTGCTATTTATCCAAAATTTTTACAAAAGGCGTGTCGTGCAAAATAAGGTAGCGGCTTGCATAAAAAGCAAAAAAGTCGTCATCGGTTAAAGTGTAGCTCTTTATGTTGCGCTGGGTTGTGTCGGCCTCGGTAACTTTTCCTGCTTTGGAAACAATTTTTGTGTTGTATTCGCGCCAGCCGTTTTTTGCATTGCCCCTTGGATAGACTGGAAGACTCATGTCATCATCCCAGCCAAATTCTGGATTGTAGTATTCGCTAACAAAGCAATTCAAAAGAGCCACGCTGTCCCACCACTTGAAGGATGTTGCCTTTCCGTGACCTTCCGTGCGGTAAATATAGATGTTGTTCTTTTTGCGCTTGTCTCCGGTAAAACGGCAGTCAGAAAAAACAAAGCCGCTCTTGTTTGCCATGGCCGTACTCTTTACAGCATAGCCGTCAAAGTCTCCGCGGTTGTCCTTTCTGATGCAAATTTCGCAGCCTTCAAAGAAAACAGTGTCCGCATCACCGTAAATAAAATCTGTGTCGCCGGTAATGTAGCTGTCCTTAAACCAGGCATAGCCCTTTGCACAAAGAGTGTTTTGCCTTCCTTCCAGACGCATGCCTTCAGCAAACAGGGTTCCTATAGCATTGTCCCAGACAAGGGCTTCAGCGGCATCCGGCAGAATATTTCCTTCCATAATTGATTTGTTGTGCATGTTGATTATGGAAAAATTCTTAAGCGTAACATTTGTGGCAAGCGCGCCAAGATAAAACACTGCACGGTTTTCCAAACCTTTGTGAAAAGCCTCGCAGTTATCCGCCTGAATTATACAGTCCGTGCTTTTTGTTCCCGGCACACTTTCCATAACAAGAGGATTGGGCATATTGTAGCGCACGGTCTCTTTGTAAATCCCAGGTTCAAGAATCAAATGGATTGGAGTATCTTTTGGTACGGCTCCAGTCATAATCATTTCCTTTATTTTCTTAAGGGATGAAGTAATGGCCACGGCCGAATTGGGGTTTACTGTAAGCTCTAACATAATGGCTATATTATACTTAATTTCAAGGAATTAATCAAATTTTACGGAAGCGTACCTATCACGCCTTTTACGAACCAGTTCATATTCCAGATGTCATCATCGCTCATCCTGAATCCGTCCGCAACTTTTAGTTCGCCAGCCTGATTGTGGATTGGTCCCTTAAAAATTTTGATTGAACCGTTGGTAATGTTAGTCCTTGCTTCGTCAACCTTTTCCTGGGTTCCCGGAGCACAAAGGGGGCTTAGGGGAGCCAAATCCGTCATTCCGGCAGAAAGGCCTTCCCAGTAAGCGCGGCTTTTCCAATTTCCGTCCAAAATCTTATGAACATCGTCCAGAATGAATGTTGCCCAATGGAATACAGGAGCCGTAAGGTAAGCCTTTGGGGCCGCATCTGGAGAGTCAACATTGTAGCCTATTGCAAACGCACCCTTTCCCTGAGCGGCAATCTGAGAAGCCGTTGAATCCTGATGCTGGGCAAGAATGTCGCAACCTTTGTCCAAAAGCTCCGTTGCAGCCTGTTTTTCCGTGGCAGGATCAAACCAAGTGTTGGTCCAAGCAACTTCCACCGTAGCTTCCGGGTTCACAGACTGAACCCCAAGCGCAAAGGCGTTTATTCCGCGTATACATTCTGGAATTGGGAATGCGGCCACGTAACCAATTTTCTTGGACTTGGTCTTCATTCCGGCAACAATACCTGAAAGATAACGGGCTTCGTAGGCACGTCCAAAATATGTAGAGACATTTGCCGCCCTCTTGTGGCCTGAGCAGTGTCCAAATTTTATGTAGGGGAATTCCTGGGCGACTTTTACAGTACTGTCCATAAAGCCGTATGATGTTGTATAAATTACGTTGCAGCCCTGCTCAATAAGGTCTCGAATAGCCTTTTCGCAGCTTTCATTTTCCGCCACGTTTTCCACGTACTTTGTTTTGATTCCTTCCGCCTCAAGAGCCAAGCGCCCCTGATCCTGGGCCTGAGTGTAGCCCTGGTCGTTTATGGAACCAATATATACAAAACCTACAAGAAGATTTTCTTTTGTAAGCGGTTCATTCAGTTTTTTCTGCTTCTTTTTATTGCAGCCGCTTAAAGCACAAAGAGATAACGCAATGACGGTGCAAAGTGATAGAATACGTACAAAGTTCTTTTTCATTTTTCTATGATAGTTCAAAAATGCAGTTTTTTCAAGCAATAGTTAGACTTTACGTTATGGACAAGATAGAGTCTGTTCCAAAAGGAATGTTGCGCAATAGCGAAATATCTGCAAAACAAGAAGCGTCTGTTATTCGTTTTATTAAGAAAGACACTTTTGAAGCAGACTCTGTGTCTTATCTTAACGAAGTAGTTTTCAAAATACAAATAATATCTTATTATCAAATTGATAATAGAATGTTATTGTCTGTGCCCCTATATTTTTTCGATAACCATAGGAAGGAGTGCCCTATTGGAAATACAGCAGCTAAGGTATTTTATGGAAGTCGCAAGACGAGAAAATATCACAAAAAGCGCAAAAGCGTTGAATGTGGTGCAACCGGCAATAACGCAGGCCCTGAACCGACTGGAGACGGAACTTGGCGTAAAGCTCTTTACTCCCTATGGACGCGGAATAAAGATTACCACATGCGGAAAATATTTGTACGGGGAGGTGCTTCCGATTCTTGACCGTCTGGAAAGGATTCCAGGCAAAATCCGTTCAATGGAAACAAACGAGGATGTGGTGGTCCACATTTGCATACAGAGTGCATGGACGCTGGTAACGGAGGCAATAATTGAATATCAGAGAATAGACCACCTGCTGCAGATTGAAGCTACCATGATAGACGAAGATGAAAGCACGGATATATGCATAACAACAACTTGCCCGCAAAGACTCAAAAGGCAGTTCCGGCCTAAGGGAGAAACAAGAACGGTCTCCGAGCAGATTTATCTTGCGGTTCCAAACACGTCATGCTACAGGAACAGAAAATCAATAAAACTTAATGAATTGGATGAAAATAGGTTCATTACCCTGTCCAGGGCAAAACCCTTCAGGCATATCTGTGATGATATATGCAGCTCGGCGGGAATCCATCCGCGTTATGTTTTTGAGAGTGACTCCCAAGCCGCTGTGATGAATGCAATAGCGGTTGGAATGGGTGTGGGATTCTGGCCTGAATTCTCATGGGAAAAGACAGCTTCAAAGCAGATACACCTTCTTAAAATTGAGGATTTTCCCTGCCAACGTGACATTAACATTATCAGAAACCCAACAAGGAAAGACAACACAAGAATAAACATTTTCTATGAATTCCTGTCACGCTACCTGAGCATATACAGCAAAAAAAATCTTGGCTGATATTTAAGGCCGCCTTTTAGTTCCCCCATGGAGAATAATTTAAAATAAAAAAGCAGCGGCCGAACTTACGAACGACCACTGCCCTTTGGGTTTTATGCAGCAAGTAATGCCGCACAAAGTTGATTACTCTTCAACCTTGTATCCCTTGTAAGTAATAACTGTCTGGTGACGAGTATTGAACTTAGAGTTGTAGATGTCCATATCCAAGTCCTTTGAGAGGCTAACAGCCTTCTTGAACTTGTAGTTGCGGTTCTTTGCTGCGCAGTCAAACTGAACAGTGATACCATCAGAACCTGCCTGGAAGTCGAAGTTCTGAACATTGTCATCTGTGAACTTGTAGATCAAAGATCCAGACTTTGCATCGCGGAGAGTAATTGACTTGTTTGATGCACCAACATTGAGTGTCCAGTCACAGTCATACTTTTCGTCGTACCATGTACCCTGGATTGAACCAGAAACAGATGGACGTTCAACATTAACATCCGGTGTTGATTCTTCTACTGTATCTTCTACTGCATCTTCTACAGTTTCCGGTGCTGGTGTAGAACCACAACCCACTGCAAAGAATCCCAAGAACAATACAGAAGTAACAAAAGCGATAGCGTGTAGCTTTTTCATAAAGATACTCCTTTATAATTAGTATAACTTTATTATAATATGATATTTTTTTAATATCAAGTAAAAAAGACGAAATTTTGTTTTTTTAGCAAAAATCCAAAAATACAAAGCGACGGAACAAATCAACATAATTATTTACAATGCAATAAATTACAAGCCACAGCCATAACAAACTGACCTATTTCCATAAAATACAACTTCTCTCCCACATTGGATTTTTCCAAAGTAATGGTGATTCCGGCGGGGGATTACACTTCTTTCATGCGGACAAACATCTCGCAAAAAGTCAAAAATCATGCTATATTAAACTAGGAGGAGGAAAAACCATGAGCGACAAACAGATAGAATATTCGGTTTTCTGCATCGAAAATGTTGCTAAGCAGCTTGGAAAAACTGGCTCAAAGATATTCCAGATTCTTAATTCCTCTGGACTCCTTCATTCGTACATTATACCTTCTTATGAAGCTCTGCATACCCAGAGCAAACAGTACATTGTTGACGAAATAATTTCTGTCCTCAAAGAAAGGAATCTTGTTGCATGACAGCAGACCCAACTTTGTTGCAAATGAAATACGCCCGCATAATTTCTCTTCTTGCAAAAAAAGCAAACATTGATGAAGAAAAAGCAATGAAGCTTTTTTACGAATCAGACACCACATGCTTATAAGCAAAGGCATAAGCGACTTTCACTGTCTAAGCGACGCTTATCTTGCAGAAGAAATTATGCTGGAACAAAAGCCGTAGATACTCTGTGAATAGAAAACACCCTCCCAGTGTTTAAAGACAACTAATCCCCTTTCTCCAGCTTGGCCGCAAACTGAATGCTGCGCTCGGTAGAAAGTGAGTCAAATTTTATCGTATAGCAGGAGGCCTTTTCGTTGGTAAGGACAACAGTGCCTGCGCCAAAAACAGGATGAACTACCCTGTCGCCCGGGGAAAAGAGGTTCTTCATTTGGCTAAGGCGCTTTTCGTCGTAGTCGATAAGGCTTTGTGTTTGCTCCACAAGGTTTTTGTCCAGTTCCTTTACAAGTTCAAGATTCTGGAATCCTGCATCAAGAATGAATCTGCTGGGGTACTTAAAAATACCGTCGTTTGCCTTGCCTTCCGCATCGCTCAAAAAAAGCCCGTTTTTTGCTCTTGTAAAGGCAACGTATGCAATGCGCCTTTCTTCTTCCATGTCTTCGGGAGTAAGGACTTTGCGACTGGGGAAAATTCCTTCGTTGAGTCCGCAAATAAAAACATAGGGAAATTCCATTCCCTTGGCAGCGTGAATCGTAAGGAGCTTTACCGTATCTTTTCCGGAAGTTCCGTCTGCATCAAGATCGGTAAAAAGCGCAAGATGGGACAAAAGCCCCGGAAGAGTAGCGTCGTCATCAAGGCCTTCTTCGTTCACCGCCCGCTTAAATTCCGCAAGATTGTCCAGCCTGTCCTGGTCTGCTTCAATGCGAAGAAATGCCTCGTAGCCGGATTCGTCCAAAATTGCCTGAAGAATGTCCCCCAGCTTTGCCCGGCCACCGTTTGCCAGCTGCCTAACCTTTTCCACGGCATCAATGTATTTTTGCGCCCCAGTTCCCTTAAAGACAGCAGACTCTCCGCCAACAAGTTCCTTTAGGGCATTGTATGCGCTAAGGTTATGTTCCTCAGAATACTCTTTTATAAGCGCAATCTTTTGCTTGCCGATTTTCCGAGAGGGCATGTTTATCGTACGGTAAAAAGCCATGTCGTCTGCGGCAGTCAGCATCCTAAGGTAGCAGATTGTGTCCTTTATTTCTCTTCTTCCATAAAATTCAGTTCCGGCAAGAATGGAATATGGAATGTTCTTTTTTATTAGCGCCTCTTCCAAAGAACGGCTAAGGTAATGTGCCCGGTACAAGATTGCAATGTCCCGCAAATGGACTGTACGGGAATCCAGCTTTTTTTTAGAGCCATCCATTTTTGCAGAGCAATTTTCTTTTTCATCCCCATTCTTTTTATCATTTTTGCCACTGCCATCTTTATCCTCAACAAGCTTTTTTATGGTACGGCAAATCCATTCAGCTTCTTTCTCTGAATCCGCCGCATGAAAATAAAGTGGCTTCTTTCCGTTAGGCCGAGTGGCAACAAGTTCCTTTGGGTAGCGCAAGGTGTTCTTGCTTATAAGTTCATTGGAAGCGGCCAAAATCTGCGGCCTACTGCGGTAGTTCTGCCTTAGCAAAATTGTCTTTGCATCAGGATACTTCTTGTCAAATTCCAGAATCAGCTTAACGTGGCTTCCCCGCCATGAATAGATTGTCTGGTCACTGTCGCCAACTATAAAAAGGTTCTTGTGTTTGGCAGAAAGAATCTGGGCAATTCGGTACTGCTTTTCCGAGACATCCTGGAATTCATCAACCATAACATACTGCATCCGCTCCTGCCACTTTTCACGCACGTCCGGAAAGTTTTCCAATATGTAGGTTGCAAAATTTATAAGGTCGTTAAAGTCAACCCCAAAGCATTTCTTCTGCTCGTAAAGGTAGCGCAAAAAAATCTCGGTGTTCTGGTCAATGCCCTCTTCCTGCCACTTGGCCTTAAGTTCCTCGTTGTTCAGCTTGTAGATATAGTTAATGTAAGTGTCGGGCTTTACCTTCTTAGCTTCAAGAACTTCGTCAATCTTCTGCTGAACCGTCGTTTCCTTTAGGGTAAGGTGCATGTCGGAAAAAATCCTAAGCATTATGGAACGCCAGTCTTCCTTGTCCAAAATTATAAAATCCTTTGGAAAATTCAGAACATTAATGTCTTCGTGCAGCAGCAGGGTACAAAAGGCGTGGATTGTACAGATGTAGCCCAAATCCATGTCGCCAAGCATTGAGCGTATGCGCCCCTTCATTTCGTTGGCGGCACGGTTTGTGAATGTTACACAAAGAATGTTTTTAGGACTTATGCCCAGGTCGCGGACAAGATAGCAGTAGCGGCTGGTAAGTGCACGAGTCTTTCCTGTACCCGCACCCGCAAGCACGCGGATATGGCCTTCCGTTGTAGTGGCGGCTTCTTTTTGTTCATCATTTAAAATAGAAAGAAAATCTTTCAATGGCTAAGGTTCCGATAAAGTTTCAGTAAAATTCCGTTAAAGTTCCGCTTCTGCAATAATACCGTCAATTTCCGCATCAGAAGTCTGGTTGTCGTCTTCAATCAAGCGCAGGAAAATTGTCTGCAAAGTGCGTGACCTCTTGGACGGATCGCTAATTGACTGGCGCACGGCACGGCGAATCTCTTCCATGTGCTCGTTAATGTCGCTAATATTCTGCGGAAGTGAGCTTTCTATAAGAGACTTTAGGAACTGCGAAACATGTGGGCTCTTACCGCTGCTGGAAATTCCGCAAACAACATCGCCACGCTTAATGATAGCCGGAAAAATAAAATCGCAGCGCTGGCGGCTGGAAATGTCCTGGACAAGCACGTTCTTGTTCTGGTAGTAGGCATAAATTTCGGCATTCAGCTTGGCATCGTTTTCCGTAACAATAACAAGCGTGGGTGTACAGTTAAGGCTGCTGATTGCTTCTATGGAAGGCTTCTTCTGAACAAAATCAACGCGGTCCTCGTAAGCCTTAATCAAAATCTGAAGGTTCTGGTCAATCTGATCCGCCAGCAAGACAATCTTTGCCTCAAAAGTCAAAAACTGGGAAATTTCCTGAAAAGCAACGCTTCCCCCGCCAAGGATGAGAACTTCTTTATGCTGTAAATTAACAAACAAAGGAAAATAGGCCATAAAACAATCCTATCATATTATCGGCAAAAAAGCAAAAAAACGGCAATCTCCACGTCAAATTTTTCTTTCTGGACGGTAATTTCACATGCTCCACCATTCATTTTATCTCTAAAATCGACAAAAAGGCCATTCTCTACGGGCTTTCCGGGGTTCCGGCACTGTTTTGCTACAAGTAGCGCCAAGGAGGGCGCGTCATTTGTTTGCAGTAGAAATGGGTAAGTTTTCGCAGAAAACTTACGTGAAAAAAAAGCCACGGATGGCTTTTTTTTCACCAATCCCGCGTAGCATGCCAGTCCGGCTCTGTTAAGCAAAAGCTGTTTTAAAAAACACACGCATAACATTTACTCTGGATTAATTTATAAAAAGATGTTATAATTCCCCCATCATAAACAAAAGAAGGTTTCCCTATGGCTTCTGATCGCGAATTTAAAATTGCTTTTTACGATACACGCGCTTACGACCGCGATGCATTTACGCTTGCAAACAAGGAATTTTTGTACGACATTGACTTCCTTGACTTTCACTTGGACAAACGCACAGTTTCCACTTCCAAGGGTTTTGATGCAGTATGCGTCTTTGTGAACGACAACATCAACAAAGCAGTCATAGACTCCCTAAAAGAAAACGGTGTTAAGCTCATTGCCCTGCGCTGTGCAGGATTCAACAACGTAGACCTTAAGGCAGCAGCAGACGCAGGCATAAAAGTTGTGCGCGTACCGGCATATTCACCGCATTCAGTTGCAGAACATGCAGTTGCCCTTTTGCTTTCCCTTACAAGAAGAATTCCCCAGGCCTACGCAAGAACCCGCACAGGAAACTTTACGCTTAACGGTTTAACAGGCCGCGACCTTTGCGGACTAACAGCCGGCATTTTGGGAACAGGCCGCATCGGTAGGGTTATGGCAGAAATTCTTTCCGGCTTTGGCATGAACATTGAACTCTACGACATCTACCCAAGCAAGGAATGGGCGGAAGAAAAAGGCTTTAAATACGTTCAGCTTGACCAGCTTTTCAAAGATTCCGATGTTCTAAGCCTCCACTGCCCGCTTACGGAAGACACCAAGCACATCATAAACAAGCACTCCCTTGCCCTTATGAAAAAAGACACCGTAATCATTAACACAGGACGTGGCGCCCTCATCGACTCCCAGGATTTGGTCTACGCACTCAAAAAACAGTTCATAGGTGGAGCAGCCCTTGACGTATACGAAGAAGAAAGCAAATACTTCTTTGACGACTGGTCTGTGGACGTTATCCGCGACGACGTTCTTGCCCGCCTTTTGACCTTCCCCAACGTAATCATTACGGGTCACCAGGCCTTTCTTACAACAAACGCACTGGAAGCTATCGCAAAGACGACGCTTCAAAACATAAAGTCTTTTACAGAAGGTGAAGAGCTTACCAACGAAGTAAAATGATTATCAACACCGGTGGCAGAACAGATACCGTCCAGTACTTTAGCAGCTGGCTCTTGAACAGATTCAGGGCCGGCTATGTCTACGTACGCAATCCCATGTTCCCGGAAAAAGTCACCCGCTACGAGCTTACGCCTTCCAAGGTTGACTGCGTAATTTTCTGCTCTAAGAACTACGCGCCAATCCTTCCACGGCTTCACGAGATAACGGACAAATTCAATTCATATTTCTTCTATACTATAACCGCTTACGGCCGCGACGTGGAGCCCAACGTTCCAGACATAGACAAAAGCATAGACACGCTTTTTAAGCTGGAGCGGCTTGTGGGCAGGGAGCGCATAGTCTGGAGATACGACCCGGTTCTGCTTACAAAAAAATACACCGTCCAGCAACACTTCATCACCTTTGAGCACATGGCAGCCCGGCTTGCAGGACACGTAAAAAGCTGCGTATTCAGTTTTGTGGAACTCTACAACAAGCTTCAGTTCAACATGCCGGAACTTGTCCTTTTTACAGAAGAAGATATGAATGAAATTGCAAAGGGGCTGGGAAAAATCGCCGCAAAGTACAGGATTCCCCTGCAATCGTGCGCAACATCAACAGACTATTCGGCATACGGAATAAAAAAAGGCTCCTGCGTAACGCTCGATGCATTGGGAAAAGCAAACGGCATAAGCTTCCGTCCGCTAAAGCACAGCGGAATGCGAAGGTACTGCCACTGCATACATTCAAACGACATAGGTGCTTACGACACTTGTCCAAACGGCTGCCGCTATTGTTACGCAAACCAGTCAGCCGACCTTGCGCAAAAAAA
>JAFXWC010000075.1 GCA_017534445.1 Treponema sp.
TTCTAAAACAAACAATAAAATCGTAATAAAAAAATGTCGGGAGTCGAACCCGCCCGCAGAGAGCGCCGACCAGGTGGGAGGAAGAAGCGAACGGAGGGGTTAAAAGGGCATAAAACCTCCCAAAACAAATTTCCACAGTCCAAAAATCCACACTTCGAATTTGTCCGACTCCCGTCTACCGCTAAAAGAATTGTTAATGAAAAAAAATATTTCTCTAACAAACGAATCAAACTGTAAGCCCAAAAACAAGAGTCGAACCCGCCCGCAGAGAGCGCCGACCAGGTGGGAGGAAGAAGCGAACGAAGGGGTAAAAAGGGCATAAAACCTCCCAAAGCAAATCCTTACAGTCCCAAAAACAACACCTCGAATTTGTCCGACTCCCGCCACCACCCCCAGCCATTGAAATTTCTTAAAAAATAGTGTATATATTCCCAAACAGAAATGTTTTACTATCAGAGGTGTTTATGAAAAAGAAAATTTTAGTTTTGGGCGCATCATTGTGTTTGGCATGCCTTTCCGCATTCTCCATCGGAATCGGACCACAGGTAAACGTAAATCCCATCATTCCAATTTGGGACGGCCCTTCCATGTGGGGTGCAGCCTGTTCAGTAAAATTTGATTCAATGCCTATTTACTGGGCTTTTGGTTTTGACTCAGGCTACTACACATACGAAGATGAAGACGGCCACAACGTTCACACAACAAAGTACACAACTTCCGTTACGGGCGACTACCACATAAAAGAAGGCAAGTTCACCGAAATGTTGGGCTGGTACTGGGGCTTTGGTGCCGTATTCAGCGCGTCTTTTACCGCAAAGCACAGCAACTATTATGTTTCCGCAGGACCGCGCATCTATTTTGGAATGAACTGGAAGTTCAACAATGACACAATGGAAGTCTTTGCCCAGACGGCGGCACAGCCAGAGCTTGGACTTGCCTTTGGAGAAGACGGTAAGGAAAACGGATTCATCAGGCCGGCTATTTACATTCCAAGCAACATAGGAATCAGGTTCTGGTTCTAAAAAATAAAACCTGTTCAGAAGTTTTTTCGGAACAGGTCTTTTGTGCCCGTCAGAACTTTTGTTTTGCGGGCAATTTTTTTTCTTCTTTTTTGGACCAACTTTTATTTGCTAACCCGCTTTTCAGGGTTCCGGCTTTCGCCTTCATTGCCTGACGGCAACGCGTTCCGCGCCCTTACAATCGGGGGTAGGTTTTGTTTGCAAAAGCCTTGTTGCCCTTGCTAACTGCCTAAAAGTCAAAGCCCTGTGAAGCAGCACTTTCTGCGTCTGCTGTTAGCTTTGCGCGGAAAGCAATAAGCTTCTCTTTTATTTCCGGATATTTTATAGAAAGAATTTGCAGCGCAAGGTAAGCGGCATTTTTTGAACTGTTAATTCCAACTGTTGCAACAGGAATCTGCGGCGGCATCTGGACTATGCTAAGAAGCGAATCCATGCCTGCAAGTCCGTTACTCATTCCCGGCGTAACACATTCAAGCGGAACTCCAACAACTGGAAGTGTAGTGCGGCTTGCGATTACACCCGGAAGGGCTGCGCTAAGACCTGCACCTGCAATTATAACTTCCGCTCCTTCTGCTTCTACCTGCTTGACGGTTTTTACAAGAAGGTCTCCTGCGCGGTGGGCGGAAATAACAAAGGCCTTGTATTCAACACCAAATTCCTTAAGAACGGCTGCTGCCTTTTTCATTGTTTCTGAGTCTGATTTTGAACCTAAAAATATTGCGACTTTCATGCCCCCACTGTAGCACACGCAAATATAAAATTCAAGGTTCAGTATACAGTTCCACGGAAATCAGTTTTGACTTCCGCTGCACACAAAACAGATTTCCGGTTGCTTTACATAAGAAAATATCGTAAAAATCTATTTCTGTGTGCGGACATTTTTTTGACGGTGAGGGACTGTTGCGTTATAATCTTATGTATTAGGAGTACAGCAATGGAAAATGAACAGCCGGTGGTGAATACAGAAGCCAAAGATGAAGGACCCTTTCTAAAGTCTTGTTTCCTGGAAATGGGGAAAGGCGGAGCAGGGATGTGCATTGTGCGAGTTGTAATGCTTGCGCTATTTGCCCTTATCCCTTACTTTTTGGGGAAACTTGCACTTTCTGAAATGTTTGTGCAAAAAGATGCCCCTTACAAGTACAATGTAGAAGCCACTCTGATTAAAAAAGACAAGAAGGTGACCGACTACTGGTATGCTGACAGGAAAAAATGCAAAGAAGCTGGAGTGAATTATGCAACAGTAAAAAATAGTGATGACTCTCAATATAGAGAATATAAAAAGCACAAGCTTAGCGTAGATTATTATCTTACTTGGGAGTTTTTACTTGACGGTGAAAAGCATAACTTTACTACAAGTTCATGGTTGTTTAGCTTCCAAAGCCCTGGCAACAAAAAATCTTTCAAGGTCTTTAGCCAAGACGGCAAGGAGTTTAAAACAGGCAGTTTTTCATTCTCTTTGCTTTGGCTTATTGTTCTTATCGTGAGTGCCGTAATAATGCTGGCGCTTGCTTTTTGCATTCTCGGCGCTTTTTACGGAATCGTAGCATCTCCATTTAAAAACAAAGACGCTTCTTCTGGCAGGTGACAGTTAGGTAGAACCATTTATAGAAACAAGTACCAATGCCATTAACATAACGAACTGTCATGCCGAACTGCTACGCCACATTCGCACGCACTTGCTACGAATGTGGATTCGGCATCTCTCGTCAATATCTTGATTTGAGATTCTGAGTCAAGCTCAGAATGACGTAAAGTTAATGGCATTGAAAACAAGTACTTAGTTATTCCCAGCCGAATGTTGCCGGAGGCTTGTTGCTCAGGTCAAAGAAGATTGCGTCTGTGTAGGGCAGGGCTGCAATATCACGCACAATCTGCATAAGGTCTTCCTGTGGCAGCTGGGCAAAGCGGGCCGTCATTACGTCTTCGGAGCAGAGGGGGCGCAGTACAAATGAACAGCGTTCCGCAGTGGAAGCGTAGGGCAGGTTTACGGTAAGATGCTGGAATATCTTTGAATACCAGCCGTTCTTGTGCAAGGCAGTAAGAACAATGTTGTCTGCTTCTCTTGTCTGGTCAAGGCGGCGGCGGTCGCAGTATCCTTCCTGAAGGGTAAGGTCTTGCGTCTTTAGTGCCGGGTTCTGGTAGAGCTTTATTATGCAGCGGTTAATGAAGTTTGAAGAATTTGTAATTGAACCGGATGCCTTTTCAAGCTTTTCCCATTTTTTTGGCAGGTGGCAGAATCCATTTCCTTCATCACCAAAGTCAAGCACGGATGGAAAGCGGTAAGTCCTAAAGTCTCCCTGAACTCCAACAGAGCGGACGGGAAGCACGTATTTGTTAAGGTTTTTCTTGCAGTTTTCGCAGAAGATTCCTTCCAGGCTGATTGTCTGAATTTCCTTTTCTGCCTTTTCAAAATCTTCCTTGTCGCTTTCCGACATTTTTCCGTTTGAGCAAAGCACGTTTATGCTTAGTCCGGGACCAGGGAAGGGGTGCCGCATTACAAGATCGTCTTCAAGTCCCAGCTTTTTTCCGATTGAGCGCACCTCGTCCTTGTACAAATCCTTGAGTGGTTCAATTACAAGACCCTTTTCTATAAGCTCCTGAATTCCGTCCACGCGGTTGTGGTGGGTCTTTATGACCTTTGAATTTTTTGTTCCGCCAGATTCAATGATGTCCGGGTAAAGGGTTCCCTGTGCAAGAATCCAGTTGGAGCCGTCCAAGTGCTGCTTTTCAAGAACGCTGTTGCGCACGGCAATAAAGTTTTCGCCAACAGCCATTCTCTTTTTCTGCGGGTCAGTAAGGCCTTTTACCGCATTAAGGAAGCTTTCGCTTGCGTCTTCGCAGATAAAGTTGTTGAATCCGTGTGCCTTGTATGAAGAAGCAACGTTTGCGCTTTCGTTTTTGCGCATAAAGCCGTTGTCTATGTGCAGACCCAGAACCCTCTCCTGACCGAGCGCCTTGTTTAGCAGGGCAAATGCAACAGTGCTGTCTACACCGCCGCTAAGGAAAAGGAGCACATTCTTTTGACCGGCATCCTTTTTAATGTTTTCCAGTATGTGGTTAAGAACGGTGTCTTCGCTCCAGTTTTTCTGCATTCCGCAAATCTCTGCAAAGTTTGCAAATATTTTGTTTCCTTCCAGAGTGTCTTTTACTTCGCAGTGGCACTGCAGGCTGAACCTCTTTTTTGAAAGGTTCTGAAGGGCAGCATAGGGGCAGTCCTTTGTTGTGCCTATTACCTCAAAGCCCTGTGGCAGTTCAAGAACTCCGTCCTGGTGGCTCATCCAAACCTGGGTTGGAAAAGAAATGCCTTTTAGAAGGGGAGACGTAGAACCTGCAACTGTTTTTTCCAGAGATGCAAATCCAAATTCGCCAACTTCCGCCTTGCCAACCTTTGCGCCGTATGTTTGCGCCATAATGTGGTGTCCGTAGCAAAGACCAAGAACCGGAATGTCAAGATTGAGTATTTCCTTGTTGAATTCGGGAATGTCTTTTTCGTAGACAGATGCGGGGCCGCCGCTTAAGATAATTCCGCGGGTATTTTTAATAGAAGAAACTTCAATAGATGGCAGAGCAATTTCTGAATACCAACCCATCATGCGCAGACGCTTTGCAATAAGATGTGCGTACTGGCTTCCAAAGTCTAAAACAAGAATTTTTTCGCGTTCCATAAGCGATTATATGAATTCTTTTTGCAAAAGTCAACCATAGCATTTTTAACAAAAGTTATTAGATAAAATTCTGTTTGTGACCGTGTGGAAAAGTGGACTACCAGAGTGTCTTGTCCTGCCGCTCCAGTTGCCGTCAAACGCCCTGCGGGCTTTTAGGGCAGAGGGATTTTTTATGCGACCTGCACGCCACCATGGAGGGGCTGGCGGTCGAATTAGCCTAAAAATAAAATAGTAGAGCCGGCAGAACTACCGTCCAAAAACATAAGAAAAAATTCTACAGGGATTCGGGGGTGGGGTTTTGAATTGTGAGGATTGCGCTTTTGTCGCCAGAGAGCATGCGGGAACACATGTCGGCGGGCATTGGTTTTCCCTTTAGGAAGCCCTGCACGTTGTGGCAGTTGAATTTCTTTAGGATGTTAAGCTGGTCGTCGGTTTCAACGCCTTCTGCAATGGTGTCTAGTCCCATTTTGGAGACAAGGTTTACGATGCTTTCCGTTATGTCTGCTTCCACCCCGTCTTTTTGCGCTATGTTGGAGATGAAGGAACGGTCAATTTTTAGCGTGGTAAGCGGCAGCACTTGCAGGTAGCGCAAGCTTGAGTAGCCTGTTCCAAAGTCGTCTAGCGAGATGCCAATTCCCATGTCGCGGAGTTCCCTAAGCTTTGCAACGGTTTCGTCTATGCTGTCTATGAGTATTCCTTCGGTAATTTCTATTTCAAGGTGGTGCACGTCTATTCCGTGGCGGTTGATTTTTTTGATGAGTTCGTCTATGAAGTTTTCTTTTTTGAACTGAATGGGCGAAACGTTTACGCTTACGATGCCTTCAAAGTTGTATTCTTTTTCCCACTTGCGGATGGTTCCGATTGCAGTTTCAAGAACCCAGTCACCGAGCGGAATTACAAGGCGCGATTCTTCTGCAAGCGGGATGAATTTGTCCGGGCTTATCCAGCCAAGGTCGTCGTCGTGCCAGCGGATAAGGGCTTCAAAACCGCGGAGGGTTCCCGTGGCAATGTCAAACTGGGGCTGGAAGTAGAGCTGGAACAAATTGTCTGCCATTGCCTTGGAGAGCTTGCTTTCTATGTTCATCTTTTGGATGAATTTTTCCTGCATGACCTGCTGGAAGAAGGCAACGTTGTTCTTTCCGTTTTTCTTTACGTCTGCCTTTGCCATGTCTGCAAATTTGAACATGTCTGCGCTGCTGGAACTGTCGTCCGGGTATAATGCCGCTCCTGCCGAAATGCTAATGCCGTTTTCGCGGAACCTTGAAAGGAGAAGGTCTGCCTTTTCCTGCATTTCTTCGCGGGAATTCATGTGGGTGCAAAGAAGGATGAATTCGTCTCCTCCAAAGCGGAAGGCAGTGTCTGTTTCCGTTTCTAGGTGGCGCAGTATGTCTGCCGCAGAACGGATTACCTCGTCGCCCGCAATGTGCCCCAGCGAGTCGTTTACGTTCTTTATGTTGTCCAGGTTCAAAAGGAAGATTCCGAATTTGTCGTCCAGTTTTTCCTGGCTTTTTGCGGCTTTTTGCAGGCTTTCGTTAAAGGCGGCCCGGTTGTGCAGTTTTGTGAGCGAGTCGTGGAATGCCGTGTACTGGAGCTGCTCGTTCAGGGACTGCATGTTGCTGAATTTGGTTTTAAGTTCGGTCTGGCTTTTGCTAAGTTCGTCTGTTAGGGTTGCAAGCCTTAGGTTTTGGTTGCGTAGCTGAATTTCGTTTTCCTTGTCGCGGGATATGTTTGAAACTGTTACCGTGATGAATTCTTTTTCTATGCCGGTAAAGACTATGCGAACCCAACATTTAAGAAGGTTTGAGTAGTATGACCTTTCGACTCCGCTGCTGCTTTTTACGCACTCGTCTGCCACTGCCTGCCAGTCAAAGCTGTGGGAAAGCAGTTTTTGGAAAGAGGACAAAAGGTCCCCTGTGTGTATGTAGGATTGTGTTAGCGATTCAAAGGCTGCGTTGGTGTATTCCACGGAAAAGTCGGCTATTGTACCGTCGCTTTCTTCTCCGTAAATTGGGCGGGCTACAAGCACTGCCGTAGAAAGTGTGTCGAGTATCTTTTTGTAAGAAGAGTCTCCAAAAAATTGACCTGTTTCGCTTTCCAATACTTTCTCCTGCTGAATGCCGTCTGTAAAGTCCACACCTGATTGCACATAAGTTTTGCCTGATAGTTCTATTATATATCATTTTGCAGAAAAAAGCATGTTTTTTTGTTTTTTTTTCTGATATACTGGCGGCATGGAAGGAATGTTTTGCAAGACATGCACCCACTGCGGTTTGTGTCCGGGAGACGGAACTTTTAGGGCTGGCAAAAATCTTATGATAAGTTCGGAAGGAATTTCTTCTCCCCTAAGGAAAGATCCGTCTTTGCCATCATTTTACACAGGCATTGCCATGGACATTGGAACTACTACCGTGGCTGCCAAGGCTTACAGGCTTTGCAATGCGGAAGTCCTTGCAGAATACAAGGAGGCGAATTTCCAGCAGAAGTTTGGAAGCGATGTAATTGCCCGCATTTCCTTTGCTACGGAAGCGGATGGCTACAAAAAAATAAGGGAAGCGACCCTTCTTCAAATAGAAAAAGCCGTAAAAAAGCTCTTGGGTGAAGTTGCCTTTTTGTTTACTTCCCAGCGCTGTGGCCGGCCCTACCTTGCCCGTCTTGTGATTACAGGCAATACTGCCATGCAAAGTTTTGCCGCTGGTCTTAGCGTAAAAGGCCTTTCTACCTTTCCCTTTGTGTGTGACTATCTTTTTGGCGAAGAAAAGCCTGCGTCAGACTTTTTTGCTGGCGCTTCATTTTTAAGCGCAGACTGTCCAGTTTATTTTACGCCGGCTCAAAGTGCTTTTATTGGCGGAGACACAATTTCTGCAATGATGGCCTGCGGTTTTGCGGATAAGAATATAATAGAAGAAAAAAGTGTGAAAATTCTTGCGGATGTTGGTACAAACTGCGAGATGGCACTTTTGGACGGCAGGGGAAATGTTTGGTGCACTTCTTCTGCTGCAGGGCCTGCTTTTGAAGGCTACGGCATAAGGCAGGGCATGAATGCGGCGGAGGGGGCTGTTGCTAAGGTTTCTCTCTTGGCGGATAAAGGCGGTGCTTCTGATGCTCTTGGTCGGAGGCACAAATTTTTGTGCAGCGTGATTGGCGGCGGGAATGCAAGGGGCATTTGCGGAACAGGCCTTTTGAGTGCTATTTCTCTCTTTTACAGGACTGGAATTATAAACCAGAACGGAACTTTTTCGCGGGGGACTGATTCTGTTGCCCTTTGCAAAGGGGTTAGCCTTTACCAGAATGACATAAGGAATTTTCAGCTTGCAAAGGCGGCTGTCTTAAGCGGAATAGAGTCTCTTATTGAAAAGGCTGGGCTTTCTGTGCAAAAGTGCAGCTCGGACGCGGCCTTGTATCTGGCGGGGGGATTTGGAACTAAGCTTGACCAAAAAGATGCCTGCCTTACCGGAATGATTCCTTCTTTTCTTGAAGGAAGCGTAGTTCATGCGGGGAATGCGGCTCTTGGTGGTGCCAGCATGCTCTTGTTTGACGAAAATCTTAGGAAAGATGCGCTTTTGCTTGCAAGAAAGGCAAAGAACATAAATCTTGCCCAAGACGAAGGTTTTCAGGCGCGGTACATAAAAGCCCTTAATTTTCCCGACTTGCCATAAAAAAAACCGCCCCAGTTAGGAGCGGTCTTTGTTCGGCGTTCAAGGGGGCTCCCTTGAAACTTACCTTGCGTATTCGATTATGCGTGTCTCGCGGATCATCGTAATCTTGATTCTTCCAGGGTAGCGCAAGTCGTCTTCGATCTGCTTTGCAATGCTCTTTGCAAGATCCTTAACCTGCTCATCCGGAATCTTTTCGTTGTTTACCAAGATGCGGAGTTCGCGGCCTGCCTGGATGGCATAAGCCTGTTCAACACCGGTAAACTTCTTTGCTGTTTCCTCAAGGTTTTCAAGGCGCTTAACGTAGTTGTCTACAGTTTCGCGTCTTGCACCCGGGCGGGCAGCACTGATTGCGTCTGCAATCTGTACGATTACTGCTTCCGTAGTCTGCGGCTCAACGTCGTTGTGGTGTGCGGCGATTGCGTTTACTACGCGCGGCTCTTCTCCCATCTTGCGTGCCATTTCTGCGCCAACTTCTGCGTGGTTCTGGTCGCTGTCTGTTTCTGCTCCCTTGCCAATGTCATGCAAAAGGGCTGCTCTTTTGGCAAGTTCGCGGTTTGCACCAATTTCTGCGGCAAGAAGGCTTGCAATTTCTGCAACTTCGCGTGAGTGGGTAAGAACGTTCTGTCCGTAGCTTGTGCGGAAGTAAAGCCTTCCCAAAGCGCGCACTCCGTCCTGGCCCATGTTGTGGATTCCAAGGTCAAACAAGACCTTTTCGCCTTCTTCGTAAATCTTCTGCTGGATTTCACGCGTTACCTTCTGCACGATTTCTTCTATGCGGGCAGGGTGGATGCGTCCGTCCGTTATAAGACGCTCAAGTGATTCCTTGGCAATTTCTTTGCGTACGGGGTCAAAGCAGCTTATTACAACGGCTTCCGGTGTGTCGTCTATGATGATGTCTACTCCGGTAAGCGTTTCCAAAGTGCGGATGTTGCGTCCTTCGCGGCCAATGATGCGTCCCTTCATCTCGTCGGATGGGAGGGATACCGTTGCAACCGTAAGGTCTCCTGTAACTTCCGTGGCAATGCGCTGGATTGTGGAAAGCAATACGCTCTGGGCCCTTTTTTCTGCGGCAAGCTGTGCGTCCTGGTCAATCTTGTTAAGAAGGGCCTGGGCATCGTGCTTGGCTTCGTTTTCGAGGCTCTTGATGATGAGGGATTTTGCTTCATCGCGGGTAAGGCCTGAAATGCGCTCCAATTCTGTGCGCAAGTTTTCTTCCTTGTCCTGAAGTTGCTGAGCATGCTTTGCAAATTCAGCGTCTCTGGCGGCAAATTCCTTTTCTCTTTTTTCGAACTCCTGGGCTCTCTTGTCCAAAAGCTCTTCTTTCTTGTTTACACGGCTCTCGTAAGATTGAATTTCTTTGCGGCGCTCGTGGTTCTCCCGCTCCTGCTGGTTTCGGTCCTGAATGAGTTGTTCTCTTGCTTGAAGCTGAATCTCTTTTTTGAGAGCTTCTGCTTCCTTTATGGCATCCTGTTTAACGCGTTCGGCTTTTTGTTCCGAGGCGGAAAGTTGAAATCTGGCATAAATCCAGCGAATAGTCCATCCAAGAACAATTCCTGCAACGGGGAGCACGATGTACAGAATCATTTTGTCCATACAAATCTCCATTGTATTTAAAATTGTTCATTAATATAGTATAGAAAAAATGCGCTAATGTCAAATGTAAAATCTGTAATATAGGAATAAATATTTGTTTTCAAGGGGGGACCCTTGGACCCCAGAATTTGGAGGGGAGGAAAACCTCTACTCGGAAGCGGGTTTTCCTCCCCTCCAAACCTCCCCACCTTTCCAGCACCGCTTAGGGGCTAAGCCCCCTAAGAACCCCTGGTGTTTAAATAATAAATATTTATGGAGAAAGTAGTGTGTTGTGTTTCTACTGTTTTCTGAAGGGTGCGTCCTTGTAATTGACAAGACGGCTTGGTTTTGTTAGGATTTTTATGTTCTTTTAATGAAACTTACGGGAAAAATTTACGAATTATGACTATTTTAAAACTTTTATTGCTGATAGCTTTCATTGACCTTATTTTTATCCTGCGCAACAAATTTGTAAACGGCTTTTCCATGCGCACAATGCTCTTTATCTTGGGCGGAATAGACATAGCCTTGGCTGTAGCCTACTTTGTTTACAGAATATTGCAATAGATTGTGATATAATTATGCCTATGGACTACATGGACGAAGCTATACAAGAAGCATACGAAGGAATCAAAAGCGGACACGGCGGACCTTTTGGCTGCGTAATAGTAAAAGATGGCAAAATTGTGGGGCGGGGGCACAATTCCGTCCTGTTAAAAAACGACCCAACCTGCCACGGAGAAATGGAAGCTATCCGCAATGCCTGCAAAAATCTTGGAACCCACAACCTTTCCGGCTGCGAACTCTACACTACGGCTGAACCCTGCCCAATGTGCCTGGGAGGAATCCTCTGGGCAAACATACGCAAGGTCTTTTACGGCTGCAAGGTTTCTGACACTGACAAAATCAACTTCCGCGACGACGAATTCTACAAATGTTTTGAGGGTAAAAGCAACCTTTACTCTGCCCAGGAATGCAAGCGCGAAGAATGCCTAAAGCTCTTTGAAGACTATGTAAAAACCGGTGCCAAAAGGTACTGATTCTTAGAGGGCGTCTGCAAATAAATCCTACCCCCGATTGGAAGGGTGCGGAACGCATTGCCGTCAGGCAATGGAGGCGAAAGCCGGAACCCTGGAAAGCGGGCGAATTTCCAAGCTTTTGCCGACCCAGGGGGGCGGCACAGTTTTACCAGACGCTTGGTCCAGAAGAAAAGAAGAAAAAATCTTTCTCTTGTATTTTTGGGCAAAATACTGTAACATTTTAGGAAGAAAATTGGACAGCTTAAAAAAAACTGGAATTCAGGAGTGTTTATGGATATTGAAGTGCTGAAAAAGGAAATAAAGGACGTTGTTATTTCTTCTCTTGAGCTGGAAGACCTTACGGCTGATGACATAAAAGACGATGAGCCTTTGTTTGGGGAAGGTCTTGGCCTTGATTCAATTGATGCGCTTGAACTTGGCGTTGCGCTCAAGAAGCACTTTTGCGTAAAGTTTTCTTCCGAGAACGAGGAAAACAAGAAGCGCTTTGCGTCTATAAACACTCTTGCAGAATATATTGCCCAGGAAAAGGACGGACAGTGATGACAAAGGATGAACTCTACCAGAAGATAAAGTCTATTATGGTGAATGAATTTGAGGTTGAAGAGGAAAAGGTTCTTCCCGATGCCAAGCTTGTGGATGACATGGACTTGGATTCCATTGACTTTATTGACCTTGTTGTTAAGACCAAGGATTTTATTCCCGTAAAGATTGACCCGGAAATTTTTAGGACGGTTCGCACTATGCAGGACGTCGTGGACACTTTGTATCCCTACACCCAGCAATAGATGGTTAAAGTAATTGCGGCTGTCCTTACGGCTCTTTATCCTGTAGTTGTTTTTGCCTTTCTGGTGGTGCTTAAGCTGCCTGTTAGGATTTTGTCGCTTTGCGTTATTGCGCTTTCTTTTGCGGCTTTTCTTAGCGCGGGGATAAAGGGTAAGTCTGCTTCTGCTGGAGCTTCTGTTGGCGGGGCATCTGCAGGCAGGGGGGCTTTTTGTGGAGCTGCCACTTTGGCTGGCGGGGTTTCCGCACCTTCTTCAAAGGGCAGGTCTTTTTGGCGGCGCTTTAAGCCTTTTTTGGGAGCAAGCCTTTTTTTGGCGGCGGGAATTGCCTGTTTTTTTACCAATCAGGCGGTTTTCCTAAAGCTTTATTCGGTGGCTGTTACCGCAACATTTCTTTTTGTTTTTGCAAGCTCCCTGGTTTGGGGGCCCAACATAATTTTCCGCTTTGCTACTATGGCGGACAAGTCTATAAGAAATTCGGCAAAGGAAAAAAGTGTTGAGCGTTATTGCCGCAAGGTTTGCATTGCGTGGTGCCTGTTTTTTATCCTGAACGCAGGCATTTCCGCTTTTACAGCACTAAAATGCAGCGATGCGGTTTGGTCTTTGTACAATGGCGGTATTTCGTATGGCCTTATGGGTCTTATGTTTGCCGTTGAATATATTATCAGGATTCAGGTGAATAAAAAAATGCCCAGCGAACATTCAATCACAAAGTTTAAGAACGATTCCCGCAAGGATGACTACGTCCTTTGCTATGAAAACACTTGGTCTTCCAAAAAATACAAGACTTGGCTGGACTTTCTTACGGCTACGGCAAGGGTCCGCGCCTTTCTTTCCAATCCGGAACATTCTTCTTGCAGCGTTTGGATTTTGCACTGCGAGGACTACTGGTATTTCCTTTGCACTTTTACGGCTCTTTTGCAGTGCAAGAAAAGGATTTTGCTTACCCAGAACATAACGCCCAGCTTTATACAGGAAATAAAATCGATTGGTGTTGAATTTTTGACAGACCAGGATGCGGAGGATTCCTTTAGCATAAGGGATATAATAGAAGATTCTCCTCTTCCGTCAGAAGAAGAAATCCGTACTTCGCCGCCGATTGACGCTGACGAGACAAAGATTTTTATGTATACTTCCGGCAGCACGGGTAAGCCCAAGGCTGTTGCCCAGCGTATGACGGAATTTGAGCTTGACAATAAATTCATAATCTCAAAGTGGGGGGATGAATTTTGCAGCCGAAAGCTTGTTACAACTGTTAGCCAGCACCACATATACGGCTTTTTGTTCGGCATTTCGCTTCCTTTTACGCTTGGAGTTCCCTTCCGCAGAAAGAGAATTGAATTCCCGGAAGAATTTGAAACTTTGAACGACAGCCCCTACATGATTATCGCAACCCCGGCTTTTTTAAAGCGTACCGTAGAAATAGAGGGCAAGCTACCGACAAGCGGCTGCTTTATCTTTACAAGTGGCGGCGTACTTACCCCCGACGTTGCAGAGCAGACGGACAAGGTCTTTGGCTTTTGGCCACTGGAAGTTTACGGTTCAACAGAGACAAGCGGCATTGCCTACAGGCAGAGCAAGAAGGGGCTTGAATGGACTCCTTTTGACAACGCAAAAATTTGGAAGGGGGACGACGGATGCCTGCGAATAATTTCCCCCTACATCAAAAACCCGGAAGGCTTTGCTACGGCAGACCTGGTGGACATTCTGGATGACGGACGCTTTTTGCTTAAGGGAAGAGCAGATTCCATAGTTAAAATAGAAGAAAAACGCATTTCCATGACCGAAGTAGAAAACCGTATTTTGCAGACCGGCTTTGTCCGCGACGTAAAGGTTATTGCCCTTGAAGACCGCCGCCAGTACCTTGCAGCCGCAATTGAATTCAATGATGAAGGAAAGAAGAAGTTTGGCGGTGTAAAAAAGCTTGAAGTTAACAAATTCTTCCACGACTTTTTGATGCAGTATTTCGAGAACGTGGTTATTCCAAAGAAGTGGCGTTTTGTAGAAAAGCTTCCCTGTGATGTTCAGGGTAAAAAACACAAGGAAGATATTGCACTCCTTTTTGAGAAGGCGGAAGACTAAGGCCATGTGTGCTAATTTGCATTCGATTCAGAACGAAAGAATAGTTTCCCAAAGCTCGGATGCCCAGTCTAAGACAAAAAGCGTCTGCCTTGAAGTTTTTATTTCTCCTGAATCAGATTTTTTTGACGGCCACTTTCCTGCCTTTAAGCTTTTTCCGGCTGTTGCTCAGATTTATCTTGTTGACCGCTTTGCAAAGGAATATCTTGGAGTGCAGGCTTTTACAAAGGAGCTAAAAAGGGTAAAGTTTCCTTCTCCTCTTTTGCCGGGTGCAAGGGTTCTTTTGAGCTTGGAACTTGACCAGGCTTTTGATACGCTTTCATTTTCGCTTTGTGATTGCGAACAAAAGGATAAAGTCTACTCAAGCGGGACGGCTGCTGTATGAGCCTTGAATTTAGTCCCTGCTTTGTGATTCCTGTTTATAACCATGGGGATACCTTGGGAGCGGTCGTTAAAAACCTTTCTGCTTACGGCATTCCAATAATTCTTGTTGACGACGGAAATGATTCCAAGAACAGGGAGCAGATAGAAGCCGTGGCTTCAGCAGAGGCTTCATGCACTCTTGTTTCGCTTGAAAAAAACAGCGGCAAGGGCAAGGCTTTCTTTGCGGGAGTAAAAAAAGCCCTTTCCCTTGGCTACACCCACGTTTTTCAGATAGACGCGGACGGCCAGCACGACGCATCCCGCTGCGCTTTCTTTTTGGACGAGGCAAGGTCAAACCCCGGCAAGGTAATCTGCGGTTATCCTGAATACGATGAAAGCGTTCCCCTTAAGCGAAAAAATGGAAGGGAAATTTCAAACAGGTGGGCGCGTTTTGTAACATGGGATTCTTCCATAAAAGACGTGCTTTGCGGCTACAGGGTATATCCCTCTTTGGCATTGGCCTCACTCATCCGCCACCATGCAATCATCAATGCAAGGATGGGCTTTGACACGGATATTCTTGTTCACCTTTCATGGGCTGGCTGTAAGATTTTGAACTATGGCGTAAAGGTTACCTATCCAAAGGACGGCATATCAAATTTCCGCATGGTGCGTGACAACATTGCAATTTCGTTGACATACACCCGTCTTTGCCTTGGCATGATTGTACGCATTCCAAAACTTCTTCTGCGGAGGATTTTCCGTGGCTGAGTCGAATATGCCTGAGGCAAGCAAAAAGGGCGGTGCTTGGTATGAGCAAAAGGAAACAGCTTCTTCCGAGGCACCCCTAAAGCTTACTCTTTTTCTTGTACGCATTCTTCCCCACTGGCTTTTGGCTCTGCTTGCCTTTCCCGTTTCTTTTTTCTACTGGCTTTCCTGTCCCAAAGCCCGTGCCGCCGCATCTCTTTTTCAAAAACAGCTCTGCACTTTTGCCGGCAAGAAAATCCGTGTGAACACTTACGCCCAGGTTTATTCTTTTGCCCTCTGCCTTGTTGAAAAATTTGAGGGCTGGTGCGGGAAGAAAAAATTCAGCAGTATAATCTATTCTGATGATGATTCCGCTGAGCTAAAGAAACTTCTTTCACAAAAAAAAGGTGCGGTCCTTATAGGCAGCCATCTTGGGAATTCTGAGCTTTTGAGAAGCTTTGCCTCTTTTGGAGAAACTGGTGTTCCCCTTCGCGTTGGCGTTACTTCCATTGCAGACACCAAGACAACCGCAAAATTCAACAAGACCCTTGCCTCCCTTAATCTTAGCGCGGACATGGAGCTTATTTCCACAGACCAGATAGGGGCAGGTACAATTGACTACCTTCAGCAGAAAATAGA
This sequence comes from Treponema sp., assembly GCA_017534445.1. Lineage (GTDB taxonomy): Bacteria > Spirochaetota > Spirochaetia > Treponematales > Treponemataceae > Treponema_D. The sequence continues at coordinate 15,560 of JAFXWC010000075.1, forward strand.
CTCTGGCGGGCTTGTGGTTCTTATGGGGGACAGGGTTTCTTCTGCTGTTCCGGGGCGTTCCCTAAAGCAGGACTTCCTTGGCAAAGAGGCGGCCTTTCCCTATGGGACTTTTTTGATGGCTTCTTTGATTCAGGCTCCAATCTATTATTTTTTTGCATTAAGGCCAAAAGACATTACATTTTCTTCAAAATATGATATGCTTGTAAAAAAGAGCAGGGTTCATTTTCTTCCCGGAAGAAAAAACAGGGATTTGAATTTGCAGAATTTTTCTTTTGAATATGCCAAGGTTTTGCAGGGGTATTGCATGGAGCATCCTTTCCAGTGGTACAACTTTTTTGACTTCTGGCGATAGAAATATAAGCAGGGCTTTTGCATCTCCTGTACAAATAAAATGTTCAAAATGAGGCAGTGGGACGTAGGAAAAAAGCAAGGGGGGACCCCTTTAGGGGGGATTCCTTGATTTTTTCCGTTACGGCTCGACGCTACGCTGCCAGTTGGGACCCGCTGACTCATTTTGAATTTTTGAATCGACATTTCATGCTGAAGCCATGGCATAGAAAATGAGGCAGTGGGACGTAGGAAAAAAATGAATGACTTTTTGCGTTTAATCGCATATAATGTATTTATATGAAAAAAAATATTTCTGAAGAGATTGTTTTTAATGTTGAATTTTATGATGTTGACTCAATGCGGATTGTTTGGCATGGAAACTATGTAAAGTATATGGAAGCGGCAAGGTGCGCCCTGCTTAACAAAATAGGCTACAACTACAACGACATGGAGGCTTCCGGGGTTGCCTTTCCTCTTGTGGACATTCATTTTAAATATATGCGTTCGCTCCGTTTTATGGACAAGGTTCGTATTCTTGCGACTCTCGTTGAATGGGAAAACTGCATCAAGATAAAATATGAGTTTTACAATATAAAGACAGGGGAACTTACCACCAAGGCAGAAAGCACCCAGATGGGAGTAAATATTGCAAGCGGGGAAACTATGTTCGTCTGCCCTGAAATCTTTGTGAAAAAAGTGGAATCAATGCTGAATGAGTAAAAAAACGAATAACAATCAGCCGCATTTTTTGCGCAGGCTAAAACGCACGCTAAAAAATCCTTTCCTCTACATCTTCATTCTTATTGTGCTTGTGATTTGTGCGGCAACCTACGTGGTGTTCAAAACCGAGACAAAAACCGACTCCGGCATTACGGGAATTTTCGATGCGGTTTGGCATACTGTGGTTGCGGTTGTGGCGGCTTATTATGACTTCTACGTAAAGTCTGTTCCGGGAAGATTCGCCTCGCTTTTGCTGCTGCTTTTGGGCATGGCGGTTTGGGCGGTAATCATCGGTAAAATCACTTCGGTAATAGTTAGCATTCAGAACAAAAACAACAGGGGGTTGAAAAAAATAAGGCCTATGAAAGGACATTTTTTGCTTTGCGGCTGGAGAAGCGGATTTGAAAAACTTTTGGAAAACGTGCTTTCTTCCAACTCGGACATTACTCCCGACATGATTGTTCTGGTGAATTCTGCTCCAAGTGAACAGGTCCGTTCCATATTGCAGGACATACGCTTTAAGGAAATAAAATATGTTGCCGGTGATTTCTCTGATGCTGAGACCTTGCACCGTGCTTGCATAGAAACGGCAGGGCGCGTACTTGTGATTGCAGACTTTACTGGAGGAAGCACTGCAATGGAAATTGACTCGCGGACGGTTCTTGCCGTTCTTACGATGAAGTCAATAAAACCGCAGCTTTACGTGGCGGCAGAGCTTCTTGACGAAAAACTTCAGGAACACTTGCAGATGGCCCGCTGCAACGAGATTATCCTTACGCAGACATACGAGCACAGTCTTCTTGCAACTGCTTCAAGCGGAATGGGATATTCGAACGTAATCAGAACCCTTATCGGTGATGATGATGCCTCTGGTATTTTAATCCGTACGCTTCCTTCCGGTTTTGTGGGAAAGCCATACGGTGAACTTGAAAGCTATTATGACAAGAAGGGCGGGCTAAAAATTCTGGTTGGTCTCCTTTTGAATACTGATGCCAGCCGTTCTGCAAAAAAAGAAGAGTCTGACCAGCCTTTCGTAAAATACAACGAACCTTTGCTTACTCCTCCGTCTGACTTTATAATTCCAAAGTCAAGCAAGGTGATTCTTATTGCTGGCAACGAGGGGGCGTAATCTGTAAATGAAAAAAAAGGACAACATTAAGCTTAGGCGTTTTATTCATGCGCTCAAGATAATTTTTAAAACTCCCGCAACATACATTTTCCTGGCGATTATGCTTTTGATAATATCAATGACCGTAATCGTTTACAATGTTGAAACAAAGACAGGAAGCGGAATAGAAACCAGGTTTGACACTTTCTACTTTATGTGCGTTGCGGTCTTTGCAGGATATTTTGAATATGTGTGCGAGTCACTGCCCGGTAGGGTTGCGGCAATCACTCTTTTGATTACGGGAACGTTTTTTTTCAGCTACATACGCGGTAAGGTTACTGCGGTGTTTGTGGACATTCAGGAAAAGAAGGACAAAGGTTTGAAAAGTTTAAAATCGATTAGCGGACATTTTATTATTTGTGGTTGGAGGCCAGGCTTTGAAAAAATCATAGAGACTGTATTGCGCTCCAATCCCGATATTTCTACAGATTTGCTCGTGCTTGTTAACGAGGCTGCGGAACAGACATCCCAGCTTTTGAACCTTCCCCGCTACAAGGAAGTTCATTTTGTTTCCGGTGACTTTACGGAAGAGTCAGTCTTGAACAGGGCCTGCATCAAATCGGCGGCGCGCGTGCTTGTTATTTCCGACCGCTCAAAGAATTATTCAGAGCTTGAGGTTGACTCCCGCACGGTTCTTGCCCTTCTTACAATCAGGAGCATGAATCAGGAAGTTTATGCCGTGGCCGAACTCTTTAGCTCAAAATTCCAGCGTCACCTAAAGATGGCCCACTGCGACGAAATAATTCTTACCCAGGATTACGAGCAAAGCCTTTTGGCAACCGCATCCGGCGGTTTGGGCTACAGCAACGTAATCAGCACTTTGATTAGTGACGATGCTGACTCTGGAATCCTGATTGGAAACATTCCCAAGGATTTTATAGGTAAAACTTACGGCGAGCTAAAGACCTTTGAGCTTTCAAAGAGGGCGCAAAAGGGTGTGCTTGTTGGGCTGCTTTTAAATTCTGGAAACTTTCAGCAGCGCAGGAAAGAGGCCCTTCGTGAGGCACAAAAAAATCCTGACATCAACAAAATCATCGACAATCTGCAGAAGGTAAAGACCCTTAAAAGCAACGACCCTCTCTTTGCCCCAAAAAATGATTTTGTCATTCCAAGAAATTCCAAGGCCATTTTTGTCCGGGGAAAGCCCATAAAATCCCTAAAGACCACAAAGGCAGGTAAATAATATGGAAGAAAAATACTTGAATGACATTCTGCCCAAGCTTTCAAAGATTCAGCTTTTTGCCGGCTTTAACCCGGAGGTTGAGGAAGACAGGAAGATTCTTACGCAGATTTACGAGAATATATCACTTAAAAAAATCAAGAAAGGCCGCATGATAATAAAAGAAGGTGAAGAAGGGGATGAATTTTTCATACTGAATTCCGGCTCCGTGCATATTTCCCGCAACACTCCAGACGGAGACCCCATAGCCCTTGCTGACCTTGATGATTCTATGAATATTTTCTTTGGCGAAACGGCCCTTATAAGCAACGACGTTCGCAGCGCAACGGTTACCGCCCTTACGGACTGCACCCTTCTTGTTTTTTCCAGCAAGAAGTTCCATGCCCTTTGCAAAAAGGAGCCGGTTCTTGGCTACAGGGTACTTCTTGTCCTTGCGCGCCGCATGGCATCCACAATCCGCAATGCCAACCGCGACAAGGCAACCCTTTACCAGGCCCTTTTCAACGAAATTGCCGGCGGAGAAAAGTAGGCGGAGAAAAGTAAAAAAATAGTATTGAAATTTGTAACAATTTGTTATATTCTTTGTTTCATGGGCAGAAGGTCTCTATGAAGAAGTATTTTACAGTTGTTTTTTCAATATTGTTTTTTATTACAAGCATAAATTGTTTCGCTAGCGGCTTGTCGGTAAATGACGTGCTAAAAAATCTTACCCGCCATGCCAATACGGTTGGGGAATTTTTGCAGGAAAAAAGCGTCATCGTTAACGGTAAGAAGCGCTTGCTAAAGTCCTCTGGAACTTTCATAATATCTACTGAAGGCGTTGTCTGGAATACGCTAAAACCTGTGCGCTCAGTTTCCACAATTACAGACGGCCAGATAATCCTTACGAATTCAGACGGAAGAAGGTCTGTTCTTGACATTCCGGCCAATAATGATTTTTCAAATTTTTCAGTTTCCTTTTCTTCTATATTCAAGGGCAACATGGAAAATTTGAACAATAATTTTAACGTAAGCTACAGCGAGACTTCTTCCGGGGAATGGATAATTTCCCTGCTTCCCAAAAAGGAAAATCTTTCTTCTTTTATGAAAAAAATAGAGCTGGCCGGTGTAAACTTGAACGGTGACTCAAGGCTGGACAGCGTTACTGTTTTTCAGCAGAACGGAGAAGACATAAAGTACACCCTTACGAAGCAGATTGTAAAAGAGATTCTTTCTGATGAAGAAAAATATTTTTTTGAGGCAAAATAGATTTTATATTTGTCTGTGGATCTGTTTTCACGCATTTGTTTTTCTAGGATTTTTATCTTCGCTTTTCTTTGGACAAGGCCTTAACGTTGAGTCCAATCTTTTTTCAATGATGCCGTCTTCCCTTTCCGCAAAGGAGCTTCAGGCGGCAGATTCGCTTTTGTCGGAGCGGACTGGTAACAATTTTTTCATCTTTGCAGGCAATGCCGATTTTTACAAGGCAAAAGATGCGGCCATGGAAGCCTGCCAGAGTCTTTCTTCTTACGATGAATTTTCCTTTGTTGAAGTGAATGCTTCTTCTTTTTCTTCTGATGAGATTGCTTCTTTTGTCCACAAGTGGCGCTTTAACCTTTTGCCCAAGGCTACTTCTGATGAAATTAAATCTTCTGATGATGCGGTGGCTTCTTTTGGAGATGATGCCCTTGCAAAAATCTACGGTGCCTTTAGCATAGCTCCGTTGCAGAATATGGACAGCGACCCCTTTATGCTGGACGACATTATCTTGCGCGGATACCTTTCCCTTGTTTCTTCATCCGACTCTTTGCTTTCACCCAAGGAAGGTGTTCTTGCGGCAGAATTGGACGGCACTTGGTATGTGGCAATCCGTGCTTGCATGAGCAAAAAAGGTTCTGCCCTTGGAGGAAGAAGAAACGGTGTGCCTATTGTTTACAGCGAGTGTCTTTCCCTTGAAAAAGATGGAACGCGCTTTGTCTTTTCTGGAACTCCTTTCCACAGTTACAAAAGCTCTCTTTCTGCGTCAAAAGAAATTTCTGTAATAGGAATTGTTAGCATGACGGCGGTTGTCTTGATTTTGCTTCTTGTATTCAAGTCTTTTCTGCCAATGGTTCTTTCTGTTTTTGCAGTTGCCGTTTCCTGTGCGGCCGCTTTTTGTGCGACACGGCTCTTGCTTGGAAAGGTCCATCTTGTTGCTCTTGTTTTTGGAACATCGCTGATTGGTTCCTGCATAGACTATAGCCTTCATTTTTTTATTCACTGGAAGTCAGACTTGTCTTTGCAAAGCGGCTCTGAGATAAGGAGAAAAATTTTTACCGGGCTTGCCCTTTCCCTTGCGAGTACAGAAATTTGCTACCTGCTTTTGTTTTTTGCACCCTTTGAACTTTTAAGGCAGGTTGCGGTTTTTTCTTTTGCGGGAATAATGAGCTCTTTCCTTACATCTCTGTGTCTTTTTCCCTGCCTGCGTCTTCCCAAAAAACGTGTGGCCCTTGCATTTCCAAAATTCAAGCTGGATAAAAGAATACGCTATTGCCTTTTGCTGCTCTTCTTTGCATTTGCTTCCATTGTCATTTTTGCCATGCGGAAGAATGTTGGCATAAAAAACGATATTTCTTCGCTCTACAAGATGGAGGGAAGGCTCAAGGACGACACAATTCTTAGCGCAAAGCTAACAGGCCAGTCTGCTCCGGCTTGGTTTTTGGTAAGCGGTGATGATGCTGATTCCGTGTTGCAGACAGAGGAACTTTTGTCTTTGCAGGAAGGAAAGGCTTTTAGCGGCACAATTTGCACTTCCTTGTTTGCGCCTTCAAAAAAGACTCAGGATGAATCCAGGGCTGCATCAGAAATTCTTCTTGACGGCCTTGAGGAGCAGCTTTTAAATATAGGCTTTGATGATGAAGATTCCCTTAGGCAAAATTCATTGGCCATAAAAAAAGAATTTGATGATTCAAGAGCAAGCTATGTTTTGCCGGATGACTTGCCCCAAGCCTTTTTGTCTTTGACAGAAAACCTGTGGCTTGGAAAGATTGGCGGAAAGTATTATTCGCTTTTTATGCCTCGCAAAATTCTTAGCAAGGAAGAATGCCGTTCCCTTGCGGAAAAAATACCCGGTCTTACCTTTATGAACAAGGCAGAAGACATAAGCAAAGGCCTGGACCAGCTTTCCGAATTTATTGCAAAGACTTTTTTGCTTGCCTTTGTGCTTATTGTTCTGATGCTGAAATTTTTCTACAGTTGGAAGCAGGTTCTAAAGATTGTGCTTGTTCCCCTTGCAAGCCTTCTTTCTATTCTTGCGGTTTTTGCACTTTTGGCTACAAGGATAGAATTCTTCTGCATGACGGGAACAGTGCTTGTCTTTGGGCTTGGGTTGGATTACGTTATCTACATGGCAGAGAATTCAAAAAGGAAAAAATCCCAGCCTCTATTGCAGGCAGAGGAAGGTCTTGAGCCTCTTGCTATTCTGCTTTCCTTTGTTACCACGGCAATTTCTTTTGGCGCGCTTGCCTTTAGCTCTTTCGTGCCTGTTCACATAATAGGACTTACGGTTTTTGCGGGTCTTTCCGCTGCTTTTGCATGCACTTTTTTGGAAAGGTGATTTTCCTGCTTGGGCTTTTCTGCATTTGACAAAAGACGGCATATTTCTTACAATTAAAATTCCTATGAAATGTTTACATTCCAAAAAAATATTTTCTGAAATTTCTCGGATGTGCAAGACAGGACTTTTGTTTTTCTCTCTTTCTTTATCCTGCATAGTCTTTTTTTCCTGTGCTTCTTCTTCCCGCAAGAAACTGCATCCTGTCTACATTACGGACAGAAAATGCATAGAGCTTTTGCCACCGTCCGCCTGTTCCATTTCCAAGGATAGCGCCCAGGAATTTAGCGGAGACTTTGACGGAAAGTCTTTTTCTTTGATGGCATACCTTAAGCTGGATAAAGATGAAATTTCAGTTTGTCTTTTGAGTACTTTTGGTGTGGACATTGGTTCCCTTTTTTACGACGGAAACAAGGTTCTCTTTGAGTCTGCATTTTTTCCTGACAGTTTTAAGGCGGAATATATTGTTGCAGATTTTCAGAATGCATACTATGATTTTGACGTGCTAAAAGAAAATTATTCTGCCGCGGGTCTTAGCTTTAAGGAAACAAAAAGCGGAAGTAAAATTACCCGCACTATTCATGATGGCAAGACGCTGATAGAAGAAATTGATATCAGCATGAAAAAGAAAAAAATTGAGCGCATAAAAATCAGGAACCACTTAAGAAACTATACCTACGTTATTACGGAGGTTGACTCTTAATGTGCACAAAGGCTTTGCAAAAAATTTATTTTTCTGCTCCGGGAGTTTTTTCTTCGGCTGGAAAAAATATAGATGAGCTTTGGAATGCTGTGTGTTCTGGAGATAATTCTGGAATAAAAAAAATAAAGACTCTTTCGGGAAAGGAATTTTTTGCAGGGCGTGTTGACGACTGTGATTTGCCCCAGGTGAATGCCCGCCTTAACATGAAAATCATCAGGATGGAGGCGGCATCTCTTTTTCAGATTGAAAAATTCATTTTGGATGCAAAAGAAAAATATGGTGCGGAAAGAGTTGCGGTTTGTGCCGGTTCTTGTGACAACGGTAGCGAGCTTTCTCTTGCAGGGCACAGGCGTTTTTTTGAGGAGGGAGAATTTCCTGCTTCCTACAAGTTGGAATACCAGTGTGCAGATTATGTCGCAAGTTTTATAAGCGAACATTACGGTTTGGCAGCTGCATCCCTTGCCTTTACTACGGCTTGCGCTTCCAGTGCGGCTGCAATTTCAAAGGGGGCGGAACTTATACGTTCGGGGCTTGCCGATGCTGTTGTTGCGGGCGGTGTAGACCTTGCCTCTGACACAGTGCTTCTTGGCTTTGATGCACTTGAATCAATTTCCCCGCAAAAGACCAATCCTTTTAGTAAAAACAGAAAGGGAATAAGTTTGGGCGATGCGGCGGCTTTCTTTGTGCTTAGCCGTGACAATCTTTTTAAAGACGGAATTCCTGTTTTGCTTTCGGGAAGCGGACAAAGTTCTGATGCCTACCATATAACTTCTCCCGATCCAGAGGGGAGCGGTGCCGCAAGGGCTATGCAGGATGCTCTTGACGAGGCCTGCCTTTGCGCAGAAGACATTGACTACCTTAACTTGCACGGAACAGGCACACCCCTTAATGATTCAATGGAATCCAAGGCTGTTGAAAAGGTTTTTGGTAAGCACAGGCTTTTGTGCAGTTCAACAAAGTCGGAGACCGGACACACGCTTGGAGCTGCAGGGGCTTTAGAGGCTGCGGTATGCTGGAAGCTTATACAGGAGAGTGCTAAAGGTTCAAGTAAAATTCCTGTCCAGGTCTGGGACCAAGAAAGGGATGAGGCACTTCCCGAATTGAATTTTGCGGGCAAGGGTGCAAGCTTAACCTCTAGGGTTAAAAACTGCATGAGCAATTCCTTTGCCTTTGGCGGAAGCAATTCCGTTCTGATTCTTAGTGCGGAGGATGAATGATGCAGTTTGAGCTTCCGATTGAAAGGAATGAGCTTTTGGGCATGGTTCCCCATAAGGGAAAGATGTTTCTTCTGAACCGGGTGGTTCAGTATGATACGGAAAAGCTTACGATTACCTTGCAGTGCGACATTAACCGGGACAATATTTTTTACGATGAGGAACTTGGCGGAATTCCTTCCTGGTGCACATTTGAAATTATGGCTCAGGGGGTTGCTGCCCTTTCATACATAAAAAAAACTGTTCGCGGTGAAAGTGAAAAATGCAACCCCGGAGTAGTGCTAAGCATCTCTCATTTTAAGACAAGGGTTCCTTCTTTTGATGAGGGGACGACGATACAGATAAAAATTTCAGAGGATGTTTCTTCTGGTGACATTTCAAAATTCAGCTGTGCAATATTTGGCCAAGACAACTCTTCGCAGGATGATGCGGATGTGACTACATTCATTACCGTAATGGAGTCGAAAGATTTGGAGCAGAGACTGGGGCAGGGATGATTTGCCCAAGGATAAATAAAAATGGAAGTTGAACAGAAAAAAATTCTTGTAACAGGTGCAAGCGGGGGCATAGGACGTGCCATCTGCCTTGCAGCCGCAAAGAAAGGATATTATGTAATTGCCCACTACAACCGCGGTAAGGAAAAGGCGGAAGAAACTTTGCGCTTGGTAAAAGAGGCCGGCGGTGAAGGGGAGCTTATTCAGTTTGACGTTCTTGACCGCGACGGATGCAAGAAAAAGATGGAAGGCATTTTGGCTGCCCACGGTGCACTCTGGGGAATCGTTAGCAATGCGGGAATAAACAAGGACCAGACTTTTGCAGGTCTTGAAGGCCAGGACTGGGATTCTGTAGTACACACAAGCCTTGACGGTTTTTACAACGTAGTCCAGCCGCTAACCCTTGCCATGTGCCGTAAGAAAAAGGGCCGCATAATTGCAATTTCTTCCGTAAGCGGAATTACCGGTAACAGGGGGCAGACAAACTACAGTGCTGCAAAGGCGGGGCTGATTGGTGCCTGCAAAGCCCTTGCCGTGGAACTTGCTAGCCGAAGCATTACCGTTAACGCAGTTGCTCCTGGTCTTATAGAGACTGAAATGCTAAAGGACGCACCTGTAGAAGCCCTGCTTGCTTCTGTTCCAATGAAGCGAATGGGAAAAACTGAAGATGTTGCAAACCTTGTGCTCTTTCTTTTGAGCGAAGAAGCGGGATACATTACCCGTCAGGTAATTTCTGTAAACGGCGGTATAATATGAATTTTACAAAAGCAAACGGAAAGAGAAGGGTTGTTGTTACAGGCGGCGGAATGCTTACTGCACTGGGCGACTCTTGGGATGAAGCCTATAAGACTTTGCGTTCTGGAAAAAACTGCATACGCTACATGCAGGACTGGGACCGCTTTGACAAGATGAACACACGCCTTGCCTGCCCTTACACGAAAGAGTTGCCCAAATACCCAAGAAAAAAAGTGCGCGGTATGGGAAGGGTTGCACTTCTTTCGCTGACTGCAACAGAACGTGCATTTGAAAATGCAGGCCTTAAGAATGAAGACGGAAGCCTTTTGGAAGAACTTCACAACGGAAGGACAGGAATTGCATACGGTTCCTGCATGGGAAGCATGGATTCAATGTTGGACATGTTCGGCATGGTGCTTACTAACGATTCAAGCAAGATAGATTCCCAGACCTACATAAAATGCATGCCCCAGACTTGTGCCGCAAACCTAAGTGTCTTTTATTCCTTGCGCGGAAGAATCATCACCACAAATACAGCATGCACTTCCGGCAGTCAGGCAATCGGATACGCATACGAGGCAATAGAAAACGGCATACAGGACATGATGGTGGCAGGTGGAGCGGAAGAGCTTGTTCCTCCTGATGCGGCGGCATTTGATGCTATGGGTGCAACCGCATACGACAATGCCCACCCCCAAGAAGAGCCAAAGCCCTTTGACGCAAAGAGGGACGGCCTTGTTATTGGAGAGGGAGCTGGAAGTCTGATTCTGGAAGACATGGAGCACGCATACAAGCGCGGTGCAAAAATATATGCGGAAGTTGCAGGCTTTGGAACCAACTGCGACGGTACCCACATTACAAGCCCCAATTCAGAGACCATGGCACAGGCACTTAAGCTTGCCCTTGATGATGCAGGAATTGCACCTGAACAAATTGCTTATGTGAATGCCCACGGAACTTCTACCGCAGCAGGTGACGTTGCAGAAAGCATTGCCACTTATTCAGTCTTTAAAAGGGACGTACCCATTAGCACTACAAAAAGCTACATAGGTCATACTCTTGGTGCTTGCGGCTGCGTTGAATCTTGGCTTACCATAAACATGATGAATGAAGGCTGGTTCCATCCAAACCTTAACCTTACCCAGCTTGACCCAAATTGTGCCCCCCTTGGCTACATTACAGGAAGCGGCCTTGATTTGCCGGATGCGGAATACGTAATGAGCAACAACTTTGCCTTTGGCGGTGTAAACACAAGCTTGGTCTTTAGGCGGGTCTGAGGGGCTTTAAAAACAAAAACACCGCCTCTTAGTGCGCGGCACTAGAATCGAACTAGTGACCCCCACGATGTCAACGTGATGCTCTAACCATCTGAGCTAGTCGCGCATTAAAAAGCAGTGTAGAAATAATATATATGCTAAGCAAAAAAGTGTCAAGGGCTTTGCCGGCACAGAAATAAGTTTTGTTCTGCGATACACTTTTTTTGCAAAATACGCTATTATCTTCTTATGACACTTAAAGACTTACCACTGGGAAAGGCCGGGCGCATTTTAAAAGTTGGCGGCAATGGCGAACTTAGGCAGCATTTTTTGGACATGGGAATTATTCCCGCTACTGTAGTAAGAAAAATAAAGCTTGCACCAATGGGAGACCCCGTTGAAATTGACGTGAGCGGCTACGAGCTTACGATGCGTCTGGCCGATGCAGAGAAAATAGAAGTTTGCGAATGCCAAATTCCTGATTCGACTTCCAAGGCGAAAAAAGATGAGCCGCCTGTAGAAAGAAAGTTTAGAACCGAGCATCCTGGACTGGGAGAAGACGGCCGCTTTCATGCAAAAGAAGGCGAAAATCCCCTGCCGGAAGGAACCCTGCTTACTTACGCCCTTGTGGGAAATCAGAATTCTGGAAAGACTACTCTGTTTAACCAACTTACAGGTTCAAACCAGCACGTGGGAAATTTTCCGGGAGTTACTGTTGACAGAAAGGACGGCTCCATACGCGGACATTCCGACACGCTTGTTACAGACCTTCCAGGCATTTATTCCATGTCGCCTTATTCCAGCGAAGAGATTATTTCCAGAAACTTTGTTCTTAACGAAAAGCCTTGCGGAATAATCAACATTGTGGATGCTACAAACATAGAGAGGAACCTTTACCTGACCATGCAGCTTTTGGAAATGGATATTCCCATGGTTGTGGCCCTGAACATGATGGACGAGGTTTACGGCAACGGTGGTTCTGTAGACATTAACAAAATGGAGGAACTCTTGGGGGTTCCTGTAGTTCCCATATCTGCGGCAAAGAACCAGGGTGTGGATGAGCTTGTAAAACACGCACTGCATGTTGCCCACTTTCAGGAAAAACCTTTAAGGCAGGATTTTTGTGACGAAAAGGATTCCGGCGGTGCGGTTCACAGGGCACTTCATGCGGTTATACACTTGATACAGGACCATGCGCTAAAGGCCGGAATACCAGTACGCTTTGCGGCAAGCAAGCTCCTTGAAGGCGACAAGAGGATTGTTCATCAGCTGGACCTTGACCTTAACGAAAAGGAAACTCTTGAGCATATAGCCCTTCAGATGGAAAACGAGAGGGGGCTTGACCGTAGTGCGGCAATTGCAGACATGCGCTATTCCTACATAAGGAATGTTTGCGGCAAGGCTGTGCATAAGCCTGTAAAAAACCGGGAGAGGGTCCGCTCTGAGAAAATAGATTCCCTGCTTACTGGAAAGTACACTGCCATTCCCTTGTTCATCCTGATTATGGCATTGGTTTTCTTTTTGACCTTTAACGTGATAGGGGCTTTTCTTCAGCAGCTTTTGGAAAGGGGAATTGACTCGCTTACCACTCTTGTGGATGCGGGACTTGGTGCGGTGGGAGCAAATGAAGTTCTTCACGCTCTTATTGTTGACGGAATTTTTGCGGGTGTGGGTAGCGTTCTTTCCTTTTTGCCGATAATAGTGACCTTGTTCCTTTTTCTTTCCCTTCTTGAAGATTCGGGCTATATTGCACGAGTTGCCTTTGTGATGGATACCCTTCTTAGAAAGATAGGCCTTTCGGGAAGAAGCATTGTTCCCCTATTGATTGGCTTTGGATGCACTGTACCTGCGGTTATGTCCACGCGCATTTTGCCCAGTGAGCGCGACCGCAAGATGACGATTCTTTTGACGCCCTTTATGAGCTGCACCGCAAAGCTTCCAATTTATGCCTTTTTTACCGCGGCCTTTTTTCCAGGAAGGGGTGGCCTTATTATGACAGCCCTTTATCTTGGAGGAATAATTGTTGGCATAATTTCGGCCCTTTTATATAGAAAGACTTTGTTTAAGGGGGAACCGGTTCCCTTTGTGATGGAACTTCCCAACTACCGCCTTCCCAGCCTAAAGAACACAGCCCAGCTTCTTTGGGAAAAGGCAAGGGATTTTTTACAGAGGGCCTTTACCGTTATTTTTGTTGCGACGATTGTCATTTGGTTCCTGCAGAGTTTTACCCTTAGCCTGAATTTTACCCAGGATTCTTCCAGAAGCATGCTTTCTTTTATTGCGGGACTTTTTGAGCCTGTAATGAGGCCCCTTGGTCTTGGCGACTGGAGGATTTGCACTTCGCTTATATCCGGTGTAATGGCAAAGGAAAGTGTTGTTTCCACGATGGAAATTCTTTTTGCGGGTGGAATTGAAGCTTCCCTTGCTTTGCCTTCTGCGGCCAGTCTTCTTGTCTTTAGCCTGCTTTATTCACCTTGCGTTGCGGCTATTGCTTCCGTAAAGAGGGAACTTGGAAGAAGATGGGCTTTTGCAATGGTGTTTTGGCAGTGTCTTTTGGCCTGGATTTTTGCTTTTATTGTCTACAGCATAATTTGTCTTTTGTAATACACGAAAGGGGTTAAGCCTACGCCCGATTGGAGGGGCGGCGAAGCCGTTGCCGTAGGCAATGGAGGCGAAAGCCGGAACCCCGGAAAGCGGGGAAAAATGCAAACTTGGACGGACACGTAGTGCCGGACACAGTAAACCGGGACCTGCCGTCCTAGAGATTATAAAAAAAAGCGCCTGCCTTTTGGGACAAGCGCCTTTTGTTTTTAACTTTGCGGGGCCTTATTTTTTAAGCTGGCCTTTTGTGTAGAACTTGGGGTTGTAGAAGATTTCGTTGCCGTTTTTGATTTCCTGCTGCTGCCTCTTGTTTTTTTCTATGTTGTTTTTGAGCATTGCGTCGAGCCAGCTTACAAAGTCTACGATGAGGTGGGTTCCGTTTGCGGCAAGGTCCCAGATAAAGCGGGCGAGTGCACAGATTATTCTCCATGCAAGTTTTGCCACGAAGATGATTGCCTGGATTACGTACTTGAGGCACTTGTAGATGAAGATGCGGATCAGTTCGAATACTATGCGGATGATGATGGGCAGGACGAAGAAGCCGATTGCCCAGGCCTTTACCGTGTATTCGTTTATGCCGCCGTCTATGAAGCCGTTGAATGATGAAAGTACGGCAAAGATTGTGAAAAAGAGGTAGAGGATTCCCAGCATGCAGGGAAGCAGGTCTTTGAGAAGAATCAGGAGGGTGATTCTTTCCATTGCAACGCCTTCAAGGCACCACTGCTTTGTGTGCTTGGTGAAGTTTGTCTGTGGAAGGTGCAGGATTTTTCTTAGGGCTACGTAACCAAGGATGGCTGCTACTGCGGATACTGCCATTGCAATTTTAACGTAGGTTGATTCCAAATTTAAGAAATTTAACAATTCTAACATTAAATGCTCCTTTGTAATTTGTATTTTTTATGCAATAAGTATAAGGCAATATGTCCAAAATGTCAAATTTTTTGCTTGCCGGCTTTTTGGGCTTTGAATATATTTCTTTTTTATAATATTTCTATTGACAGTAACGCGACGATTTGTTATATTGTTACTGTAAGTAGTAACAATTTTAAGAGTTGACCTTGGAGGTCTTTTATGAGCAAGCGTCAGGATTGCATATATGTGAAGTTGTCTGGAGAAAGGTACACGCCTTTTTCTTTGGCAAGGAAAATTGGGGCAAAGGCTATTCTTGAGAGTGCCCGCTTTAACATGGGAAAGGACAGGTATTCGATACTTTTGTGCGAAGAGGCTTTTCACATTCTTCAGGATGATGAGGGGGTGGCCTTTATAGTTGACGGCCGCCGCATTCCTTTTTCGGGAGAGAAGGTTGCAAATGGCCTGCCGGGTTCCGGTCTTGGAAAAGATGGCGGCAACAAGAGCGACATTTTGGATGCCCTGCTGTATGTTGCCCAGGAGAACGAGCTTCCTGTAAAGGGAATTCCTGTTCCGGCAAGCGGTGTGGGTAGCCTTAGCTACGAGTTCTGCGCCAGGTGCGACACTATAAACCTTGCCCCGCAAGTGGACGAGCTTCATATTCCAGAAAGCGAATTTATTGTCGGTCACCTTTACATTGTCTTTGACCATTTTACCGAGGCCCTTCATATTTTTGCCATGAACTACACGGAGCACCAGATAGACCTTCAGAAGGCTGTTGACGAGCTTAAGAAACGCTTGGGCGACCTTGATTTTAGCTATCTTGCACCGCCTGAAGAGCCAAAGCCTTGCCGTACGGTAACGGACCTTGCCCTTTCGGAAAGGGAATACAAGGAAAAAGTTATTGCGCTCAAGAAAGAGATTGTTGCGGGCAACATTTTCCAGGCCGTTCCAAGCAGAAGGTTAACCCTTGAATGCGAGAACTCTGCCCTGGAGATTTACCGCCGCCTGCGTTCTGTGAATCCTTCGCCGTATCTTCTTTACCTTGACTTTGGGGACAGGCAGCTTGTTGGCTCATCCCCGGAAAGCCTTGTGCGCGTCCGTGAGGGTGTTGCTTCAATTAGGCCAATTGCCGGTACCCGCCGCCGCGGAAAGAATGCCAGTGAGGACGAGGCCCTAAAGAAGGAGCTTCTTGCCGACCACAAGGAAAGAAGTGAACACCTTATGCTGGTTGACCTTGCAAGGAACGACCTTGGACGTGTTTGCGAAAGCGGCAGCGTGGAAGTTACCCGCTTTATGGACTGCGAATACTTTAGCCATGTAATGCACCTTGTTAGCGACACGGAGGGAAGGGTAAAGGAAGGCCTTAAGCCTGTTCAGGTTTTGCGTTCTGCATTCCCGGCTGGAACAGTTAGCGGCTCCCCAAAAATCAGTGCGATAGAGATATTGAGCCGCCTTGAAAAGGTAAAGAGACGCTTTTATGCGGGTGCCATTGGCTACCTTCAGACCAACGGAGACTTGGACTTCTGCATTGGAATACGCTGTGCGCTAAAGCAGAATGCCACTTGGACCCTTCAGGCGGGTGGCGGCATAGTGTACGACAGCAACCCTGACCGCGAGTGGGAAGAGACCAACGAAAAACTAGGCGCTTTGGTTAGGGTAATAAGCAATAAGTAATAAGCAATAAGTAATAAGTAATAAGTAATAAGTAATAAGTAATAAGCAATAAGTAAGGCTTTAGGAGGATAAAAATGATTTTGGTTATCGACAATTATGATTCTTTTACATACAACGTGGTGCAGGCATTGCAGCGTCTTTCTGGCGAGGAAGTTAAGGTTGTGCGCTCCAAGGAATGCACTTTGGAAGACTTGAAGGCTATGAACCCCGGCCGCCTTGTTATAAGCCCAGGCCCTGGAACCCCAAGCGATGCCGGAATCAGCAAGGAAGCCATAAAATACTTTGCGGGAAAGATACCAGTCCTTGGAATCTGCCTTGGACATCAGTCAATAGGAGAAGCTTTTGGGGCAAAAATTGTGCAGGCCAAGAGGATTTGCCACGGTGTAGTGGAAGAAATGGATCTTGACGGTCGTGGCCTTTTCCGCCTTGTTGGTAAAAAGGCAAGCTTTACGCGCTACCATTCGCTTGCAATAGACGAGTCCACCCTTCCAGCCGACTTTGAAATTACAGCCCGCTCTTCTGACGGCGACATTATGGGTATCCGCCACAAGACAATGTTTATAGAAGGTGTTCAGTTCCATCCTGAAAGCATAGCAAGCGAGGTGGGGGACAATGTTTTCCGCGCCTTCCTTAATTATAGAAGGGAAAATCTTCCCGTTGCCGCTTACCTTAACCAGATTCTTTCCGGCAAAGACCTTAGCGAAGACCAGGCAGCCCTTTTCATGGAAAACCTTACCGATGGAGACCTGGACGAGCGCGTTACAGCCGCAATGCTTACTGCCCTTGCCGCAAAGGGTCATTCAACAGGTGAAATTGTCGGATGCGCAAAGGTTCTTCTTAAAAAGAAAAAGCCGCTGCCCGAAAAGATTTCTGGTCTTGCGGAAATAGTTGGAACCGGTGGTGACTGCAAGGGAAGCTTTAACATTTCATCCCTAAGCGCAATCGTTGCCGCTTCATGCGGACAGGGTGTTGCAAAGCACGGAAACAGGGCTGTTTCATCAAAGTCTGGTGCCGCTGACTTCTTTGAGGCACTTGGAATAAAGATAGACAATACGCCGGAAAAAACGACAGACATCATAAAAAAGACGGGTTTTGCCTTCCTTATGGCACCTGTCTACCATTCTGCAATGCGTTTTGCTGCCCCGGTAAGAAAAGCCTTGGGAATAAAGACAATAATGAACATCCTTGGACCCCTTCTGAATCCGGCTGGGGTTGAGTACGAGGTTCTTGGCGTATACTCACAGGAGCTTCTTGAGCGTTATGCCCGCGCGGCAAAAGAACTTGGTGCCAAGCGTGTTATGGTTGTTGCAAGCGAAGACGGCTATGACGAGATAAGCCCTTGCGCAGTAACCCATGTCTTCCAGATTAACGAAGACGGAAAAGAGTTCCGCTACGTTATAGACCCCGCAAAGCTTGGCATTACAGGCATTGATCCCCAAGAGCTTGCGGGCGGTTCTGGCATTGACAACGCGAATATGGCGCTTGAAGTGCTTGAAGGAAAGGGAAGAAGGGCTGTTCGCGAGGCTGTGGCCCTTAACACAGGCGCAGTCCTTTACATAAGCGGAAAGGCACGCACTATAGCGGAAGGCTACAAGGCAGCTTTAGAGGCCATAGACAGCGGTAAGGCAAAGGCTAAGCTTGAGCAGATCCGCTCTGAAAGCAACTCTCTGTCTCCTGTAACGAATGCAGCTTAATTTTTCCTGAGCTTTTTCAGGAGCCGCTTTTGTCGAGCCCTTCCAATCGGGGCTAGGTGCTTTGGCAAGAGCGGCTTTTTCAAAAATCTTGCCGGCTAACATAAAAATAGAGAGTTTTCCGAAATGTTTGCACCTTTTGCCGGTCCAAAAAACTTGACATAGCCTTATAAATGCACGGATAATATACTCATTGAACTTTTTTGTTCCACAGGTGGCCCTTTTGTACTGATGCGACTAAAAAATATCTTAAAACACCCTGGGCTGGCCTTGGAAGATGCGGCTTTTGTCCGCCCAAAGAAGTTCTTGGGGATAGTTTAATGAAAAAGTATTGTTTGGCAGCAGGCCTTTGTGCTGTGGTTCTTTCCTTCCTTGGATGCAAGGAAAAGTCAAATTCATCGCAAAGTGAAAATTCCGAAAAAAAGATTGTAGTTTGGTCATACTCTAATGAGCTTGGCAACATGATAGATGCTCCGTCTTTTGGCTACAAGGCGACCCATCCTGATGTCCAGGTTGACTATTCGCTTACTCCTGTTGACCAGTTTACGTCAAAGCTGGACCGTTCGCTTAACTGTGCAAGCGGTGCCCCCGACTTGTTCGCACTGGACGTTTCTTTTGTCCGTAAGTATATAGAAGAAGGTGAGGAGCTTCTGCTTCCTCTGGACGACATTTATGACCAGATTAAGGACAAGATGGATTCCTATCCGGTTCAGGTTGGAAGCCATGACGGGCATGTTTACGGTCTTAGCTGGCAGGTCTTTCCAGGAGCCGTCTTTTACCGCAGAAGCCTTGCCAAGCGTTTCTTTGGAACCGACGACCCGGAGATGGTCCAGCAGCACTTAAAGGATATCCGCTCATTCTTGGATTCTGCAAAGCTCATCAATGAAAAGTCCTACGGAACAGTCTACATTGTTTCTTCTTCGCAGGATTTGTTTATGCCTTACAAGGGGCTTAGAAAGGTTCACTGGATTACCAACGGAAACCTTTATATAGACCCTGCCATGCAGTCTTACATGGAAATGTGCCGGACAATGCACGTAAACCACTATTCTGCCGGCGTTCAGCAATGGTCGGAGGGTTGGTTTGCAGGTATGAACGACACCCTTACCGATGAATCTGGCAAGAACGTCCAGATTTTCTGCTATTTCCTTCCGGCTTGGGGTCTGCATTCCGTGCTAAAGGAAAATGCCGGTAATACTGCCGGAGACTGGGCCATGGTTGCGGGGCCGGTTCAATACGACTGCGGACGGACCTGGCTTGCCGCCTACAAGGGAACAAAAAATCCCGATGCAGTAAAGGAAATGATCCGCTACCTTGTCAGCGATGATGATTTTTGCACCGAGTATGCCAAGCTTACGGGCGACATTGTTGCAAACATCCACACCCAGGACAAGATAAAGAATACCTTTACCGAACCCTTCCTTGGCGGACAGAACCACTATGCCGAATTGTGCGAAATGTCCAAGAATACAAAGGAAAGTCTTGTTCAAGGCTCAGATCAGGCCATAGAAGCCCTGTGGAAAGAAGCCGTTTTTTCCTATGCCTACGGTGAAAAGACAAAGGAAGAGGCCATAGCAGGCTTTAGGTCCCATGTAAAAGGAACCCTTGGCTTTGATTCCTGGGTAATTGAATGACGGTGAGATTTTGTATTTTTCCACTTGAAAATTTAAGGCTATTTCTTTACAATTTCTGTTATCTGCACGGAAGCGTGGCCGTTTTGGCTTGAGAGTTTGCCCTTTGCAAAGAGTTTTCCGTCCACAAGGATTTCTGCCGACTCTATGGGCTGGCGGTCCAACTGGATAACGGTTCCCTTTGTGAATGAGTCCACTTCTTTCTGCTTTTTAAGGATGGAACCGTATACGACGGTGATTCTGCGTGGAGAGGTGGCGTTTGCTTCTGCAAAAAGGGCTGCTGCCCTTGCCTTTCTTGCTGCTATTTTTGCCGCACGTACTTTTGCTGCGTCTTCGGATGTGGCTGTCTCAACCTTTTGGGTGGCTTGGCTTTTTGCTTCTGCCTGAGGCTTTTTGACAGGTTCTGTTTTTGGTGTGCTGGGACTCATGATTCCTCCACAAATTAATTATAGCATAAGTTTTTACAAATGCAAGGAAATTGGGCATTTTTGCCGATTTATTAATAGAAGGCTGAAAAAAAATGAGTATTATTGAAGAAATTGTTCAAAAAAGAAAGCAGGATATAAGGAACCTTAGTTTTAACTACGGTGTTGACATTCCGCGCGAGCGTCCAAGACGTGTTGTGCCATTCCTTGGCTCAAAGGGCGCAATCTTGGAAATAAAGAGGGCTTCTCCAAGCAAGGGCGACATTGCCCCCAACCTTGATGCGGCTGATACTGCCCGCAAGTACGTTGAGGCTGGTGCAAGCGCAATTTCTGTCCTTACGGAGCAGAACTATTTCAAGGGTTCCCTTCAGGACCTGATAGCCGTCTGTGAGGAAGTGGGAAACCGAAACATTGCCGTCCTTCGCAAGGACTTTCTCTTTGACCCGGAAGAGGTTGAAATTGCATACAAGTGCGGTGCCGATGCCGTACTTCTGATTGCCCGCATGCTGGACACAGAAAAGCTCATAGAGATGGCCCGTGAATGTGCCTTCCTAAAGATTACCGCTTTTGTAGAACTTAGGCAGAGCGAAGACTTGCAGAAATACAAGCAGCTTTTGGAAGCCGTGGACAACCGCTACATTGTTTGCGGTGTAAATGCCCGCGACTTGGCAGACTTTAGCATAGACTTCCTTAAGCCAGCCGGTATGATTAGGGAAATCCGCATTATTTCTGGAGTAAGTTCCCGCGTTGTGTTTGAAAGCGGAATCAAGACCCCCCAGGCCGCCGCTTTTGCAGGTAGCCTTGGCTTTACCGGAATGTTGCTTGGCGAAGCAGCTGCCTCCAACCCGGAGCAGGCAAGTGAGCTTGTTGCAGCCTTTGTGGATGGGGAAGAAAACGACGCTTCCAAAAAATGGCTTGAGTATGCCGGAAACTTGCGCCGCCGTGTGGAAAAGAAGCCGCGTCCCTTCGTTAAGATTTGCGGCATAACGTCTGCACCCGATGCGGTAAAAGCCGTAAAGCTTGGTGCCGACCTTTTGGGCTTTGTCTTTTGTGCGGAAAGCAAGCGCAATGTTGGTGGCGCAACGGTGGCAAAAATTGCGGGAGAACTTCAGAATTCCAGCCTGCGCGGAAAGGTTAGCCTTGTTGGCGTAATAACCGATCCTTTCAGCAGCGAGGCAAAGGAAGCTTTTGCCCTTATAGACAGCGGTGTCCTTGACTTTATCCAGCTGCATGGATGTGCTGATGAATTCCTTAGGGCAGAAGAGCTTGAGGCCGGAAAGAAGCATCTGCATCCTGCAGAAATACCCCATTATCCAGCCGTTAACATAACCAGCGTGGAAGACTTGCAGCAAATAGACGTGATGACTTCTTTTGGTGAGCCAAGAATCCTTATTGACGCAAAAGACGGAAATCAGGTTGGCGGAACCGGCATTCAGGTTGGCGAAAGTTTTGTTGAGCAGGTTAGCAAAAAGACCAAGCTCTGGATTGCGGGCGGAATTGACCCCAAGAACGTAAAGGACATTATTCAGAAGTTCAACCCTGAACTTTTGGATGTTTCTAGCGGAGTTGAGTCTGCTCCTGGCGTTAAGGACTACGCAAAGATGGAAAAGCTCTTTAAGGCCATAAAGTCCGGCGTAAAAAAGGTCAAGAAAGAAAAGAAAGAAAAGTAAAATCAGAAGAAGAAAGAAGAGCCTATGCCTATTACGTACTTTTCCCTGCCGTTAAACCGGTGGGGATGGTAGCGGAAGGATAGGCTAGCCCTGTGCATTATGGAAGGAGAGGCCAGTACACCAGTGTTTATCATGCTGTAGATGGAGGCTGTTATGGACAGGGAGTCTTCTATCATGTCCCAGTCCGCTTCTTTGAATGCATTTGCAATCCTGAAAATTTCCATGTCGCCATTGGGGTGCCACATTCTTACCGAGTATCCACCCGTAAGCGCAAACCTTTTAAAGTAAAGCGGCACCGGAGTAAGCCCCTTTTGAATTTCAGACGCAAAGAGTACGCCTTCTGCCGAGACCTTAAAGAGGCTGGTAGCGTTGTAGCACAAGGAGCCTGAAAGTGAGACCGGCAGGTTGTAGGTAAAGCCCTGCCTGCAGTCAATGGGAATGAGCCTTCCAATGCGGATTGTGGCAGAAGGGAAAAGCTGGCTGTTTGAGAAGGAGTTTTCCGTAGCCTTGTCGCGAAGGTATTTGTTTGCGTAAACCGTTTTAAAGCTGAATCCAGAACTGTTCCAGTAGCCAGGGCCTGTCTTGTGGATGTTTGAGTATTCAAGGGAAAGGGCGTTTTGTACGGAAAAAATGCTGTGGTTGTCTGAGTCCTCTAGTTTTGTGGAGGCAAAGATTCCGCTTTCGTCAACGCCAAAGAGCGAAAAGTCATAGTCGCCGTTGCTTGAAATTTTCTGCTTTCCGTCTACGAGAAGGTTTCTTTCCGTTGCAGTAATGGAACCTGTCTTTCCAACATGCACCGTGTTGCTTATGCTTATGCTGTTTGAAAACTGCCTAAAGCCGCTTGTGTCGTAGGTAATGGCCGCTTCTTCATTGTAGACAAAGAACTGGGTCTGGGCCATGGAGCCGCCCTGGAGTTTTGCCGCAAAGCCTCCGCACTTGCTGAATACATCCCATCCCGTGCTTAGGGAAAGAATCTCGTTGTCCCAGGGGGTTGAAAAGATTCCCATTAGGCCGGGGAAGATTATTGTGTTTGACAAGGCACCGTTGTTGTCGTACTGGGGAACGTATGAAAATGGGAGGACCGAGAGCTTTTTTTGGAACATGTTTTTGTAGGGCTTTGCGTCTGCCAAAAAATCAGCGTATTCGGCATCTTGTACCGCACCTTGTGCCGCTTCCTGACCTTCCTTGCCTTTGCTTTTTTTGCCGGCCAGGTTTTCCTTCCTGCCTGCTGCATCTATGCTTGCGTATGCTATCCTTTTGCCTGCCCCAAACCCCTGCATGGGAACTTTTTCCGTCTGCATAAGGAAAAGCTTGCTGTCCGTATAAAAATGCGCGCTGTAAACTGTCTTTTCCCCAAGGCAAACCGGGCTGTAGACACCGCCGGAAAGGTCAGTGGACTGCATGTATGCCGTAGAATCTTCTATTATACAAAGTCGGGGAAAGCTTCCCTTTGTTGCAAAGCTAAGTGCAAGGCTTTCTTGGCCGTAAGGAATTTCACCTAAGCTTGAGCCAGACAAGGCTTTTTTGCCGTAATAAAAGGAAAGTGAGCGGAGTTCTGCCTTTGCCCCCAGCGAATACTCAATTCCGCTGCCGCTGTTTTTTCCGTAGACAAAGAGGTTCTTTATTTTCCATTCAAGTCCCTGTTTGCAAAGAAAGGCAATGTTGCCGCCGCTTCCTCCGCAAAGGCAGAAGACTGCGTCCCGGTCTGGAAGGTTTACAAGCTTGTCTTCTACGGCATGGCCGTCTTTTATGCGGTAGGTCTTTATGAATGATTCCTGACCCATGGTTTTTACCGCGGCAAATGCGTATTCGGTTGCAGGCCCCTGCTTTCCTATGATAAGAACAGTTGCATCCCTAAGGCCTGTCTCATCTATGAAAGTCCATTCCTTGCTTTCCATGTTAAAGAACTTTACCTTTGTCTTTACGTTCATGCTGTTGTAGCTGTAGTAGCTTACGGCAAGAAAGGCACCGTCCGGTGAAAGTGAGATAGAATCTATTCCGTTTTGGCTAAAAAGCTTTTTTGGCTTTGCAAAGGAGCCATCTTTGTTCAGCTGGCAGAAGTAGACCGAAGAGGTCTGGGCTTCTATGTAGGCGAAACCTTTTTTACAGGGAGAAAGGTTTGTGTACCTGTAGCCGCTTGTGTTTTTTGCGCTAAATTTTGAGCTCTCTTTTGATGATTTTTTCTTTGCATCGCCGGCACTGCCTTTTGCAGAACCGTTACTGCCTTCCCTAAAAAAGTCGCCCACAAATTCTTCTTGCAAAGGATTGCTGTTTATAGAAGGAACTTGAATGCTCTTTGCGAATTCCTTCCATGCCGCATTAAGGTTTACACCGTAGACCTTTTGGAAACCGCCCCTAAAGCTTATGTGAAAGTTGTTGATAATTTCCCACCAGAAGTCAGCATATTTTTGCATTCCGTATTTGTCCTGCAGCCACTTTGTAAAGGAACTGCCAAAGATGTATGCCGAGCTTCCCGCAGGATAGATGTCTCTGGAACCAAGCACGTCTGCCCAAGAAGGAAATTCTCCGCTAAGCTTTGCCTGTGCTATCGTATGCAGAAAGAAGGGACTGTTCAGCCTGCCTTCTCCGTCACGGCTTTCCTGGGCTACAGCAGCCCCTTCCTTTATCATGGAGGGCGTTTCTACAAAGTCGCCCCAGTAAATCATGTTGCAAAGCCTGTGCCTAAGCTTTTGCGACTTTTGGTTTACGGTAAGCGCATGGGTAAGTTCATGCTCAAAAGTTGAAAGCAGCGTGTCCGAATAAAGGGACAGGTTTTCCTGTGCCGCCGCATCAAACAGGACTATGTGGTTGTAGCTTGCGTTGCTAAAGTAGGCGTTGTATACGTCTGTACTCTGGGTGATTACAACGGGCATGTCCTTAAAGGGGCAGGTCATGTTCATCTGGGAGCATATCTTTTTGCAGATGCCGTCCGCCTTTTCCCTAAGCTCCTTTGCGCTTTTTAGGCATTGCTCTGGAAAGATGATGAGAAAATATTCGCTTTGGACGGAGCGGATGTTTGTGCCGCCAGAAAGCTGGCCGTTAAAGTTTTCTACCTGTGAGTGCAGCGTGTGGATGGCAAAAAAAACGAGCAGCACGAATATGACCTGAAATTTTCTCATGTGCACCCCAATCTTGTTTTGCAGAATCTGGCGGAAATAAAAAAGCCGTAAAATTCACACTTAGCAAATTCTACGGCTCGTAAAAGGCGTCTAGCGGAGTCGAACCGCTTCATAGTGGTTTTGCAGACCATTCCCTTCCCACTTGGGTAAGACGCCATAACGGAAATAAGCATAGCATTTTTTGCAACTTGTGTCAACAATATACATTTTTCTTTACAGGAAAAAAATCCCGTGCTAGTATTATCTCATGAGAAATAAGATTCATGTTTTCTGGGCTTTGCTTTTTGTGGCGGCAGTGACTTTTGCGTCCTGTTCTTCCATGAAGCAGCTTTGGGATTTAAAGGGCATTAAGGTTTCTTCTAACGGACAGATTTATACAGGTACTTCTGCTACTATTCAGATGGATGTGGGTTCAAGTCCTCACTTTGAATTTAACGCAACTTCTGATCCTGTTGACAATGGCTATCCTGTAACTGTGGCTGTTGGCGACAATTCGGTTGTTTCTGTAACGCAGAGTGCTTCCAACCGTTCAAAATATACGATTAACGGTTTAAGGGGCGGGTATACTGTTGTTACCGCTTCCTGCTCATCAGTCTATTCTTTTACCTTCTTTGTTTATGTTACGGACAAGGCTCATGGCCTTACACTTGAAAAGCTCAAGAGCCAGGGGGCAGGGGAGTCTTCTGTTTCTTCTGCATCTTCTGTGGCATCGTCGGCTGTTACTTCTTCTGCTTCTTCATCGTCTGCGGCTTCCACATCTTCTTCTACAAGTCAAACTTCATCATCGTCTTCTTCTACATGGCAGTCATCTTCTGTGCCAAGTGGAAACGACTCCTACTATGATGACCTGTCCGACGGCTTGGACTGGGGTGCCATGTTTGACCTTGCGGAATTTATGCCGAGGATTGCGGTTAAGATAAACAAGAGCGGAAATACCGTTGAGTCAAGAATTGGCGTGCCCGAAGGCTATGAGCGTGTTAGCGTAAAGGCTGGTTCCTATGAAGAGTTTATGCGAAAGCTCCCTCTTAAGGCTGACGGTTCGTATGTCTACTTTTATAATGGCGAAAAGAAGGACCCCATTAGTTACGTTGCTGTCTATGACTTTCCCCAGCTAAATGAGGATTTGCTCCAGTGTGCGGATGCCTGCATGAAGATGAGGGCAGAGTATTTTTATTCCAGGGGCGAGTACGACAAGATAGGCTTTACTGCGGAAAGCGGAGTCTACATTCCTTTCTCCCGGTACGTTAACGGTGAGCGGCTTACCGGAAGCGGATGGAAGAGCGGCTATGCAAAGGGGGCTTCTCGCGAAGTCTTTGACCAGTACCTAAAGGTTGTGTACAGCTACGCAAGCACCAGGTCTATTGGTAAGGATGTCGTTTCTGTTAACATTAATGACTTGAAGATTGGCGACATGTTCATTGTTAGCGGTTCACCGGGACATGCGGTTTTTGTAACGGACATGGCGGTTAACAAAAAGACCGGAAAGAAGATAATGCTTATTGGCCAGGGGCACATGCCTGCTCAGGATTTGCACATAGTCAGAAGCTTGGATTCCACGGCCCCATGGTTTCCTGTTGAGGATGCGACTTTTGGCTGCCTTACCTTTACTTTCCAAAAGGGTAGCCAGCGCCGGTGGAAGAACAACTGACCGCTTTGTGAGCCTGTCGAACCATGGTTGGTGAGCAAAAGTTCCTACCTTAGCTTTGCCAGGCGGTCCCTAAGCGAAATGTAAAGCCCCAGCACAGCGCAGCCGCAAACAGTTCCTGTAATAAGGTTCCCCAGCGGAATCAGCATTGGAAGGATTATTAGGGCTATGCTTGCCGGAAAAATTGCCCTGTAGGAAGCGGAAGCCTTTGGTATTTCCCTTCCTTGACTGAGGGCTTCTTTTTTTGCCTTTGAAATCTTTGCAAGAAAAACCACGAGCACCACTATGTATGCCACAAGCCCTGCTAGAAAAATATAGAACACCGGTGGAAAAACATAAAGCCTTAGCATTTGCCTGCCTCCTTATTTGAAAGATAAAATTCCATAGTTTTTCGCGCTGAATCAAATGCCAGCGGAACTTTATTTAGTTCTTCTAAGTTTTGAATCTTTACCCACTCAAAGGCCTGAACCTCGCTTTCCTGTCCTTTTAGCTGGTATGATTCTGGAAGTTTTGCCACAAAAAAGAGGTCGCAGGTTTTGTAGACCACATCCTTGTAAACATAGGTGTTTGCAAAGGAGCAAAGGTATTTTACGCTTTTGGGGCGGACACCAATCTCTTCCACGCATTCCCTAAGAGCCGCTTCTTCTGCAGTTTCGCCAGGTTCACAAAAGCCTCCGGGAACAGCAAGGAATCCTTTCCGCGGTTCCTTGGCCCTCTTTTCAAAAAGGAATTCCCCCTTTTCGTTTTCTATTACAAGGCCTACTGCGCTTGCCACATTGTTGTAAAGGTCAAATTTGCAGTCGGGGCAGTACCATTTGCGGCCACTCATGAGAGTCTGAATGTTGCGCGAGCCGCATTCCGGGCAAAAGTTGAATTTGTTGTCTTTCATAGAGGAAAATATACCACTTTGCGGGGGAAAGGTTAAGGGTGGGGGGGGGAACCTTGGGGAAAATCGTCAGATATTATAAATTGTATGCACAAGGAGCGCAAAATAGAACCTTGCCTAAAACTAAATTTCTTTCATTGTCATTTCTACCGCTTTTTCAATATTTTTAATTAGTGAATCTTTTAGCTTTTCAACATCAAACTGTTTTTCCATAAGCAATCCTGAATCTGGTTGAAAAAGTTGTAAAGAGTCTACATTAAGTGCAGCGGCAATACGTTCAATCATCTGAGGTGAAGGGAACTTCTGGCCTATTTCTATAGTACCAATGTATGTCGTAGAACTTTTAGCCCTTTCTGCAAGTTGTTCTTGGGTAAGACTCTGCGCTTTCCGGTATTTTTTTATGTTAAATGCTAGACATTTTTGAACTCGCGTCATTAAAGTATATCCTATTAGATTATTATTCAAGGGAAAAAAAATGTTGACAATAATCTAAAGGAGTGTATGTAATGCACTGTATAATCTAAAAGATTATAAGTAGGTCTTTTGATTTTAATCAGAGAGTGTATAAAGGAGTTTTCTATGGCGGATTATGATAATGATTTAAATCCTGTACTGGAAAAAGCAAGAGATGACGATTTATTGCCTCTTGTAGATTACATGCTAAAAAAATTAAGCAATGAAATTGATACTGACGAGCGGTATAAAGCAAATCCAAAGAAGCCATCTGCATATGCAGATTTACTTGCAAGTGAAATTCGCAAGTTCGGGGGAAATTCGTTTGCCAATATGTTCCGAGGTGGAAAAGGTGTCCCATATAAGGAGGTTGTTTGTGATGTTGCTGATAAAATGAAGGTTTCATACAACAAGGCTTATTCTGTTGAAGAAATAGAAATTCTGATTATTCAAAAAACTTTTGAAGATTCACTGGAAAAAATGACAGATGAAGAGAAAGTGAATGTGATAAAAGAATTGGGCATAAAGAATGTGCCTGCAGGGGCTAGTGCAGCTATGATTATGCAAGCTCTCGTAAGAATGGGGAAATTCAAATCCTATCAAATTGCTGTTATTGTTGCAAATTCTATTGCAAAGTTTATTTTGGGAAGAGGCCTTTCTCTTGCTGCAAATGCCGGATTGGCAAAAGCCCTGAGCATCTTTGCAGGTCCCATTGGATGGGTAATTTCATCTCTGTGGATGGCTATAGATATTGCTGGCCCTTCGTATAAAACAACAATTCCTTGTGTTGTTCATGTAGCTATGTTAAGACAAAAACAAAAATGTGGCAGGTAAAGTATTAGGAGAAAATATGAAAAGAATCATTTTTACAATTTTATTAAAAGTATTTGTCGTGGGATTTTTATCTGGCTGTGTGCTAGGTGATCTTTCTCCTTCTCTTAACAATATGGTTTCTGACTTAACTTCTTCGCTAACACCCGAAGAGAGAGAAGAAAAAGAAAAATCGGCTAATGAGGAGGCCGGATATGGATATGTTACAAATGAGGAACGGGACAATATAATTTCACAAATAAATACACTCAAAGCAGAGTATGATGAAAAGCTTTTAGGAATAATAAATGCAGAAGAAAAGACTTTGGAAAGTTCAGAGTATATCAATATTTTGAACAAAGCAAAGTCTTCTGAGGTAAAGAAAGAATATGCCTATGCTCTTTATTGGTACAGGCAGGCGGACAAAATGGCTTTGCAAATTGAGAAAAAAGAGAAGTTATTGCAAGAGTATTATGATAAAAGGGAAAAAATCATTCGCGCTGTGTATAGGGGGTATTATAAGTCAAAATATGATGAGATAAAATTGGAAAATGAAGAAAACATACAGAAGTCAAAGGATGCAACAAGTAAATACAAGGAACTCAAAAAACTTATAGAATCTGGAAAACCTGGCCATGCGGATGTTAATGAATTTGCTTTACATGATGAGTGGAAAGTCCTTTTGATAAATGCAGAAAAATTCGGAACGGAATATGGCGGCTGTTCGTTTGTTATTGGAAGTCTAAAAAAAGGTGAACTTGATTATGCAACAAAAACCGCAACGTATTTTGCTAATTTTACTTTTGGGCAATCTGAAAACTATTTAAATGTAATTTCTGTAATAAGAAATGGATATGTGAAAGCAAGAAAGGCTGACTGGAAAGACATGCCTCGCTCTGACAGCTGGCCTTTATATTCGGTTGCAGGTTTTTCTAATAATGAGGTTTTTACAAATGGTGTGGCAATTATTCGACTGAATTCCAATAAAGGTTATAGTGCTTTTCATAATGGACTTTTCTATAGACTTAGTTTGAATATTGTTGATGAAAATGGTAGGCAGCTTGTAAAACCTGTATCGGCACAAGCAAAATCAGCTAACGAAAAAGCTCCAAAAGCAGTGTTCAAAGGTATTTCACCTGCCATAATGGATAAAATTGCCAATGGAACGGCTAAAGTTAATCTTGTTGGTGTATATCTTCAGTATGGTAAAGAAACAACTCCTGGTTCATTCAAGGAAAAAGAAATTCCTTTGAAAAATATACAGACTGAATATAGAGAATTAACTTATAGAGAATTATTCTAAAGTAGGAGAAAATAAAAATGAAGTGTTTGTTTGTATCAATCGTTGTGGCGAGTGTGCTTTTTGTTGCATGCGGAGCAAAGAAAACGGCTCCGGTAGAGGAGTCGTATCTTTTTACCGGAAATAGCAATGAGTTCATTGCAAGCGTTGTTTCTGAAAAGAATGACGATGGAAATGAAAGCTGGTATTTTGCGCTGGACGGGTACCGTCTTATTCGTAGTAGCAAGGAAGAGGCAATTTCCTACTTTAACGATTTCAAAGAAACTTGGGAAAATGAAGAAAAGGAATATGGCGAAGGTGCAGGCGGCAGAATCATCATGCTTGAAAAAGAAAAACTTGACTTGATGACTGTCCGTACTAAGACCATCCGCTATGCAGACCTTGATGCAAGCCCAAACTATGCAGAACCGGATATGTAAAAGTAAAAGGTGACAGTTCTTCCCTTATACCCCCTCGCTGCAAAATGTGGCGAGGGTTTTTCTTTGTAAACCAATTCTTTCTTCTTGTCGCAAACACTAAAAAAAACACTTTGTTTTCCCGCAGTTTTTCATTATATTGAATATGGAGAGCCTAAGCTTGCGGGGTGTTTTATGGATAATATTATAGAAGGAAAAAGCTTTGACGAAGAGCGTGCGCTTTATGGGCAGCATGACCTTACCGTAAGGAACTGCCGCTTTGACGGTCCCGCAGACGGTGAGAGTGCCTTCAAGGAATCAAGGCTCATAAAGGCGGAAGAAAACTACTACAACTTGCGCTACCCCTTCTGGCACTGCACAGACCTTGAGGTAATAGGTGGGGAAATGACCCAAAACTGCCGGGCTGCCCTGTGGTATTCACAAAATGTTGGCATACGCAATCTTTTGATGCACGGAATAAAGGCTGTCCGAGAGTGTTCCAACGTGCGCATTGAAGACTCCGATATTGACTCCCCAGAGTTTGGCTGGTTTACGCGGGGAATGTCCATGGCAAACTGCAAGGCTACAAGTGAATACTTTATGCTAAAGAGCTCTGGCCTTAATTTTAGCGGAGTGGAATTTTCCGGTAAGTATTCATTCCAGTACGTTGAGGACAGCGTTTTTGAAAACTGCAACTTTGACACAAAGGACGCCTTCTGGCACGCAAAGAATGTGCTAGTAAAAAACTGTACGGTAAAGGGCGAATACCTTGCCTGGTACTGCGAGAACGTTACCTTTGAAAACTGCACGATATGCGGAACCCAGCCGCTCTGCTATTGCAAGGGGCTAAAGCTTGTGAACTGCAAGATGTATGACGCAGACCTTGCCTTTGAAAAGTCGGAAGTTCAGGCGGACATAACTACCCGCGTGGAAAGCATAAAGAACCCTCTTTCCGGCTGCATAAAAGTGGCTGGCCTTGGAACCCTTATCCGCGATGACCCAAATTCTGCCGCAGAAGTTTGTGTTTGACTGCCGTCATTCCAGACCCCCGAAAAGCGGGGAATGATGCGGAGGACTGGACGGTCACGGAGTGCCGGACACAGTAAAAAATGGCCTGCCGTCCAGAAGGAAAAAAAAATCACTCTGAACTTTCTTTTGTTTCCTTTTTTAGCGAATCCCTGTCTGCAAATTCGGGGTAGTCAGTGTGCTTGCAGTAGCGCAAATCCCTGTATTTCTTGGGCGTCATTCCTGTATTTTTTCTGAAAACGTAAATAAAATGGCTCTGGGTCGTAAAGCAAAGCATGTCGGAAATCTCGGAAATGGAATAGTCGGTAAATTTTAAAAGCTTCTTGGCATATTCTATCTTCTTAATACGTATATAATTACCTATTGAATACCCGGTCTCCTTCTTAAAAAGCTGGGTAAGGTAGCTCTCCGAAAGCCCGGAAATCTTGGCAAGGTCGGCCGCAGAAATCCTGTTGGTTATGTTCATGTAGATGTATTCCATGCACTTGGAAAGGGTTCCCGGCATTACCCCCTGGTGCTGGCTGCTCTTCATGCGCTCGGTGTAGTCAATGCACATCTCTTTTTGCAGGGCAACAATTTCTTCCTTGGTTGTGCAAAGGTCCGTCCGCTGAATGTAGTAGTCGCTAAGCTTGTAGGATTCCTCCATGCTCATGCCCATTTCCACGCAGAACCTTGAGCACATGGCGGTGTTTATTACAAAATGGAATTTTAAGTTCTGCAGGGGATTTTCCGAAAGCCGCCCCTTTTCCTTCATGTCGGCAAAGTCGTTGCGCTCGCATATCCGCCTAACGGTTTCTATGTCGCCGCTAGCAACGGACTTGTAGAAGGTAAATTCCTCTTCCATAGGAAGGTGCCGCTTTTGTTCGTAGAGGGAGTCTTCTTCAAATTTAAGCCAATCAGAAAAATATTTCACTTTTTTAATTCTCTAGCCGCTTGGGATTCAACTCTCTTTCCATATTATAGCACATATTAAAATAAAAAGTAAGCCTTGCATTCCCCTCTTTTTCTTCTGGACGGTGCTTTTGTTCGCTCTACCATTTTGCTTTTTGGCTAATTCGACCGAACATGCCTTTGCGCCACGGGCTTTCCGGGGTTCCGGCATTCGCCTCCATTGCCTATGGCAACGGCTGCGCCGCCCCTCCAATCCCGCGTAGATGCATTCAAAATGCTGCTAAGCCGCCCATCCATGGGCTTTTTATTGATGGACAAGGAAGTGGGGAAAAACTGCGGGCTTCGGACTCTGAGCTGGTTTTCCCCCTCCAAGTTAGGGGTTCAAGGGCGATCCCTTGAAAAAAATCATATTTTTTTAAAATTTCGACATTTTACTTAAAATCCTGCTATTTTTAATTCCAACATAGTGTATTCTTATTAAAAAGTTTGATTTGAAATTTGCATCCGGTGAAGGAAATGGCTTTTTTCAGAAAAACTGCATATATAGCGTACCCCTGGGAAAAAGGCTGCTGAATTCTTCTTGGTCCGCCACTCTATTTTGCGATTTTCTCTAAAAAACTAACAATTCATCACTAATTTTTCAGAGTTTCCTGTATGGAATTTTTTGAATAGCTTGCTTTTTTCACTAAAAATCAAACAAATCATCACTAAAATTTAAGAAGTTTATGGCAAAATAGTCATTCAAAATAAAAAAAACGAAATATTTATATGAGATTTTCGTTGAATTTTAACAATTTTAGCAGAAAACTGACATTGCCTTTTCTGAAGTGGTGTAATCTTACATGTATGAGAAACGGAAAGCTTGTAAGCATCTTGGTTGTCAGGATGTTTCAGGCAACCGTAATTTTTTTAATGCAAAAATAGGAGTTTAGCATGAAGAAATCTCTTTTAGCTTTGAGTGGTGTTCTTTGCGCAGCTGCAATGCTTTCTGTAGGCTGTAAGAAAGAACAGGGTGCAGCTGGTGCTGCTGGTTCAGCAGGTGCAGATGCAAACAAGAACCTTGTAGTATGGTCATTCACAGACGAATTGGAAGGCATGATCAACGATGAGAACTTCGGTTACAAGAAGGCTCACCCAGATATGACAGTTGAATATGCTCTTACACCAACTGACCAGTTCCCCAACAAATTGGACCCAGTTCTTGCTTCTGGCAACGGCTGCCCAGACGTTTTCGCTCTTGAAAACGCATTCGTACGCAAGTACATCGAAGAAGGTCCAGAGCTCTTGCTTCCTCTCGATGACGTTTACGCAGAAATAAAGGACAAGATGGCTGACTACCCAATGCAGATTGGTTCTTACAATGGCCACGTATACGGTATGGCATGGCAGGTATGTCCTGGTGCTGTATTCTATCGCCGCAGCCTCGCAAAGCAGATCCTCGGAACAGACGATCCAGCAGAAGTACAGAAGTACATGTCTGACCTTACAAAGTTCCTTGAACTTGCAGAAACAATCAAGACAAAGACAAACAACACTGTAAAGATCGTTTCTACAACAGGTGACTTGTTCATGCCTTACAAGGGTGCTCGTAAGGATCCTTGGGTTGTAAACGGCAAGCTCGTTATTGACCCAGCTATGGACCAGTACATGGAAATGTGCAAAGTTATGCACGACAAAGAATACGACGGTCGCGTAGGACAGTGGTCTGAAGGCTGGTTCGCAGGTATGAAGGATGCTCTTAAGGATGACAAAGGTAAGGACGTAAAAGTATTCTCTTACTTCCTCCCAACATGGGGTCTCCACTATGTTCTTAAGACAAACGCTGAAGGAACAGCTGGTGACTGGGCAATGTGCCAGGGTCCTGCAAAGTACTACTGGGGTGGTACTTGGATTGCTGCATACAAGGGAACAAAGAACCCGAACGCTGCTAAGGAAATGATCAAATACCTCGTTTCTGATGACGGCTTCTGCGAAGGCTATGCAAAGAAGACAGGTGATACTCTTGGTAACCTCCATACACAGGCAGCTATCAAAGATACATTCTCTGAACCATTCCTTGGTGGACAGAACCACTACGTATCATTCTGCGAAATGGCAAAGGGTATCGACGGAAAGCTTATCCAGGGTACAGACCAGGCTATCGAAGCTCTTTGGAGCGAAGCTGTTGCAGCTTATGCAAACGGTGAAAAGTCCAAGGAAGATGCTTTGAACGAATTCAAGGCTCAGGTTAGCACAACACTTGGATTCTAATTAGAATCTGAATTAATTATCTGACCCTTATTGGGCGCGGGCATTCATCTGACTAAAATCATTGAGTGAATCCGCGCCCTTTTTTTTCAGCAAAATTGAACGCACGTGGAGGCGGGGATGGCAACTAAGAAAATAGTATCGGATCGTATAAATAAAAAGGGTTACTATTTTATTATACCTTTCGTACTTGTTTATTTATTGTTCAATTTCTGGCCGACAATTTATACATTTATCTTGTCAGTCGGAGATTTGAAAGGATTAAAAAAATCGTTTAAAATTATCGGTTTTGGTAACTTTGTTCGTCTTGTAACAGACAAATATTTCTGGGGTTCTGTTGCAAATACATTCATTATTTGGGGACTTAACTTTGCACCGCAGCTAGGTATTGCCCTTTTGCTTGCAGTTTGGTTTACGGACGTAAAGCTCCGTCTTAAGGGAACAGGCTTGTTCAGGGCTGTTTTCTATATGCCAAACCTTTTGACAGCTGCATCTGTTGCTCTTTTGTTCAAGAGCTTGTTCGGATATCCTGTCGGTCCGGCAAACCAAATGCTTTTGGGATTCGGACTGGTTGAAAAGGCCTATCAGTTTGACCGTAACGGATGGGCGTTAAGATTTATAATTGCATTCATTCAGTGGTGGATGTGGTGTGGCCAGACACTTATTCTTTTGATGGCCGGTATCACAAGTATCTCACCTTCATTATATGAATCTGCTACAATTGACGGCGCAAACGACTGGCAGTGTACATGGAAAATAACAGTTCCTCTGCTTCGCCCGATTATGTTCTTCTTGCTGATCACATCAATGGTCGGTGGTATGCAGATGTTCGATATACCATTCCTGTTAACAGATATGCGCGGTGGTGTAAACTTTATGTGCCGTACAATGGCTGTTTACCTGTATAACATCGGTTTCCAGGGAACAAACCAGTATTCTTACGCAGCAGCAATCGCTATCGGAATGTTCATTATTACAGTTGTTCTTTCAAGAGTTATCAACTGGCTTACAAGTGACCATTCTCGTGTAAAGCATGCTGTAGAGGAGGCAAAATAATGCAGTATTCATCAAAGCGCGCTGTAAAGTCTGCCATCATCTACCTTGTGATGATAGTCCTTACGCTTGTTGCAATCGTTCCTATATGGATCATGCTTATAAACGCAACCCGTTCAACGGAAGAAATAAACTCCGGTCTTGCGATTTTGCCGACAAATCACTTCTTGTCACAGATTTCGTATAACTGGCATACCCTTACAAACCGTGGATTCAAGATTTGGAAGGGCTTCTTGAACAGTGCAATAATCTCCTTCGGTTCCACAGCCCTTTGTGTTTACTTCTCAACCCTTACAGCATACGGTATTTACGTATACAACTTTAAGGGAAAGAAAGCTCTTTGGGCCCTTGTCATGTTCCTGATTATGCTTCCTGGTACACTTTCCTTCATCGGTTTCTATCAGTTCATGGCAATGATTCACCTTACGGATACTTTTGTTCCTCTTATCGTTCCTTCCATTTCTGCTGCTGCTACAGTAATGTTCCTGCACCAGTACATGGAATCAATACTTTCACTGGAACTTATAGAAGCTGCCCGTATAGACGGTGCCGGTGAGTTCTTTACATTTAACATCATTGTATTGCCGATCATGCAGCCGGCTATTGCAACACAGGCAATCTTCGCCTTTGTTGGAAGCTGGAACAACTTCATGACTCCGTCTGTAATCCTTACCAGCGAAGACAAAGCTACTTTGCCAATGTTGGTACAGAAGCTCCGCGGTGATATTTACCGTACAGAATTTGGTGGAATATACTTGGGAATTGCAGTTTCGCTTATCCCGATTATTATCTTCTACTCAATTATGTCCCGCTATATCATTGCCGGTATTACAATGGGTTCCGTAAAGGAATAGTTCCATTTTATTATAGTTGCCTATCATAATATAAAACGGCCCCTTGGGTTTTTACCTTGGGGGCTTGTCTTGTATATGAACAAAAACAAAGGAGAAAGAGAGAATGGCAAGCTCAGGCGAGAAAACCGTCCGGCTTAATAACCCAATTTTACCGGGATTCCATCCCGACCCTTCCATTTGTGTTGCAAATGGAGAATATTTTATTGCAAATTCAACTTTTGAATGGTATCCGGGAGTTGAAATTACCCGCTCAAAGGACTTGGTTCACTGGACCACGGTTCCTTCCCCGCTAAACGAAACCCGCCTTTTAGACATGCGCGGCGAAAAAGCTTCCTGCGGAATATGGGCACCCTGCCTTTCCTACAGCGACGGTTTGTTCTATCTTATCTATACAAACGTACGCAACTGGAACATTGGCACAATGAAGGACTGCCCCAATTACCTTACAACTTCACCTTCCATAGAAGGCCCTTGGTCTGACCCTGTTTTTATGAACGCATCCGGGTTTGACGCATCCATGTTCCATGATGATGACGGACGCCACTGGTACCTTAACATGGAATGGGATTACCGTAAGGAAGGTCCCCGCCAGTTCAGCGGAATAATGATAAGAGAATATGATCCCCTTAAAAAATGCCTCGTAGGCGAAAGAAAAAAGATTTTTTTGGGAACAGATATAGGTCTTGTAGAAGGCCCCCACATTATAAAGAAAAACGGCTGGTACTACATTCTTGCGGCAGAAGGAGGCACTTCTTACGAGCACGCAATTACTGTTGGCCGCTCACGCAAGCTGGAAGGCCCTTACGAAGTTCATCCAGACAACCCTCTGATTACAGCCTATGGACACCCGGAGCTTATGCTTCAGCGTTCAGGACATGGAATTTGGTGCGACTCTCCAGACGGAAAGCACACCTACCTTGCATATCTTTGCGGAAGACCCCTTCCCGGAACCTTGGGAGGAGCCTTTACCCGCGGAAAATGCGTCTTGGGTAGGGAAACAGGCATTGCAGAGATTGTCTGGAAAGATGACTGGCCCTATGTTACACAGGGAAACGGCACTCTGCGCAACAATCCTCCGCCTTATGTAGACGTACCTGTTGATGCGGACAATGACGGAATTCAGACAACGCCCGGAAGTGGGCCTTCTGTAATCCGCTACGACTTTAGCAAGGGAATCCATGATGACTTTAAGACCCTGCGCCGCCCGCTTACGGAAAAAGTTGCATCCGTAAAAGCCCGCCCCGGATTCTTGCGCCTCTACGGAGGACAGTCACCATGGTCAACCTACGAGCAGTCACTTCTTGCCCGCCGCCAGGAAGACTTTAAGTTCCGCGCAGAAACAAAGATTGAATTTGAGCCGGACTACTTCCAGCAGTACGCGGGAATGTGCTACCGTTATGATGAGGAAACCCAGTATCTTTTGCAGATAGGCTACGATGAGCAGCTTGGAAAAATCATCCAGGTGAACACAATTCTCCCGGACAAGTTCATTCAGGGAATGCCAATGCAGATTCCGGCAGGAAAGCCTGTCTACCTCCGCTTGGAAGGTAACTATGGCGTTGCAGAATTTGCCTATTCTCTGGACAAGAAGTCTTGGCACAGGATGCGTCCTCTCTGCGACACCTCCGTTCTTAGCGATGAATATTCATCCGACGGATTTACCGGTGCCTTTGTAGGAATGTACTGCGTTGACACAGAGATGTATTCAAAAGAGGCAGACTTTGAGTATTTTGAATACGAAAGATTGGTATAGCATTTTATAGTTTATAAAAGGAGAAGAATATGGCATTTTTACTTGGAATTGATTTAGGCACAAGCGGTACAAAGACTGTTTTGTTCAACTTGGACGGAACGGTTGCCGCTTCTAAAACAATTGAATACCCGCTCTATCAGCCGCAGAACGGTTGGGCAGAACAGGATCCTGCTGACTGGTTCAATGCGGTTTGCGGAACAGCAAAGGCCGTTATGGCACAGTCCGGAGCAAAGCCTTCCGATGTAAAGGGCATTGGCATTTCAGGCCAGATGCACGGTCTTGTAATGCTGGACAAAGACGGAAACGTACTGCGCAAGTCAATCATCTGGTGCGAC
Organism: Treponema sp.; assembly: GCA_017534445.1. Classification (GTDB taxonomy): domain Bacteria; phylum Spirochaetota; class Spirochaetia; order Treponematales; family Treponemataceae; genus Treponema_D. Next base: position 54,242 of record JAFXWC010000075.1, read on the forward strand.
CAGCGTACAGCCGCTGAATGTGATGAAATTACCCAGAAGGTTGGAGCTTCCCGCCTTATAGAGATTACAGCAAACCCTGCTCTTACGGGCTTTACCGCCTCAAAGATTCTCTGGGTTCAGAAGCACGAGCCTGAGCTTTACGAAAAGTGCGCCCACATTCTGCTTCCAAAAGACTATGTGCGCTACATGCTTACAGGCGAATTTGCAACGGAAGTAAGCGATGCATCCGGTATGCAGCTTCTTGACGTTCCCAAGCGCCAGTGGAGCGATGAAGTTCTTTCTAAGCTTGGCATAGACAAGTCCCTTCTTGCAAAGGTATATGAATCTCCAGAGGTTACCGGAAAGCTTACCGCAAAGGCAGCAGCCCTTACTGGCTTGGCAGAAGGAACACCAGTTGTTGGTGGTGCCGGAGACAATGCCGCCGCAGCCGTAGGAACAGGAACAGTTGTGGATGGACGTGCCTTTACAACCATAGGAACAAGCGGTGTTGTTTTTGCACATACCACAAAACTAAGCATAGATCCAAAGGGCAGGGTACACACATTCTGCTGTGCCGTTCCAGGTGCATGGCATGTTATGGGCGTAACCCTTGCCGCAGGTCTTTCTCTCAAGTGGTTCCGTGACAATTTCTGCCAGGACGAAATTACCGTTGCAGCAGGAATGGGAAAGGATCCTTATTTTGTTATGGACAAACAGGCCGAGCGCATACCGATTGGATGTGACCGCCTTCTTTATATGCCCTACCTTATGGGTGAACGCACACCTCACCTTGACCCAGACTGCCGCGGAGCATTCTACGGTCTTAGCGCAATGCACACAAGGCAGCACTTGTTGCGCGCAGTTATGGAAGGCGTTGTATACAGCCAGAGGGACAGCACTGAAGTCCTCCGTGAAATGGGTGTTACAATCAACGACATGTATGCCTGCGGAGGCGGCGGTTCAAGTCCTCTTTGGAGGCAGATGCTTGCGGACACCTTCAATTGTCCTGTTAAGACTGTGGCTTCCAAGGAAGGCCCTGCTCTTGGCGTTGCAATCCTTGCTGGTGTTGGAACAGGCGTCTTCTCTAGCGTACAGGAAGGCTGCGACAAGCTTATCAAGACAAATCCAGCCCAAATGCCAATTGCAGAAAATGTTCCCAAGTACGAAAAGGTATATCAGCTTTACCGCAAGATTTACCCTGCACTCAAGGAAACATACAAGGAACTGGCAAAGCTTTAGTATGCATAGGTAACAAGTTCGAGGTGACGACCGCTCCCTGAGCGTAGTCGAAGGGCGCGGATGTTTGCTTTTGGCTCATGGTTCTCGATGCATCAAGGGGCTTAAGCCACTTGTTCTCTGCGGATTGGTTGACAATTCCGCATCTTCCCAATCTGCATCCATGGCTCTACACTTGTTGGTGAACAGTTCCCTTCGGCAAGCTAAGGAAACGAGAGGTGGTGTTTGCTCGTATCATCGTCTGCTACCACCAACCAACATTGGGGGGGCGTTACGGGGGGCTTGCCCCCTGTAGAGGGGGTAGCCGATTCTTTAGATGAGGCGCAGGGGGAGTCTTCCCCCACCTTTTGTAAGAATCAGAAAGGGGGTATTCGCAACAAGCCCGTAGGGCGCAGTTTCCAGCGGACTTCCCCCACCTTGCATTCAAAAAGCTTTTTACCTCAAAAAAAAGTTTGCTTTTTAGAAAAGTTCATATATAATGGAAATAACTATATTTGAATACGTGGCTGTATTTAAATAATAAGGAGTAGGAGTATAGTTATGAAGATAAAATCTGTCTTCGGAAGCAGCTTTGTACGCTACGGAAAAGTCCTTAAGGGATACGACGTAAAAGAGTTGCTTGAAAAATTAAATTCATCAACAGAAAAGCCTCTGGATAAGGTTATCTACGAACCAGGGGACTCATCACTTGAATCACTGTCTGTGGCAAAGCAGTTTTCAGTGAACGCTTATGGCGGAATGCCAGTTCAGGTTGGATACTGCAACGGTTCAAACACAAAGCTCAACTGCCTTGAATGGCACAGGGGCTCAGAACTGAACATCCCTGCCGACGACATTGTTCTTCTCTTGGCACCGCTCCAGAGCGTAAAGAAGGGCCGCATTTCTTCAAAAGAAGTGGAAGCCTTTTATGTTCCTGCCGGTACAGTAGTTCAAATTTACGAAACAAGCCTCCATTATGCTCCATGCAATGCCGTAAAGGGCAAAGAGGTAAGCAAAGACGGTTTCCGCGTGATTGTAGTTCTTCCAAAGGGAACAAATCTTGCAAAGCCAGAGCTTAAGGAAATTGACGCAGAAGACAAACTCCTCTGGGCTGCAAACAAGTGGCTCATTGCACATTCGTCTGCATCGGAAGCTAAGGCTGGCGCATTTGCCGGTATTTCTGGAGCAAACATAGACCTCTCCAAATAGAGGTGGCGTAGGGGGAACTTTTTTCACCCGCAAAACATTTTAACGTTAGGAAAGTAATTTTATAGGAGTATAAGATGATTAACAACAAACCAAAAGTAAAAATCGGTATCGTAGCTGTTAGCCGCGACTGTTTCCCGGAGTCCCTCTCTGTAAACCGCAGAAAGGCTCTTATTGATGCTTACACAAAGAAGTATGGAGCAGACGAAATCTACGAATGCCCGATTTGTATCGTAGAAAGCGAAATCCACATGGTTCAGGCTTTGGAAGACATCAAGAAGGCCGGATGTAACGCACTTTGTGTTTACCTTGGAAACTTTGGCCCGGAAATTTCCGAGACTTTGCTTGCCAAGCACTTTGAAGGTCCAAAGATGTTCTGTGCCGCTGCAGAAGAGACATCAAAGAACGGCGGTCTTATCCAGGGACGTGGAGATGCTTACTGTGGTATGCTCAACGCATCTTACAACCTTAAGCTCCGCAACATCAAGGCTTATATTCCTGAATATCCTGTTGGAACTGCTGAACAGTGCGCAGACATGATTCATGAATTTGCACCGATTGCAAAGGCAGTTTACGCTTTGAACCACCTCAAGATTATTTCTTTTGGCCCGCGCCCACTCAACTTCCTTGCATGCAACGCACCAATCAAGCAGCTTTACAACATCGGTGTAGAAATTGAAGAGAACTCAGAGCTTGACCTCTTTGAATCATTCAACAAGCACGCTGGCGACGCACGCATTAAAGACGTTGCTGCAGACATGGCAAAAGAACTTGGCAACGGAAACAAGATTCCGGAAGTTCTTGAAAAGCTTGCACAGTACGAAATTACCTTGCTTGACTGGGTAGAAGCACACCGCGGCTACCGTGAATTTGTTGCAATCGCAGGCAAGTGTTGGCCGGCATTCCAGACACAGTTTGGCTTTGTTCCTTGCTATGTAAACAGCCGCCTTACAAAGATGGGCATCCCTGTTTCCTGCGAAGTAGACATCTACGGTTGTCTCTCCGAGTTCATCGGTACAGTTGTTTCCAACGACACAGTTACCTTGCTGGACATCAACAACACCGTTCCTCAGGACATCTACGACGAAGACATCAAGGGCAAGCACGGTCAGTACACAATCAAAGATACATTCATGGGCTTCCACTGCGGAAACACAGCATCTTCAAAGCTTTCCTTCTGCGAGATGAAGTACCAGATGATTATGGCACGCGCCCTTCCACGCGAAGTTACAAACGGAACTTTGGAAGGAGACATCATGCCGGGCGACATCACATTCTTCCGCTTGCAGTCAACTTCCGACAACATCCTCCGCGCATACATTGCACAGGGCGAAGTTTTGCCGGTTGCCACACGCTCATTCGGCGGCATTGGTATCTTTGCAATCCCGGAAATGGGCCGCTTCTACCGCCACGTACTCATCGAAAAGAACTTCCCTCACCACGGTGCCGTTGCATTCGGCCACTTTGGAAAGGAACTCTACGAAGTCTTCAAGTACATCGGCGTAGCAGTAGACGAGATTGGCTACAACCAGCCTAAGGGCGTACGCTATCCAACAGAAAATCCATGGGCATAAGTCCTTGGCATTAAGCTGTAGTTTTTAATTATTAAGCGGTTGGGATTCCTTCCTTGGAATTTCAGCCGCTTATTTTTTTTGATATTTTTCTGGACGGTACTGCCAGCCGCTCTACCATCCCTTCCTCGGCTAAAACCGGCCTTCATGCCAAATCGTCACCCGCTTTCCAGGGTTCCGGCTTTCGCCTCCATTGCCTTACGGCAACCGCTTCGCGGCCCTTCCAATCGGGCGTATGTCCCAAAAAAAATCCATCCGTGGATTTTTTTTGGATCGGAGATTTGCAAGGCAAATCTCCGGGGTGCTAAGCCGCCCCTCCATGGGCTCTTTAATTTTTATCAAGTACGAAAATCCCTCCGTGGATTTTTCTGGGATTGCAGAATCGCCACGCAATTCTGCATGTTGCTAAGTCGCCCCTCCATGGGCTCTTTAATTTTTATCAAGTACGAAAATCCCTCCGTGGATTTTTCTGGGATTGAAAAATCGCTACGCAATTCTGCATGTTGCTAAGTCGCCCATCCTTGGACTCTTTTATTCTTTTCAAGTACGAAAAATCCCACACCTTAAAAAAAATCAACTTTTTTTACGCATTTGTGTCAAATCCTGACTTTTACCTTCTATATATTATATGGAGGTAAAAAACAAATGAGATTCATAAACAGAAAGTACAAAGATTCCGTCTTCACAGACTTGTTCGGCAGTGACCGCGACGGAAAGAAAAACTTCCTTGACCTTTACAATGCCCTCTCCGGCAGCGACTACAAGCTGGAGGACGTGACCATGGAGCGCAAGGTAATAGAACAGTCGCTCTACAAGACCTACAACAACGACGTAAGCTGGATAATTGACGGCAAACTGATCGTCCTTGTGGAGCACCAGTCCACGATAAACAACAACATGCCCTTCAGATGCCTTGAATACGTTACCCGCATCTACGAGACGATAGTCCCAATAGACAGGCGCTATGCCCAAAAGGTCTACAAAATACCAAACCCCGACTTCTACGTGGTCTATGTGGGAAAGGACATCATGCCCCGCGAGCAGGAACTCAGGCTTTCGGACGCATTCTACGAAAAGGATTCCAGCAGGCTGGAGCTTGTGATAAAGGTAAAGAACTGCACCGACCCCAAATTGTTGCCGATTGCAAAAAACTGTGCTATCCTAGAGGAGTATTGCCGCTTCATAGAGATTGTCGAGAGCAGTTACAACAGGCGCTTTCCCAGAAGCTCCTTCAGGAAGGCAATAGAAAAGGCGGTTAGCGAGGGAATCCTTAGCGACTACCTTAGCAGAAAGACCCGGGAGGTAACAAACATGCTCTGTGCCAA
>JAFXWC010000076.1 GCA_017534445.1 Treponema sp.
AATATCTGGTTCTGCTGTATTACAAGGATTTTTTCATCTGCGACGGAGAAGCCTTCCGTGATTGCGGCAGGGATTACGTGTACTGGGAAAAGGGAGTTGTCTTGCACTTCCAGGTAGTCTTTTACGACTTCCTTGATGCGAAGGGACTGGTTTGAGTTGTCTGCAAAGATAAAGATGTGCCATCCTTCATTCTGCAGGCTCGTCAATTGTTCCTTAAAGTAATTTATGTTGCCAAAGAAGCTCTGGGAAACTTCGCAGTTTACGCTTAGCTCCGTCTTGCCCTTTTCTTCGAGTGTGTCCAACGTGCGGAACATGATGCTTTTTTTGTGCATATATATAGAAGAAAATTCAAAAAGCATTGCCTCTGGCGGGAATACCGGTAGCTGCTGCCTTGCCTGCCTGTAGGAAACCGTGTATTCGTTTAGGATTAGCTTGTCTGCGTTCAGTATTCTGTCAAAGTCGTAGTAGAAAACTGTTGTGTCGCTTTTAATGTAGTCAAGAACGCTGTATTTTTTGTCCCACAAAAGGCCGTAGAAAAGCTCTTCCCCCTCGCTCTGGCGGTTAACGGCAAGTTCTGTAAGGATCCTTTCCTTTTCTTTTCTGGATTCTTCTGTAAATGCAAGGTGAATGCCCTTTTCTGCATGGTTTGCGCTAGTGTTTGTGGCTGGAGATAAAGTGGCTTCGCTACCCTCTTCCTTTTGTTCTGTTTTGTTTGTGGCAAGTCCCTTTCTTTGAGCGTCAAAAGCTGCATAGTCGTTGGAAATGCCTTCTTTGTCTGCCTTTTCAAGTATCTGCTCAAGGCGGGAGGCAAGTTGGTCAGTCCAGACAACTTCTTTCATTGGGTAAATTAAGAGTGAATCAATGTTTGTTTTTGATGACTGGGTTTCCGTGTCAAAGGTCTTGATTTGGCCGATTGTGTCAAAGTCAAATACCAGGCGGTGGCCGCTCTCTTCTCCCGGCATGAAGATGTCCATTACCTCTCCGCGGAGGGCAAATTCTCCCCTTGTGGTAACACGGGGAACCCTTATGTAGCCCGCATCCGAAAGTTTTTGGCTTAGCTTTCCAGGTTCAATTTCCTGGCCTTTTCTTAGGGTGAATACAAGTTCCCTAAAATATGATGGCGGTGGCAGGGGGGTAAAAAATGCCCTTTGCGTTATTATGAAGATTCTTGGCTTTTGATTTTTTTTGTTGCCGGTAGCAAGTTTTGCAAGAGTTCCTGCCCTTATTCCGAATACAGCCGAACCTTTTGCCGCAGGTCGGTAAGGTAGCATTTCCCAGCCCGGAAGCTGAAGGATTTCTGCCTTGTCGCCAAGTAGCGTTTCCAGGTCTGTCTCGCATTCATCCGCTTCTTTTTTTGTGGGAACGACAATCACAAAATCTTCCTGAGTGGAAGAGAATTTTCCTTCAAACTGCTCCTCGTGAATCCTGTCTATCCGGCGGCGCTCCATGTAGCGGGAGATGAAGAATGAATTTAGGGAGCCTTTGCAGCCTGTTATGTCTGCCGGAAATGTAACATCCGAGTCGGCAAGTGTGTTTACTGCTTGTGAAAGAGCTTTCCAAGAAGCCAAAAGAGGCATAAGATTTTCAGAAACTGTATTTGCAGATAATGAATTTTCCATAATATTCCGATAATATAAAAAATAGGTTTAACCTTGGGGGGTTAGTAGTGAAACGTACACTGTTAGCAATTATAGCCTTTTTTATGATTTTTGCCCAGACTTTGACGGCACAAAATTATTCTGCAGAAGGGGAAAATGACCTAAAAAATGTAGAAGTCTCCATTAAATTTTCCGAAAGGACCATGTATCATCCGGGTGATGCCGAGGGCAATCCTGTAAAAGTGCATATCACTCTCATGAACAAAAGTTCCAAGACCCAGCGCTTTAAGCTTGCGGAAGACCGTATGTTTAGCGTGGATTTCCGCGCATTCAACATAAAGAACACCCAGCTTGGCCAGACTGATTTGCTTAGGGAAAAGCGCACAACAAACAAAACAGTCTATTACAGGGAAATTTCGCTTGAGCCGCAGGAAGAATACTCTTTTGTTGAGAACCTTAAGGAATATCTTAACATTACAGAGCCTTCCATCTATTATGTTGAGTTGAATTTTTATCCAGAACTTTACCGCAGCGGAGAAAAGGCTATCAGCTCAAACAGGCTTACTCTTGAAGTTAAGCCCTCCCCAACCGCAGCGTCATCTTCTATGATTCCTGTAAAAGAGAATACAGGTGCTCTTCTGGAACGCCAGGAGATTGGACCTGACAAGGTTGTTGAGCAGACAATCATTGCCCGCCAGAATGAACTTTGGGACCAGTTCTTCCTTTACATGGACTTGGAGGAATTGCTTAAGGATAACCAGAGCCTTGCCCGCCGCTACAACAATTCAAGCGCAGCAGAAAGAAATGATATGCTCAACGAATTCAAGGCCGAGCTTATGCAGAGCCGCATTTGCAAGGACATTGTTACAAAGCCAAAGAAATTCGAAATTAAGAGCACGAATTACGACCCCAATGAAGGTACTGTAAAGGTTGAAGAATGGTTTGAGTATGACAAGTATAAGGAAAAGAAGCTTTATACATACTACGTTCGCCAGAGAGACGGAATTTGGCAGATTTACAAGTACAACGTAACGATTCTTGAGAAGCAATAAGATTGATGGCACGATAGATGGCAAAATCATCAACCAAGGCTAAATATTTTTGTGAAAACTGCGGCTCTGAGGTGGCAGCCAATGCGCGCTGCTGCCCTAGATGCGGCAAGTTTTTTTCTTCTGTTCGTTGTCCTGCATGCGGTCACATGGGAACCGTCCACGATTTTAAATATGGATGTCCTGTTTGCCACTATGCAATGACGGAGGAAGATATTAACGGTACATCCGTTGGTGGCGAGAAGTCTGACCGGGATGTGCGAAGTAAAAAGAAAAAGTCAAAGGCAAAAAAAACAGCAGGTCATGAATTTTCTTCAGGAAAGATTCTTGGTGATGATGTTCCTGCCTGGCTTTTTGTTGTTAGTGTTATAGTTCTTATTGGAATACTTGCCCTTGTTTTTTACAGATGCCAATAAATGCGGTTGACATTGTTGGCCAATTTTAATATACTTATTGTACTTTGTTTTGAAGTATTGCCCGGATGGTGGAATTGGTAGACACGCTAGTTTCAGGTACTAGAGCCTTCACGGGTGTGCAAGTTCAAGTCTTGTTCCGGGCACGTAGCGGTTTCTTTTGAAACCGCTTTTTTATTTAACAAGAGTCCACGCCGCTACGCCTTGCTTGCGGGGTGTGTTCCGGGCACGCAGAGGTTTCTTTTGAAACCGCTTTTTTTATGAACAAGACGGCACGTTGCTACGCACTTGCTTGCGGGGTGTATTCAAAGATTTTTTGGATTACGGAAGAGCCGTTTTTGATAGGAAACTGGATTTTTGTTGCCCAGAATTTAAAGCTTTCTTGGGGTGCGGTCACATCTTTTTCTGAATATAAAGCGTCACCTTCTATTGGATAGCCAAGCCATGAAAGGTGGCATCTTACCTGGTGCCTGTAACCTTTTGTCAGAATGCAGTCTGCGGAGAAGGTGTTATTTTCCTGCTGTTTTAGGGTTATGTCCGTTGTGTACCATGCGGGAGATGCTTTTTTTAGTGCGGCTTTTCCGGATGCGCTTGTTACAGGCCTTACTTCCTTGTTTTTTATGCCGTAGGGGCGGAACATGGATTTTACCTTTACATTGGTACAGCCGTTCTGGAGCATGTTTTTGATGTTGTATGGTTGCTTTGGATATCCTTCTGGTAAGTAGACACGATGGGTGCATATTGCCTTGTATGACTTTATGAAATTCCCCTCTTCCTGAACGCCTTGCATGTAGTCATAAAAGCCTTGGGAAGCTGCAATAAGTAAAAGTCCTTCTGTGTCTGTGTCTATGCGGTGGAGCAAACCGTGCTCACATTCTTTTTTGCCCTTTACACTGTTAAGTTCAGGAAATACTTTCGCAGCATGAGTGTATGCAGATATATCCCCTTCAAAAAGAGGTGCACTTGCTATTCCGCGGGGCTTTATTATGACTGCAAAAGGCTCTTCTTCTGTTGGCTTATGTAAAAATTCAATGTTTTCCATATTGACTACCTGTCTTTTGGAAGGATTGTCTTTGGGAATTTCTTGTGCAGGACTTTCATTATGTCCTTGAAGTGCTCTGGGGTCTTAGTTCGGAAAACAGACAGTTCCCCTTCCTTGCTGCCTGGAAGCCTTATCTTTAACATACGGGCATTCAGCATGAGACTTGCGTTTGGAAAAAGCTTGTCCGGCTTAGAATAAATCTTGTCGCCAAGAACCGGGCAGTTCAAATATTTCATGTGCACGCGTATTTGGTGGGTTCTGCCTGTTGCAATGCGGAGCTTCATGAGTGTGTATTCCCCGTAACAGGCGATTACGCTGTAATAGGTCTTGGCAAATTTTCCTTCTGTCTGCAAATCTACTGCGCGGAATCTTTTGCGGTTCTTTGGATCGCGTATCATGTTGGTTTTTATGATGCCGTGCTGGTGCTGGGGGCGGCCTGTGCAAATTGCAATGTATTCCTTTACGATTTTTTTGTGGTTCTGGAACTGTGACTGAAGCCATTCTTCGCTTTGGCGGTTCTTTGCGGTGATTATGATGCCGGATGTGTCTTTGTCCAGCCTGTGCACTATTCCAGGTCTTCTGCGTTCCAAAATTTCGCTTGTTTTTCCTTCCTTTAGCTGGGGGATTTTTTGCCTGCCCCAGTGGAATAGAAGCGCGTTGACGAGGGTTCCGTTCCAGTTGCCGCATGCGGGGTGTGTTACCATTCCCTGTTTTTTGTTGACTACACAGACGTTCTGGTCTTCATAGATTATGTCCAGTGGGATGTCTTCCGGTTCTATGTCGTCGGGGATGTTTTCTTCCCAGTCAATGTCTATCTGGTCACCGGCCTTTACCTTGTATGAGACCTTCTGCTTTTTGCCGTTTACAAGAATGTTTGTGACTCCGCTTTTTAGCTTGCTGCGGTTCATGCCGTTTGGAAGGGATGCAATGTATTTATCCAAGCGTTCGGTTTTTGTGTATGTCTCCGGAACTTTTGCGCTAAAGAAAGGCATTATTCCCCCTGCCCGCTTTTGGGCTCATCCGCTGCAGTACTTGTTGAATTTGTTGGACTTGCAGGCTCTTCCTGCTGAGCATTTTGGGCGTTAAGCGTTCCCTGCCGCATAAGGTTGCCTGCTTCTTCTGGGGTTATTGGGGTGACTGTTGGTTGCTCCGTAGCTTTTCGTATTTTTTCCAGTTTGTGCTGGGTATGCTTATGTTTTATAAATGAAATCATAAAGTCGGTCAGTCCAATTGCACAGCTTGCTGCAACTGAATAGCCCAGAATCATCTTTATCTGCTGCTCATCATAACTTTTTGAGCTGTCAAATGGGTTTGGAAAAGAAACACTTTCACCTTTTACATACTGATATGTTCCGTATGCCAAAATAACGCCAAGAGTTGTAAAAGGAACAGACCCAAGCGTTATTATCTCTGCACGGCGGACTTTCTTTGACCATTCGGGAAATTCATCTGGAGAATAAGGTTCAGGCTCATCACTTTCCGAGGAAGATGATGAAGAGTCTGCAAAGGCCTTTTGTGGCAGGGCTGTGAGTATAGCGGAAAAAAATAAAACTAAAAACAAAACTCTTTTTAATGACATAGCGTTTTAATTCCCATCGCTGGGTTTGTTGTACTCTCGTTCTCCAAAAAGGGCGGTTCCTATTCTTACCATGGTACTGCCCTCTTCTATTGCAATTTTGTAATCACCGCTCATTCCCATGCTAAGTTCCTTTATGGGCAGTTCAGGAAAGCGGCTGTTGACTTTTTCCTTTAATTCACGCAAAGAAGAAAATGATTTTCTGACAAGCTTTTCATCTGCAGAAAAAGGTGCCATGGTCATAAGACCTGTTGCTCGGATGTGGGGATATAATCCTGACGATAGGTTTTGCAGTGAAAACATAAGTTCGTTTTCGCCTTCGTAGCCTGATTTTGACTCCTCCCCTGTGTGTATTTCCAAAAAGATATCAATCATCTTGTTAAGCTTTGCCGCGTGCTTTTCTATTTCTTTTAAAAGGTCTTCCCTGTCTACGGACTGAATGCAGGATGCAATTTCTACGGATTTTTTTACTTTGTTAAGCTGCAGGCTTCCTATTATGTGAAGCTGAGCCTTTCCCGGACGCAGTGTGTTGATTTCTGCAAACTTGGAATAGGCTTCTTGAACACGGTTTTCTCCAAAGAGAAACTGTCCCGAGTCCATAGCCGCAAGCACTGATTCGGCCGGGTGGAATTTGCTGACTGCGCAAAGAGTTACGCTGCCACTTTCCCTTCCCGATGCTTTTTCTGCGTTTGCAATGTCGAGTCTTATTTTATCAAAGTTATCTTTAATCTGATCTGCCGTCATTTTTTTCCGCCTTTTTTATGGATTATACAGAATTTCAAAATCTCCTTCAATCAGTTTTGCCCTGACTTCATTGCTGTGGCAAGAGTGTCTGTTAGTGCGGCAAACTGTGCTACTGTTAGGTTTTCTGCCCTCTCGGAAGGCGAGATTCCTGCCTTTGCAAAGAAGTCTGCTTGTGAAATATCTTTTGGAAGAAGAGGCTTTATGTTGTTTTGTATTGTCTTTCTGCGGCTTAGAAAAAGCGTATGAACCAGCTTTACAAAAAGTTCTGGTGAAAGACATTCAACTGGCGAGGCCTTTTTCTCCAGCACAACGGCTTTGGATGCGACACGGGGTTTGGGCCAGAAATTACCGGGTCCAAGTTCTATTGACGGTTTTACGTCATAGGCAAACTGGCAAAGCACGCTGAAGGATGAATAGTCTTCACTGGAAGGTTTTGCGCATATCCTGTCGGCTACTTCTTTTTGAACCGTAAAAACGCAGCGTTCAAAGGGGCATGATTTTTGTATTGTTCCCGCAATGAATGTTGCCGCTATGTTGTAGGGAAGATTTCCTGCAAGCTTTATTGGAATTTGCGTGTTTTTGTATTCCCTTTCCCAGTTTTTTAGGACATCACCTTCAACTATGCTAAGCTTCCCGCTTTTTTCTTCATCCTGAAATATGCCGTGCAAAAGCTGGATAAAGCCCTTGTCTATCTCAAAAGCTTTTACACTTGCCCCTGAATTAAGGAATTCTGCTGTCATGCAGCCAAGGCCTGGCCCCACTTCCCAGACTTGGTCACTTGGAGAAAGTTCCAGCAGTGAGGCTATTTTTGTTCGGGCGTTGGGATTGAGCATAAAATTCTGTCCGAATTTCTTTTGCATGGAAAAACCGTGCTCTTCAAGAATTTTTTTGAGTTCGGCAGGTGAATTATAGTCTGGGCAGTTCATATCCTTTCCTTATTTTAGTTGAATGGGCGGTATGCGCGCAAATATCCTTACTATAAGAATAATTGCATCGTACATCAAGTTTAGTATACAGCCAAAGGGGGTACAAAGAAAAGGCATTGCAAGGCATATTATTATGCAAAAGAGCGCGGTGGAAAGAAATATGCTAATCAATGGACAAACGGCAAGGCTTGAGGCTATGCCTATTGGTGTTAGTGTGCCAAAAAACGCGGCCGTTACGGGACTTGTTGCAGTCTGGGCACCTATTGAGGCACACAAGGGGCTTGCCAAAAAGGGAGGGACTTTTCTTACGAAGATTTTTTCTATTACAGGTGATATTGCTATTATTCCAGCCAATGCCAAATATGAAAGCATGAAGGCTATGGTTTTTGAGTCATCAGGGAAGATTACCAGGTGGATTAAAAAAACTGCGCTAAGTATTTCGGATGATTTTAACCTCTTGCAATAGAAAAATGATGCGAAGAGCATGAAAAATGAGCACAAGAGAGCCCTTAGCAAAGAAGGAGAAAGCCCTGCGAACCAGGAGAATATTATTATGGATGCAATTCTTATGAAGGAACTTGCCCTTTTGCCGAAAAATTTCTTGCCCAAAGTTCCAGAAAGACCAGAAAAAAAGGACAGGTGCATTCCGCTTAGGGCAAGAACATGGGAAAGTCCTGCAAGAGAAAAGTCTTTGCAGAGGCTACTTTCCGTGTATTCCCGGGAGCCGGAGAGCAGAGAAAGTATTAGTCCACCCGCCTTACCCCACCTGAAAAGCATCCTTTTGAATACCAGGCGGCACTTTGCCCGGAAATGTGTTATTTTTCCAGAAAGGTTTGCGTCTGGCTTTTTGTATTCAAGTGAATGGACTGTGAATGCATTTGTTGAAGGATTCCATTTTCCGCTGCAGGATATGTTTTCGCCCTGTTCTATTAAGACTGATTTTCCTTCAAGTGAATAAAGCTTTCCTGGGTACAGGGCTTCCACGGTTTTTGAAGGAATCAAAAGGCTTACCCGCCCGCTGGATTCAACTGTTTGCTCAATTTTTAACCCTGATTTAGTGTCTTTGCTTGATGAATTGCAGGAAATAAGCTCCAGTTTTGCGCTGTAATATTTTCCCGAAGATATTTTGCATGGATTCGTGCATATTTTTCCGCTAAGGCATTCTGCATCCTGCAGGGGAATTGCGCTTTTGTAGGGTGAACGCTCCCTTATGCTGCCAAGACCGCTGTAGATAAGAAATGCGCAGGCAAGCGCAGACAGCAAAAAAGGCCTTGGCTCAGAAAAGAATTCCTTTATTTTTACCACTTAAGTTTAGTCAGGGCGGTTTTTGCAGCCTTTACTACAGCCTCCGGGTAATTAAGGTATGTAACGTACAGAAGACCGTCAAAGGCAGTTTTATCGCCCAACCCTCCCAATGCATTTATTACGGAAAGCACGACGGCTTGAGACGGGGCGCGGTTTTGCTCCATGCCCTTGTTCAGAAATTCAAGATATGACGAAAGAACTTTTCCGGTTTTATCAGAGCCGATAGAGCCGATGTTTTGTATTGCAAGCGCAAACTGCTCGTCTGTAATAAGCTTGGCCTCGTATCCTGAGCGGATTTGAGGGAATATTTCCGTTGCAAGTTTTGCGGCCCTTGTCCATTTTTGTTCAGCGGCAATTTGCAGGCTTGTCAACTGAAGTTGGATAATCTTTCCGTTTTTCTCTTGAGTTTCTCCTATACTATATATAGACTCTGAAAGTGCATTTTCTGCCAATTCTCCGCAAATTTTCTTTGGAATTTTTTCACCGTCTGCAGAAAGCTCCTTTACGGTAAGCAAAATGTTGTTCTTTTTTTCAGCGTCAACGTTTGCAAAAATCGTAAGAATTTCATTTTCGCATTTTTTTGAAAGCGGTGAATATGCTTCTCTGAGTTCTTTTTTGTTCTGTGGCCATACGTCCATTATGTCAGCAAGGAATAGGCTTGTAAAAGAATTGCTGTCTCCTATTTCTTTAAGCAGCATTATGGCCTTTATGGTAAGGTCGTCTATTGGATCTTTGCGGTGGATTTTGTCGGAAACAAAACTGTTCAAGAGGTTGACGCTTTTTTGTGATGATATTTCTTTTATTTTGTCCAGAACTGCTATGCGGAGTTCACCGTCGTCAAAGCCTATGAAAATCTGGCTTAGGTTTGCCGCAGCTTTGTCTTTCTCTTCCTGAGAGGCTTTGTCTGTTTTTAGGCAGGAAACGGCTGTTTTTACAAGGAGCCTAAAGTCCTGGTCGCTAGAAAGGCTTTCCTTTTCCTGTGCGGCAAAATCAAGTGCCTTTAGACAGATGGATATGTCGCCATTCAAAGCCGAATTCTGTACGGCATGAATTTTGTCCTGGATATTTCCTTTTAAATATTCAATTGTATAGGAAGAATATGCTGTATTCACCGATTCTTGGCAAAAAAGGCTGGCCGGGGACAACAAGAGCGCGGTGAGCAAAACTGTACTAAATGACTTCCCAAAAGATTTTTTTGAATTCATCCTGAACCTCCTGAAAATTGCACGAATCTATTACAGATGCCCCTTATTTTTGCAAGCCCTGCGGTTGGTTTACGGCCTCATCCTCAAAGTTGGAGCGTAATTTTACTTCGTCTTCTGGAGCTATTTCCAAAGGCTTGTCTTCTTCTGCCCCGTCTTCATCAATGTTGTCATCATCTTTGAGACCCGCTATGTCAGATTTGAATTCAGGCTCTTGTGAACTACCGTTGCCATCTGAATTTTCTTCGTTGCTGTCGTCTTCTGCAAGCTTTATGGCAAGGTCCTTTTCCTTCTGGTCAGCTGGAATTATGTTGTAGACATAGGTCAGGATTGCATTCTTCATGCTGGGGTCAATATGGATGCACTCAAAGTGAAGCCTTGACTGTTCCAAGGCCTTGTTGTATTCAACCGCACGGATGATTCCGTACATGATTATGAGGGTGTCATTCAACTTGAACTGGATTTTTATCTGTATGTTGGTTTTTCCCATACCGCCTACGCGAATAAGGGCACCGTCTTCGCTTATGTCTTCCAAGAGGCACTTGAAGCCCGGTTCTGTTTCCGCCACGTTGTAGTCAACGACTGCGCTTGTAATCATGTACATTTGTGCCGGAATCTGGCATTCGCAGCGTACGGACTGCCTTTTCTGTGAACGGTCAAGGTCTTCTGAATGCTTTATTACCAGACAGTTTTCTCCCTGGAATACAGAGGATGCAAGAACGATTGTGTCGAAAGCGTAACAGGCATCTCCCTTGCGCCAGAGGTATACGCTGATTCTCTTCCCTATCCATTCTTCAGGCTTAAGCACCAAAACTCGCTTGGTCTTTTTGTCTTCCTGTTTCGGAAGGATTATCAGAAGCTCGTGGGCATTGTTCTTTATTTTTGATACGAAGATTCCTTTTCCAGGAAGGATTATCCTTAGCCTCTGTCCTGCGTCAAGGTAGCGTGTGCTGTCCAGGCCTTTCCTTGCCTCTTTGTCCAGAGTTATCCTTGTGCGGAATTTGTAGAGCCTTTCAAGAAACTGCTGAGTCTTAAAGCTGTTGATGGAGTTTTTCTGCCTTTCTTCAGCAATGACTTTGGAGATGCATTCGTTTAGTGCAGCCGTGGAAACATAAAGCGAGTTGGGCTCGTCCAGGTCGCATACAGTCGCAAGCCTCCACAAAGTCCGTATTTCGGAAAAGCGGAATCCAGAATCAAGGCCGGTGGCAAAAAAGTGTATCTTTTCGCTGTTCATGGCATACAGTTTTGCAAGCAAAATCACTATGCCCAATAATATTAAAACAGAAACAACTATATTCAATTGAAATTGACCTCTCTATGATTATACTATATTATCGTATTTGCGATGAAAAAAAAATATCTTTTGCTCGAATTTGCAATAGTTTTTATATTTCTTTTGCTGCCCCCAATTTTTGTTTCTAAGGCAGAAATTCCCCCTTCTCTAAGCAAGGGAGCCTTTTCGTTTGCCTTTTTACCTCAGCTTTTTATAGCCATCCTGCTGAATTTTCAGTGGCGAAAGAAAGCGGCCCTTACAAAAAAAAAATCCTTTGAAAAGCATATTTCCATCCTGAAATGGGGTACGATTACATTCGGATTTCTTATGCTAATCTTTGCCCTGATTTTGGCTTTGCAGATGATTTTTGAAAAGACCTCTTCTGCAGATGACTTTTCTTCCAATCTGTCTTCTGCGCTTGTTTTTGAGCCCAGGTTCCTTTTTTTTCTTTCAATTGTTTTGAATTTTTTGGCAGGGGCTTTTTTCGAAGAGGTTCTCTACAGAGAATTCTTTCCAAAGACCCTTTATGCCTTGTTGGATGGGATTTCTTCTGACAAAATGAAGGTAGCAGTTAGGATTTTTGTGGAAGCTTCCGCCGTGCTTATTTTTGCCGCAGCCCACCGCTACATGGGGATTTTTGCAGTTGCAAACGCAGCCTTGTGTGCAATTGCCCTTAGGAACTGCTATGTTAAGACAGAAGCTGCCTATACTGGAGCTGTAGTCCATTTTTTTTACAATATGATAAACTTATTTTTTCTGCTAAGACCTGCAATGGGTTAACGTGATACTTGCAAACAATTGTTTTATATGATAAAGTCATAAAATAAATCAAAATGCGGATATTCCGTAAAAAATACGGCAAAGGTAAAAGATGATATACACAGATACCAGAGACAAAAAAGTAAAAGTAGATTTTAAGACAGCTGTAATGGGCGGTATGAACCCAAAGACAGGCGGACTGTACATTCCTGTTGAATTTCCAAAGCTTGACCCGTCATTTTTAAACCGCACACCCTCACCTTCTTTCCGTGACATTGCATACGAGATGGCAAAGCCTTACGTAGAGGGCGAAATTCCAGATGCTGACCTTCAGGCAATAATTCAGGATGCATATCCTTTTATGCCACAGGTTGTTCCGATTGACCCTGTTACATACGTTCTTGAGCTTTTCCATGGACCGACTTGTGCCTTTAAGGACTTTGGCGCCCGCTTTATGGCCCGCGTTATGTCTTATTTTAACCGTGGAGAAGACGGTAACCTGCACATTCTTGTTGCTACGAGCGGAGACACAGGAAGTGCTGTTGGAAGCGCATTCCACAATGTTCCTGGCATAGACGTAACAATTCTTTACCCGGATGGAAAGATTTCCCCGCTTCAGGAAAAGCAGCTTTCTACTTTTGACGGTAACGTTCGCGCCCTTAAGGTAAAGGGTACTTTTGATGACTGCCAGAAGCTTGTAAAGACAGCCTTTACAGATGAAGACCTTCGCAAGAAATTCCGCCTTTCTTCTGCAAATTCCATAAACATAGCCCGCCTCTTGCCGCAGAGTTTCTATTATATGTATTCATCACTTGTTGTTAGCGACCGTGTTCCCCACGACAGCAAGATTGACAATCCTGCTATTATTGCAGTTGTTCCAAGCGGTAACTTTGGAAACCTTACCA
>JAFXWC010000077.1 GCA_017534445.1 Treponema sp.
CTTTGTAGGAATAGTCGTGTTGCGGTTGATAAGGCGTGTGAATACGCCGCCCATTGTTTCGATACCCAAAGAAAGAGGTGTTACGTCAAGAAGAAGAACGTCCTTTACGTCTCCTGCAAGAACGCCACCCTGGATTGCAGCACCAATAGCAACTGCTTCGTCCGGGTTAACGGAACGGCTACCCTCTTTACCGAAGATGCTCTTTACGATTTCCTGAACCTTTGGCATGCGGCTTGAACCACCAACAAGAAGAACTTCGTCAATCTTGTCGGCAGAGATTTCTGCATCCTTCATAGCCTTAAGACAAGGCTCACGTGTAGCTTCAAAAAGGTCGTCGGTCATCTGCTCAAACTGTGCGCGTGTAAGGGACTTCTGCAAGTGCTTTGGTCCTGTTGCATCAGCCGTGATGAAGGGAAGGTTGATGTCTGCGCTTGCCTGGTTTGAAAGAGAAATCTTTGCGTTCTCTGCTGCCTCGCGGAGACGCTACATAGCCATTGCATCGCCTGAAAGGTCAATTCCGCTGTCTGCCTTGAACTGGTCAATGAGCCAGTTAACGATGCGGCGGTCCCAGTCATCACCACCAAGGTGTGTGTTTCCGTTTGTGGACTTTACTTCAAATACGCCGTCACCCAATTCAAGGATGGAAATATCGAATGTACCACCACCAAGGTCGTATACGGCGATTGTCTTTTCTGACTTCTGGTCCTTGTTAAAGCCGAATGCCAAAGAAGCGGCAGTTGGTTCGTTGATGATTCTCTTTACGTCAAGGCCTGCAATCTTACCGGCATCCTTTGTTGCCTGGCGCTGGGCATCGTTAAAGTAGGCAGGAACTGTAATAACAGCCTCTGTAACAGTCTCGCCAAGATAGTCTTCAGCTGTCTTCTTCATCTTCTGCAGGATGAATGCAGAAATTTCCTGTGGGCTGTATTCCTTTACGGAACCGTTTTCCTGAACTTCTACGCGGACGTCTGCACCGTGGTCCTTGATTGTATAGGGAAGCTTTGTTGCCTCGCCTTCAAGCTCTCCAAAGCGGTGTCCAATAAGACGCTTTACGGAATATACCGTGTTCTTTGGATTTGTTACCATCTGGTTCTTTGCAGGAAGACCAACGATGCGGTCTCCCTTGGCAGTAAAGCCTACGATAGAAGGAGTTGTTCTTCCACCCTCTGAATTCTGAATTACTACAGGCTCACCATTTTCCATTACGGCAACACAAGAGTTTGTTGTTCCCAAGTCAATACCAATAATCTTTCCCATATCAAAAACCTCCGTTTGTTTTCAACAATACATGCAAGTCAGCGGTCAAAGACTGCACACAGCCACTTCCGCCAACAATTCATTCTATTTGTTTTCCGCTTCAGACTCGCTTTCCGAAGCTTTATTTTCTTCCTTTGCGGAATCAACATCTTCTTTTACAGAACCGTCCGGCATGCTTACCATAACCTTTGCATGGCGGATTACCCTGTCCTTGAGCTTGTAGCCCTTAAGATACACAGCCTTGAGCACCGGTGAAGCAACCGGGTCGTCCGACTTGCCAATAGCCTCGTGAATGTCCGGGTCAAAGGCATCGCCTACAGCACCATAGGAAACAAGGTTGTACTTGTTCTCCAGCATGCTGACCATTGACTTGTTTATCATTGTAACGCCGTCTGCTATGGTCTTTGGGTCCGTTGCAGAGGAAGCGGCCTCAACCGTGCGGTCAAAGTTGTCCAGGCTTTCAAGCAAATCTTTTAAAAGACTGGTGTTTGCATAGTCGTAAGCGTCCTGCTTTTCCTGAATGGTACGCTTGCGGTAGTTGTCAAAGTCTGCCGCCTTGCGAAGAAGCTGGTCCTTAAGGTCTGCATTGGCCTTTGTAAGCTCTTCAACCTGATCCTGCAAAGACTTAACTTTGTCTGAATCCGTTGCATTTTCTGCCGTTTTTTCAGACTTTTCGCCTTCTTCCGGGGAAGAATTTGCAGCAGATGCATCTTTTTCGGAGGATTCCTTGGAAGATTTTTCTGCTTCCTTGGACTGAACAGCCTCTTTTTCTTCAGCGTTATTCTCTTTGTTTTCCTTGCTCATTACACTGTCCTTTCCGTTTTCCATTATTATTTGAAAAAATACTAAATTTCACAAAGAAACGTCAAGAAATTTATAGATTTTTTTAGAAAATAAAGGCATTTTTCTCATTTTTTTGAATTTAATTCATTTTTCTCTTCTGAAGCCGCTTTCTTCTATTAATTGCCCTTTGCGGGGATGCCTCTTTCAACGGGCTTTCCGGGGTTCCGCGCAAATGTAAAACAAGCAGCGCCAAGGGGGGCGCGTCATTTGTTAAGGCAAAAAGCAAGTGAGTTTTCGCAGAGAAAAGGCTTTCCGTCAATTTTGTGGAATGATTTTTCTCTGTGGTTCAAAAGTCTGTGAAATATACTTACTGGCAAAATTATATTCTGTTTGTATACCTTTCGTCTAAAATTCTAAACTGTCCCTCTTTGTAAATAGCTTCCAGAAATAAATGCCCCCCATACCACTTTATTTCAAGCTCGTACCGACTGGCTTCCGTAAATTTTTCTTTATATTCAGATATATCCTCTTTTATTATAATCTCGTTTTCATTTTCTTCATATTCAAAAATTGGAACCAGATAGAATAAGTCTAACTCATAATTTTTCCCAATAGCTTTTCTTTTATGAGTATTATCTAAAACAATTGTAACAACATCACCTGAGTCTATACTGATTGATTTTAATAAAGGTCTTTCAAACTCTTTTCTGTTCCAGGGTAATAAATTACCTCCAGAAAGAACATTAAAAATGAATAATATCATTAATAAAAAAATCAATGCACAATAAATTATTTTATGTCGTTTTCTATCCGTCTTACCGACTCCCTGTCTTCATGGCCAGAATTTTTCATTATCCAAGCCATTTGTTTTACAGGCTTATCCGCCCAATCTCTATTTTATGGCATAAACAGAATTATAAAAATGTATCTAGCGAGATTTAGGCAATACAAATATTTCATCAAATTTTCTTGAGTTGCATTCATGTATATCTACAACTTTTTTTACGCATTTATGTCCAATTCCAAACTTTTACCTTCTATATATTATATGGAGGTAAAAACAAATGAGATTCATAAACAGAAAGTACAAAGATTCAGTCTTCACAGACTTGTTCGGAAGTGACCGCGACGGCAAGAAGAACTTCCTTGACCTTTACAATGCCCTCTCCGGTAGCGACTACAAGCTGGAGGACGTAAGCATGGAGCGCAAGGTAATAGAGCAGTCACTCTACAAGACCTACAACAACGACGTAAGCTGGATAATTGACGGCAAACTGATCGTCCTTGTGGAGCACCAGTCCACGGTAAACAACAACATGCCATTCAGATGCCTTGAATACGTTACCCGCATCTACGAGACGATTGTCCCAATAGACAGGCGCTATGCCCAAAAGGTCTACAAAATACCCAACCCCGACTTCTACGTGGTCTATGTGGGAAAGGACAGCATGCCCCGTGAGCAGGAGCTCAGGCTTTCGGACGCATTCTACGAAAAGGATTCAAGCCGCCTGGACCTTGTGGTAAAGGTAAAGAACTGCACCGACCCAAAATTGTTGCCGATTGCAAAAAACTGTGCTATCCTAGAGGAGTATTGCCGCTTCATAGAGATTGTCGAGA
>JAFXWC010000014.1 GCA_017534445.1 Treponema sp.
CACCTTGCTTTTGAAGAATTGACCCCCACCCTCTTGCGGGAAATGATTGAGAAAATCGTCGTGCATGAGTGCAGCTATGACGAGAACGGCACCCGCAGGCAGGACATTGAGATTTATTACAGCTTTGTCGGCAAGATTGATTTGCCGGAATAACCGCCCGACCTATCCGACACAATGGCCAAGTGCCGGATAGGAACGGCAAAATTTTTTACACTTCTATTACTTCTTTATCGCACATCAGCAAATTCCTGCGGCACTTAATCCAACTACAGAACCTCCAAAATATAATGCTGCGAAACTTGCAACACCGCCAGCTCCGGCTCCTAAACCCCCTGCAAGTGCCTCTGGAATTGCTGAATCTGCTATTGTCCTTGATTTGTTATTCAAAGCTTCATTTGCTTCGTTTATAACTTTTCTTACGCTTGCAAGACTGTTGGAATCCTTAAAATTCATCTCAGATTTTTTCACAAAATCCTCCTGTTATTTTGATTTTTTGTTGCGAAACGAGCGTAAAGCGAAGTTTCGCAACATAGGAATTTTTCAATTCCTATGTTCAGTGTACACTGAACATTTTTCGAGAAAATTTGTTGGAGGATTTTTTCTTGTAACACAAGCAGCCCAGAGGGCTGTCCGCCTAACAATTATTCACCATATCCACCGTAAACGCTTACAGATGTCTCAAAATATCAGCGTAAGCCAAAGAAACAAGCGCCAACAGAATTATTAATGATACTTTTTCATTTTAGGTCACTTGCTCCGATCAGAAGCTCACCGAAGCGTTTGACACCCTTCAGCCCCTCTTTACTGATGACGACTTTTCGGATTTTTCCGCTTTCCGTCATCACCTTGAAGCGCGCAGACACAGGCAGGGCACAGGTATCGCCCGCTCCATACCAAAACGCCGAAATAATCCAGCCGTCTTTCTCTGTGGCATAACTGCTGTACTCGTAATCATCGTCTTCAAACGGGCCACTTATGATGTCAGGCATATTCTTGAACTCGTAGCCGTATTTTGTGATTTTTTCCTTTGCGTAAAATACGGTAACAATGTTGTGATAGACAACGGCAAGATGTATTTTCAAGTCGGGGGAATCGTAAATCTCAATGTCGTGCTCTGCAAATTTGCCGCCGAATTCTTTTTTTATCCTGTCCTCCACGGTCATATAGTACATCGTCCATTCGGATTTTATGAGCGAACAGTCGTGCGGAATATTTTTAGGATAGTTTTCCAAATTCCACAAATAGCTGTGGTAAGCACTTTCTGCCCGCTCTTTTGCCGCCTCTAGCTCGCGGAAAACAATCCAGTCAATGTAGGTGTCTGCGTAAACTCCCGCAAACATACTCAGGGCTATGTCGCCGTATTTTTCGCCAGCGTACACCGAAAGCACCGTGAGCGTCACCTTTTTCGTGCAGTTGTCCAGCATAAAAGTCTGAACGCGAACCTCATCTTTGAGCGTGAAAAAGTAGTCCTTGCCGTTTTCATCGGTGATTTTGATGTCCTTGATGCGTGCATTTTTCTTGTAATAATCGGGGTGATACGGATCAACATAACCGTTCAAAAGCGAAACCGCGTTTGCTTCGTCGTCGAACTCTGCCGTAACGCTCTCTCCCACCTTTTGCGTAACCCAAGGCCTGTGCTCCTCGTTCCAGATGAAAAAATGCTCGTATTCCTCAACGATACGTCTGACATCGTAATTCTCGTTGATTACGCCGGGCTTGCACGTAACAGAATTAAGATTTTCCGCATCGTAAGCAATTTTATTTCCGTTCAGCGTCTCGGTAAAGTAGGACGACTGCGTATAGTGTGCTTTAGAGCCGTATGGGACTTTTTCCCCTGCAGCCGGATGAAAGTTCAGAGTGCTGTTGTGCCAGCAAAAAAGATGATGGAACTGGTCAAAAATCACAAGGTTGTCTTTGATATAATACCAGCCGTTTTTGGCAAGCCGGAACTCTTTGCGCGGAATTTTCTCCCCCTCGAACACAATCCAGTCAGGACTTACGCTTACCTCTACGCCCACGTCCGAAAAGTCGTACCAGCCTTGAAGTTTAGGAATCTGATATCGAGCCTCCGCAAGCGGGTCGTCATCGTCAACAAGTGCAAATATCTTCAATGTGCAAAGCAAGAGCAATGCGATAACAATTGTTTTCTTCATTTTTCTCCTTTTGCGTTTCAGCTTTCCCCATCAAGTGGACCAGCGGATTTTGGCAATCTCTTCCACACGGTCTATTTTTTCTTCTATTAAACTATAAGCCTCTCGGTTGGCGGATTTTAAGCTTCTTACCTTGCCAAGCCATTTTTCAAAGGCTACGCGGTTCTTTTTGCTTGCAAGTTTTTTGAGGGTGGCAGGAATCAGTTTTGCAAAGTAGCATGAAAGGTCATTTTTTTCCGAGACCCTCTGCAAAAGCTCCCCAAGTTCCTCTTCTTTTGTTGCACAGGCGCATGGAAAAAGAAGTGAATAAAGGGCCTTTGCCTCTGATGCAGAAAGAGACTCCGTAAGTGAATTTTCCTTGAGCACAAAAAAATCATCCGTCTGCACCTGAATTTTATTTCCGCAAACTTCAAATTCCAAATATGTCTTTCCGTCACTGGAGCAATAAGAAGTTGTGCTTGCTTTTTTTAGCCTTTCCCTGCAAAAGCGCTGCCTGAACAAAAGCAAGAGTTCCTTCTTTGCAAAGATTGACTCTATTTCTTCTGCCGACTTTTTGTTGGACTTTCTTGAAGTGTCTATGCAGAGGATAAATTCAATGTCGCTGTTCTGCCTCTTGTTGCTTTGCTTGCCGCCCCGGTAAGTAGTGTATTCATTTGTAACAACGGAAACGTAGCCCTTCTTCATGCAAATTTCGCACATTGCGCTAAAGGGAATGATTCCGTCAGTTGAATAGCTTACCAGTATATACTTTGCGTCCAGGTTCTGCACAAGGTCTGCAAAATACTGGGTGGCGTCTGCCCTGCTGCAATACGGCGAGCGTGTCTGAACCCAGTCGTGGCGGATTCCGGCCTTTTCCCTTAGCCTGCCGCTTTCGTTAAGTTCCAGGGAAGGGGCTATAAAGTCCCACTTGGCAATTGTGTTAAGCATAAAATAATTGCTGCCGTACTGGTGCTGGTTGTAGGGCGGGTCAAGGTAGGCAATGTCTATGCCGCGCAAGTCCTTGGCAAGCTCGTTGGCATTTTCCTTAAAGACGTGGCAGGGAAAATCAGAGTCAATCAGCTGGGGAAAGTGCAGCTCGATGGGGGCCAGAATCCTCTTTAGTGCATCTTTTCCGTGCCCCCCGAATTCCTTGTGAAAAGCCTTAAAAACCCCGGATGTGTTGGTGTGGGTTGCCGCCTCGTAAAGCAAAAGGGCAAGAAGCAGGGAACGGGCCTTCAAGACGCTTTTGTCCTCCGAATGGGAAGGATAGTTTTCTTCTATATAATTGCGGATTTTGTCTATGTTAAGGGCGTTCTGCCTGGTGTAAAAAAGGCGCTCGGTTCTAAAGTCTGCCTTTTCTATGCTGAATTCCTTTGGGGCGTAATACTTTGCAATGCACTGCTTTTTCTTTGCAGGTGCGGGAAGGGAATTTATCTTTTTTAGGAGCGAGCAAAACTTTTCTTCTGAGCCAAAAATCTTTTTTATGTCTGACTTGCCAACCGTAAGAAATGCCGTGTTGATTATCTTTGCATAATATTCCCAGTCGTTGCTAAAAACCTCAAATCCCAAAGACTTTGCAAAGCGGGATACTACCCCGCTGCCCGAAAAGGCATCAAAAAACTTAAGCCCCGGCTTTAAGCTGGCCCCGCATTCCTGCATGGCCTTGTAGATAAGAGTAAGCAGCTTGCGCTTGTTTCCTATGTAGGCAATTATCTGCTCCGTCAAATACGCTGTCCCAAATTCCATTCAATCAGTATACCAAAACGCACCAAATTTAACAATTGACACTTTGTTACCATATCTCCAAAAAACAAATGTTGAAAATTGGGGTTCTTAGGGGCTAGCCCCTAAGCCGTGCCGGGAAAGGGAGGGGTTTAAGGGGAGGGAAAACCCTCGCTTCGG
>JAFXWC010000015.1 GCA_017534445.1 Treponema sp.
CAGGCTCAGATAGACAAAGACGGCAATGGAATTTTATTTAACGGAAGCGCAAAAGTTGAGCGCATAGAAAATGTGGCGGGGCAAAGGGACGTATTTCTTTTGCAGGCGGTTTATGAATTTGAACGGTCAAGTCAGATTTGCCCAAGGCCCGGTCAGTTCTACATGATACGCACAAAGACCAGCAATGGTTATTTTAAAAGACCAATCAGCGTTTACCATTCAGAAGAATTTGCGGATGCTGCTTCCGGTAAGAGGATGCTGCGGCTACAGTTTCTTATTCTGCAAAAGGGCGAAGGTACAAAAGAGCTTTGCAGCCTAAAAGTTAATGACGACTTTTTGGTTCAGGGGCCTCTTGGAAATGAATTTGCCCTTACAGCTGAATTAAAGGATGCAACCTCTTCTGCCAAGCGGGAGATTTGTATTGTTGGCGGAGGAATTGGAGTTGCTCCTGTTGCAAATTTTGCCTCATCCCTGCCTGCCACAAGCTACGACTTTTACGCCTGCTTTAAGAGCGGAACTTACGGTTTGGAATACGTAAAGGGCATTACCATAATCACTACGGACGACGGAAGCGCAGGAATTAAGGGTATGTTGCCAACTGCCCTGACTGCCCAAAAGATAAAGGAATGTGGCTACAAGGCAATTTATGCCTGTGGGCCAACACCAATGCTTGTCTACGTTCAGAAGGTTGCAAGGGAATGCGGAATAAAGGCCTTTCTTAGCATGGAACACAGAATGCTTTGCGGAGCGGGTGCCTGCCTTGGCTGTACAATAAGCACGACTCAGGGAAGCCTGCGTGTTTGCAAAGACGGACCTGTTTTTGATTCGGATATAATTCAGTTTGAAAAGCCTTGTCCAAGAAGAGACCCACTTGCAGACGGTCAAGAACCAGATTTGAGCGTGGAAATGTGCGGCATTCATTTTGAAAATCCACTTTTTGCCGCTGCCGGAACATTCGGCTTTGGACAGAATTTCCGTGGCTTTGCAGACGTAAACGACTGGGGCGCAATCTGTTCAAAAGGAACAACTCTGGAGGAACGCCAGGGTAACGAAGGTGAGCGCTGCATAGAAGTTCCTTCCGGCGACATTAATTCCATCGGTTTACAGAATCCAGGAATCCGCTTTGTTACAAAAGAAATTATTCCCCAGATGCTAAAGCTTAAGCCTGTTGCCATCTTAAACCTCGCAGGCGGAAGCATAGAGTCTTATGTGGAAGCCGCAAAGATTGCAGAAGAAAGTGCTGTTCCAATGATAGAGCTTAACATAAGCTGCCCCAACGTAAAGGCTGGCGGTATGGCATGGGGAACAGATCCAAAGGCCGCATTTGAATGTGTTAGCGCAGTCCGTGCGGTTGTAAAAAAGCCCCTTATGGTAAAGCTTTCTCCAAATGCCCCGGACTTGCGGGCAGTTGCAATGGCTTGTGTGGAAGCGGGTGCAGATGCCCTTAGCCTTATAAATACCATTCAGTCAATGGCAATAGACGTGGACAAGGGCAGGCCTTTCTTTAACAACGTGCGTGCAGGTTTGTGCGGTCCGGCAGTAAGACCCATTGCCTTGCGCATGGTTTACGATGTTGTGCAGGAGATGAACAAGCTGCCTGTAGAAAAAAGAATTCCAGTTGTTGGCATTGGCGGAATTGCAACTTGGCATGATGCGGTTGAATTCATTATGGCTGGTGCGCATGCGGTTCAAATTGGAAGTGCCATCTTTGCAAACCCCAACGTAGCCAAGGAAATTCTTTGCGGACTAAAAGCCTTTATGAAGAGCCACGGTTATGCAAACCTGGAAGAAATGCGCGGTATTGCCCAGTAGGTTTACAGGGAGGTAAGTTTACAGGGAACTTTTTCTTCTTTCCTCACGAACCTGTTCCGGGGTCTTGCCGAAGGTCTTTTTAAATTCGCGGATAAAGACCTTGTAGTTTGTAAGCCCACATTCATCCATAATTACGGAAATCTTCTGGTCGCTATTTTGCAACATCTGGTAAAAGGCGGAAATGCGGAGGGACATAAGATATTCGTTAAAAGTCATGTCCGTATATTTCTTAAAGAGGCGGCACATGTGTTCTGGCGTTACGTTAAGAATGTCTGCCGCATCGCCAAGGCTTATCTTGTTACGGAATTCTTTTTCAACATAAGCCATTACCGGCGAAATGCGGTTGATTCCATAATAGGATGTTGCCCCGGATTTTTTTTGTTCAACTTTATAAAGGGTTAAAAGCTGGTAGAAAAAATCATAGAGGAGAGAAACAAATTTTATCCTGTTTTCCTGCCGCTTGTCGTCCACGGATTTTAGCATCTTGGAAAGGTAGGCAAAAAGCTTTTCTGTCTCCGGGGAAGTTGGTCTTTCCTTTAGCACCACGTTTTCTATTTCCTCATAAACTCCCTCAAAAGCGCTAAGAGGAACTTGAAGAAGAATATACCTTGCATGGCCGCACAACTTTGACGAATGGATTACTTCCGAATTGATGATTATCATGTCTCCGTCGCCCAAGACATACTTTCTCTGTTCAATTTTAAAATCAATTTTTCCTTCAAGCACGTAAAGGATTTCTATGTGGTTGTGCCAGTGGAAGGGGGAATAAAAATTAACGTCATCAACCACTTCAAAGCGGATTGAAAACTGTAGGTCAAAGTGCCTCTTGTGGAGGATGTTTTCGTGCTTGAATTCTTTCATATCAATATTCTATGTTAAAAGTGGCATAATTGCAAATATTTTTGACTAAAATATCAATATCGCCATAATCAATGTCATTTTTGTCCGTTGCGCATTTTTTTAATCGTGGTAAAGTTAAGATAGAAAAAGCGGGGGCTAGCTTTGGCGGCTCCATGTAAAACAAGAGGCACATAATCAATAAGGAGGATTTTATGAAAATCAAAGCAATGGTAAAGACAGCAGTTTTCTTTTTGGTAGCGGCAGTCGCATTTTCTTCTTGCGGAAAATCTTCGCCAAAAATCACTTTGGACAACGGAGTTTCTCTTGGCGTAGTTTCCATTCCAGACAACAACTTCTGCATTGCAAAAACCGAAGTGACCCAGGAATTCTACGAAGCAGTTATGGGCGAAAATCCGTCACAGACAAAGGGAGCAAACTTTCCTGTTGAATCCGTAAGCTGGTACGATGCACTTTTCTTCTGCAACAAGCTTAGCGAATTAAAGGGAAAGACCCCCTGCTACAAGGTTAACGGCAGCAGCAATACGGCTGACTGGGACTACACTCCCCATCAGAACAAAATCATTGAGGGCGAAATTGAATTCAACCAAGATGCAGACGGTTTTAGGATTCCTACAATGGAAGAGTGGGATGTTGCCATAAAGGGCGGAGAGAATTTTACATATTCGGGCAGCAACGATTTGGACAGCGTGGCATGGACGGACTGCAACAGCGGCGGACAGTTGCACGAAGTTGCCCAGTTGCAGCCAAACGGTTTTGGAATCTACGACATGTCCGGCAACGTATTTGAATGGGTCTGGAGTGTTCGCGATGACACAAGCAGGTACTTGCGCGGAGGAAGCTACTTTGATGCAGCCAGGGCTGGAAAATGCACCAACAAGGAACTGAACTTTGCATCCCGCCAGTTCAAGACGGCTGGATTCAGAATCACTTGGAACAAACAGGCTTCTTAACCTTAGCTGAACATTGACCCCGTTGTTTCCCGCTGGTATAATTTAGAAAAAATACTAGCGGGGAATTTTTATGTTTACAAAAATTGCAAATAAGACAATCCGTATTGCGGCAACACTTGCTATGCTTCTGGTAATGACAGGTGTCTGTGCTACAGCAGACACAATCGGAAAAAAGAAAGTTGATCCAGCTTTGAACGGAGAATGGCTGTGGAACGACCAGGCTGTCGTCTCCTTTGACAACGGAAAAATCATCATACTTGACATTTCTACCGACAGCATGATGCGCGGAACTTACAGAACCACTTCCGATTCTACCTATGACGAAGTTCATTCCATCTTTTACGAAGAATACAATTTTGAAACCGGCAAATGGGAAACAATGGACAAAACAGAATCCGGCACAGATGCCTATACCCTTCCCGACGACAATACCCTGCTTTTAAGAGAAGAAGGAGAGTTCCTTACTTTTAAGCGCGGAAGCTACCTAAAGGAATACATGGCAAAAATATCCGCCGAAGTAAAACAGAATATTGAAAAAAATAGCAAAACACTTCTCGTATTGTCATTTACAGACGAATTGGAAGGCATGATTAATGATGAGAACTTCGGTTACAAAAGAAGCCACCCCAACATGGCGGTTGAATACTCTCTTACACCAACAGACATGTTTTCCGCCAAGCTGGACTCAGCTTTTTCTTCTGGCCGTGAATGCCCGGATGTTTTTGCCTTGGAAAGCTCATTCGTGCGCAAGTATATCGAAGAAGGCTCTAAGTTCTTGCTCCCCCTTGATGATGTTTATGCAGAAATCAAGGACAAGATGGCCGAATACCCCATGCAGGTTGGTACATACAAGGGTCACGTCTACGGTATGGCATGGCAGATATGTCCCGGTGCAGTATTCTACCGTAGAAGCATTGCCAAGCAGATTCTTGGCACAGACGATCCTGTAGAAGTTCAAAAATACATGTCCGACTTTACAAAGTTCCGCCAGCTTACAGAATTAATAGACAAAAAATCCAACGGAAGCGTAAAGACTGTATCCTCAACGGCAGACTTGTTTCTTGCCTACAAGGCTTCCCGCAAGAATCCCTGGGTTGCAAACGGAAAGCTCGTCATTGACCCCGCCATGGAAGACTACATGGAAATGTGCAAGGTTATGCACGACAAGGGGTATGACGGAAAGGTAGGCCAGTGGTCAGAAGGCTGGTTTGCCGGAATGAAGGATTGTCTTAGGGATGAACGAGGAGAAAACATAAAGGTATTCTGCTACTTTCTCCCAACATGGGGGCTCCACTATGTTCTTAAGACAAACACTTGGGAAACTTCTGGTGACTGGGCAATGTGCCAGGGTCCCGCAAAATACTACTGGGGAGGCACATGGCTTGCAGCTTACAAGGGAACAAAGAATCCAAAGGCCGCTAAGGAAATGATAAAATACCTCGTTTCTGATGACAAGTTCTGTAAGGGCTATGCACAAAAAACAGGCGATACTCTTTGCAACTTGCACACACAGGATGCCATAAAAGACGAATATTCCGAAAGCTTCCTTAATGGCCAAAACCACTACAAAGAATTCTGCAAAATAGCAAAGGGAATAAACGGAAGTCTAACCCAAAGCACAGACCAGGCCATAGAAGAACTTTGGCACGAAGCTGTCTATGACTATGTTAGTGGAGAAAAGTCCAAACAAGATGCCCTTAGCCAATTCAAGTCCAAAGTTAAGACAAAGCTAGGATTCTAGGAAAAACAAAAGTAGCAAATAAAAGCACGGCAGGCACTGGAGCGCGTTAGCGCGGAACCACGCAAGCGCCACCCACAAGGCATAAGAGGCAGCAGAAAGCCCAAATTGACCCAAGTGCAAGTGCCGCAGAATTCAATTAAAAACTGGAATCCCCAACCCTTGCCCATTGTGACAAAATATGCTAAAATGTCAACATGAACACTTATGCTTCACTTTGCGCTGTGGGCGCGGAACACATTCTTGGAAATGAACTCAAGCACCTGGGCTTTAAGCTTGAATCAAATGCCCCAGGCCGTGTTTTCTTTACCGACGGCTCAAGCGGTTTTGATGCCGTATACAAGGCAAATTTCTGCTTGCGTACCGCAGACCGCGTTTACATTCAGATGGCAAAGTACAAGGCAGACAATTTTGACTCCTTGTTTGCAGGATGCTACCAGGCTCCATGGCAGGATTTTTTGCGTAAGGATTCCCGCGTAGTAGTGGACAAGGTCCGTGCCTACAAAAGCCGCATAGAAAGCGAGCACACCGTTCAGTCCATGATTCAAAAGGCAATCTACAAAAAGCTTGGCGAAGTCTGGGGAATCACAACCATGCCCGAAAGCGGCGAAAAATGCGACGTACGCGTTTACATAGACGAAGACATAGTCCGCATAATGCTAGACACAAGCGGAGACCCCCTGCACAAAAGAGGCTACCGCACAGACGGTGGAACAGCCCCCTTGCGCGAAACAACAGCCGCAGTTCTTTTGCAGGAACTTATGTGGCGAAGGAAAACCCCGCTCCACGACCCATTCTGCGGAAGCGGAACAATTGCCATAGAAGCAGCCCTCTACGCCCACAACGTTGCACCAGGACTTGGCAGGCACTTTGCATACGAACACCTTTCCTTTTACGACCCAAACCGCGTGCTTGAACTAAAAAAAGCAGAAGCCGCAAAAATCCGCACGGATGTTGAATGCAGAATAACAGGCAGCGACATAGACGGTGATGCAGTCCAACGTTCCGCACTGAATGCAGAACACGCATGCGTTACGGCTGGAAGGGCCTTGCAGCTTATCGGAAGCGACGCCCGCATACCAAGACCGGAATTCATCAGAAGCTCCTTTGCAGACTTAAAAGCCCCATTTGAAACAGGCCTTATCCTCTGCAACCCACCTTACGGCGAAAGACTCGGAGACCAGGCACAGGCAGAAACCCTTTACCAAGACATGGCATCCCTCTTTACAGACTTCCCCGGCTGGCAGATAGGCGTAATCACAAGCCAGAAAAGCTTCCAGAAATGCATAGGCCGCTATGCAGACCACCAGAAAAATTTAAAGGCTGGAAACCTGGACACAACGCTTTACGTCTACAAAGCATAAGGAAAAAAAATGGCTGTCCTTGTTGAACACGAAAAACGAAAAAAAGAAATACTCGAAAAGTCGCTGGAACTTTTTATAGAAGAAGGCTACGAAGACGTAACCTTCCAAAAAATAGCTGACCGTTGCGCAATCACAAGAACCACGCTTTACATCTACTTTAAGAACAAGCGCGAAATCTTCCTGTGGAGCATAAAGCAGCTTACCGGCGGCATAGAAAAAAGCATACTAAAGATAATGGCGGACGAAAGCCTTAACGAAATAGACTGCCTAAAAAAAATCTTTACCCTAATTTGTGCCGAATGCGAAAAAAA
This sequence comes from Treponema sp., assembly GCA_017534445.1. GTDB lineage: Bacteria > Spirochaetota > Spirochaetia > Treponematales > Treponemataceae > Treponema_D. The sequence continues at coordinate 7,037 of JAFXWC010000015.1, forward strand.
CGCCCGCCTTTTCCACGTACTCCTGGACTACCTCTTGCAGCTAAAAAAAAGCGAGGGCAACCCCAGGGAAAGGGTTAAGCGCAGGGTAATACGCCTTGAACACTTGCTTACAACGGTAATACTCCGCGGACAAAAAAAAGGCCTCATAAGAAACCTTCCGGTAAAAGAAATAGATGCCCTATTGTTCAGCCTTATAGAAAGCGCCCTCTTTAAGATTTCCGTATACGGAGAGCAAAGCCTGGAAGACAGCCGCCTGTTAATTGAATTTACAATCGACAGCCTAAAAACTTCGCAGGAATAATCTTCTCTTTTTCTTTCTTGCGGCACTTTTTCCTGCAGAACACTCACGTCCCCAAAGAACACCTTAGGCATCTTGGAAGGGCTTTCTGACAGATTTTTCTGGAAGTGGAACACAAGATTGATTTCCATACAACGAAAGAAATATCGCTTGCAAAATCTACAAAATTGGATTATCCTATAAATATGAATATTTATGCTTCAATAGCAATGACTTTTATACCCCTCGTTACGGTGTATATTTGTTTTTTGCTGCTGGGGAAAGATTTCAACAAGTTTCATGGAGCTGCGGCATGTCTTTGCGGACTGTTGGCACTTCTTCCTATTGAACTTGTTTTGATAATGATTCATGCGTGGAATCCATTCGCCTCTGCAAATTTACCGGGGCGGCTCATAAAGGGATTGCTCGTAAACGGCATCATAGAAGAGTCTGCAAAGATGGCTTTTCTTTTTTTACTGCCCGCCAAAAAGTCTAAGCTTTCTGCCTTTTTTTCTTATGCAGTGCTTTGCGGGCTTACGCTTGGCTGCCTTGAAACTTTAATCTATTTGATAAACGGAAATAGAAGTATAACACTCCGGCTCTTTACCGCTGTGGTAATGCACACATTCTGCTCAGGACTGAGCGGACTTTTTGTGTTCAGCATAAAGCGTCGGAAGGAATTAAAGGACAAATCCTTCTTGTGGCTTCCTTTTGTACTTGCGGTTTTGTTCCATGGGTTATACAATTATTATGCCGGTATTTATGGATTTGCGCATTACTTCGCTTACGCGGTTATTGCGGCAACCATATTGGAATGTAAATTGCGCTATCAAAGCGTAAAGATAAAATTTGAAAGGAAAGTTTCGGAATCACCGGAACTTAAGAATCAAGGAGACGCAAAAAAAATGGCTTTTGGTTTTTTAAAGAAAATTTTAGGCTCATCAGACGAAGAGAAGGCAACTGAAAAAACACAGGTTCAGGAAAGCTCCCAGACAGTAGCAGAAGACGATGCAACAATTGCAGAAGACGCAACTATGGCAGACGCAAACGCTACGGTTGTAGACGAAGATGATTCATCTGATTCCACTTTTGTGCAGCCAGACATGCAGTTTGCACAGCACACATCAGCTGAATTGTATTCAAGCGAACCAACTAGCGACAACAAATTTGTCGAAGACCTTAAGCTCGTTGACGTATTTGACGAAAGCAAGGAACCTCAGCCAGACATCATAAGCACAGACGAAGCTATGGAGTCTATGGCAAAAGTAGAAAAGAAAGCTGCCTCAAAGCCAGGAAGAAAGAAGGGCACAACAAGCAAAAAGACTGCCGAAAAGAAAACTACTGCTAAAAAGGCAACGGCAACCAAAAAGACAGCAGAAAAGAAAGCCACCACAGCAAAGAAAACTGCTGCCAAGAAAGTAACTGCCGCTAAAAAGACAGCAGAAAAGAAGGTAAGCACAGCAAAGAAAGCAGCGGTAAAGACAGCCAAGACAGCAAAAGCCACAGCAGAAAAGAAGGTAAGCGCCGCAAAGAAAACTGCAGTAAAAACCACAAAATCAGCAGCCAAGGCAACAAAAGCAACAGCCGCAAAGAAAACAGCAACTGCAAAGGCAACAGTAGCCAAAGCAAAAGCTACTACTGCAAAGAAAACCGCAGCAAAAAAGCCGGCCGCTAAAAAAACAAAATAAGCTTTTCTAAGCAAGAATAGCCCAACCCCGGACAATGGTAAAAACCAGCTGCTCCGGGGTATTTTTTATTTAAAAATCATTTGCTTGCGGTAACAGTTATTTTTCTGTTAATATGTGGACATGAAAAAACCAAACCTATCCGCAAAACTATTAGTCCTTTGTGCTGCATTCCTCTTGCAGAATCACCTTTTTTCCGCACCTTCTGGAAAAACAATAATAACTGTAGGAACAACCCCGTTGCAAAAAGAAGCACAGGAAGACGCCAAGAAAGAATTTGGGGGCGCATACCTTTTGTTCAACGGTGAACTTTCCAACGACGTAATGACAGCCGGTGGAAAGCTATACTACCGCCTTCACTCCGCAGCCGAACAGGACGAAAACGCACAAAAACTGGACGTAAAAAGGGCCTACATAAAAATCCGACCCTTCAAAACAGAAGACCTGGAACTTGGCATGGGAAAGCTCTATTCCTACTATCTTAGCGGCGGCTACTTTGACCTTAACGAATTCTACACAGGCTCCACACGCTGGGGAAAAACAGGCGTTGGCATAAAGGCTAAAAAGTCAGGCTTTAACGCAGGCGTCGCAATCCCGGTGGAAGAATCCTACAAAAAATTTGAAGACAATTTTGCCATCAACGGATTTGCAGGCTACGACTTTGCCCCCCTCTTTGACATTCCGCTCAACTTTGGCGCAACCCTCTTCTACCAGTCAGCCGCAGACGAAGACCCCAAGGAATTTTCCAAAAAAGACCTGAGTTCCGCAGTTTCACTTTTCTACTCCAAAAAAAACGGAGACTCCCCGCTAAAAAAAATCTCCGCATTCGCATCATATTCATGGAATTCAGAACCCTACGCCGCAAATTCAACATATAAAAACATAGAAAACTACAAGCAAATCGGCAAGGCAAAATTTGCCTCATTAAACTTTAAGGTAAACTTTGACTTTGCATCATTCACGCTGGAAGGAGAAGCAGGCCATTCAATGGAAGGTGATTACGTCCCCCTCTACGCAGGAACCCAGCTTTTAATCCCGGTAACGCCCTACATAAGCTTGCGCCCACAATTCTTCTACTACGCAGGAGTCAACACAAAAGACTCCGACCTTTCGCGCACAACATACGTATTCTACCCCCGCCTCATGTTCTACTTTGGCAAAAACACAATCAGCGCCGGTGCCCAATTTGAACGCAGGCAAACCACAGCCGAAGACTGGAACCTTGGCTGGAGCATTCCACTTTACTGGGAGTACAAATTCTAAATGACATTCGACGGAACAGAAAAAATAATTGGCTGCGGTGCCCAGGCAAAGGTTTTTCTTTACCAGAACTTTGCATACAAGGTTTACAATTCCTCTTACCCCGCTGAATGGATTTTGTTCGAAAAACATCAGCAGCAAGAAGTAAACAAGGCTGGCCTTTGCCCAATAAAGTACTATGACACAGACGACAGCCACATCATAAAAATGGACTTGGTTAAAGGCGACACTCTGGAAGCAAAAATAAATGAATGCATTAAGCAAAATTCCCCAGAAAAAGAATCAGAAATTATAAACTATTATAAAATTCTTGCAGAAGCGAATAAATTTGTTCATTCAGCAAATAAAGACGGCCTAAAAATTCCCCGCCTTTACGACTTTGCGGCACAGGTTTTGATCGGCCAAGACAAGGAGAAAGTTCTTTCCATAATAGAAGAACTGTCCGGCAGGATGAAGGAATGCATCTGCCACCTGGACCTGCACTTTCTTAACATAATGCTTCTCCACGACGGATCCGGCTACAGAATCATTGACTGGATGAACGCACGCATTGCCCCTGCCGTCTTTGACTATGCCCGGACATTCGTTATTTTGGACGAGTTTTCAAAAGAAGCCCTAGAAGTGTACAAACAAGTTGTCCTGCCAGACCTTTGGTCATCTGGAGTTAGCAAGGAAGATTTTTCGTCTGCAATTCAAGCATGTACAATTCTAAGGCAGCGGGAAAAAACTTTGGGGTAATGCTTCCTAGGCTAGAATTCTTTGCCCAGAGGACTTTCTCCGTCAAGAAGCGTAATTTCTATTATGTCAAACAAAGGGTAGTCCTTGTAAGACACAACGTAAGAGACAGGGCCAACTTCATCAGGAACAAGAATTCCTATGTGCTCCCCCTGAGTTATTAGCTTGATATTGGTGCAAGTGTCTCTGCTTCCGGTTTTATCCAGATGGAAAGCTCCAAGCGGTTCACGAGCAATATATTTTTCATCGTCTTTGTCCAAAAAATATGCAATGCAGTCAAAGTTGGAAGCCTTTGTCTGGTTTATAACCTTTATCTGGTTGTAGCGGCCTTCCGAACCACCAACTGTGAAGCGTATTTTTTCCGCATACAATCCGCCAATACAAAATAAAGCACAAAGCATAGATACAATTATCTTTTTCATAAGAACCTCTTATTAATAAAACACCTGTAAAAAACAAATGTGTCACTTTTAAATTTGAGCGCAGTAAAACACGTACAGCAGGCGTTGCGGGCGGCGTTTGAGCCCGCAGAGGGGGTAGGCGGAAATGAGCGAAGCGAATTGGAGCCGAGGGGGAGACTTCCCCTTCCTTGGGTATGAATTATCCTTCACTATGCAAAAGAATCGCTTTGTTGCATAAAGACCAAAATTCTTCTATAATACACCCATGGTTCGTATCTACGTAGAAAGAAAGGCCGGCTTTGCAAACGAAGCGGCGCGGATTTATTCCGAAATAAGCGGTTTTTTGGGAATTGGCGGTGTTACCGGTGTTCGTTACCTGAACCGGTACGATATAGAAAATGTTTCTGACGCTGTTGCAAAATTGGCAGCCACACGCATTTTCTCAGAACCCCAGTCGGACAATGTTTTCTTTGAAGATTTTGAAGTGCCCGCAGGTTCAACTCAGATTATCTGGGAATACCTGCCTGGACAGTACGACCAGCGTGCGGATTCTGCAGAGCAGTGCCTTAGCCTTTTGCGTGAAGGTCTAAAAGGTTCCGTTACGGTTGGCACAGAACCTCCCCGCGTAAAATGCGCAAAAATCGTTTTGCTTAGCGGAAACGTTGCCGCTAGCGACGTAGAAAAAATTCAGCACTACCTTATAAACCCGGTAGACAGCCGTTTGGCAGATTCAGCAAAGCCAAAGACTCTGCAAATGCAAACCCATGTTCCCGGAGACATAGAAATTGTAACAGGCTTTATCTCTTTGAACGAAAAGGACCTTGAAGCCTACCGCAACCAGCTTGGCCTTGCAATGGACTTTGCAGACATCAAGTGGATGCAGGATTACTTTAAGAAGATTAACCGCGACCCAACCATTACGGAGATCCGCGTTCTTGACACTTACTGGAGCGACCACTGCCGCCACACAACATTCAACACGATTCTTAAGGACATTCAGATAGAAGACGGTCCTTATGCAGACCTTTTCCGTTCAAGCTACCAGCACTACACGGACATGAGGGCAGACCTCTACGCAAACCGTCCGGACAAGAAAGTAACCCTTATGGACATGGCCTGCATTGGTGCAAAATACCTTCGTGCCCACGGCGGCCTAAAAGAACTGGAAGTTAGCGAAGAAAACAACGCCTGTTCCATTTACATTGACGTTCATTATACAACAGATGCTTCCGGCAAGCCCTTGGCAAAAGAAGAAACTGAACGCTGGCTTCTTGAATTCAAGAACGAAACCCACAACCACCCAACGGAAATTGAACCCTTTGGTGGAGCTGCAACATGTATTGGAGGAGCAATCCGTGACCCGCTTAGCGCACGCTCTTGGGTTTACCAGGCACTCCGCGTAACAGGAGCGGCAGACCCAACAGTTCCTCTTAACCAGACCCTGCCCGGAAAGCTCCCGCAGATGAAGCTTACCCGCGAGGCTGCCCAAGGCTTCTCTTCTTACGGAAACCAGATTGGCCTAACCACTGGCCAGGTTGCAGAAGTTTACCACCCAGGTTACCTTGCAAAGCGCATGGAACTTGGTGCGGTTATTGCCGCTGCCCCAGTTGACCTTGTTCTCCGCGAAACCCCGGAAGCCGGAGACATTATCATTTTGCTTGGCGGAGGAACAGGACGCGACGGTATTGGTGGAGCTACAGGTTCTTCCAAAGTTCACACACAAAAGTCCGTTACTACAGCCGCCGCAGAAGTTCAAAAGGGAAATGCCGTAGAAGAGAGAAAGATTCAGCGCCTCTTCCGCAACAAAGAAGCATGCCTTATGATCCGCCGCTGCAACGACTTTGGTGCTGGTGGCGTAAGCGTAGCCGTTGGAGAACTAGCACCTGGTCTTGACATTAACTTGGATGCAGTTCCCAAGAAGTATGAAGGCCTTGACGGAACCGAACTTGCAATAAGCGAAAGCCAGGAACGCATGGCAGTTGTTGTCCGCAAAGAAAACGTACAGAAGTTCATCGAAGCCGCAAACGCAGAAAACCTTAACGCAGTTGTTGTTGCAACCGTTACGGACACAAACCGCATGGTAATGAAGTGGCGCGGAAAAACAATCGTAGACATTGACCGCTCATTCATAGACACGGCAGGTGCCCCACACGAAGCAGAAGCCCTTTTGGAAAGCCCTGCAGAACCAAAAGAATCGCCTCTCGTAAATCCGCTTGAAAGCGTTGCAAAAGTCTTGGGCAATAACCCGGATTCAGCCGCAGTAGAAAAAGCCTGGATTGCAAACATGCAGGACCTTGCCTGCTGCTCACAGCGTGGCTTGGGAGAAGGCTTTGACGGTTCAATCGGTGCGTCATCAGTTCTTATGCCTTATGGCGGAAAGTACCAGTGCACACCGGAAGCCGGTATGGCCGCAAAGATTCCGGTTCTTTCTCCCCGCGAAACTTCCACCGTCAGCCTTATGAGCTACGGCTTTGACCCCCGCGTTGCCCAGTGGTCTGCATGGCACGGCGGACAGACAGCTGTATTGTCAAGCCTTGCAAAGATTACATGTCTTGGAGGACGCGCATCTACTTGCTACCTCTCTTTCCAGGAATTCTTTGGACGCGCTGTAGACAAAAAGACCTGGGGCTACCCCGCAGCAGCCCTGCTTGGAGCCTTGGACGCACAGAATTCCATGGGCACAGGTTCAATCGGCGGCAAGGACAGCATGAGCGGAACCTTTGAAAAACTCAACGTTCCACACACACTCGTAAGCTTTGCCGTAACAACCGACACCGCAAAGAACATCAGAAGCGGTTCATTCCAGAAAGCCGGAAACGGAATTTACCTTGTAAGCGTTCCATATTCACAAGCCCTTGCACCAGACTTTGAAACCTTCAAGCAGAACTCCGAAGTTCTCTACAAGCTTAATGCCAGCGGAAAAATCAGCGCAATGTACCCGGTAACTGCCGGCGGTATTGCAGAAGCCGTAAGCAAAATGGCAATGGGCAACAGAATCGGTGCTGCAATTAGGATGATTCCAGAAAGCGCAACCGCTGCCGAGCTTGGCCTTGAAGTAAGCGCACGCGACCTCTTTACCCCGCTCTACGGTTCAATCATCGTGGAAAGCGCAGAAGACCTGGAAGCTGTTGCAGACTTTGCAGAAGGAACAGTTGTAAAGCTTGGAGAAACAACAGCAGAAAAATCAATCAACGTCTTTGGCACAACAATCGCCCTGGACAAGATAGAAAAAGCCTGGGAAGAAAAACTTTCTGTCGTATTCCCTCCGGTAAGCGGCAAAAAGGAACAGGACGCACTTGAAGACTGGGCAAAGAAAGAGCACGAATCCCTTGCAAAAGCACGCGCAAGCTTCAACATTAAGAATCTTCCTGCATCAAAGCCACGCGTAATCATCCCCGTATTCCCAGGAACAAACTGCGAGTACGACATGGCACGCGCATTCAACCTGAACGGAGCGGAAACAAAGATTATGGTATTCCGCAACCGCACGCCGGAAGAACTTTCTCAAAGCCTCAAGGACTTTGCAAAAGAAATTCAGGAGGCACAGATTCTTGCATTCTCGGGCGGATTCAGCAGCGGAGACGAACCCGACGGTTCCGGCAAATACATTGCAAACGTAATCCGCGAGCACCAGGTAGCAGACGCAATCATGGACTTGCTCAAAAAGCGCAACGGCCTTGTACTTGGCATCTGCAACGGATTCCAGGCCCTTATCAAGACAGGCCTTGTCCCCTACGGAGAAATCCGCGACATGACGGACAAAACGCCAACCCTTACCTTTAACAATGTTGGCCGCCTCGTAAGCCGCGTGGTCCGCACAAGAATCGTAAGCGCAAACAGCCCCTGGGCACTGGACAAAAGCGTCCTTGAACCAAAGATGCACCTAATCCCCGTAAGCCACGGAGAAGGCCGCATTGTAATGGAAAAGGACCTTGCCAAACAGCTCTTCCAGGCAGGACAAGTCTTTACCCAGTACGTAGACGAAAACGGCATGCCAAGCATCAGCGAACCGGATAACCCCAACGGCAGCCTCTTTGCAATCGAAGGCCTCACAAGCCCCGACGGACACGTCCTCGGCAAAATGGGACACAACGAGCGCACCGTAGGCCTTGACGCAAACGGTTCATCCGCAGACCTAATCAAAAACATTGCCGTGGAGGGCATTGCAAGCAAAAACGAAAACTCCTGCCAGAACATTTTCCGCGCAGGCGTTTCCTATTTTGCATAAAGCAAACAAATAAAAACCCTGGGACAGTTTTTCTGGAAGATTTTTTTTCTTATCTGGAGCCGCTTTTTCCTGTAAAACTGCCCCTTCGGGGAGGCCTTTTGGAACGGGCTTTCCGGGGTTCCGCGGGCCCCTTCCCGCTCCATTGCTTCGCAACGGCTGCGCCGCCCCTCCAATCCCGGCTAGGCTTAATGGCAAGTAAGCCAACCGCACAAGAAGGAGCAAATATGAAAAAACTTGCACTGGTATTTTTATTCATCCTATCAGGAATGTCGCTTATGTTTCCAGAAAAAGCCAAGACAAATTCCCAGACGGACGCCTATGAATATGAAGAAGACGGCGATGATTACGATGCTGAACTTAAAAAACTTTCCAGGCTAAGCCCCAAAGAATTGTGCGAGCTTTTATCCACGGAAGAAAACGAAAACTTCATTACGCTTTACGCCCTAACCTTGATAAAAGAAGGTTTTGATGCCGACAAAAATATTCCTCAGGTAACAGAAAAGCGCTTCAAAGAAATCCTAAAAGAAATTGTAAATCTGGAAAGCAAAATCCAAAAGAAAATAAAAAAATCAGGCTACGAAAAAAAAGACGGCTATGCTTACCAAAAAGCCTTCGGCAACACATTCCTGGTAAACCTAAAGGCAGACACTCCCTATGCCTACCATAAAATCCACAACCCGGAGCCAGCCAACGGTCTGAACAACTTTATCAGCGTTTTCTATACGCGCCCCAGCAGAAAAGGCTACATAATCTTTACAGGCCTCAGACTTAATCTGGACAGCTCAGTTAGTGAGGAACTAGACCTTGACGAAGAAACTTTTGCCGAAATATACAAAGAATGCGAAGAAAGCTCAACATTTACAACTTCATTAAAAATAGCAGGCAAAGAATACACGGTCTTTTTCCAGGATATAGAAGACGACTTAGAATGAACAAATTCGACTTTAAACGATCCTGTCATTATCGGGCTTGACCCGGTAATCTTTTTAAGCAGAAGTGATATTCAAGCATATAAAGAGAGAATCATGAATATATTTGTAGAATTTAATTTTCCTGGACTTGAATCCTTTATAGCAATTGCAATGATAATACTTTTTTTCTCCCTTTTTGTATTAAGCCCTGTAGTAATCACAGTACTAAACATTAGGAATGTATTTGCCAAGAAAAAGATTATTCCGCGGGCCCTGCTTTTCCTGACTGTTATTATGGGACTCTGCTTTTATGTCTTTTGCCTAGACGTTTGTCGTGTAACTCCTTATGAATGGAACACAGCTACTGTTATAGGAGAATACCACACTCCGATTGCAAGAGAATACCGCTTTTCCTTTCTAGCTTTGCTTGGTCTTGGTGCTGCATCGCTTTTTACGATAGCCCTTGTTCCCGCAAAAAAACTTCCGCCGCTTGCCGCAAGCTTTGCTCTTGCAGGACTTCTTATTGGAAACCTGTTAAATCTTTTTTATGCAATCCACCTTGCGCCCTTTTTCTTTACAAAAGAATTTCCATATTTTGAAGATCCAATTAAATGCGAACCGCTTATTTTTCACTTTAACATTCTGCTGCTTTCTCTTTATTATGGAAAAAAACAAATCCTTGAACAGATTCTGCTAATGGACCAAAAAATTGCAAAGACAAATTCACCCCGCTTAAAAAAACTCTATGCCTTTCTAAAAAAAGTTTCCAACTGGCCCATAGCCGCTTTTCTTGCCCTAATTCCCCTGGCACTCTTAATAGAAATTATCCTGATTCTTTTTGGACAGGGAGCAGCCGGCCCTGTAAAAATGTTTAGCATGACGGCAGACTGGACTTTTTCCCAGCAGATACCGCCACCTCCCCTTGACCACAGCGGGCATTATCTTTGCACGGTTGCAGCAGGCGGCCACAAAAAGCTAGTAAAGCCTCTCCGCTTTGGAAACAGAAGGGGAAGAAAAATCATTGTGAACAGGCAGCTTATGGTGGCAAATGCCTTTGAAGAACTGATTGCAGAAAAAGCACCAGCCCTTCACAAAAAAATCCGCCGTTTCTACGACAGTCACGGCTATCCTCTTTCCAAGATTATAACAAGTCCGCTCAGAGCAGACATCGTATATCTTTTAATGAAGCCCCTCGAATGGAGTTTTGCCTTTACACTGTATTTGTTCAGCACAAACCCCGAAGAGCGCATTTCAAGGCAGTACGCTTAATTTCTGCAAAGCAAGGAAGAGATAAAAAATGACAGAAAAAGAAGCCTGCAAAAAACTTCCAGACCTAAGGAATTTTTTATTTTCGCGGGATTTGTTTATAAAACTATCGGAATGGGGAAAATGGTATTTTGATTCCAAGCCATATCTTAAGGAATTATTTTCACCGGACAACTATTCCTTTGAGGCAGGTTCTTTTGTTAATGGAAACATAATGCTTCAACTGGGATATTTTAATGCGCCGATGGGAGCAGGCATTTTTAACCGCGAACTTGAAAATTACATCTGCAAAAATACAAAAGCAGAGCATGGGAATTGTGAACCTGGCGGCGGTTTTTCTTTTTCGGACAAGTACGAGGCCTATGACTGCCTTCACTATCTTACTGAAAAAATTGGAAAGCATAATTTTACATTTAAACTTTATGTTCCTAAAAAAAAGACCGGTGATTTTTTGGAACGCTTTTTGTCCATTGAAAATTTACCAATAGAACTTGCAGACTATATTAATTGCAATCCATTTTTGTTTGATGATACAATTCCGCTATGGAAGAATCAGGTTTTTAAAATAAGAAAAGCCCAGGATGAAGATTCTTGTGGCAATATCACTTTTGACTGCCCGTGGCATGACTTGGAGGAATAAATGAAAAAAGTTTTTGTATATGCAGTACTAATGCTTGTGGCCTTTCCGATTTTTGCGGAGAGTGCTAACATAAGGTCGGCGGAAGCAAGCAGCAGTTTTTCTGAAAAGCTTTCTGGAAAAGAAGTTGTGTATGATGCTCTTAACGCTTTTGACGGAAAGGCCGATACAGTCTGGTGTGAAGCAAAATATGATTCTGGAATTGGTGAAACGCTAACGGTTAGTTTTTATGAGCCCATTAAGATTGACGAAATAAGAATCATAAACGGTTTTGCCCACAAAGACTTATACAAAAAAAATAACCGCATAAAAAAGCTGAACATTGGCTGTGTTAATGAAGATTGTGGACCTGCCGCAGATTATACGCTAAAAGACGACTGTGAGGATTTTCAGTCTATTTATCTTGAGGAATCTGCTACTGCTACAGCCGTTGTTTTTACAATTAAAGATGTTTACAGTGGAACAAAATACAACGACACCTGCATTGATGAAATCCGCTTTTATTACAAAGGTTCTTTGATTCCAAATAAAAATGTTGAAAAACTAAAGCAGGCAAAAAAGGATTCTAAGGCAAGAGCTCAAAAGGATGATTCAAGTCTTTTCAAAAAACTTTCAGAAAGGGCAGAGCGCAAATATCAGACCAAAGACGGAAAATATGACGGAATGATATTTCTTGTTCCGCTTAATGGCAATGGTAAAAAAGGTTACGTCATTCAATGGGACTCCTTAGGCAGAATTGGATTTTTTGACTGCTGGTTTGCAGAAGTTGATGACTATAAAAATGAAAATAAAAAAGACGACTGGCAGTGGCTTGAAAATCCATCAATAGACATAAGCAGATTTTATTACATTGTTACGCATATTGGATACAGGTACAATGACCACAGGCACTTCAGTTTTGATTCAAGTACAAACAGCATTGTAACTGAACACGGAACGGTCTGCTATACCCAAAACTCTTTTCCAGGCAGCTACGAAACCAGGGATTATCTTTTGGACGTTGACCCAAATAACACTTACGAGCCCTTTAGTTCTGTCACAGAACCAAATTACCAAATCGATGTAAACGGCGAGTCTTACCTGCTCCTTGACCCCGAATGTCTTTTTGTTAATATTTATGACGGAATTTAATCGCAAAGGATTTATGTATGAAAAAGATTTTTTTAATTTTTGCAATGTTTCTTTTGACTTTCGCAGTGTTTGCAGACGGAAAGAAAAAGTTTGCGGAAGTCTCTGCAAAACACAAGGAAGAGGCATTCAAAACTCTTGACCAGACTTTTTTGGATGTTAAAAGCCTTATTGCAGACAATGCCGACAGGGAAAAACTTTCTGCGACTGTGGCAAAAATTCAAAGTCTTTACAAAAACAAAGAAAGTCCGTACAGGCGATTTTTACTGGGAGTAGCCAAAATCTGCGTGAATTTGACGCGCTTTAATACAGCCCTTCCAAAAGAAATGTATCGTTTTGACCCACTTATAGCGGTGGCATGAGGCCGGATTGGAGGGGCGGCGCAGCCGTTGCTGTGGGTGAGGTCCCTGAGCTAGTCGAAGGGCCGAACCCCGGCAATGAAACCCCGCAAAGCCGTTCTACGATGAATACCTAGCTTGCATTTTTTATATTTCTTCAAAATAGAAACTGCCGTCCAGAATAAAAAAAACTTGGCACGGAATATGCTATATAGTAAGTGTAAATCTAAAATATTTTGCCAAAAGGCATGGAGGTATATTATGAACGGACTTTCACTTATTGATTCAATTTTGGATGGTGTTTACGGAGCTGCAAACTGTGGCGGACGCAAGGGTGACTACAATTTTGTTCCAGCAGTTGATATTGAAAAAAATGGCAACGCTTATGTCCTCTACATGGACTTGCCCGGAAAAACAGAAGCAGACATAGAGCTTAGTGTTAAGGAAAACATTCTGACGATTGCATCTGCAAAGGCTGACGGCGCGAATAGCGGTGCAAATGGCGAAGCAAATGCTAGTGCAAACAATGCGGACAATGCCACAAATGATTCTGCAAAGAAGGAAGAGGAAAGCCACTACTTGATTTGCGAACGCATCCCTGCCGGTAATTTTAAGCGCACCTTTACCCTTGCAAACGACTGCGATGCGGCAAAAATATCAGCCCAGCTTAAAAACGGCGTGCTTACGGTAACAATTCCAGTAAAGGCAGAAGCCGAAGCCCAGAAGATCCGTATTCAGGCAGCATAACAAAATCCTAAGAAAAACCGGTTTGAGCTTTTAAAGTGCATCTTTGCCGCTCAGACCGGTTCTTTTTTTTTGCACTTTGCAAAACTTGTGCTATAATAGGAGGTGACTAGGATAAGGAGAAATTTGTATGAAAAAGATAATAACTTTTGGACGCGAATATGGCAGCGGAGGCCGCACTATTGCCCGCCTGGTTGCCGAAAAACTTGGCATTCCTTTTTACGACAACGAAATTATAGACAAGGCTGCGGAAGATTCCGGGCTTTCTCCCGACTTTATCAAAAAGACCGAGCAGAATCTTTCTTCAGGCTTGCTTTATTCACTTTTGCTTGGTGCAAGCTATGCGGCTCCTGGTACGGCAGGAATTTCTGCAGGAGCTTCCGTACCATCCCTTCCCTTGGCAGATCAGGTTTTTAATGCCCAGAGAAAGGTTATCATTGACTTTGCAAAGAAAGGACCCTGTGTAATTGTTGGCCGCTGCTCTGATTACGTTTTGCGCCATTGCGATGAAGTGGACAAGCAGGATATTCTTAACGTGTTTGTTTACGCCCCGCTTGCCTTTAAGGTAAAGCGCGCAATAGAAACAAAGGGCCTGGACCCAAAGACTGCGGAACGAGAAGTAAAGCGGATAGACAAATGCCGCGCAAACCACTACAACACTTTTACGGAAAGAACCTGGGGCAAAAGAGACCACTACGACATTCTTCTGAACAGCTCACTCATGGGTATGGAAAAGTCTGCCGACCTAATCGTGGAAATTGCAAAGAATTCCTAGAATGGATGGTGGAACAGCCCCTGAGCAAGTTCAGGGTGACAGTTAATTGTTATTTGCCATACTAGTTGAGTTTTATTCGGACGCTTTGAATGCGGCGGGAACTCTGGTCTTCTATTATAAAGATGGAATTTTTGTTTTTGTAGACCGTGCCTGTTGGCGGGAGTTCCCCAAGCTTTTCCAAGAGCCATCCACCAAGTGTCTCTGAAACTTCGCTGTCCAGATTTAGGCTTAGCACATCGTTAACGTCTTCCAGCTTCATGTCTCCGGGAACAAGGAATTCGTTTACATTCAAAACCCTTACCTTTTGTTCTGCCGGTATGTCCGACATTCCGTATTCATCTGTTACGCGGCCAAAGACTTCCCGCAAGATGTCGTCCATTGTGACTATGCCTGCCGTGCTGCCGTATTCATTCACCGCAACCGCAAACTGGGATTTTTCAAATTTGAATTTTCCAAGCAACTCTACCGCGCTCAATGATTCTGGCACAAACATTACCGGAACCATGCAAATTCTTACAAAGTCCTTGCTGCTTGTTATCTCTGGCCCCGCAAAAAGAACCGCCTTGTAATGCAGTACGCCTGTTACGGTTTCCGGGCTGTCTTTGTATACGGGCAGGCGGGAATATCCAGACTTAGCAAAGGCTTCTATAACTTCATCCAAAGATGCACTTTCGCTTATGTAGCTTACGAGT
Organism: Treponema sp.; assembly: GCA_017534445.1. GTDB lineage: Bacteria > Spirochaetota > Spirochaetia > Treponematales > Treponemataceae > Treponema_D. Next base: position 22,114 of record JAFXWC010000015.1, read on the forward strand.
GAACGGTGACGCATTATGTCGTGTACGCGGAGGTCGGAGAATTCAAATATGCGCTCAAGCATTTTGCGTTCGTCCTGTTCAAGGGTTCCTTCGTGTTCACCAACATCAAGAAGTGTGCGCAATTCTTCCTGGGTTACAAGGGGCTGCCTTTTTTTAAAGAATATGTGCTCTATAAGATTGATGAATTTCCCAAACTGATTGAAGAACCAAACCGCCGGAAATAAAACCTTTTGCAGTATGGAAAGTGCCGTCGCGGAATTTTGTGATGATTCCTTGGGTTTTACAGCCGCATAGGTCTTGGGGACAATTTCGCTAAAAATTATTACGAGGAAAGTTACGATGAAGGTTGCAGCACTTACGCTTTGCGGCCCAAAGACTGCCATTGCAAAAGCTGTTGCCAAAGAAGACATAAGTGTTGTTACAAAATTTGTTCCAATCAGCGTGGTGGAAATAAGGGAATCCAGGTTGTTCTTTAGCGCGGAAACTTTTTTTGCATTGCGTTCCCTGTTCTTTAGCATCTGGTGGATTGTAATTTTAGAAAGAGACGTGTAGGCTGTTTCCGACGAGGCAAAGAATGCCCCGCAGAACAAGAGACAGAGAAAAGCGGCAACCGGGCATACAATGTTAAGCAAGACCATCATTCTTCACCCTCCACCTTTAGCTGCCTTATGTGAACCCTTGCAATGCGCTTGTCTTCCATTTTAGAAACCGCAAAGGCAAAGCCGTCTTTTGTAATGCTTTCCCCCTCTTGCGGAATGTGGCCCAGGGCTTCCATAATGTAGCCGCCTATTGTTTCGCAGTTTTCGGAAAACAGTTTTGTATGCAGCTGATCGTTCAAATCTGAAAGGCGGGAAAGGCCGTCCACCTCTGAATTTGAAGGATTCTTTATCTGGTCTTGGATTCTATGGGCGTAGCTTTTGTATTCATCAGAAATGGGGCCAAAGATTTCGCGGGCAATGTCTTCTGTAGTAAGAACTCCATAGGTTCCAGAATATTCATCTATAACAACAGCCATGCTCTGTTTGTTTTCGCGAAGCATCTGCTGTATGGAAGACATCTTTTTTGTTTCCAGAATAAAGAGCGGTGGCCTCATCACTTTTTGAACGCTAAAAGAAGAAATGTTGTCCTTGTAAAAGAGCAAATCCTTTATGTACAAAATTCCAACAATGTCGTCTATGTCGTCCTTGTAAACTGGGAAGCGGGAAATTCCATAGCGCTCGGAAAGCTCTATGATTGAATTGTATGATTCGCCAAGTTTTAGTGCCTTTATTTTTTTGCGGGGAATCATAATGTCTTTTGCCGCAAGGTCTGTAAACTTAAAGACGCGGTGCATCATGTTCTTTTCGTTTTTTTCAAGAATGCCCTGTTCCGAGCTAACGTCTATAAAAGTCTTTATTTCTTCTTCCGTAAAAGAAACCTTCGAGTTTTTTGTGCTCACTTTGAAAGGCTTTAGCACGAGCCTTGAAATTTTTGTAAAGACAAAAACCAGTGGGGCAAGCAGAATTTCCATTACGGAAATAAAACCGCTAAAGAAAAATGCTATCGGTTCGGGATGGTGGGTTGCTATTGTCTTGGGGGTAATCTCGCCAAAAATCAAAAGCAGCATCGTCGTAACAAAGGTTGCTATTCCAACGCCCGCGTTTCCAAAAAGGCGGATTGCTATGTAGGACAAAATTGCCGAAAGGGAAATGTTTACTATATTGTTGCCAATCAGCAGGGTGTTTATTAGCCGCTCCTTGTTGCTAAGAAGCCGCCAGATCCGCATTGCAGTCTTGTTCTTTTTGTTGCGCAGAAAGCGTATTCTTAGCTTGTTTATAGAAAGAAAGGCGCTTTCCGTTGCCGAAAATATCATGGAAAACAGAATAAGGACACTTGCGGCAATTATAAGCAGCGGAACGTTCATCTAGTTTTCCTGAGTAGGCTGACCGTCTGTTTCGCTTTCATTTTCATCTTCACTTTCGTCTGTACCTTCACCCTCTTCGGAAGAATATTCATCCATTATTCTGATAAGGTTTTCCGTATAGCCCTTTGCACTCTGAACGTCCTTGGCATGGATTCCGTTTGGAGAGGCATCATAGGCTTTCTGCAGAAGGTCAAGAACCTTGTTAAAGTCATGGCTTCCCGAAAGAGACAAAATGTATGCGCCGGTGTAATAGGCCATCTGCTTCTGGTCTTTGTCCAGATGAAGGGCGGGATTGTCTGCCACGGAAGTGATTACAGATACTGCTCCATCCACGTTTCCTTCGTTGGCAATTTCAAAGGACTGAATGTATGCCTGGGCAAGCTCGTACTTGCCAAGAAGCCCAGTTTCATTTTCTTCATCAAGTGAGGGCACTTCCTTAAACATAGGCACAAGAAGCGGCTGGTAGTCAACGGGCGTGCTTTCATAAAAGGCATCAATTGCAAGGACCTTGTCTTTTCCCTTTGCCTTTTTTATAGCCTGCATAAATCCATTTGCTTTGTCTATAAGTCCCTGATGGTCCTTGAACTTTTCGTAGAACTTTGGAAAGTCCGTAAAACTTGCATCATAATTGATTGAATCAATATAGTAGCCTTCTGGCGTTGTTATAAAAACCGCCGGGTACTGCTGGACATGGTATTCAAGCACCAGCTTTTCTTTTTCCTGATAACGAGTGGCTATTTCCTGGGCAGCAGTCTTCTCTTCTTCGGTGGCATTTTCCTCCACTTCGGTCTTTGCGTATTCATCCTGGGAAAAGTCCAGGTTCAGCAGAACGTATTTTTTGCCTATTTCCTTTGCAAATTCATCAGTCTGCAGAACATCAGCCTTAAAGCCTGCGCTCGTATTGTCCCAGTCATCACCGCTAAAAAGCAGGAATATGTTCTTTCCAGATTTTTTTGCTTTTGCGGAAGCTTCGTCAAAGTTTGTGTACCATTTTTTTCCATTGCTGCAGGAGAAGAATGTCAGGACAAAAAGTACGCCAAATACTGTCTTAAAAAATGCGGCCTTTGAATTGATAGTCATAACTAGAATAATATATTTTTATTAGACCTTTTTCAAGGTTTATGCTATACTTTCAAAAACACCGCGCAAGGGGTACCTATGTTTAAGACAATCCGTCCGGAAGCAATTACGGACAACTCATTCAAAATGATTGGCAAAGACTGGATGCTGGTAACGGCATGCACGACTACGGAAGACGAAGACGGCAACATAAAAACTGGCCGCGTAAACACAATGACCGCAAGCTGGGGAGGGGTTGGAATCCTCTGGAACAAGCCAGTCGCAACGATTTACCTGCGTCCTTCGCGCTACACAAAAGAAATCGTTGACTCATCAGAATACTTTTCGCTCAGCGTGCTTGGTGAAAAATACAAGACTGCGCTAAACTACTGTGGCAGTCACAGCGGAAGAAACGGAGACAAATTTGGCCCCGCAAAGCTGGACGTAGACTACATGAATGACATTCCGTGGATAAAACAGGCTCGCCTCGTGCTCTTTTGCAGGAAACTCTATGCCCAGCCCTTTGACGCATACTGTTTTACCGACGAAAAAATCATGAATCAGAACTACAAAAAGGACGACTTCCACACAATGTACATTGGCGAAATCGTAAAAGTCATTGAAGACAAGCGCTAACGCTGAACGGAACCTTCCTTTATCTTGCTGTAGATTGCGTCCCCGGTAAGAGTGCGGACTATTTCCATGGAAAATTCCTCCGCAGCACCGGGGCCTCTTCCTGTAATAAGGTTTCCATCATGAATAAAGGCTTCGTCCCTGTAGGTGGCAATAAATTCTGCCGCCTCTTCCCTCATTCCAGGGTAGCAAGTCCAGGCTTTTCCTTTTAGCGCACCAGTCTTGGGAAGCACAACCTTAGGAGCCGCACATATTGCGCATACAAGCTTGCCCGCATCATTCATCTGTCTTATAAAATCAACCGCCGCACGGCAATCTGCAATATTCGTAGTTCCAGGCATTCCACCGGGCACAACAACGGCATCCGGCAGCTCTTCCCCGGCAGAAAGGTAGGATTCAAGGGTCATGTCTGCGTTTATGCTAACACCATGAGCAGCCGTAACCGTACGTGACTGACCAATGGCAACAAAATGCACCTGAACAGCAGCCCTGCGCAAATAGTCAACAGGGGTAATCACCTCTATTTCCTCAGTTCCATCCGCAATAAAAACAACAGCTTTTTTCATAACTTCCTCCAAAAGCGATTTCCTTTTTACTATACATACCTTGAAATATACCTTGAAATTATACACTTAATAAAGTAAAATGGATAGTATGAAGAAGGTATTGGTAATAGATGCATCTCCCATGTTCCGCGAATTTCTTAAGGAAAAACTCGTTGCAGAGCAGGTGAATGTTGAATATGCGGTGGGAAACCGCGATGCATATACAAAAATGATAACAACTCTTCCCGATTTGATTATCATTGATGTAGAAAGCGACATAAGCTCACTTCAGGATTTCTTGCTAAAGAAATATGACGACCCTAACGCTAAAAAAATACCTATTATCATAAGCGGCCCGGACATTCCGCGCAACCATGTTGCAACACTGGCCCAGTTTGCCGTAGTCAAATATTTTACCAAGCCTATAAAATTCGACATCTTCTTTGAGTCAATCGGAAAAATCCTCAAGATGAGCTTCTCGCTTGACTCTACCCCCAGCATCATGGAAATGCATGTTAACGGCCTTATTGTCTTTACGGAAATTGCGCTAGGCCTTAACAGGGAAAAGCTTTACCTCCTAAAATACCGCCTTCAGGAACTTTTGGACAAAAACAAGATTAACGAGCCAAAAATCATCATCATGATGACGAACATAAAGCTCACCTTTATAGACGGCTCAAACTTGGAAGTCCTAATAGACAACATTCTGGAAGACAAACGCATAAAGCCAAAGAACGTAAAGATTCTTTCTTTCGACACCTTTACAAAGGAATTGGTCAAGGGCCACCCCCTCTACAAGGACATAGAAGTTTCCGACAACATGAACGACATTATCAACTCCATGGTTGATGCAAGCCAGGGCGAAAGCGTTAATGAAATCGTTTCGGAAAGAATTCTTTCTGTAGATGACCACAGCACCCAGGAATCTTCCATAGAAATGCGCTTTATGAATGACAATGCCGAAGGTGTCATTTCTGAGCAGGATTCCGGCAACGTTCTAAAAGTGGCAATTGTAGACGACGACGTTGTTATCCGCCGCCTCTTGGAAAAAGCCTTTGCTGGAGTAAGTGCAAAATCGGTTCTTTTTTCAAACGGCGTAGACTTTATGCACGCAATAGAAGACCAGGAATTTGACCTTGTTATACTGGACATTTATATCCCGGACATCAACGGTTTTGACATTCTCCGTACCCTTCAGCGTGAAAATTTCAAGGCCCCGATTCTTATTTATTCTCAGGCAACAATGCGCGATGCCGTAGTAAAGTCGCTAAGTCTTGGCGCAAAAGGCTATCTGATAAAGCCTCAGAAAGCTGACGTTATCGTGCAAAAGGCAATGGAAGTCCTTCACTCATAAGGCTGCCATATTTGCCCTCGCAGGGGGATTCTTGTGGAAGTTAATTCAATAGACGCAGGCTCTAGGTTTTTGGCAAGCACCCTTCATGAAGTGCGCACCCCAATCCAGACAATAATCAGTACGGTAGAATTGCTTGGTGAAACTTCGCTGGACAAAGAGCAGAATGAATATGTCCATCAGATTGAATTCAGCGCAAACGTACTGCTTCAGCTTGCAAACGACATCCTTGACTATACAAAAATCCACTCCGGCGACTTTAAGCTTGAATACATCCCCTTTGACGTTGTTGAGCTTACGGAACACGTCGTTGACTTGGTCAGCATAGAAGCCATCAACAAGGGCCTTGAAATTGTTACGGACATAGACCACACCTTCCCCAAAATCATCATGGGCGACCCTACCCGCCTTCAGCAAGTAATACTGAATCTTGTAAAAAATGCCGTTAAGTTTACGGAAAAAGGCTACGTGGTTGTCCGCGTATATTGCCGCGACGAAAAGCTTTACTTTGAAATAATAGACAGCGGTATTGGCATTCCAAAAGAAAAACAGGAGCTTGTATTTAACAATTTCTACCAGGTGGACGCAAGCACAACCCGAAAGTACGGCGGCTCTGGAATGGGCCTTGCAATTTGTAAAAACCTTGTAGACATAATGAAAGGCCAAATTGGCGTAAAGGACAATCCGGCAGGAGGCTCTATCTTCTGGTTCAGCATACCCATGCAGGTTTCCCAGATAGACGCCCAGCTGGAAGAATTCACACCGCACCTTACCATCCCTGAACACACGAAAATCCTTCTTGTAGACGACAATGAACTTGCACTTGCAGCCCTTGCCACCAAGATAAAAAACCTTGGCATAAGCCAAATAGACACTGCCCTTTCCGGCGAACAGGCCTTGGAAAAAATCTCCGCAGCCGCAAAGGAAAAGCACCCCTACACAGTGGTCTTTGTTGACATGATTATGCCCAAGATGGACGGCTGGCGCTTTGCATCAGAGGTAACGAGCAGCCTTATCACCAACAAGCTAAAAATGTACCTTGTTGTTCCAGAAGGACAGATGGGCAAAGATGCCAAGATGAAAATCCTTGACTGGTTCAACGGCTACCTTTACAAACCGGTAAAAAGAAAGCAGCTCTTTACCCTTTTGAACGAAGCCTTTACCAGCCTGCCAAACATCTATCCGGTAGAAATGGAAGCAATCAAAAACATAAACCTTGCCCCAACCAACCTGGTGCCGCTCATAGAAGAAAACGAAATTGCCAGAAACTGCAAGGTTCTTGTTGCAGAAGACCATCCGGTAAACCGCAAGCTCATAGAAACCTTCCTAAGAAAATTCGGTGCTACAGTTTATTCTGCAGAAGACGGTGCCGCCGCAGTAAAAATGATAGAAAAGCATCCCGAAACCGACCTGATTTTCATGGACATACTAATGCCGGTAAAGAGCGGAATAGATGCCACAGTTGAACTACGCGCAAAGAACTACAACGGAATAATCATTGCCTGCACCGCAAACAACGACCCCAACGACTTTAAGACTTACCGGGAACTTGGCATAAACGACATCCTCGTAAAACCCTTCAAAAAAGACGGAGTGCGCGGAATGTTGGAAAAATGGACGGCAGTTCTTACAATCCCGGAAGCAAAGGAAATAGTTTCCCTTACAGAAGTAAACAATCTTGCCAGCGACAAATGGGACATAAGCGACTTTATGGACACCGTAGGCGGAGACGAAGAGCTTGCCGTTAGCCTTATGAATGACTTCATCAAGCAGACGGAAGAAATCCTTGCCGAACTAAGGCCGGAGCTTAAGAATCCAGAGAAGGACTTTAAAAAGCTGGACGAACTTTCCCACAAGCTAAAGGGCAGCTGCGGAACACTCAGCATAAGCAGCCTTTATGCCCCCGCAAAAAAAATGAACGAAGCCGCAAGAAAAGACGATTTTGTCACCGTTGAAGCTTCGGAAGTCGAATTTGAACTTGCATTTATTGAATTTAAAAATCTTGAAAAAAAATGGTCGGATTCACTAAAATGAAAAAAACAAACTATCACACCCATTCAACCTTTTGCGACGGAAAAAACACCCCTGAGCAGATAGTTCAGATTGCCCTGCAAAAAGGTTTTGATGCGCTGGGATTCAGCTCCCATTCCATGTACCCCTTTTCATCAGACTGGCACCTCCAGTCGCGGGAACATTCAGCATACGCAAAAGAAATACACCGCCTAGGCAAAGAATACAGTGACCGCATTCAAGTAAAGCTTGGCTTTGAAGCTGATTTCATAGAAGGCGTTTGCGCACCCAAGATGGACCGCTTTGCAGAATTTGACCCCGACTATCTTATAGGCGCGGTTCATTATGTTCCTGGCAAGAAGGGATTCATAGAAGCAGACGGAAGAGAAGCAGATGTCCTAGGGGGAATAAAAAACTACTTTGACGGAGACGCAAAAAAAGCCGTGCAGGAGTACTTTTACCTTGAGCGGCAAATGCTAAAAACCTGCGACTTTACGATAATTGCCCATTGCGACTTAATCAAAAAACAGAACGGTCCAAAGGTAGCAGCCCCCCTTTTTGACGAAAAAAGTGAGTGGTACAAAAAAGAGATAGCCCTTTTGGCTGATGAAATTGCAAGCGCAGGCGTAGTTGCAGAAGTAAACGTAGGCGGAATGGCACGCGGCTACATGGCCACCTCCTTCCCCCACGGAGAACTCCTTTCGCTTTTGATACAAAAAAATGTACCCCTAACCCTAAGCTCCGACTCCCATTCAGCAGAAACCTTGGATTTTGCCTTTGACGAAACAATTCAAATGCTAAAAAATGCTGGCTGCAAAGAACTTGCTTTTATAGAAGGAAAAAACTCGTTCAAAATGCAGCCCCTCTGATGTAATTTCTACCTGTTGCGTCTTTCTTCCGCGGCCTGGCAGTCAAGACAGAGCATTGCATAAGGCATAGCTTCAAGACGGCCTTCGTTAATGTCCTCTCCGCAGTTCTGACAAACACCGTAAGTACCCTTTGTAATGCGCTCAAGAGCCGAATTAATCTGCTCCAGACGGCGCATGTCCTCATCGCCAAGCTTAAGTGCCAAATTACCGTCTATTCTGTCGGATGCAAGGTCTGCCTCGTCACCCGGTTCTGCTGCTTCTACAAGGTTGGAAAGCTGTTCATTGCGTCCTTTTAAAGTGTCCATTATTTCCTGGCGCTTTGCAAGGAGCATTTTTTTCTGACTTTCTATAAAGCTTTTCTTCATACTATTCACCTTTATTGACAATTTATGGTTTTTTGTACATACTAGTATACAAACAAATTCAGCAAAAGGCAAATAAATTCTGGAGGAATTTGTGGCTAATAAAGATGACGCTATAGAAGTTGAAGGTATTGTAAAAGAAGCCCTTCCTAACACAATGTTCCGTGTTGAACTGCAGAATCAGCACGTTATTCTTGCACATTTGAGCGGCAAGATGCGCAAACACTACATCCGCATTGTTCCGGGTGACAGCGTAAAAGTAGAACTTTCCCCCTACGACCTGAACCGTGGCCGCATTATTTTCCGCGAACGCTAATAAATAACAAGATTAACTTACTTTTTTTCAGGTTGGAAAATATATTTTAACGACTTGAAAACATCTTTAATCCCCTGAACAAGAAAAACTACCGCAAGAATGTTCAGCGGGAAGAAAAGAACTATAATCCTTAGCACAAAAAACGCCACGACAGCCTGCAAAGCACCCTTAAAAAGCATGGCAAAACCATCTTTGCGCGACAAGTCCTGCTTATTATATCCAGACGACCACTTGAACGAATTTGGATTTTGCTTTGAACTGCCGCTTCTTGTTGCCCTAAAAAACTCCTCAAAGGGGTCAAAGCCGTTGCTATAGAAATTCTCCTCTCCGTAACCATCCGGGCCATGATTGTAGCCGCCGTAAGAATTCCCGGTTCCATAAAAGCCCCAGTTTCCATAAGCCCTACCGCTTCCCTGGCTATAACCGGAAGAAGAACTCTGAGAAGATGAACCATACATGTCGTACTGCCTGCGCTTGTCCTCGTCCCCAAGAACGGAATAAGCCGCGTTCACCTGCTTAAATTTTTCCTCCGCGACTTTATCCCCGGCATTTCTGTCCGGATGATACTTGAATGCGAGTGTCCTATATGCCTTTTTAATCTCATCCGCAGAGGCGCTCTTTGAAACGCCCAACACCGAATATAAATCGTCCATCTCTTAAAAAATAATCAAAAATCAACAAAATTACAAGGTTTTTCTTTGGATTTTTCTTTTGCGGCACTTTTAAATTTTAAGCGCATATTCGTTCCGCTAACCGAATATGCCCATTATGTGGCGCTTGCGGGGTTCCAGCCCTCCGGCCTCCATTGCTATCGCAACGAGTTGCAAGCAACTCGCCCCTCCAGTGCCTGCCGTGCTCTCTTTTGCAAACAGTTCCTTTCACAAAAACTACCCCTGCAAAACAATGTAGTGGTTTGATTTCTTTTTTTGATGTATAATAATAAGATACCGCACTTTTCAATTTTTTGTGCGCTTTCATCAACAATTCCCCAACCAATTGAATTAGTACCAATATCAAGTCCCAAAGTTTTCATAAAAAGCCCTCGATGAAAAAAACTAAAACTATATTGCAATTACTATTATAACATGATATTCTGAATTTAAGAAATCAAATCACAATAAGGCCTTGTGCCGAAGTCATTTGACTACAGCCCTGCGTACTCCGTGGGGCTATTTTTATATTTAATATACTTCTATAAATATGCAGCACCCCATCCCGCCAGTGTACGACAGCAATTCAAAAATTCTCATCTTAGGGTCATTTCCTTCGGTTAAGTCCAGGGAGGTTGGATTTTTCTATGGGCATCCGCAGAACCGTTTTTGGAAAGTTTTGGCTACTTTGCTCAAAGACAGAGTTCCCCTTACCGTAGAAGAAAAACGCGCATTTCTTCTTTTGCACGGCATTGCAGTCTGGGACGTGATTGCTTCTTGCAGCATAACAGGTTCAAGCGACGCAAGCATAAAAGACGTTGTGCCAAACGACATTTCGCACATTCTTTCTGCCGCACAAGTTGCCCAAGTTTTCACCAACGGAAAAACAGCGGACTCTCTCTACAAAAAATACCTGCTGCCACAAACAAAGCGGGAATCAATTTGCCTTCCTTCAACAAGTCCCGCAAACGCCGCATGGACTTTTGAAAAACTTTGCGCAGAATGGAAAAGCATTATGAGTTTTATTTAATTGCAAAGAGAGTCTGTACTTTTGTTCTCTTTTTCCACTACTTTTTTCTGCCAAGTACGCTTTCCACATTTAGGACACTTCATCCATCTGGTGCGGCTCATGTGAGGGGCAAAAAGAACTGCAGCATAAGTGGGTTTGTAGCGGTGGGAGCAAGAGGCACATTCGTAGTAGCCGGCAGTCTGTTCTATCCACACGCCAACAAGAGCGGCACAAAGCACAAGCAAAACTCCGCCACCAATCAGCAGGTACGAAAGCAATTTTGCGTTATAGTGTTTTGCAACAAATTCACCTGCCAGGCACAAGATTAAAAAGCCCGCAAGCGAAATTCCTACCAAAAACCATTCCAGCTTAAGAAGTTTTTTGGTCTGCAGCTCGTTTTCTTTTTTGAGGGCAATGATGTTGGCTTCTGATTCTTTGCTAAGATTTTCCATGGCAATACGTTCTCCTTTTAAAAGTTCATTTACATTTATAGAAAGAAGTGTGCATAGCTCCAGCATTATAGAAGCATCCGGCAAGGAATTTCCCGTCTCCCACTTGGAAACAGCCCTGTCCGTAATTCCAAATTTTTCTGCAAGCTGTGCCTGGGTCAAATTCTTTTCTTTGCGGCACTGCGCAATGAATTTTCCAATTTTTACCATATCCATAAGGAACTCCTTTCTGGTCAAATAATAGTGCCGTATAAGAAAAATGTACACGAACCATTGGTTGAGTTTAGCAAATTTATATTTTTACAAGTTCCAAAGGAAATCATATTAATTCCACTTTGCCCACACGTCAGGTGCGTAGCCAACAGCGGCATCCGTTTTTCCGTTGCGGCAAATTGGCTGGGCTAAAAGCATGGGGTTTTCCAAAAGCTTGTCTTCTTTTTCGCTGTCGTCAAGATAAGCAAACGAGGCGTAGTCTTTGCCCTTTTTGTCTGCCAGCAATTCTACAGCCAAAGCCCTGCTGCCTTCACGCTTTGCAAGGGATAAAATTATGCTTTCTAGTTCACCCTTGGAAATACCCTTTTCCTTAATGTCTACTTTCTGGAAGGGAATGCGCCTTTCGCTAAAATAACGCTCCGCCTTTTTTGTGTCAAAAGATTTTGAAGTGCCGAATATTTGGATTGCCATTTTGCTTACCTAAAATTTTACAACCCTTGGGGCTTCCGTAAAGCTAGAAAAAGTTGCGGTCGCATCTTTAAAATAGAGGACTTCCGTGTTGTCGTCTTCTGCAGAGTACATTGCCTTTAGCGAAGGGTATTTTTCCAGCATGTCTTTTTTTGGCTCAATCCTGTCATCGCGGACAAGGGTGCCAGAAAGCCTAAGCCAAGTCTTTCCGTTAAAGCAGCAAAGCTCCACCTTTGGGTTTGCCTGAATCTGCTTGGAAACATCCTTTGACTTTCCGGTCTGAATGTAAAGCTTTCCTTCAAAAATATTGATTGTTCCAAAGGGCCTAACGCGGGGCTGGCCGTCTTCTACTGTGGCAAGATAATAAGTTTCACAGGCTTTTATAAAATCGTAAACTGTTTGCATATAATACTCCTTATTTTTTATTCTACCAGACAGACTCAAATTTTTCAAATATTTTGCTTCTTCTTTTGAACACTATGCAATGTGTTAGCCTCTACAATCGGGCATAAGCTGGTTGAAAAATCCAATAGCAACTGTTATGCTTTATTGTATGAAAGTAAAACTAAAGTGGAAGATTTGCGGAATTTTCGTGATGGTCATTCTCTGTTTGGCAGCCACAGCAATATGGCTTTATACACCAAAAAAATTAAAGCTAAACTTTGACGCGGCCTATTACTGGAGCACAAAAAAATTTGATGACAGCACCTGGTCTTACAGGGAATATGCAACCGGCCACAAATATTTTTTATATCTGCCGGAAAAATATAAAAATGACAAAGACAACGCAAAGGCCAAGCTCCCACTGATTGTAACTTTTCACGGCTCCATGGAACAGGCAAAAGCCGTAAGCTATGCGCGTACCTTTATAACCCCAGAATTCCAGAAAGAGGTTTATCCCGAAGGATGCGCAGTTTTAGCAGTTGTTGCCCGCATAGGTTACTTTACAGACCCTCACAGCATGAGCCTTTTGATTCAAAATGTTCTGCTTCAGAATTTGTGCATAGACCCTACAAACATAGTCGCATGGGGCTTTTCGCAGGGAGCAAAATATGCAGTTGAACTTGCCTGCCATGAACCCCATCTTTTTAGAGGAGTAATTTCTGGCAGTGGCTTTTACCAGATGTCCTTAAAGGAACTGCTTACGGTTCTGCCAGTAAGCTTTTACTTTGCAACTTCGGAAAACGACAAGGGCATCTTTGAGCAGGGCAGTCCCACCGGAAAGATGTGCGGTTTTTGGTGCAGGAATTCGCGCTATGTCCAGTACAAATCCCGCTACCACTTCTGGGTTGAACTAAAAGATAAAACCGGCCACGGAGAAGAGACAGCCCAGGACTGGATAAAAGCGGTAGTTAACAGAAAATAATCATTTTTATTCTCTGGCTACTCCAATGCTTTTCTTGCCTCACGAATTCTTGGTTGCACTTGCCTTTCAAAGCGTATTTTTTGTATCACAAGGCAGATAATGGCATATACTGCAAGAAGTGACACAATACAATATACAAGAATTATCAGCTTTGAAAACAAAGAAGAGGATTCTCTAAGCTTAAAATTTTTTCCGTCCTCGCTGTAAAGCTGCAAGGTCTTCTTGTCGCCAACACTGCTAAAACAAAAGTCTTTCTCGTGCGTAACAAGTACATGCTTCTCGCCTTGAATTTCGTATTCCCATTTAAGGTTATAGGTTGTCTTTTTCTCTTTCTTTTTATATTTGTTCTTTGTCTCCGGCTTGCCGCTGTATTTTTCCCATTCAGCTTTATCAAAAACTTCGTATTCTTTAACATCTTTTGTTATTTCAACAATAGTAGCTTCTGGACTGCTTTTGTATTTAGCATTAATTTCTTTCCTGTAGCCTGAGATGCCAAGCCATGCCAAAAATCCAACCACAAGAAGAATTAAAGACAAAATAACTAGCCCAATCACAAAGGAAGAAGTTGTATCATCCACAAAGAAATCCACAACAATCTTTTTTATAAAAAAGCCTTTACTCGTAAGCTTGTCTTTTTCTTCTTCAACTATTTGATTCACAACCTTACATTCCCTTTGCCATTTTTCCTGGCTTAAACGGCTTTCTTCTATTATTGCCTTTCGCTTTTCGGCTTCAATTTTGGCTTCGTTTTCCTCTTCTCTCTTCTGCGACTTCCAGTAGTTGTCGTCTTTGCCGTCGCCTTTTCTTTGCTTTGTCTTTCTTTTGCCCATATATGTCCTCCAAGGATGTACTAAATTATATCACATATTCCCTAATAAGATGAGCCCCGCAGTTCAAGAAAAAAATATTAAATTTGCCTTAAAAACTTTTTCCCTTAAATTTTGCTTGCTCTTTTCCGATTATATGATATACTTATCTATTATAATGTCAAAAAGTTAACTAAAAAACTGTCGTTGCAACCGAGGTAAAAATGAAGTTAACGGCCATAAAAATTTGTGCTGCTGCTGTAGGATGCTTTGCCGCCCTATGCATTATCAATGTTTCTTCCCGCGCATTGTTCAGAAAAAAAGCAAAAGCAGATTTGGAAACAATCGCATACTTAAAGCTTACGGAAATAGAAAAATCCCTTCTGCCTGAACGAAAACTGGCTCTTCAGCTTGCAAAATCACCGGCTGTTATTGACTATATGGAGCACCCCGACGACCCAGACATTGTAACATCGGCACGGCGCGAATTTGCATCCTTCCAGGACTCTTTCGCCTCCCACCGCACCTTCTGGATTTCAGACAAAGACCTTATGTACTACTCCAACATGGAGTTCATCTATAAGCTTGACAAAAAGGATCCTGCCAACGACTGGTTTCAGGCAACCATAGACGCAAACCTTCCCTTCCAGTTCTACGTAGACTATGACATCGGTTTAAAGAAGACCTTCATGTGGGTAAACGTCCTTGTTTACAATAGCTCTAGAAAAGTTACTGGTATTACTGGAACCGGTATTGAGATTACAGACTTTGTTGCGGACATGTACAAGACTATCACCAAAGGCTGCACTATGTACATGTACAACGGCGACCGCGAGGTTTCCGCTTCTCCAGACGTAACCGACCTGGAAAAAACAGCATTGATTACGTCCGTACTGCCAGAACTTAGCGGAGACATTAACCTCTTTCCAACAGAGAACACACTTTTTTCAACTGCACGCGGCGAGTACCTTATTGTACCGGTTGATTCCCTGCGCTGGCACATGGTCTTGTACAAGCCCTTTACATTCAGCGACTTTGTGTCAAACGCAATGTTCCCGCTTTCCATAATACTGCTCCTTGTAATTGCCCTGATCATCATATTCACCATGCGCAACCTCTTCCAGCCTATTATGGAAATCCGCTCAACCTTGCGCGATATTGCAAGCGGTGAGGCAGACCTTACCAGCCACCTTAACACCAACATACGCACGCCTTTCAAGTCCATCCACGAAATTGTCAACGGCTTTAATGCCTTTATGGATAAGTTGAATTCAATCATCAGCGGGCTAAAACTTTCCGGCCAACGACTAACGGAAGTTCAGGACAACATGAAGCAGAGCGTTCAGCAGACATCCGACTCTATGACTAACATCCGTCTTAGCATAGACAATGTCCAGAACCAGATTTCAAGCCAGGCCACAGGCTTTACGGAAGCAGCGTCCGTTGTACAGGAAGTTACTTCCAACATCACCACGCTGAACAAGATGATTGACTCTCAAAGCCAGAGCATACAAAAATCTTCTTCCGCAATCGGGACTCAGATACAGCGCATAGGCAACATCAGCAAGTCGATGAAAGACCTTACCGAATCATTCAACCAGCTAGACAGCGCAACCCAGAACGGTATGGAAAAACAGAAGCACGTTAACGAACGCATTGCTCAAATTGACGAACAGTCCCAGATGCTTCAGACGGCCAACAAGGCAATTGCTTCCATTGCAAGACAGACAAACCTTCTTGCCATGAACGCGGCAATTGAAGCTGCACACGCAGGAAAAGCGGGTATGGGTTTTGCGGTAGTTGCAGACGAAATCAGAAGCCTTTCCGTAACTTCTTCTGCACAGTCAAAGACAATCGGTACCCAGTTGCACAACATTCAGGAAAGTATTAAGGAAATTGTTACCGCATCCCAGGCATCAAGCGATGCATTCTTGGGAGTATCGCAGCGCATACAGTCAACGGATGAAATTGTCCACACAATGCAGACATCCCTTGCAGAGCAGCAAGAAGATTCTAAGGAAGTAATTTCTTCCCTCTCGCTCATGGACAGCAACACTAAGGAAGTACGCAATGCATCCGTTCAAATGGCAGAAGGAAGCGCACAGGTACTTGAGGAAATGAACCACCTGCGCAACAGCGTAGAAGCAGTCCGCACCAGCATGTCTGAAATGTCTGACAACGCCCAGAGCATTGTAAAAAGCGGTGCCGCACTTGACGAAAGCGTTGCCCGCATGAACGAAAGCGTTAACAAGATTGGCAGCGAAATAAACAGTTTTAAGACGGAATGAGTATGAAGAAATTTGTTGGTTACGAAAAAGGTGTAGATTTAGGCGGTTGGCTTTCCCAGTGTTCAGAATACACAACGGAGCATTACAAGACCTATATCAGTGAAAAAGATTTTGCCGTAATTGCTGGCTGGGGCTGTGACCACGTACGCCTTCCTGTTGACTGGCAGGTTTTTCAAAAGCAAGACGGCTCTTTAATAGAAGAAGGATTTGGCTACGTAGAAAATGCAATTCAATGGGCAAAGAAGAACAAGCTGAATCTTATTCTTGACTTGCACAAAACACTTGGTTATTCCTTTGACGCAGAAATTGCCAAAAACAATTTTTTTGATCAGCCAAAACTTCACGAGCACTTCTACACTCTCTGGACTGAATTTTCCAAACGCTTTGCAAAAAAGGAAAGCATGCTTTCCTTTGAACTTTTGAACGAAGTAACTCTTCCCTCCTACAGCGACGCTTGGAACAAAATTGCAGCCCACGCAATAGAAATAATAAGAAGCTTTTCTTCTACAATAAAAATCTTGGTCGGCGGTTACTGGAACAATTCAATTGATGCCCTTAAAGATTTGGACAAGCCTGCAGATGAAAACATCGTATACAACTTTCACTGCTACGACCCCCTGCTCTTTACCCATCAGGCAGCCCCGTGGGTTGCCAACATGCCGCATGACTTCCACTTGGAATATCCAACAACATTCAAAAAACACAACGATGCGGCACGCTCTTTTGGCATGACAGATTTTATCAATCACGTTCCAGATGAAAGCAAACGCTACGACAAAGATTTTTTTATTCAGAAATGGCAGGCAGGACTTAATGTTTGCAAGGAACGCGACATTCCAATCTACTGCGGAGAATACGGAGTAATAGACCGCGCAAGTCCAGAAGACACACTGGCTTGGTACAAGGACATCCACGCAGCATTTGTTGAATGCGGAATCGGAAGATCCGCCTGGTCCTACAAACTAATGGACTTTGGCCTTAGCGACGACCGCATGAAGGGTGTAATTGGCGAGATAATCAAACTTCTGTAGTAAAGCACAAAACTGATTTCCATGCATGCTCAAGTTTTTGCATTGAAAAAAAAGTCTGAGTGTGTATAATATTAAAAATGAACGAAGACTCAAATTCCAACAATGCAAATATAAGTCCGGCACTGTATTTAATTCCGGTAACGCTAGGCAGTGCCAACGAACAAGTGCTCCCTTCCTACAACTTGGGCATCATCAAAGAAATAAAATATTTCATCGTGGAAAACAAAAAATCAGCAATACGCTTTTTGGTTAGCCTGAGCAAAGAAATAGACATTGATTCCCTAACCTTTTACGAACTGAATGAACACACAGACCTTAAAAGCATAGGAAACTATCTGGAACCCCTGCAAAAACACAAGCAGCCAATGGGTGTTATTTCCGAAGCAGGATGCCCTGCAGTGGCAGACCCGGGAGCAGCTGTTGTTGCAATGGCACACAAAAAGCATCTTAAGGTTGTTCCGCTAACAGGACCTTCTTCCATAATTCTTTCAGTAATGGCAAGCGGATTCAACGGACAGAGCTTTGCCTTTAACGGCTACCTTCCTGTAAAAAATGATGAGCGTGCAAAAAAACTTAGGCAGCTGGAAAGCCGCGCATGGAATGAAGACCAAACCCAGCTTTTTATAGAAGCCCCCTACCGCAACGCAAAAATGCTGGAAACAATTATTAGGGTTTGCAAAAAGAACACCATGCTCTGCATTGCAAGCGGCCTTACCTGCGAAAATGAATTCATCAAAACCCAGTCTGTAGAAGAATGGAAAAATTTTAATGCGGAAACAATTCAAAAAGTTCCAGCAATATTTTTACTTTTTAAGGAAATGATTAAATGCTAAATAAAACAATCGCACTTATGGGAATAAAGCACTGCGGAAAATCCACCCAGGGAAAAATCATTGCAAAAAAAATGGGGGTCAACTTCTACGATACAGACGACGTAATTGCTGAACAGACGGGAAAAAGTCCGCGCCAAATTTATACAGAGTCTGGCGAAGAAGGATTCAAGACCGCAGAAAAAAATGCCTGCCAGTTTGTAGCAGAAAAAATCTCTTCTTCACAGGCACCGGCTGTAATTGCAACCGGCGGTGGAATATGCAACAATTCATTTGCCCTGCTTGAACTTAAAAAAGTGAGCACATTTGTATTCCTTAATTCGCAAGAAAAAATAGCGGCAAAAAGAATTCTTTCGGAAGTAAAAATAGAAGAAGACGGAAGCCTTAGCAACATGCCTGCATACATAGCAAAAAAAAATCCGCACTCCCTGCAAGAAGTGCGGTCTATCTTTCATGAATTTTTTGAAGAACGTGTGCGTATGTACAAGGGCATTGCAGATTTTTCTGTTAGCATGAAAAACGCAACTAAAAGCGTTAACACAGAACAGATTCTTGCAGTGCTAAAGAACAAGGGCATCATTCAAGACTAAGGCTTAAGATTTATCAGCCGCAAGAACAGCCACATCCTCCACAGCCACCTTCACTGTCGTCTCCGCAACCACAGCCTCCGTCGCCGCAAGAGCCACCGCATCCTCCGCCGCAGCCGCCACAACCGCCTCCACAGCTAAAGTTAAGCTCTTCTTCCGTTGCATCGCGTACAGAAACAACTTCAATCTCAAACTGAAGCTTTTTTCCTGCCAACTGATGGTTTGCGTCTACGGTAACAGAATCAGGGCCAACACTCTTTACGGTAACAATCCTAGAGCCAGCCAAGTCTCCTGCGTGGAACTGCATTCCTTCTTTTATTTCTGCATCAGTTGCAAAATTTGAGCGGGGAATGTCCATTACAAGGGAAGCATCCCATTCACCGTAGCCGTCCTTTGGTTCAACAAGGATAGAAACTTTATCACCGGAAGACTTGCCTTCCAATGCGCTTTCTATCTTTGGCAAAAGGAAGCCCTTGCCATGAATGTATTCCAAAGGCTCCATCCCTTCTGTTGAATCAATGAGGGCACCGTCTATGTCTTTTAAAACATAATGAATGTTAACAACTTTATTACTTTGAATAACCATATTATATTTCCTGCACCACTTCTGAAACTTCGGGAACCGTTTCCTTAAGATAGCGTTCAATTCCCATCTTTAAAGTCATTACGGCCATTGGGCAGTTTCCGCATGCCCCGGTAAGCCTAATGTGAACTTTATTTTCTTCATCTATGCTTATGAATTCCAAGTCACCACCATCCGCATTAAGTTGGGGACGAAAAGCTTCCAATGTTTCTTTTACTTTTTCTTCAAAATTCTGATCTGCCATAGCGGACTCCTAAATGATTTTTCTTGCTGGTAAACAGAGGGTTAATAACTTAATAAAAGATAGTGAAAAACAGAGGATTATTCAAGTATTTTTTTTGCAACCTGAACCGGTGAATCCTTGTAGTACAAACCGGCATACACTGCGGCATATCCAAGAACATAGCGGCCATACTGCCTTGTCTCGGAGAAAGGCAAGGTCTCCAAAAACAAATCATTGGGCAAATCATCCATACCAAAATTCAAGTCGGCACTTTTTTGCCAGGAACGAACGTGTCCAATTCCACCGTTGTAGGCAAAGAGTGAAAGTATTTGGGAGCCATTTAAGCGGCCAATAAGTTCCGAAAGATAATACGCCCCAAAGCGTATGTTTACATCAGGATCGTTCAAATCATAAACTTGGATTTTAAGCTTTTTTGCAATGTCCCCAGCCGTAGCTTCCATAAGCTGAGTAAGTCCATTAGCACCTGCATTGCTCTGTATGGTGGGATCAAAGAAACTTTCCGCACGGATAAGTCCCAAAAGCAAATACTCATCAACGCCATAGTTTTGACAATGCTTTTTTACGCAGTCGTAGAAAGCACGTGGATAGGCAAGCTGCCAAAGCTCAACTGGAGGGATGCTTTCGCTTCTGTTAAGTTTTTTTGCCGCAACCCTAAGGCTCTTTGTGTAATAAGAATTGTCCGTTGTGCCGTAATCGTAAAGTGCTTGGGCAATTTTTAGCACGCAGTCAATGCCTATTTCCTTGTAATGATTTTCCCATTCAGCGCAGATGTGTTCAACAAGTCCAAAATCCGCATAGCCGTTAAGCAATATTTCTTCGTCCTTGTTTGCTACGAAAGAATCGTCCTTGCGCAAGAGGGAAAAGCGGTCCTTAACTTCTTCATCACTAAGATTCAACCTGTATGCCGCAAGAATTCTGTAATAGATGCTTGTGTCGGAATCCAAGGCCTTTTCAAAGAATTTCTTGGCAGCCTCATCGCTTTTTACGCCGTTTACTTTTAAAAGCCCTGTCTGGAAAAGCCTTGCTGTTACATAGCTGTACTTGGCCACCACTTCCTTGCTTGCAAAAGTTTCAATTGATGTTGCCGTTTGATAGTACGCAAACCAAACATGGCGCGAAAGCATGCGCAAAGAAAGCGTGTCAAAAAAATCATCATAATAATTTGGGTCACGGATAGAAGGACCGTAAGTCTTTACCGCCTCAAGTGCATCCTGAATTGAAATCTTTAGCTTTGAATTTAGGAAATACCAAAGGGCACTGTCGTAAGAAGCATCATCTCCAGCGCACTCCATTGCCTTAAGATAGTCGGCACATGCCTTGTCTGGATATTTTGTATCCTTGTCATAAATGCGGGCCGCATAAAAGTAGGCATTGTAAAGGGCATCTTTTGGAAGAGCCTTGTCTTCTGCCAAGTCATGCATGAACTGGGCATTGGTGGTATTGTTGTTTGAACCGTAAAGATAGGATTTTCCAATGTCGTTCACAAGCTGGGGTGTGAGCGTTTCTTTTTTAGAAGATATTTCTTCTATGTCTGCAATTGAATTTGTGTAGTCGTAAGAAAAAACTTTCTTTCTGAATTTGATGACAGGGAATGCATCTGGTGAAATCTTAAAGTCCTGCAAAAATTTTGAGTGCTGCTTTGAATAGGGACGGCTAGTGAACCACCGCGTAAATTCATCAGAAAAATTTGAAGAGCCTCGCTTGTAAAGAGCCGCACACCTGTAATAGGAAATTTCATTCAGGCACTTTGAAATGTCCGTGTCTTTCGTAAGATCTACAATCAGCTGGAACTCACCCTTTTTAAAAAGCCCGTGCACGTAAAGCAAAAGGGAATCATCATCAGGATATAAATTGTAAAGCTCATGCAGGTAAAGCAAGTTTTCATCTATGGAACCTATGGAAGACAAAAGCTCCAGAGACCGCCTCTTGATTAAGGGCGAAGCATTCTTCCTGTTTTTGCGCAAGAGCTTCTTTGCCTTTGGATAATCGTTTTCGTCCACCTGTTTTAGCGCTTTAAAATAAAAAGCGTCATTCCCATATTCAGAAGAAAGAGAATCGCTTGCCCTGCAAGAACAGAAGCAAGCTGCGGCAGAGAAAAGTAAAACAACCGATAGAACTTTACGGTTCATCAATAGCTATCCAGCCTAGTCAGACGGAATCAGGATTGTGCTTCCGGCCTGAATGTAATCAGGATTCTTGATGTGGTTGTGATCTGCAATGTGCTGGTAACGCCAAGGCGTTTTATAGTATGCATTTGAAATGTCCCAAAGCGTGTCACCCCAGACAATCTTGTAGCGGATGTCAGGAGCCTTTTTGGAAGGACGAGCCGGAGCTTCGGGAACAACCTGCTGCGGTGTCGTTGCAATAACAATTTCATTTTCTTTGGCAGGAACAACTTCTTCCTTTGCCTTTGAAGAAGAAGTCTTGTCAGAGCCGTCTTTTTTCTGTGGAGGAGGCAAGGCTTCCCCAGCATTGTGTGTCTGATCCGAAATGCCAGATTCAACAGAAGAAGTAGCTTCTGAAGAAGAGCCTGTTTGGGCAGAAGAAACATTTCCGTCGGAAGAATCAGCCTGCAAGCTTCCAGCCCCACCTTCCTTGTTTTCTGATGAAAGAGACTTTGTTCCTGGCTCGGCATCTGTTTTTGCTATGTGGGTTTCCGTCTTCTTGTTAAAGATATTGATTTTTGACGGAATCACAAAGAGTACGAGCAGTGCGCCAAGTATACAAATAATTGAACAGACTACGCAGACAATAACAGGCAGCGCAGAACCGCCCTCTTTGTCGTCCTCATCATACGAATTACTTCCGCTTAGAGTTTCCTTGTCGTACAAACCTTCAAACATGTTGCTCTGTGGGGAATAAGAATTCGCGGAAGGATTGTCTTCTGCTTCATCAAACAAATCGTAGTCGCTCACTTGATTGTCTCCGGAATCTTCATAAGAATTTTGTCTTGTGGCTGGAGAATCATTGGCAAATTCTGGAACGGTAAATTCTGTTCCTTCATTCGCATCGGATTCTGTTCCAAAGTCTGTATCTTCAAAATCGGGAAGTGCCATCACGCTGTCTGTTGAATCAGGGATAGTCTTTACCGCTTCGTCAAAGTCAGAAACTTCCGGCTCAGGGAAATCTTCTTGCTGAACAAGAGTGTCTTCTGTCTGTTTTGTGCTTGTAAGTGCGGATGTAATGTCAACATCCTCAATACCGGTTGGCTCAAGGCCGTCAAAGTTTGGAAGGTCGTATGCGTCTTTTGTTCCCGCAGCAAGAACTGCAGAACTGTCCAAATCGGTAAATGAAGTAGTGCGCTCATCTACGGAAGGCTCGCTCTCTTCCTGAACAAATGTTTCCTGGGAAGGCTCTGCAACGCTTTCTGTATAAGTGTCTTCTTCAAGAACCGTGTCTTCACTTGCGTCTACAGCAGAAGCAACTGCCTCTTCTGCAGAAGGATATTCATCTGCATCATCAAAATTAGGAAGCCCAAAGTCTTCTGTTGCAAGTCCCGATGTATCTCCAAAATCCGACAAGTCCAAATCTGGGAGTCTTGTCTTTGCAAGGCTTTCCTGGGGGTTCTTGGGAGTAAGTTCCGGTGATGTTTCTGGTGGCGTAAAATCTGGAAGGTTCAAATCTACGCTTACGGAACGTTCCTCAGAAGCATCTTCATTTTCTGCAACGGAAACTTCATCCTGCACAGCTTCTGAACCGTCCTGCACAAGAGTTTCTTCCGTCTCTTCCTGAATGGCTGTGTCGTCTGCAGCAGGTTTTGGTTCCATAATACTTGGCCGCGTAGACTGGACTATTATTCTGTCCGCATTCTCTGCATCGCCTTTTGTATTTAGTATTGATTCCAAATTTGGAAGTTCAAAGTCAAAGTCCTCGTCGGAGAAAGTATCGCTGCCCTCTTCGGCAGATTCACCGTCAGATGTTTTCTGCTCCTCAAGTACAGTTCCCGATTCTTCCATAACAGAAGGTGCCTCAAAAAAGTTGTCCTTGTTGTTGGCCTCTCCGGCATCGGTATAAGTTGTATCATCCAGAGGCATGGAATTAAGCTCGTCTTCCGTCGCAAAAATCTCTGTCTCGGGTTTTTCCTCGGTAAGGGTAAAGGTGGAAGTGTCTAAGATTGAATTTCCTTCGCTGTCCTTTAAAATCGTGTCAGATTCGGCTTCTGGCGCAAAACTCTTAAGGTCTTCCGCACTGGCAAAAATCTCATTCTCGGGCTTTTCCTCGGTAAGGGTAAAGGTGGAAGTGTCCAAGATTGAATTTCCTTCGCTGTCCTTTAAAATTGAATCTGAATCGGTCATTCCGTTCTTTAAAACTGAATCAACGGCATCTATGTCAGACAGGGCATCTGCCGTTGTAGTGTCTATGTTAAAGTTTACAGGCTCGTTTCTTTCGGATTCCGTCCTGCTAACAAGGGTTACGTTTGTAGAAGTGGCCTTTCCGGTCTCTGGATCGCGAATCTCCGCTTGAAGATGGTTGTTTTCGTCTACGCTAAGGTTCAAATGCAGGCTTGGGATTCCGTTGGGGTGCGGTTTTAAATTTGTAATTTCCAAAGTATCCACATACTCTGCGTCATCCATGGAATCTGTCTCGGAGCGGTATAGGTCAATCTGAACTTTTGTCTGATTATCCTGAACCGTAGTAACGTCCAGCGCTTTTTTCTCCACGCTTCCGTCTTTCATAATCGGATAAAATGAGCCATCAGCAAGCTTGATTCCAATAGATTTCATTATTAATTCCTTAGCTTTAGAAATTCTTCATTAAAATATCGGTAATTTTAAGAAAGTTCTTAATGGAGCGCTGATTATTGGACCTGCCAGTAACCAACGCTTCAAACCGCTATTTGCCAAAATTTTGTTGCTTAGTTGCTAAAACTTAGTTGCTAAAACTAAAGTCAGCAGTATATTTAAGCTCATTCACAACTTCGCCAAATTTACGCGAAACTGAATACTTGTAAATCTTCTGGGGATTACCCTTTGCGTCGTTGTTGTAAATTACGCGCTCAAAAAGATTTCCCTGTCCGTCAAAAGACTGTATTTCCTTGACCGCACCGGTTGTCCTTTCGTAAACATAGCATGTTTTTGAAGTTGGATGACCTGCGCCTTCCCAAACTTCAACCTGGGAAATTTTTCCGTCGTCCGTGTAGCGTGTAAGCGAAAGGCGGTCAAGGTTTCCGTCTGCATAATAGAGGAATTCCTCCACAGGACGGCCTGTTGCGGCATCCAGCTTTGTAATCGTACGCTCAAGAAGTGCACCTGCTCCGTTGTAATATGATTCGGTTATTTTTCCTGCCTCGTACTTGTAGATTGTTTTTCCGGCAAGAACGTTTTCTGCATTGTACTCTGATTCAGAAGCAAGGGTTCCGTCAGCGGCATATTCCTTTACGCTCTTCCAGATAAGCTTTTCGTTTGAGTCGTAATAGCTTGCACTTTCCAGCTTTCCGGCGGCATTGTAGGCAAACTGGGTCTTGTCCACAAGCATTTCTTTGCTTTCCGCAGAAGCAGACGCTTTTTTTACGGTGTAGCTTGCAACTTCCACTTCCTTTCCGTTCTTGTATGAATGGATATGCTTTACGGTTGGGGTGCGGAAATACTCCCCAAACTTTGAAATTACGGCATAATCCGTTTTTGTATAAGAATTCACGCGGGATGCAGGCACTATACTTTCTGTGTCAAATGCAAAGGCTGCACAAGCGGCAAAAGCTGCTAAAGCCAACATTATAACTTTCTTCATTAAAATTCCTCCGTTTTGCCTAAAAACAATTATACTATACAATCGGTATTTTGTCTTTATAGATTAAGCAAAGAAGGGGGAAAACAATTTTATACTGAATTCCAGTCTGTATTGTGAAGGATGTCCGTTGCGGCAAGACGTATTTTTTTGACCGATTCGCTGCCACTTATCTGGGTTTTCTGAATAAAGCCTATGTCGTACCAACCAAGGGCATTTCCTGCACTGTGGCAGATAAAACCTTCGCGATAGGGGCCGTTTTCAAGAACAATCTGAGGAACAAGGCCTATGCCAAGACCAAGGGCTGCAAGAGCCATAACCGCTTCGTTACCCTCTGCCTCTGCCGCAACAATGGGCTTAACATTACGGCTCTTTATCCAAGAGTCAAAGCGGGAACGGGCAAGACCAGCCTTTGGAAGAATAAGGGGAACAGATTCAACTATGTCCTGTGGACTGCCAGAAACCTTTACATAAGGCCCGGAAGAACCAGCCGCAAAGACAAGCGGACTTTTCCTTACCGGTATGCAGTCAAAAGCGTCTATACGCGCATCAGAAATGGCTGCAACAGCAAGCTCCGCCCTACCCTGCCTTATAGCATCAGGGGCAAGGGCAGGATCTCCTGTTTCCACGCTAAGCCTTACCTCGGGGTACTTGGCATTCAGCCTCTTTACAAAGGGGGGCATTATTGTGTAGCAGGCAGTAACGCTGGCAAAGACGTGCAGGGTTCCCCTAACAAGATTGTCCTTGTGCCTAAAGCCTTCAATAAGCTCATTCTGTTCTGCAAGGCATTTTTTTGCAAAAGCAGCAAATTTCTTTCCGTCTTCTGTTAAAGAAACATCGTGTCCTTCGCGGTCGCAAAGGGTAACGCCGGTTTCCGTTTCCAAGCGGTTCACAAGACGGCTAAAAGCGGAAGGGCTTAAGTTTACCTTTTGGGCAGACTTTGTAAAATGAAGGGTAGAAGAAAGTTCCAAAAAAGCGTTCAGTTCAAAAAAATCCATTTTTAGTCCTTCTTTCCTTTGTACAGGCTTCTGTTAAAAAGGCATAAGTCGCTAATTATGCAGCCACCGCATTTGGGTGAACGGGCAGTGCATGTATAGCGTCCGTGCAGCAAAAGCCAGTGGTGGGCGTTCAAGAGGTATTTCTTTGGCACCCGCTCCAAAAGAGAAAGCTCCACTTGCTCTGGGGTAGAACCAGAAGCAATGCCTGTTTTGGGACAGACGCGCAAAAGATGGGTGTCTACGGGCATTGTGGGCTGGCCAAAAACTGCGTTAAGTACAACATTGGCGGTTTTTCTGCCAACTCCGGGGAGAGACATAAGTTCTTCCCTTGATTGCGGTATTTCTGAATTGAATTCTTCTATTAATTTTTTGCTTAGGGCAAGAATATGGTCTGCCTTTGAATTGTAAAGCCCTATTGATTTTATGTAGCCAATTAAGCCGTCGCGCCCCAAGGCAAGCATCTGCTTTGGGGTCTTTACCTTTTTGTAAAGAGGAGCCGTGGCAGCATTTACGCTTTTGTCCGTAGCCTGGGCCGAAAGCACCACGCTTACCAAAAAACAGTAAGGGTTTGGCGCAAGAAGCTCAGGCTTTGGGGAAGGATTTTGCTGCTCCAGCCTGGAAAAGACAAGTTCCATTTCTCCAGCTGTCAAAAGTTCTTTTTGATTCTTCAAGTTGGCCTCTAATTCCGTATGCAGAAAAAAGCGCGGCAGGCACTGGAGGGGCGAGTTGCTTGCAACTCGTTGCGCTAGCAATGGAGGGGTAGGGCCCCCGGAACCCCGCAAGCGCCACACACAAGGCACAAAGGGCAGCAGAAGAAATGCCCAGAAATGCAAATTCAAGTGCCGCCCAAAAAACTAAAATTCCCTAAAACTACTTTATTTCCGCAAGAAGTTCCTTAACCTTGTCCGTCTTTTCCCAAGGGAATTCACTGCGGCCAAAGTGTCCGTAACTTGCGGTTGCGCTGTAAATTGGGCGCTTTAGGTCCAAAGTCTTTACGATTCCGGCAGGAGTGCAGTCAAAGACCTTCTTTACAGCCTCTACAATCTTTGCTTCGGGAACCTTGCCAGTGCCGAATGTTTCCGCCATTATGCTAACCGGGAAAGGAACGCCGATTGCATAGGAAAGCTGAATCTCGCAACGCTCTGCAAGGTCTGCCGCAACGATGTTCTTTGCAATGTAGCGGGCCATGTATGCAGCCGAGCGGTCAACCTTGGAAGGGTCCTTACCGCTAAAGCATCCGCCGCCGTGCCTACCCATACCACCATAAGTGTCTACGATAATCTTGCGTCCCGTAAGACCAGAATCTCCTACCGGGCCTCCAATGCAGAACTGGCCGGTTGGATTTACAAAGAACTTTGTCTTTTCATCCAAAAGCCCTGTAGGTTCAAGAACCGGCTTAATCAGCTTGGATATTATAGTAGACTTTATCTCGTCATAAGAAATGCCGGGGTCATGCTGCTGGGACAAAACAACAGTGTCAATGTGGACAGGCCTGTGTCCCTCGTATTCAAGAGTAACCTGAGCCTTTGAGTCTGGGCGGAACCAATGAACAGAACCGTTCTTCCTAAGCTCCGCAGACTTGAGCATAAGCTTGTGGGCGTAAGTAATAGGTGCTGGCATAAGCTCTTCCGTTTCCTTACAAGCAAAACCGAACATCATGCCCTGGTCACCGGCACCCTGCTGTCCTGAATATTCAGCCAAGCCCTTTCCAACAACACCCTGGTTTATGTCCGCAGACTGGTTGTGAATCATGTTAAGAACAGCCATTGACTTATAGTCCAGACCGTAATCAGGATTTGAATAACCTATTTTCTTTGCAACATTGCGCGCAACTTCCTGAATGTCTACATAAGCCTGTGTGCTTATCTCGCCGCCAACAAGAATCAATGCCTGGCAAGCAAAAGTTTCTGCCGCAACATGGCTTTCCGGATCCTGGCGCAAACATTCATCAAGAACGCCGTCGCTAATCTGGTCGCAAAGTTTGTCCGGGTGGCCTTCACCAACGGATTCTGAGGTAAATAGATAATGTGTGGGATTTAAATTGTTGTCCATTTTGGACCTCCTCTTTAGCAAATTTTTTCCTCGCCTGCAATTTGGATAAATCAGCGAATAGAAATGTCTAAGTAAAGTATAGGCAACTGTCACTTTTTATTCAAGTAGTTTGTAAACAGATTTTTTATGATACTTCTCTTTAGGACGGTAACCTTTTCCGCTCTGCCATCCACGCTTTTTCTAAAATCGGCCTTCATGCCTTTCGTCACCGCCCTTCCGGGGTTCCGCGGGTCCCTTCCCGCTCCATTGCTCCGCAACGCACTATCGTGCGCCCCTCCACGGCGGCGTAGGCTTATTGCCTTCATTGCTTGGTGGTAACCACCCCACCACGGCAACCACCACACGGCCCTCCCCGATAATCTGCTTAACCCCAAAATTGAACCTATTACATTCCATTTTTTTTCCAAAACCTAGAAATTTAGCTTTTCCCGTGTTATACTTTAAAGCACTTACAACAATCTTGCTGGGAAAACAGGGAGACTGAAATGCGTTTTGAAAGTACACGCAACGAAAATAACAAGGCCGGATTTGAAGAAGCTCTTTTAAAATGTATGCCGGAAGACGGCGGGCTTTACGTTCCTTACGAAAACGAAGATTTGCGCAACTGGATTTTATATGCAGACGAAAACACCTCTTTTGCAAACTTGGCGGGAACCCTTACATCTGCCATAATCAACAAGGAATTCAGCCCTATTATTTGTGAAGCAATCGCCACAAAGGCCTTTCCATTTGAACCCGTAATCAAGCAGCTTGACGACCATCTTTTTTCCATGGAACTTTACCACGGGCCAACCGGTTCTTTTAGGGACTTTGGCATTTCATACCTTGCCTCTGCAATGGAAACAATCCTAAGGATAAATGGAGCAACTTCCATTCTTTTGGATGCAAGTTCCGGGCCTCTCGGTTCCTGCATGGCCAGTGCCCTGCGCGGGAAGAAGCATTTAAAATCCGTTCTCATTTTCCCCAGGGGTAAAATCTGCGGAATGGACGAAAGCGATTTTGTCTGGAACGGCGGAAACATCTATCCAATAGAAGTGGACGGTACAGAAGCTGACTGCCACAACCTTGTAAGGGGAATTTTTGCAGCCAAGGACCTTGTAAAAAAATACCATCTTACGGTTGCAAATTCTGCAAACATAGGCCGCCTTTTGCCACAGTCATTCTTCTACACATTCGCATTTACCCGCATAAAAAAACACGTTACGGGTGACATTTTCTACGCAATGGAAGCCGGCAACTACGGAAACCTTGTGTCCGGCCTTTACAGCTGGCGGTTGGCGCTTCCGGTAAAGGGATTCATCCTTCCTTCCACCGCAAACCTATGCACAGACGCAAACGGAAAGGTAACAATCTCCGACAGCAGTGTTGCTTTTGAAAAGCGTGCACCGGCAGACCCTTCCGACCCATCCAACCTTGAGCGCCTTGAACACATCTTTAAGAACTATTCGCTTATGCTTAGAAGCTTTGTCTATCCTGCAAAGGTTGACCGCGAGCAAACGGAAAAAGCCTGCAAAGAATTGTACATGAAGTACCATGTATATGCAGACGAAGACACAAGTGCAGCCTATGCGGCAAGCATTTTGCGCAAGGACATAACAGAAGACTATGACGATTCCGTTGTTCTTATGATGAGGAATGCCCCTTCGCTTTCCGCAGATTTTATCAAGCACTGCATTGGCGAAGAGCTTACTGTTCCAGAAGAAATCCAGAAGGCTTACAAGCCCATCCGTTTGGACAAGCCTGTAATCTCGCCTTCTGACATTGACTATGTTACTTCTGTTCTAAATTCACTGAATCTTCTGAGGATTTTTTACTAGCCTTAGAAGTCTTTGCCTTTGCAAGAACACGCTTCTTTTGCACAGGGCGGACGGCTTCAAGGAATTTCTCGCACTGGTACTGGGCACCTTCCTTGGCAGCAACGAGGGTGCGGTAGAGCCGGTGTATGTGCTCGCGCAAGATGCGTGGGCTGTACATGGAAACCGCCGCAAATGCATACCAAAGTGAAGACTCCATCTTTTCCTTGTTGAACCATCTTATTCCGTTAAAGTTGTTTGCACCGGTAAGTTCCCAAGAATATTCACCTTCCGTAAGAAGCCTTGCCGTTTCGTAAGTAGACTTTGCCTGTCCCGAAGCGCCAAAGTTAAAGTCGCGGATTTTCATCATTAAGAAGAGCTTCCTGAACGTAGACTTCATTTCTTCATTTTCAAAGCCTGCCTTGTTCAAAAGCTCTGTAAGCTTGCGGTTGTAGCCCCACTTTAAGCAGTTTGCGCTTCCCGCAGAAGAAACCATTGCAAAAGCCGCAAGTATTTCTGCCGCATTTTTGTTGGAATTGATTCCTTCGTAGAAAAGATTGTCCGCATTGGCCTTAAGCGCAGAATTGGAAATCTTGTACCTTGTAGAAGACGGGGACGATGTTGCGTTGCTTAAGCCCTGGCTTGCAGCTATTGTTCCTGCAAGATATTCAATCTGCTTGCAGAATGCATTCCACCGCTGCGCCGCTGTTGCCTCCGTTGCCTTTTTCCTAATTCTGGCTTCTTTTTGCGTTGGAGTCTTGTCTTTGCGGACAGGCTTAACAAGTTCCATTTCTGCCTTCTTTAGGTTAAAGCGTTCCTGTTCCTTGTTAATCTCCGCCTCTTGGGCCGCAAATTTGGATTCAGCTTCGTAGTATTCAAGGGCCTGCTTCTTTACCGCAGCAAAGATTTCTTCCGTAGTAATTCCGTCTTTTTTCTGGGCTTTAAGAACAAGCGCCGGTGTGCAAAGGGTAGAAAGCTGGCCAAAAAGTTCCGGGGTTGCAAATTTTGCAAGGGCAGCATACAAGTCCTTGTAGCGGTATTCCTCCCATGCAACTTCAAGGTCGGGACAACCGCCACCGTTCAAAAGCTCGTTCAGCTTGGCGTACTTGCCTTCAACCGTGTCCTCAACTTGCTGCACGTCAAGATAGACCTGGTACTCAAAACCGTTAAGCGAGACAAACATGCCCTGGTTGATAAGGTCGTCACTTT
Organism: Treponema sp.; assembly: GCA_017534445.1. Lineage (GTDB taxonomy): Bacteria > Spirochaetota > Spirochaetia > Treponematales > Treponemataceae > Treponema_D. The sequence continues at coordinate 53,462 of JAFXWC010000015.1, forward strand.
TGCGGACGTACCAGAGGCCACTCTTGTGTTCGCGGAAGATGCAGAAGTGGTCGCTGCCGTAGCTAAGTCCCACGCCTTCTGCAAGAGACCTGCTTCTCATCTCCTTGTCGTTTTCTCCAGAGCCAACTTTTACCGCATATTCGCATGACTGCTTTATCCAGCCGGAAGCCCTTTCGTACTTGTTGTTGTAGAATACAATAGTGCGCTCAGAGCCGCATGAGTTTGAATAGGCAAAGATGTTTTCGTTTACAACGCCGTTGTTCCACACATCGTAGAACAAAAAGTTGTCCACGCCGGAGAAGAGATACCTCTTGTGCATAAGAGGGAATATGTCGTGCCAGTGGCGGCCAACAAGACCTTCATCCGGCTGTTCGTCGCGGTAGGCACGGGTATATTCCATTCCGTACTTTTCTTCAAAGCCTTCTATCTGACCGTGACCAAACATTGGCAGGCCTGGCATTGTTACCATAAGGGTACAAACGCCAAAGTACTTGTCTCCCTTGCCAAACTGGGCCACCGCCGTCTCTTCGTCGGGGTTGTTCATAAAGTTTACAAAGCGCTTTAGAACCTGGGGGTCAAATTTTATGGTGTTCTTAACCGTATCGCGGTACTTCTGATTCTCTTCCTTCTTGAGCATGTTCATGAAGGCAGAATTGTAAACGCGGTGCATTCCCAGCGTACGGGTAAAGTAGCCTTCCATCATCCAGAATGCCTCTGCAAGCAAAAGCGTGTCCGGCATGTCGCGGGCGCAGCGGTCAACAACTTCCCTCCAGAATTCATTTGGAATTGCGCTCTCAAACTGTTCCGTGGTAAGGGCATACTGGCTTCTTGTGGCAATGTCTCCACCATGGCCTGGCTCCGGATACCAAAGGCGGCGTATGTGCTTCTTTGCAAGAACCATTGCGGCGTCAAAGCGGATAATCGGAAAGTTGGAGGCAACCTTCATAATCTGATGGATAACCTCTTCCCTTGCTTTTTCATTCAGGAAGTCAATCTGGGCAGTGTCGTTCCAAGGCATACCTGTACCGTCGTTTCCGTGGTAGATATAAGTTACGTCCCCTGTCTGATTGTCCACGCGCTTAAAGCATACGGCGCAGTCGCTCTTTGAATAGTAATGGTCTTCAAGGTAAATGGAAACGCGTCCGTCCTGGCTTAGGTTTTCCCCGGTAAAGGAATACTGGGGATAAGGGCAGTCCTTTCTTGAAACAAAGAGATCGGGATGCTCAATCACCCACTTGCCGTCCATACCAGTGTGGTTTGGAACCATGTCGCTTGCAAGACGAATTCCCCTCTGCCAACAACGCTGCCGCAAATTTATAAGTGCATCCCAGCCGCCAAGGTTCCAGGCAATCTCGTAGTCGTAAAGAGAATATGCAGACGCAGCCGCTTCCGGGTTGCCGTTAATCTGCTTGATCCTTTTTGAAGCATAGCTTCTTTCCCAAAGACCAATCAGCCAAAGCCCCGTAAAGCCCTGGTCACGCAAAAGGTCAAGTTCCTCATCAGGAATCTGGTCAAGGCGGTTAATCTCGCGCCCATATTTTTTGCTCAGCTGGAAAAGCCAGACAAGAACCGTCTTTGCCATAAGAACAACCTTTGGCATCCATTCGCGGTCAGGGCTGAACCTTTCGTACTCGCGCATAAGGTTTTCGTAGGAATATGGAGCCATCTCCGCATCACCGCCGTTTGTGGGGTGCCAGGCAGCCTTTTCTTCCTCACTCAAAGTGTCAATTCCTTCAAGAAGGCGGCGCAACCATTCGCCAAGCAAATCCGCCCAGTAGGTGCGTATGTAGTCCAACTGCCCCTTTAGCGAAGTTGGGGAAGCAACAACCGGTTCCTTTAGCATATTGATAAGGTCGTTGTTCTTGGGGCCAAATTTGGGAAGAGTCAAGAAATATGCCTTTATCTGGTTCCATGTCTTGATGTAGTTTGCGTTAAGGGCAAGCTTCCTGTCGTCAAAAAGAATTTGGAATGGATGAAAAGCGGGATTTTCGTTAGCAAGATGAAGAAGTATCAGCTCTTCAAGAACCTGCTCGCGGTTGCTCCTCTGCTGCCTTGTACCTGTATCGTAGGCAGACTGCATAAGATAGTCCCAGTTGGTAAGCTGCTTCTGATATACGGCTGTAGGGGGAAATTCATCCATAAATTGCAGCAAAAGCTTGTCTATCTCGTCCTTGCCAAAAATTCTGTCCAATTCAAAAAGAAGGGTCTTAAAAGCGTTGGGGTCCTTGTCCCTCCTAAAAAGCATACAGACATAGTGGAAAATCTCGTCTATAAGCCCCATGGCGTTAAGGCTTCCTGCAGAAACCTGCTTTTCCTTTTCCCCACGGCTTACAAAAAGATCATTCAGCTTTGTCTGAAACTTCTGTACGGCCTTAAGGTTTGCAAAAATAACGTTGCCGCTAGAAGCAAAAAGTCCCTGGTCAAAGTTGCACAAATCGCGGACGTTGCGGCTCACGTGAAATTCATTATAAGAAACGGGCCACTTTGTTTTTTCCATTTAGAAATCCTCCTTAAACATGCAAGCAGGCACTTTGTAGTCTGTACCCAAATTAGAAAAATTAACCAATCTATTTGCCATCGTGGATTTTAACCACTTTCTGAACACGCTGAATAAATTCTTCGTCTTGCAATAAAGCTTCCACGCTAACTGGCATCCTGTAGGTCCAGTTAAAAGCATTCACGCTGCCGGGAACATTAATTCTCTCTGACTGGGCATCCTCAAGAAAATACTTCTGCTGCAAATACAAATAGTCCTGAAGCGGATTAATAAAAAGCGCACTGCCGCATTTTGCAGAATTTTCCATAACAAAAGCCGCCACCTTTTCATCAAATGGCATGCCCGGCTCTACGGCTACAGATTCATCAGCTTCACCTTCACAAGATGCCACCGCTTTTATAAAGGCCTGGACGCTCTGCTTTTCATCCTGCCACCACTGGCGCACGGTTGAACTGTCATGCACGGAAGTAGTTGCAACGCTAAGCTCCGGGTATTTTTCAAGCGGATAATAAGGCTGCCCATCCTCTTCCCACAAACGGTTCCAGCGCACAACCTTTAGCGAAAGAATCTCCAGCTGCTTAAGAACCTCAGGCATAACCGCAAGATTCACCCCCAAATCCTCCGCACAAGGAATCATTGAGCTTGCGTGGACAATAGGCGTAAGAACGGAAAGTGCCTGTTCCTTCCAAAGCGAATTTTCCTTTTCCTTAAGCCCGTCAAAAGCCTGCCTTAGCTTCTGCTGCTCATCCCAACCCAAACTCTTCCATGCCGTTGAATTTTCATAAGTGTAGACTGGAATAAAAGTGTCGTCCTCAATCTCTATAAGACAGCGGTCATTCCATTTGTTTTCAAGGGCACGCTTTACGTTGGCATCCTTTGAAATGTCGTCGCAAAAATGAACCGTATAAATGTCGCCCGAAACACCTATGTCCTTCTTAAAAAGCCACAGTTCCTCATCCCCAAGCCGGTCTGCAACCAGGGACAAAAAGCGGTGGGCCTCATCGTGGTTCCAGGTAATGTCTTCTATTAAGCCCGTAGGAATGTGTGGCTGGGAAAGCCAACGGAGCCTTGAATCGTCAAAGCCAAGTGCATTAAGCTCCTTGCGGGAAAGAGAAGCGTAGGGTTCCGTATGACCAAGATATGCCGAACCTTCCCTGTCCTTTACAGCCCAAATCCTAAAGAAGCCCAAGATGTGGTCAATCCTGAATGCGCTGTAATACTGGGAAGCAGTCTTTATGCGGTTTTTCCACCAGTTAAATTCGTCAGCCTCAAGACGCGCCCAGTTGTAAGTGGGAAAGCCCCAGTTCTGTCCGCTTGGATTTTCACCGTCAGGCGGAGAACCAGCCCTCAAATCCTGGTTAAAGAATTCAGGCCATGCCCAACAGTCGGTGCTGTCTTCGTTCATCAGAATTGGAATGTCGCCCTTAAGCAAAATGCCCTTGGACTTAACATAGTCAGCAGCTTCCTTAAACTGCTGGGCGGCACGCATCTGGCACCAAACAAAAAAATTGTGGCTGGACTTAAGAGCCTTGTTCTTAAAGCGCAGCATAATCTGATCACGGCTAAGCTTCTGCAAATGCTCATCCCAGCTTTTCCAGGAAGCCTGCATTGCAGAATCCTTAAGATTCTTAAAAACCGCGTATGGAATCACCCAGCCGTTTTCCTCAACAAAAGCCTCAAGTTCAGCCTTGAATTTTATGGCAGAAGCAGAACCGTCCCCCGCATTCACAACATTAACGCCTGTCTTGGAAGCAGTCTTTTTTCCCTCGGCCAGCTTTTCCGCATGGGAATAAAGCAAATGCAAAAGCTTGTATTTTTCCTGGGTAAGCTTGTCGTAGTCAAAGCGGTTCTTGTATTTGTTGGACTTTATATAGGTCTTGTAGGCAGAAGCAAAAGCCTTGTCGTCTTTTAAAGCCCCCTCAAATTCCGGAAGAGACTCAATGCGAATGTAAAGAGGATGCAGCGCAAATGCAGAAAGCCCCGAATACGGGGAAGACTGCGTGCCGGTATCGTTAACCGGCAAAAGCTGAATTACACTAAAGCCGCATGCCTGGCAAAAGTCAGCGAAGGGTTTTAAAGCCATAAAATCACCAACGGCTTCGCAATCTTTTGTGTACAATGCCGCCAGGGGAATAACAACACCGGTTCTCTTTTCCATAATTATTTTCTATTATATCATGACAATAATTAACTTGCCACAAGTTTTTCTGTTTTTTGCAAAAAAAATTGTTTTTTTAAGGCTCCTTTTAATATTAAACCAAAATTAAAATGATTTGAAGTGCTTTTTATGTATCATTATGGACATCAATGCCAAGGTAAATTATACTTTGCCATATATAGCAAGGAGAAAATCCTGTATTATGGAAGATTTATCTGAATATTTGGAAGAAACCGACTGCATTGATTATAAAAACCCTCTCGTTGCAGAAAAAGCAAATGAACTAAAGGCTTCTTCTTCCGATGAGCTTGACTACATAGAAAAAGCATACAAGTTTGTGCGCGACGAAATTCCACACACCTGGGATGCAAAACTCACCGTAGTTTCAAAAAATGCCAGCGACGTACTCAAAAACAAAACAGGCATCTGTTGGACAAAATCATGCCTGCTTGCGGCCTTACTCCGTGCAAACAAAATCCCGGCAGGAATCAGCTACCAGTATTTAACACGTGCCGATGATGCAAGCGACGGTTACATCATTCATGCATTGAATACTGTTTACATCGACTCTCTGCAAAAATGGATTCGCCTTGACGCACGCGGAAACAAAGCAGGAGTAAACGCACAGTTCAGCCTCGAAAAAGAAATCCTTGCCTTTCCAGCCCGCCCTGAATTTGGCGAAAAAGATTACCGCGACAACCATTGCGACCTGGACCTTCGCCTCAAAGAAATTCTAAAGACAAGCAGCAACATCCTCGAAGTCCGCACGGATTTTTAAAAGGAGAACCAAGCAAATGCTAATAAAAAAATGCTCTCTTTTGGACCTCAAAGAATTGGCTCAGTTAAACAAGCAGCTCATCGAAGACGAAAAAAGCGACAACGCCATGAATTTGGAGCAATTGCAAAAGCGAATGCAAGACTTTCTTAAAAGCGAATACGATGCATATTTCTTTATGGAAGAAGATTGCGCCATAGGTTATGCCCTTGTCCGACGCACCGCAAAGCCACTGTATCTTAGGCAGTTTTTTATCGCTAGAAATTTTAGGCGGCAGGGCAAGGGTAAAGCTGCACTCAAACTTTTATTGGATGAGCTAAAAACAGATAAGATTGACATAGAAGTTCTGTCTTGGAACAAGGCTGCAATTAAATTTTGGGAACGTTGTGGTTTTACAGAACGCAGCCGCTATATGAGGCTGGAAAATTCAGAATCATCATTCTGCATACGAAAACTTGCGGAAGCTAATATTCCAGAAGCACTTTCTCTTGCATGGAAGGTTTTTACCGAATACGAGTCGCCGGATTATTCAGCCGAGGGCACAGAAGAATTCAGAAAGACCCTTCACGACCCTGAATATTTAAACGGCTTGGACTATTACGGAACTTTTAAAGAAAGCAAACTTGTTGCAACCTGCGCCATAAGAGTAGAAAAATGCCACATTTGTTTTATGTTTGTAGATGGAAGCTATCACAGGCGCGGCATTGGAAGCAAATTGATTCACCATGTTCTAAACGAATACAAAGGAGAGACAGTAACGCTCAATTCTTCACCATACGGCTTGCCCTTTTACAAAGCAGTTGGTTTTGTTCCGACGGATGAAGAAAAAACAGTCAAGGGAATCCGCTTTACGCCTATGAAATATATTCCTCAATCAAAGGAGTAACCTATGCCATTAGTAAAAATCAGTGTTCGTGACAGCTGGACAAGCGACAGAATCAAAGAATTGAACAAGGCCGTACATGAAGGTCTTGTGAGCGCACTCAAAATCGAGGACTGGGATTTCTTTCATCGGGTTTACAAGTTTTCCAAAGAAGATTTTGTTTTTCCCGATTTTAAAAGCGAAAATTTTATGATAATCGAGCTTTATCTTTTCCCCGGCCGCACAGACGAGCAGAAAGAAGCCGTTTACCGCGAGATTTGCCAGAATGTCGGAAAGCTCGGCATTGCTCCCACGGATATTTTCATTCAGATTATCGAGCAGCCCAACATAAACTGGGGAATTGGTGGCAAGGCAAGGAAATAAAAAAATGTTTGAAAGTGATTTTGCAACGCTTTTGCTGGCTGCACTCATTACGCTTCTTTATGGAAAAGCACGACACCTCATTTACGGAATCCTTGTTCATTTCTGCGCTGTGTTTGATTAAAAGGAAAAAACGAAAATGGATTTAGTATTATACATTCACGGAAAAGGCGGATTCGCAACTGAAAGCGAACATTACAAATCATTGTTCCCGGATTGCAAAGTTTTGGGGCTGGATTACAAGACTTTTACACCGTGGGAAACAGGAAAAGAAATACACGATGCTGTCTGCGAGCTTAAGAAAAACTATGACAAAATCATTCTGATTGCAAACAGCATTGGTGCGTTTTTCAGTATGAATGCCGGCATCGAGGATATGATTGAAAATGCGTTTTTTATTTCGCCTATGGCCGATATGGAAAAAAGGATTTTCAATCTGATGCAGTGGAGCGGTGTCACGGAAGAAGAATTAAAATCTCGTGGCAGAATTCCAACCAGCTTTGGCGAGGATTTGTCATGGGATTATCTGTGCTATGTCCGCGAGCATCCTCTTAGCTGGAACCTTCCTACAAAAATTCTTTACGGCAGTAACAACAATCTTACGTCGTATGAATCTATGAGCACTTTTGCAAAAAAACATAATGCCAAGCTTACTGTTATGGAAAACGGAGAACACTGGTTTCATACCGAAGAGCAGATGAAGTTCCTTGACGAATGAATTTTGAATCAGAACTGCCAGTAAAGTCTATTGAAAGTTTATTCCTTTACGAATGAGCCGATTTCAATCAGGTTGCCTTCTGGGTCGGCGATGTAGCAGGTTCGCTGGCCCCACGGTTCTGTTGTTGGCGGCATAACTGGCACTGCTCCTTTTGACGTCACTTCCGCAAAGGTTTTGTCAACAGCGGCGTAGTTTTCCACGCCCAGGGCAATTTCAAAGTGCCCGCTGATTTTTTCGGCGTAGTTGAATTTTGAATTGGTCATCTTTTCAATGTCATTTCTGCCGTAAAGCAAAAACAAGGTTCCGTCTTTTTCAAGAAAAACGTTGGTCGTATTCTCGTCTTCCTTGATTCCAAAGCCAAGAACATCGCGGTAAAATCGCACCATTGTTGCCATATCCTTTACAAAAATTCCAAATCCTTCTAGTTTCATATTTTTCTCCTGTCTTTCTTTTATTCTTATTTGGCTTTCTTTGCTTTCCTTTCGGGCAGTTCTGCATACATGCCCTCCAGTAATTCTGCAATCAAATCCGCATCCTCAAAACTATCGACTACATGCATCAGTGTTTTTGATTCTTCATAAGGATAGCGTAGTTCTGAGTCCGCAAGAAGCCTGTCCGATGTTGGCGTTCTTTTTAAAAACAGTTCATTACCGCAAATGTCGCCTATCAGCTTGCCGTTAAAGTACACAAGGTACCCGCCCATCATGGCTCTTATGACAACGTCGCCGACTGCGGAAAAACTCTCGCGTACATATTCGTTAAATTCATTCATTATGATTACCTCCATGGCTCCGATTCATCTTCCAACGCGCCATGCATTGGCTTTTGCCAGTATATCATTAATTAGATCTTCCTTACCTTTCTCCTTAATCATCAAACTTGAATTTGTACGAAAATAACAATTCTATGAGATTATATCAGAGAAGTTCTCTCGCCTTCAAATTATGATATTAACCATTTTCTTCTTTTATACAATCACCTTTTAGCTGTAATGAATAAACTTTATTCCGCATTTTCTCAACTTACCCCTTGTTTTTTCTCCAAAATGTGCATATACTAATATAAAAGCAAAGTTAGAGTTTTCATAAAAAGTCATTGTTATTCAAAAAGTGAAAAAATTTTGGAGGTTTTGATTTGACAGGACTTTTTTTTGCTTTGGCTATTAGTGTAACTTTTTACTTGGGAACAAAATTCTTTATAAAATTCATAGATTGGCCAAAGTAAGAGCCAGATGCAACTCTGATTCTTGCAGAGAGGAACTATGAATTCTGCATTTTCAAACCTAATTACAATCAAAAACTGCCGTATACATGATTCTGGCCGGGTAAAATTACCAAGACTCGACTGGGAAATGAGAAGCGGAGAAGCCTGGCTTGTAATAGGACCAAATGGTGGCGGAAAAGCAGAATTCATCAAAGGCCTTGAAGGACAGCTAGAAATCTCCCCAAACGAACTCACGGTAGAACAGTTGTCATCCGGGCAAACAGCCCTTTATTCATCTGCATTCAGCCAAAAAGGCTCCATAGCTATTGTCTCTCTGGAAAAAGCCGCATCTTTAATAGAAGAAGAAAGGCAGCGTGACGAAAGCGAAATCATGGACAAAGAAGATGAAGGGCGAACCGGAAGACAGTACATCTGCGAAGTGCTTGGCGGTTCAAGCAAAAAGGGTGCCCCCCTGCCGCCAATAGCCTCTCGTCTGGAAACCATGCCTCAGATAAAGCTTTGCGGTGTAGAAAAAATCCTTGACCGAGGACTGCGCTACATGTCTACAGGCGAAATCCGAAGAACGCTTCTTTGCAGAGCCTTGCTTTCCGGTGCGGGACTTTTAATTCTAAGCGACCCCTTTGCAGGACTTGATGCAGAATCACGCCGCATACTCCTTGAATTCTTTAATACGATTGCAAAACGCCAGCTTACTTTGGCAGACGGCGGAACCACAGGCACTTCTTCCACAAACAGTGGATTCCCCAGAATAATTTTGAGCATGGAACGCTGGCACGAAATTCCAGACGCAATAAACCGTGTTGTAGAATTTACAGAAAAGAAAATCTCTTTTTGTGGCAGCCGTGACGAATACGAAAAAATCGTAGAGGCAAGCAGGCAAAAACGCCTTGCAGAACGCGAAGAACAAAAGCAAAGCTTCCTTGATGAACTAAAAAAAATCCGCGAAAACAACAAGGCCCTTTCCGAAAGCATAAACAACACTCCCCTTCCCCAAAGCCTCATAAAATTTGAAGATGTAAACGTAGGCTGGGGCGACCACCACGTTCTTGTAAACCTAAACTGGGAAGTAAAACCGGGCGTGCACTGGCTCTTGCGCGGACCAAACGGTTCAGGAAAGACCACAATTCTTGAACTCATCACCGGCGACAACATGCAGGTCTTCCGCGAAAAAGTAAGCCTCTTTGGAAAACGCCGTGGAACAGGGGAAACAATCTGGGACATAAAAAAACAGCTTGGAATTGTAAGCTACAGGCTCCACGTTGAATACAGAATGGTCGGTGGAACAGAACTTCAGGACGTTATCATAAGCGGTTTCCACGACAGCATAGGCCTTTACGAACAAGCCACGGACTTTGAAGTTGCAGCCGCACACGAATGGCTCAAACTGGCAGGCTTTCAGGGCCGCGAACACCAGACCTTCTCTTCCCTAAGCTACGGTGAGCAGCGGGCAGTCCTAATCATAAGGGCCGCAGTAAAAACACCCCGCGTCTTAATCCTGGACGAACCCTGCCACGGCCTTGACGAAAACTACCGCCAGAAAATCCTAGACCTGCTGGAAACAATCGCAGACACAGGAACCACAACCCTCTTGCACGTAACCCACGACCCTGCCGAAGTCCTGGAATGCGAAAAGCACATCCTGGAACTTCACCCGGACCAAGAGCCAATGTATAAAATAATAGAAGAAAACAATTAAATTATTAGTGAGTCTGGACACAAAAAAAGACGGCAATGCTTGCCGCCTTTGAATACTGCAGAAATCTTTTTGCCTTAGTTTTTCAGCGCACTGTAGCCTGCTCCTCCAATCAACGCTCCTGCTACTCCTGCACCCATTCCGCCGAACGCAAGGTTTGCAATACCTGCGGCCACGCCCGCTCCTCCAACGGCAGGTGCCGCAAGAGCCATACCAGCGGCGGCTACCAAACAACCAACCCCGGTTACAACCAACGCCGCTCCTACAGCGACCGCTGCAACAGCCGCGACTGTCTTCCAGTTTTTCTTGAACCAGTCGCCAATTCCGCCGCCACAGACCATCTCAAGCTCATTTTCGGTAAGCTCCACAGACTCTTTTTCCATCTTTGCGTTTGTCGCTGCCTCGAACTGGTCTTGAATGAACTCGCACTGTTTTTGCATTTCTTCCACCGCAAGCTCCGGGTAAAAAGCGTGAAGCTTCTCGAACGCCTCTTTTGGCGTGCTCGCTGCCTCTACGATTTCGGTGATTTTTTCCGCATCGAACTTGTTAGAAACATTTTCGATTTCACTTTCTGCAACGCCAGCCTTTGCCAATACCGCTTTCATCTCTTCATTTGTCATGATTTGCTCCTTTCGTGCATTTTGCACTGTTGTTTTCGTTTGCTGTAAGTCGCTTTGAGAGCCTTGCTCTTGCGCTTACATATATTTATACGAATCACTTTTCAAAAGGACTAAAAATTTTTGCATTTTTTTGAATGAAAATCTGTGGTATAATGGAGAGAATTTTCCGTGCGAGAAAAGTAATATATAAAAAGGTAAATAAAAGAAACACCCAGTTCTACAAAGAAAGCCTACCCCCCGATTGGAAGGGCCCGCCATAAGCGGGTTGCCGCTGGGTGAGCACGGGCTTTGCCCAGTCGAACCCCGGCAATGGAGCGGGTAGGGCCCCGCGGAACCCTGCAAAGCGGGTTTGCATATAAGAGTTGGTCCAAGAAAACTAGAACAACCCCTTAACAAAAGCAACAACTTTGTCAAAGAAAGAAGCTATTATCTTTACGATGTTTGCTCCGGCAAGGAATGTGCCTATGCTGCTTCCTAGGCTGGAAAAAACAAAGACCAGCAGAACGCGCAAAAGCCTGTTCTTGTAAAAGCCTTTTAGAGAAAGGGCATCCTGCTGCATTGTTTCCATGTCTTGAACTTTAGGCTTACAGATTATAGCCTGAACTATTCCCGACACGATTCCAATTCCTATGAAAGGACAAAGAGACGTTATTGGTGCGCCTATTACAGACACAAGTATAGTCAAGGGATGTCCACCAGCAATCAAGGCTCCTATTCCGGCAAGAGAGGCATTCCACCAGACCCAAGCCCCAAGCATGTCAAAGCCCTTGCTGCGGCCACCAATTACAAATCCTGCGGCAATCAGCAAGACAATCAGGATAGGAACTATCCACATTGCAATCTTTGAGCCAAGAGACTTTGGCGGAACTTCGCTTATGTCAGAACAGTCCGGTGATTCCACTCCGGCGGCAATATCGCTTATATGCTTTTGAACACCCTTTAGATGCCCAGCGCCAAGCACAGCAAGAACCTTGTTGCCCTGGCACTGCCAGATGTGGCTTGCAAGATAGCGGTCGCGCTCATCTATAAGGACTTCCTTTACCTTGGGAAAATATTTTGCAACATCTCCCATCATGGCGTCCATTTCGTTTGTCTTCTTTAAGTTTTCAATTTCTTCTGGGGCAGCCTCTTCCTTTGCAAAGGCACTGGCAATAAGCACGCTCAAAAGCTTGCACTTTCCCCAAAAAGAATTCTTAGCCCAAGCACGACGCATCGTAATAGCAATCGGACGGTCAACCATCTGCTGGGGAATATTCAGTTCTTTTGCCTTGTTGATTGCGGCAATCATTTCCTGGCCGGGCTTTACCCCGGTTCCTTCACCCATACGCTTTTGGTAGGAGGCCAGAATCAGGTTGCAAAGCATTAAAAAGCCCTGCTTGTTTTTAAGAACCTTGATGATGTCCATCTTGCGCCAGGATTCCGGGTCTTCTATGCTGGAAAGGCGTTTCTGATCCAGTTCTATTGCAACCGAATCAGGATTTTCTTTTTCTACGGCCCGCTCCACTTCTTCCATGCTTTCTTTGGAAACGTGGGCGGTTCCCACAAGGACAAATTCCCTGCCGCCCACAACAAGATGCTTTTGCGTGGAAGACTCTACACCCGCAAGATTATTTTGCGCTGTCATTTGGCTGCACACTCCATTCAGCAAGGCGGTATTCAAAGAACATTGGGCAATTCATGGAAAGAACTTTTGCGTACCATTCGCGGGAAGCTTCAACTCCTCCGTAAAGCTCATACAAAAGGCCAAGGTAGAAATACATCTTTCCCTGCATCTGGCGGCTTCCCAACTGGGCAATCTTCTGCGGAAGGGGCATTTCGCCACCCCTGTCGTGGAAGACGCGGAGCATTGCGTATTCAATGGAAGACCTGTCCATCTTGCGCAAAACCTTGTCGCTAAATTCGCGGGCTTTAAGACTGTTTTTCTCTCGGTAGTAGCAATATGTAATCATAAGCGGATAGGAAATATTGTCCTTCTGCTTCTCGTAGCACTTCTCGAATGCCTCGCGTGCAAGTGTCCACTGCTCTTTGTGCAGGTAGATTACGCCAAGCTCTTCGTAGGCAAAATAATAGTCAGGATTCAGCTTTACAACCATCTTGTAGTCTTCGCAGGCCTTGTCCAGCATGTTCTCTGCATCGTACAAACCACCGCGGTAGGCATAGGCCAAGAAGTAGTCCGGCTGAAGCTTAATTGCCTTTGTCCAAGCCTTTATTGCGTTCTCGGAATGTTCCATTGTGTTTTCGTACATTCCGTAGTCCATAAGGTAGTCATAGTTTTCAGAGTCAAGTTCAAGGGCCTTTTCTGCGTAAGAAGAAGCAATCTTGTTTTCCTTGTTTGCGGCGGCAATTTTTCCAAGGTAGGAATAGCCAGGTGCATAGGTTGGGTCAATTTCTATGATGGATTTGAAGGTTTTCTTTGCCTTTTCATCATCCTTAAGGTAATAGGCTGCCCTTCCAACACCAAACTTTGCGTCCACATTGTTGCTGTCGTTAACAAGGGCCTTTTCGTAGTATGCAAGTGCCTGCTTGTAGTTCTTGCGGGCAAAATAGTCGTCGCCAATGGTTATGTTTGCGGCAGAGTTGTATGGATCTTTCTTGAGTAACTCGTTCACAAGGGCTGTCTTTGTCTTTGTGTCTCCCTGGGCTGTTGCAATGACAATGCCAAGTTCCAAAGCGTCCTGGTTGCCCGGGTTAGCCGTTCTTAGAGAAGAACAAATCTGTGAAGCTTCCTTGTAGTTTCCTGCGCTAAGGTTGAGTGCAGACTTAAGGTAAAGAATGTCAAAATCATCGGAAAGTTCCGCTGGAAGGGTGTCAAAAAGCTTGAGGGTTTCCTGCGGAGAAGACTTTGCAAGTGAACTCTGAAGGCTTTGGATAAAATTGTTCTTGGAAAGCCCCAAATTGTATGCGGCCTCCGCCTGTGTGCTGCCGTGCCTGTCCTGTCCGGCGGCAGAAGCGGAAAAAGGTGCTGCAAAACAAACTGCAACAGCTACAAAAACAGCAATCCTGTTTTTTACGAAATTATTCATCATTTACTCCCACTATTTATTTTCATCTATAATAATATGCTCTTGAATTTTGCACCCATTATATATAAAATAACCAAAATGCGTAAACATCCTGTTAGAAAATTTTTAGGACTCACAGTACTCTACGCCGTTGTTATTGTCGGCATCTTTGTACTTCAATTTAAGACCGAATCCGTTTTTACCAAAACTTTTGGTGAACTGCGGGTTTCCATGGCTCAAACTGAAACAAAAACCCAGGAAACGGTTTTGAAGAACCAGTTGCAGGCCAATTTTAAGGGGCTTACCTTTGTTGCCAACTCAAACACCCCTGCAACAGTATCTAACTCGTCAGACGGTGGTTCTACCAACTTGGTCTTGGCTTCTTGGAAAGAAGTCAACCCAAATTCAGTCGAATTCGCCTTTACGGACGGCAGTACACTAACTTTCTCCGTCTCGGACAGCACCCCTAACGCATTTCTTACAATCAGCGCGGCTCCATCCGGCAACAACGACAGCCTTTCAATTGTATGCAAGACAGCAGGCGGCTACAGCGTAAAAGAAGCGACCGCAAACCGCATGATTCTTAGCTCAAGGGACAAAATGTATTCACTGAACGCACCCCGCCTTGAGCATGACCGCATCGTGCTTACAAAAGAAAGCCCCCTCGCTTCCTACACCGCTTATGATCCTTCAAAGCACTTTGAATTCACCGCTGCGGCAGGTATAGAAGGCTGCGATGCAAATACATACACCGCAAAAGTTGAACAACTCAAGAACGCTATAGTTACTCAGTTTGAACATGCGGCTTCCTCATCACAAATTTCAAGCATCACGGAAAAAGAAATTACCGCTTACGTTGCCGAAATGTGTTCCCGCGAAAAGTACAACAAGGCAATTGATACGGTTCCGTCATCATTCAAGCAGGGAAACAAGCGCACCTATCTTTCCGTGCCATATTTCCCGGGCCTTGTTGCTATGGACGAAACCCTTGTTTCCCACAACCAGAGGATGGCTTCCCTTGTCCAGAGCGCAATTCAGGGAAACAATCCGGACATCTTTACCGTAGAAGGCATAAGCGACTATATTCTGCGTGAAAAGAAAAAGCCTTCCATTAAAACGCTTCTGGCCATGCCGTCAACGCTTAATCCCTTTGAGCCAACTGTAAGCCAGGCATTCGCACTCATAACTGTTTACGCAAAAATCCACCAGACAGACCCAGACACGGCAGCTCTTCTTGCCTCCGCAATAGAACCTTGTACAAAAGTCATCCAGGAAAACACAAAGCTGGAAGAAGGCATTATTACCGTTACGGAAAACGATATTCCTCTAAGTTCAGTTCAGGCTGTAGAAGCAGGCTGGGCATTGATTCAGTTGGGCCGCATATCCTCAAGGCCGGAAATAGAAGACACGGGCCGTCTCTTGGCAAGCCAGAACCTTACCGAAGAAACCCTTGGCAACTTGCAGACTCTGGCGGAACTCTACCCCCTCATTGCGGAAAACAAATTCTACCCTCACATGCAAATCTTGGGCTACTACGGTTCAGAATGCGTTTGGGCATGGACAAGTGCAAGCTCCATCAGGTACGCTCTTATGCCGGGCGGTGTCGTAAACATCAACATAGACTTCCCGCTTACCTATTCACACTACATCCTGATGAAAGGCGTTCCAACCTTCCATGCAAACATAGAAATCCAGGGATTGCGCTTTAGGACCGACCCCCGCTTTGAATCCTACAATTCTTCGGGTTACGTCTACAACGAAATTACCAAGACCTTCTATCTTAAGAGCCGCCACAAGTCCCAGGTTGAACTTGTAAGACTTTTCTGTGACCGCGCAAGTAACTTTACGGAAAAATAAGGGTTTATCAGACAGGAGCTTTTACCGACAATAAAAGAGTTGAGTTTATTGAATTTAGAAAACAGAGGAATCAAATGAAAAAGCTTTCTACACTTATCTTTGCAGCAATTTTTGCAGTTATAACAGTTGCCGCAGCCCAGACATCCACAGCCGCAAAACCACGCACCCCAGCTCAGCTTAAGAAAATTCTGATGACCAACTATTCGCTTCCCACAAATGCCAAAGTTGTTTCAATCGGTATGGTCAATAATGACGAGGAAAACAACTTCCAGCTTGTGCAGGTAACCCGTTTCTGGTCACTTCCATATTCTCCGGTACAGCACAGCCGCTATGACCTTGTTGTTTTTGAAGGCGACAATGTTGTTGGTTGCTATTCAAACTTTATCGAAAACAAGCCCCTCATCAAAGGATGCAAGGCCACTTTTAACGGAATAGACTCTTCCCTTGGCAACGAAATTGACTTTGCCGACGGTGTTCCGCTTATGGTAAGAATTGGCGGTGAAACATACAGCTTTAAAGCCGTGGATTTTGTTTCCCCAGCCTACGAAGCTGAAGAATAAAAAACAGCTGTAAAAGCTATCTTGATTAAAAACCTACGCCCGATTGTAAGGGCGGCGCAGCCGTTCCGAAGGAATGGAGCGGTCGCGAAACCCTGAAAAGCGGGTAAAATTGCCCTCCTTGGCAATTTTACCCGTTAGTTTTCTTACGAAAACTAACCAGATTGTAACGCAAACAAACAACGCACCCTCCATGGTGCTGGCAGTTCTAGATTTGGGGAAAATTGCCAAGGAGAATTTGTCCGGTCCCGAAGGGCCGGGCACAGTAAAAATTGGCATACCGTCCAAAAAGAATTCCTACAAAACTTCCGCCCCACCTTCCATTAATTCCGCAAGTTCATCGTCATTGTCTGCAATAAGGTAAGAGGCAAAATAGAGCGCCACCGCAGATTCCGTTGTTAGAGCCCCCATTGGCACAGCTCCCTTGCTCCAAACTTCCGCACTTGTTGAATAAGAAGAAAAGTCCACCGAATTTTCCTGCTGGGAAGTGCAGTAGAATTTCTTGCCTTTCTTGTGACCGCTAAGAAGAAGTGGCTTTAGCGAATAGTCACCGCCCTTCATGTTGCCCGTACCGGAAGCATAAAGTTCAAGGATTATTGTGTCCGCACCGTCGGTTCCGTTTATCATTTTTTCAAGGCGGCAACAGGTAAGACCGGGGTAGAGCCTTACTACGGCAAGCCTAAATGCCGCTTCGTTAAAAAGGCGGGTCATTATGTCTGTTTCGGGAAGGTTCACGGTCTCAAAAGCACGGCTGGTCTGGCAGTTGGCACTGAATTTTGGGGAAGGCATGTTCCAGTTGGCAAAAATTTTAAGCTTTCCGCCCTGCAAAGGTTCTGGCTGTGAAAATCCTGAGCCTACGAATTTTAGGTTGAGCGGAGAGTACAAAGTTCCACCAAAGGCTACGTAGACTCCGTTTTTTTGGCTGCGGGCGGTTTTTACTGCAAGAGCAATGTTTTCCCTTGCTTCCACGCTGTCCTGCGGCAAAGAAACAGATGCAGTAAGCACTACGGGAACAGAAGACGATGCAAATAGCCAGAACAAAAGCGCGGCTGTATAAGGCAGGGTGTCCGTTCCGTGGGTTACTACAATACCGTTTGCGGTTCCGCTTTCCATACGCTCCTTTATTGCGGCTACCAGGGCTGCCCAGTCACCGGGTTCAGTCTCTTCGCTGAGCATTGAGCGCACAGGCGTTACGATTACAGGCTCCTTGTCGGATGTTTCCAGAAGCTCACGGATTACCTTTGCGTCCCCCGGCACAATCGTTCCGGAAGAATCTTTTTTGGCAGAAATTGAACCGCCCATCGTAAGAATATAGACTACGCTTATTTTTAGGTAGGACTTTATAATGCTTTTTACCTTTGCGGGAACAGCACGGCCTTCTGTCTTTTTCATTACAAGCCCCGTAATTCTGTCCAGAGGCGCCATGTCTCCGTTCTTTAGCGCAGCGGCACTTTTTTGGTCTTCTTCCAGGGCTTCTTTTACAAAAGGCAGTATCTCTTCTTCTTCGGAAAGCAGCGTAAGGTTCTTGCTTTTTACAATTTCCTCAGGCTCCTCCCCTGTAGAAAAGGTTTCCTGCATTAGGCTTTTTGCTATTCCTGAATGAATTTTGCCTTCGCCAAGCATTTTCATTATGGAAGCAAACCTTTGCGCATTCAGCTGACCCGCATTGATTCCGCTTTTCTTTTGGTTAAGGAGCTTCATCAGTTCACCGGCCATCCAGTGGGAAGTAAGCAGCGGTTCTGCCCCGGCTTGTACGGCTTCTTCAAAGTAGTCGGCAATATCTTTTTTTGAGCACAAAAAGCGGGCCCTTAGCCTGGAAAGCCCATACTGCTTCATAAAACGTGAGCGTCTTGCGGAGGGAAGCTCTATGGAAACTGAACTGCCACTTCCAGCCTGATGAATCAGCATTACCTGAACCAAAGGCTCCACCATCTTAAACTGGTTTGCAAAGCTTTCGCGGTTCTGCCAGGTCTGCGACATTTTGCTTTCTGCAATCCACAAGCGGCTTTCGCTATTGATCTTTCCGCCGGCAGAAAGAATTTCCTCTTGGCGGGACAGTTCGGCATTTACGGCATCGCGCACAAAGTTGAATGAATTTAGGTTGCGGAGTTTTACAAGGCCTTCCTGCTTACTTTCACCCAAGCCAGATTCGTCGGAAATACAGACGTAGGCATTGCACCTTATGCTGCCCTCGTCAAGGTCGCCTGTTACAAGCTTAAGGTAGGAAAGGGTCGTGTAAAGCTCGTTCAAAAAGAGCTCGGCTTCTTCCCCAAGCTCAAAAACTGCGCTGGTGCGGATTCTCATGCTGGGGCAGCCTGCAAAGGTCCAGTCCATGCGTGCCTTTCCACCGTTTTTGCCGCTTGAACGAACCAAATGGCCGGCATTTTCTTCTATGCGCACTTCTTCAAAAGTGATTTTCTTTGGCTTTTGGTGGAACATTATGTCCAGGCTTCCACCGTGCCCCACTTTTACGGAAAAGCCGGTAAAGTTGCGGTCATCCGGTGGTTCCTGAATGTTACCGGTCAAATGCTCAAGAAAAACATTTTCTTCTACAGTTCCGCCAACCGCGCGGACAAAAGACACCGCCTTGTGAAGGGCAGAAGGCTGTACCGCAACAGAAAGAACCTTTGCACCGCCATTGTTGCGCTTAAGGAATTCAGCCTTTGCAGTAAGTATGTCGTGCTTGCCGGAAGACTCGCTTTCTGTTAAAAAAACACCGGGTACGGCAGAAAGAAGCACCCGGACTTCCAAATAAATATAAGTTTTATACATAATACCAAACCCGTACCAAACAAAAGAAGCTGTATCTTTTCAGTACCTAAGTTTTTTAAAGTTTTGTCAACAGAGAAATAGCTTTTTCTGTTAAAATTTTGAAAAAAATTTTCTAAATTATACCTCTTTTTTAAAAAATATGGTATAATATAATTCAAATTAACAGGAGAATCAGTTGAACAAGAGAGATTTCCCCAAAATCCACTTCTATGATCAGGATTTTGTAGATATATACGACAAAACATGGAACTGGCTGTCTGACTATTGGATTGATCCGGCAAACGGAGAAAAATCAGCAGATGGTCTTTTTGTATACCCGGTAGCACAGCAGGGGCAGACTCTCTTAATACTCGACCAGGCGGAAGCCATATTCTCTTCATTTTTTCTGGTTTATTCAAACAGAAATTTCCCCGCAAACAAGAACATTGACTATTTTTATGCCCGTCAGGAAGAAAACGGAGCCATACGCTGGAAATACGACACCCAAACCAACCTGCCGGTAACAGACAGTTCAAACCCCGAAGGCATAGGCATACCTATCTTTGCATGGGCAGAATTCAACCTTTACCACAAGAGTGCCAACAAGCGCCGTATAAAGGAAGTAATGCCGGTTCTCCAGAGGTACATGGACTGGATTGA
This sequence comes from Treponema sp., assembly GCA_017534445.1. GTDB lineage: Bacteria > Spirochaetota > Spirochaetia > Treponematales > Treponemataceae > Treponema_D. The sequence continues at coordinate 73,217 of JAFXWC010000015.1, forward strand.
GCGCACCTTTAAGCAGCCAAACGGCCTTTATTCCGTGCCATTCCAGTTCTCTACAATGTTCAACTCTCCGCGCAAGGGAGCCTTCTACCCTGTGGACTTTAACTGCTGCATGGCAATAAACGCTTCCTACATGTCCGCCCTGGGAGACATCCTTAACGACAAGGATTTGAGCTTTAAGTACAAAAAGATGTACTTTAGCCTTAAAACAAGAATCAATTCCCTCATGTGGGACAACGACACAGGCTTCTACTACGACTTGGACAAGGACGAAAAGCGCCTTTCACAAAAGACCATCGCAGGATTCTGGCCGCTTCTAGCAGAACTTCCAAACGCAGACCGTGCCGACGTGCTTATTGAGCATCTTAGCAACCCCGACACCTTTGGAACAGACCATCCTTTCCCAACTTTGAGCGCAGACAGCCCGGAATTCAAGGAAAGCGGAGAAGGTTTCCTGGGTTCAGTATTCCCGCCATTCAACTTTATGGTAATAAAGGGCCTGGAGCGTTACCAGCGCTACGCATTTGCCCGCGAGTGCGCAATACGCCACCTTTACTACATACTGGAAGCTTTAAGTCCCCTTAATTCAAAAGAAAAAGGTGATTTGTACGAGGCATATCTTCCCACAAAAGAAGGCCCTGCCCAGCTAAAGAACAATGCCGACTTCCCGCGCAAGAGGTTCCTGCACTTTACGGGACTTTCCACAATCGCCCTGATGATAGAAAACGTAATAGGCCTTAGCATAAGCCTTCCACGCAAAACCGTAGACTGGGTAATCCCCAATCTTGAAATCATGGGAATTGAAAAGCTCTCCCTCAAGCGCAACCTTATCACAATCCTCAGCAACAAAAGTACGCGCGGTTGGGAAATCCAGATGGAAAGCGAAAAGCTCTACTACTTTACAATCAACATCCTTGACCAAAAGAAGAAGACGCTCCCAATCCCATCCGGAAAGTGCTCCATGCTAATAGACAAACTCTAGGATGCAACAGCAGGCTGTTATAGAAATCGGCTCCACAGGCATACGCATGCTTGTGGTCGAAATCACAGAAGACAAAAAGCGCAATATCCTCGACAGAAGCGAACTCCCGGCAAACATTGGGCGTGACGTATTCACATCCGGAGTCATCAGCAGGGAAACCATGATTTCCTGCCTGCAAATTCTCCGCCGCTTTGCAGAACAGCTAAAATCCTGGGGCATCCAGCCAAAAGACACAATCGTCCTTGGAACCAGCGCAGTCCGAGAATCCACCAACAGGGACCCTTTTGTTGACAGAATCAAAATCAAGACAGGCTTTACCGTACGCGTAATAGACGGCCTGGAAGAAAACCGCCTCATGTACATAGCCGTAACCGAATGTCTAAAAGGCGCAACTGTAGACGGCCAGGACATAATGCAAGACGACTCCGTCATACTGGAAATTGCTGGCGGCACTACAGAAATGATGCTCATAGAAAACGGACGCATGGCTGGAGCGCACAGCATAAGGCTTGGAACCGTAATCATAGAACAGCAGGTCCGTTCAATAAAAGGCGGAATAGAAGATGCCCGCAGTTATATAGAAGAATTCATCCGCAACTCAAAGTCCCAGTTCAATGCAGAAATGAACCTGGACAAGGTAAAAAAATTCATAGCAGTCGGCACAGACATGAAAATTGCCGCCCTTTTTACAGGAAAATCCATTACACCCTTCCTCTGGCAAATTCAGAGGGAAGACTTTGACCGCTTTGCAGACGAAATCCAGCGTTACAGCGTAGAAGAAGTAATTGCCAAATTCAAGCTGAACTATTCGGACGCACAGACATTCAAAATTTCCCTGCTAACATACAAATATTTTATTCAGCTAACAAGGGCAAGCTCCATCATCGTACCGGAAACATCCCTTAGGGAAGGCGTAATAATAACAAACATAGCAAACCCTTCCGGGGAACTCCAGCTGGAATTCTCCGCACAAGTTGCAGCAAGCGCGGCGGCTTTGCTAAGAAAATTCCAGGGGGACGAAAAGCACGCGGAATATGTACGCAGCATGGCACTGCGCATCTACGACTCAATGCAGATGGAACTGGGGCTACCTGCCCACACCCGCCTTCTTTTGGAAATAGCTTCAATCTTGCACGACGCAGGAATGTTCATCGGGGCAAAGAACCACAACCTGCACAGCGAATACATCATCAAAAACAGCGAAATCTTTGGCCTTTCCCGCGACGACATTTCCATCGTTGCACAGATTGCCCGCTACCACAAGGGAACAAAGCTGCCTTCCGACGACGCAGAATTCAAACTGCTCCCAAGGGAAACCCGCATGACGGTGCTAAAACTCACCTCCATCTTGCGCGTAGCAGATGCCCTGGACAGAAGCCACAGGCAGCACCTTGCAGACTTTACCATAAACTTTGCAAAGGACAGCATTACATTCCGGGTAAAGGGACGCAACAACCTGAACCTGGAAAAACTTGCCATAGAAGAAAAAGGCGGCCTTTTTGAAAACGTATTTGGCTATAAAATAGTATTGGTCTGAATACTTTTTTGGACCGTATTTTTTTTGCTAACCCGCTTTCCAGGGTTCCGTCTTGGTTGTTGAACAAATAGCGCCAAGGAGGGCTTATGCCTGCTAACTATAAATTCTTTAACCGCGAACTAAGCTGGATAGAATTCAATGCCCGCGTTTTAAACGAAGCCTGCCGCGAAGAAGTGCCACTTTTAGAAAGGCTTGCATTCTTGGGAATCACCTCCACAAACTTTGAGGAATTCTTTCAAGTGCGCGTGGCTTCCATAAAGCGTCAAAAAGAAGAAGACCCCCACTTTATAGACTCAAGCGGACTTACCTCCAGCCAGCTCTTAAAGCAAATCTCCAAGCGCTGCCACGAAATTGTAAAATTGCAGTACGAAACCCTTTGCAACGACATTCTGCCAAAGCTTGCCTCAAAGGGAATTGCCTACATTCCTCCAGAAAAGCTTTCCGCCGAGCAAAAATCCTTTACGCAAAACTATTTTTTGCACGACATTTCCCCTGTCCTAACCCCCCAGCGGGCAGACGGCATTGTCTTTCCAAGCATAAGGGGCGGCTCCCTCTACGCAGCATTCATCCTTGTGCCAATGCCAGGCATTCACCTAAAGCAGACCCCGCTTTCCGCAGCAATCGATTCCGACTATACACTAGCCCTGGTTCAGATTCCGTCAAACCTTCCGCGCATAATTCAGCTCCCGGAAGCATCTTCGCCAATGCAAAAACAGTTTGCCACCCTGGACGACATTATTGCCCTCTACGGACGGGAACTTTTCCCCGGCTACAATGCAAAAGAAACGCTGCTTTTTAAAGTTGACCGCGACGCAGACCTTGCAGTTGACGAAGACGCAACCTCCAACTACATTCAGGCCATGGAAAAAGTCCTGGAAAAAAGACAGAATTCCTTTGCAGTCCGCATGGTGTGCAACTCAACAAGCGCAAAAATCCGCAGCATAATCCAGGAAAAGCTAAACTTGCCCGACGACGACGTTTACCAGGTAGACGGCCTCTTTGACCCGGAAACACTCATGCAGATTGCCCCACTGGCAGAAGGCCTTCCCACTGCTAAGGAACTTACCTACCCCGAATGGAAGCATTTTTTCCCGCAGGACCTGCCGGAAGAAGACACCTTCTGGAACACCTTCCGCCAACACGACGTGCTTCTTAACGTACCCTACCAAAGCTACGACCCGGTAGTAAAATTCATAAGGGACGCCGCAAAAGACCCCGGTGTGCTTGCCATAAAAATTACGCTCTACAGAACCGGCAACGACAGCCCAATCATAAGCGCACTGGAAGCCGCAGCCCAAAGCGGAAAAGCCGTTACAGCCTTTGTTGAACTAAAGGCACGCTTTGACGAGCAGCGCAACATAACCTGGGCATCCCAACTGGAAAAAGCCGGTGTCACTGTAATCTACGGAGTTGTAAACTTAAAGGTCCACGCAAAAATATGCCTTGTAATCAGGCGGGAAAGCGACGGAATAAGACGCTACATCCACCTTAGCACAGGCAACTACAACCCAAAGACGGCATGCCACTACCAGGACTTTTCCATCTTCACGTCAAACTACGACATTGCAAACGACGCAACACTCTTCTTTAACGTAATATCCGGCTACAGCGCAATCCAGCCCATGCACCACCTATTCATGGCACCGGTCACGCTAAAAAGCCGCCTTATAGAAATGATTGACCGCGAAATCCGCCAGAGCACCCACGACTCGCCCGGACTAATTGTTGCCAAGATGAACAGCCTCTGCCACACGCAAATCATAGAAAAGCTCTACCAAGCATCCCAGGCCGGTGTAAAAATCATGCTGAACGTAAGGGGAATCTGCACGCTAATACCTGGTGTAGAAGGCATGAGCAAAAACATAAGCGTAGTAAGCATTGTAGACCGCAACCTTGAACACAGCCGCGCCTTCTATTTTCAGAACGGAGGCAACGAAGAACTCTACCTTAGCAGCGCAGACTGGATGGACCGCAACCTTGACCGCCGCATAGAGCTCATGTTCCCGGTACGCGACCAGGAAGTCTTTAAGCAGCTAAAAGACATGCTCTTTTTGTACTTTAGGGACAACACCCACAGCCTAACTTTACAAAGCGACGGAAGCTGGAAAGAAAAATCGCCTTCTGCAAGGGACGCTGCCATCAGGGTTCAGGAAGAATTCCACACAAGGTACAAAAGACTTGCCGAACAGGTAAAATCTCCCAAAACGGAATTCATCATTAGGCGAAAGGATTAGGGTATCACTGATTAATCCAGAATAATGTCATTATCGGGCTTGACCCGATAATCTATTTAGAAGAACTGTATGTTTGCATAGCCAACTGCCCTTCCGCACATTACGGCCTACCCCCGATTGGAAGGGTTGCGCAGCAAGACCGCCGCAAGGCGGGCCGGAGCGAAAGCGTAGCCCTGGAAAGCGGGTTAGCAAATTAAGGCAGGTCCAAAAAATAAGAAGAAAATTTCTTTCTAAACTCTTACACGCCCTCTAAAACTGCGCGCAAGGGTAAGCCTGTCTGCATATTCAAGGTCTCCCCCAACAGGAAGCCCGGAAGCAAGACGCGTTACCGTACAAGAGTCGCCTGCACTGTCTGCAAGCATCCGCTGAATGTAAAGTGCCGTCGTGTCGCCTTCAACAGTGGGGTTTGTTGCAAGAATCACTTCCTTTACATTACCCTCTTTTACCCGCTGAATAAGTGAATCTATCCTAAGCTGGGAAGGTCCAATTCCGTCGAGCGGAGAAATAACGCCGCCAAGCACATGGAAAAGTCCGTGGTATTCGTGGGAATTGTCTATAGTAGAAACATCCTGCGCCTGTTCCACCACACAGATTGTTGAGCGGTCCCTTGTTGAATCCGAACAAACGGAGCAAAGTTCACCCTCTGTCCATGAACCGCACACCGGGCATGGCTTTATCCTGCTTTGCAAAGTGGCAATCTGCTGGGAAAAGCGTTCCATAAAAGAAGGGTCTGCCTTTAAAAGGTGGTTTGCAATGCGGGCCGCGCTTTTTTTGCCAATTCCGGGAAGGCGGGAAAAACTTTCGGTAATTTCGTCAAGTGCGTTCATCTTTTACAGACCAAGACCTGGAAGATTCATGCCGGAAAGCATAGGGCCAAGCTCAGCCTTTATCTGATCCTGCACGCGGGCAATAGCATCATGGTGGGCAGCCTTAATCAAGTCCTGAAGCATGGGAATGTCGCGGTTGTCCACGCAAATGGGGTCAAGATGAATGTCCACAAGCTCAAACTTGCCGTTAAGGGTAACATTCACCATATTTCCGCCGGCAGAACCAGTTGCGGTAATAGTGGAAAGCTTTTCCTGAGTCTGCTCAAGCTGTTCCTTCAATCCGCTCAAGTTTCCAAGACTTTTCAACATTTCAAAAGGATTCATATTTCACTCCATTAGTTTTCAATTGTCTATTTTAATTCATTCCAAGAACCGAGCCTTTAAATGTGTCACGCAAAAGCTGCACTTGCACCGGCAAATCAGCAAGAGTAACATCTGGCTTGCGCTCAACATGAACAGGCTTAAAAGCAACCGTCCGTCCGTATAGTTTTTGCAAATAAACTGAAAACTTGGCCATGTTTTGTTCCAGCTGAATCAAGTCAAAAGAACCTTCCGTATACAGAACAAGATTGTCGCCTTCCAGTTTCCAGTCAAAAGTTCTTTCCAAAAGCCCCGCAATAAGAGGCTCGTTTACGGAAAAGTCAGAAATCATCGTGGCCCTGACTTTTTGAATGTCGCCCGTGTCCACAGAAGAAACAGGAACTTCCGTCTGCGGTAAATCTGATTCTACCTGCTCTGTCTGCTCTGTCTGGCCAAGAGGGGCTGCTTGCTCTGGAGCCGCCTCGCTTGAAGTGCTTACCTGCCCTTCTGGAGAAGGCTGCCAGTCAAAGCCGCCCTGCCATTCACCCTCATCCGGTGCAGGTGGCTGCTCACTGTCCTCCCAAGAAGAAGCTACGTCTGCCCCAATGTTTTCCGCTGAATTTGTATCCGGCGGTTCAGCTCCGCCATCAGGAAAAGGGTGACTTTGCCCCCCGGAATCTTCCTGCAAAGCCGCAAACTGGGGAACATAAGCGCCCCCACCGTTAGCTCCTGCATTAGAAGAAATGCCTGCTTGGGAAGAAGAAACACCCGCCCCGCTTGCCACAGCAGAAGCTGCAACAGAAGCAGAAGCCCTAACAGATTCATCAAGCAAAGGCTTAACCGCATCCACCGCCTTCTTTACGTCAGCAGGACTAACGTATTCAGAAAGCCAGCAAAGACGGCTAACCGCAAGCTCAAATTCATAGCGGGGGCTAAGCGAATAACGTATGTCCCTGTAAAGCTGCATGAACAAGCCCAAAGCCCGCTCAATCTGCACGGAATTCCACGCATCCAAAACCTCTGCAGAAAAACGCTCGGCAGACTGGCCAAGAAGGGCCTCTTTTTTTACGCCGTTCTTAATCAGCAAAACAGAGCGGAGGTAATCCGTACAGTTGGAAATAAGCTGCTCAATGCTAACACCGTTCTGCATGTATTCATCAAGCTTCAAAAGCGCATTGGTGGAATCCCCCTTAACGCAAAGGCCAAAAAGCTCGTTAAGCCGGTCAACGCCAACAAGGCCAAGCTTGTCGCGGATCTTTTCGTAGGTAATCTCGCCCCCGCTAAAAGCCGCAACCTGGTCAAAAAGCGTGTAGCTGTCGCGCATACTGCCGCCGCTTTCCCTGGCAATCCAGTAAAGCGCCTCGTCATCAGCCTTAATTCCACTCTCCTGTGCAGCAAGGGCAAGCTGTTCCTTAACCTTTTCCACCGGAACCAGACGGAAGTTGAACTGCTGGCAGCGGGACTTTATGGTAGCCGGAACCTTCTGAAGCTCCGTAGTGGCAAAAATAAATACAACGTATGGCGGAGGCTCTTCTATAGTCTTTAAAAGCGCATTAAAAGCGCTAGTAGAAAGCATGTGAACTTCGTCTATAATGTAAATCTTGTAGCGGCAAGAGTTCGGGGGAAAAAGAACCTCGTCCTTGATTTGGCGCACATCATTAACGCTCGTATTGGAAGCACCGTCAATCTCTATAACATCAAGGGAAGAACCAGCCGTAATCTCCTTACAAGCCTCACACTCGCCACAGGGACTTGCTGTTGGGCCCTTCTGACAGTTCAGCGCCTTTGCCAAAATGCGTGCCGTGGAAGTCTTACCACAACCGCGCGGCCCCGAAAACAAATAAGCGTGGGCAATCTTCCCGGAAGCAATCGTATTCCTAAAAGTCTCGGCAACAAATTCCTGCCCGACCAAATCTTCAAATCTCTGCGGCCTTCTCCTGGTCGCCGTAACTTCATAAGCCATAAATTAAGAATACCCTAAATCCGCCGATTGGGCAAGGACAGCCCCTTCTTCTTTTGGACGGTACCTTTGTCCTCTCTACCATTCATTCCTTGGCTAACTCGACCGGACAGCCTTTCGTCACCGCCCTTTCAGGGTTCCGCGGGTCCCTCCCCGCTCCATTGCTGCTGGCTCCGGCCCTTCGACTACGCTCAGGGACCTACACCATCAGCAACGCTACCGCGCCCTTCCACGGCGGCGTAGGATTATTTTACAACAAGCAACAAGTAATCCTTAAAAAAACTGGCGGAGATTTTAAGTCACACTTGAAATCTCCGCCAGTTTATATTAAAGCCACCCCCGGGCAAAAACCGCCAAACGCAATTCCTACCCGGCAGCTCATCCTACTCCAGAGTAAGGTCGCCTTCCTTTATCCAGCCAATCTTCCTGAACAAAAGACCGAATGCCCAGCTCAAAACGCCCGGCAAGACAAAGCAAATAAGAATCAGCCCAAGCCAGTCAAAAGCAGTCGGAGAGTGGGCAAGGGCCTGTGCCGTAGCATCAGCGGAAACAGTTCCAAGCTTCTGTGCAGTCTGCAAAGCCGCATCCGTTGGGCTGAACCAGCCGGTTGCAACGCCAATCTGGCCAACAAAACCGCAAGTTCCCATACCGGAGCTTATTGGAGCGCCGTTCATCTGCATCTTAAAGACGCAGGTAGAAATTGGCCCCGTAATAGCAGAAGAAAGAATAACCGGCAGCCAAATGCGCGGGTTCTTGATAATGTTTGCCATCTGAAGCATGGAAGTTCCAAGACCCTGGCTCAAAAGACCGCCCCATTTGTTCTCGCGGAAGCTCATAACCGCAAAACCAATCATGTTTGCAGAACAACCGGCAACAGCAGCACCGCCCGCCAAACCGGTAAGGCTAAGGGCAGCGCAGATTGCAGCAGAAGAAATTGGCAGTGTAAGCACAATGCCCACAATCACGCTAACAATAATTCCCATTACAAACGGATGCAGGTGGGTTGCCCACATGATAACGTAACCAATAGAAGCGGCAGCAGCACCAATCCACTTTGCGCACAAAACAGCAATAAGTGTTCCGCTAAGAATCGTAACCAAAGGAGTTACAATTATATCCACGCGGGTCTTCTTAGAAACAAGGTTTCCAAGTTCAGAAGAAATAATTGCTATTATATAAACAGCCAAAGGTCCGCCAGCTCCGCCAAGGGTATTTGCGGTTGCACCAACGGCCGCAAGACTAAAAAGAACAAGGGCAGGAACGCCAAGCGAATATCCGATTGCAACAGCCATTGCGGCTCCTACAACATGGCCTTCCATTGCAAACTTTCCGGCATTCACCAGAAATTCAAAAACGGGATTTGTCCCCAGCCTAAGGAGCAGTTCCCCCAAGGTCTTGATTATAGTTCCAATAAGAAGGGAAGCAAACAATCCCTGCGCCATACCGGACATTGCATCTATGCAATACCTTTTTACATATTTATTCATAAATCCTCCGCAAATAATGCTAAAGCATAATAGCAAAAGTCTTGAATTCAAACAATAGATGCTTTTTCATAAAATTTGACTTATAACCCCCCGGGCTTTATAATAAATTTAAGTTTTTTTATGTCATACCGAAATTTATATATAAACATATAAATAAAAGTAACTTTTATTTTGGGGTGGTTTATGGGTAACAAATTAATTAAGCACAATTCTATTTTAACAAAAGTTGCATTCGTAACAATTCCTCTTGTCGTTGTTTTGTTCACAATATTGATTTTTGTGTTCCTTAAAGTTCTTTCTCCGGTAATGGACAACGTTTACGAATCAAACATGAAGGAAATTTCAAACGCACGTGCTGCCCAGATTGAATCCTGGCTCAACAGCTACCTTCTTGACCTTAAGGTATACTCCGGGGCAGAAGTCTGCAAAACTGGAGATGGTGAAGAAGTAGTAAAATGGCTTCAGCAGAACACCCAGCTTTGCAACAAGGACTATGACTACATGTTCTACTGCGGACCAGACGGACAGTCCATCCGCGACACAGGCCTCCGCGGAAAAGTTGGCGCAATCAACAGCCGCGACTACTACCAGGACATAATGGTAAAGGGAAAAGACAACTGTATTGGTGTTGCAATCATCTCAAAAACAACCGGCCAGCCAGTATTCCCAATTGCTGTAGCTGCAAAAGATGCAAGGGGCAAGACATTCGGCTTCTTTAACGCAATGATGTCGCTCAACTTCATTCAGGAAACAATTGCTTCAATTAAAATCGGAAAGAACGGCTACATGTTCGTAACGGACTCCAACAGCACAATCCTGGCCCACCCCAACAAAGAACTGATTATGACATCCCTCAAGGACGACACCGCTATAAGTGCCCTTCTTACCGCAAAGGAAACAAAAACTTCCATTGTACAGCGCGGAAAAGAGAAAGTAATGGTTTCAGTTGCTCCTGTAAAAATAGGTGCGGGATGGAAAGTCGGAGTAGTGGTTCCCTATGAGGAAATTCAGGCAGCCGTAGGAAAAGTCTCAAACGTAACGGTTTTTTCGGGAATCGTCATAGCAATCATAATCACAATCGCCGTTATCCTTATCATGGACAGGATTCTTAAGAGAATTAACTTGGTAACAAAGAGCCTTTCTGACATTGCAGAAGGCGACGCAGACCTTACCAAAAAGATTCCTTCCCAGTCAAACGACGAAGTAGGCGCACTGGTAAACACCTTCAACGCTTTCGTAGAAAAAATCCGCGAGATAATCGCCACAATAAAGCTTTCACAGGATTCGCTCAAGCAGGTAGGCAACGAGCTTGGCCTTCAGATTAGCGACACAACAGGTTCCGTAAACAGCATCACTGGTTCCGTATCCAACATAGACAAAAAGATAGAAAGCCAGACCCAGAGCGTAAACCAGACCGCGGCAGGCGCACAGCAGGTTTCTTCAAGCATACAGAAATTCAGTTCTATCATAGACTCTCAGGCTTCTTCCGTTTCAGAAGCATCTGCAGCTGTAGAAGAAATGCTTAAGAACATCTCTACAATGGACTCCTCCGTTTCTCACATGGCACAGGAATTCCAGGCACTTGCCCATGACACGGAAACCGGTATTACCAAGGATAAGCTTGTTAACAGCCAGGTTATCCAAATTTCCGAGCAGTCAAAACTTCTTGCAGAAGCAAACAGCATCGTAAACAACATTGCTAAGCAGACAAACCTTCTTGCTATGAACGCCGCTATCGAAGCTGCCCACGCCGGTGAAGCAGGTAAAGGTTTTGCGGTTGTTGCGGATGAAATCAGAAAGCTTGCAGAAACCTCAAGCGTCCAGTCAAAGAAAATTGGGGAAGAGTTGCGCAGCGTTCAGGAAACAATCAACGGTGTTACAGAAGCTTCCGCCGCATCAAAGCTTGCCTTCGACTCCGTATCAAAGAGAATCGAAACAACAAGCGACCTTGTTCGCCAGATTCATGGTGCAATCCAGGAACAGAATGCCGGTTCAAAACAGGTTCTTGAGGCTCTTAGCGAAATGAATTCCAACACGTCAGAAGTTCGCTCATCATCAGCGGAAATTTCACAAAGCATCAGCACGGTTCTTTCGGAAATCAACGCTCTGTACGCCATGAGCAACGACATTTCAAACCTTATGAGCAACATTGAAAGCGAAACACAAGGCATTAACTCCAATGCCAGTGACCTTACAAAAGTCTCCTCTTCCATGGATTCAAGCATTTCTTCCATCGGAAGCCAGATAGACAAATTCAAAGTCTAAGGTTTTCCAAAAGCAAAAGGGCGCTTGTCTTAATAGGCAGGCGCTTTTTTATTTTATTACTATGCTGCGGACAGAAAGGGAATTTTTTAGCCCTTTTTCCCCAAAGTCAAATTTAAGCTCTTTCACCTTTTCCCAGCTGAACAAACCTTCGGCATCGTACCATTTGTTTTCAAAGTCGCTCCACGCACCGGCTTCTGTAAAGTCATTTAGCGGAATCCTTACCTTGTGCCATTTGCCGTCAGCAGGAACATTGCTAGCGTCTATTGTTGCCTGGCATCTCCACGGTTTATTTTCCTTGCCATTCCCGGGCATTTCCTTGTCCGCAAAATACACTTTTATGTCCAAGTTTTTTTGGCCTGTGCTAAGTTCAACTTCAAGAGACTTGCCGCTTTTTACAAGAGCAGAAAAGTCGCAACTTTCGTTAAACACGCAGCCAAAAGCATTGTATTTTTCTGCCTTTCCAACATAGATATAGGGCTCTCCGCTTGCAGAATCCTTCTTGTTTACCCTTAATGAATTGCACCAGCCACCAGGATATACTCCCTTTGCAAAACCTTTACTGTAGATTGTATAGTCGCCAGTTTTTTTTGCATTTTCAAGCCAAGAGTCTCTTTTTCTGCCTTTCATTTGCGGAACATTTAATTCCATAGCTTTTAAAAGTTCAACATTCAAATCCTCAGGAAACCTTGCCTGGCTTGGAAACCAGCTGTCATTTGTAAATACCCCAAATTTGTCCCTGTAATCCCAGCTTACACGGCAAATGTTCCTTTCCTGCATCCATTTTCCCTTAAGGCGGTACCAGTTGGCGCGCTCGCTCTTGTCTGCATAGCTCATAGCAACACCGTATTCGTTGCACATTAGGGCTACACCGCGCTTGTTTGCAAATTTAACAGCTTCATCAAGCGGCTTTACAAGGTATTCTTCCTTGCCCTCCGTCTTGTAATTTGCAAACATGGATTCTATCCAGCCTTGTTCCCTTTGCTTTTTGGGCATTTCCGGCATTTTTTCTTTTGAATATGGAAAAGGAATGTGGCGCACATTTTCCAGACCTGCCCAGCTTGCACCCTGATGGGTAAACAGCATAGGCGTATAGTCATGGAAGTTGTAAATAAGATTGTCGTCCTTGTAATCCGGCAGTTTTAAAAGATAAGTAACAGAGCAGTAATCTTCCGCGCAGACAATTACGGTGTGCCTTTTGTCCACCGCACGGATTGCCTTTAACACATTGCCCTGAAGCTTTCCCCACTTTGCAACATCAGCGGCCTTGTTTCCACTTTCAAAATGAGGTTCATTCATAATCTCGTAAAGAACGTATTCACTGGAATTTTTGTAGCGTTCGGCTATCTGTTTCCAGATTTTTAAGAGCATGTCTTCAACATTGGGTTTTGTTTTGGTCTTATAGCCACAGTCATTGTGAAAGTCAATTATCATGTACATCTTAAGTTCAGTACACCATTCAACAGCCTTGTCCACCTTTTCCCAAAGCCAGTCTTCAACTATGTAGTCTGGCGAACCAGAGCTGAATTCGTCAAAGAAAATCGGAATACGCACAATCTCAACGCCAAGACTTTTTATGTCTTCAAAATCCTGCTTTCCAAAAAGATCGGACCTCCAGTTGCTATTGTTATAGCCTTCAAGCCAACCTGTTAGATTGAGCCCCTTAGTAAAAGGCATTGTCTTTTGCACCCTGGGCACTTCTTTTTCTTTTGCCGCAGCCAGGCAGAGCGCAAGGGCTAAAAACTGAACAAAGGCAATAAATTTCTTCATAAGAGTCTCCTGTATTCTTATAAAAACAATAGCACGGGAATTTCAGGATTGTCAAAAAGCTTTCAAAACAAACTGCCGCTTTTTATGCATCAGGCAGAAGAAATAGGCCCGGTTTTTATTTCCCGCCGCAATCCAAGAAGTGAGCGATTTGCAGGTAGAAAACTGGTTTGAAGGCACCGCACCGCAAAAGGCACAGTCCTAAAGCCACCGATTGCACCGCGGGCAAAAATTCGCTATTCTGTTAGTATGCAAGACGCTTCAACCTACATTGCCCAGTCCCCCATTTCCAAACCCTTGCTTGAACGCTTCCTCCGCTATGTAAAAACCTACAGCGAAAGTTCAAGTGAAAGAGCGGACAAAGGAATTCAGCCAAGCACGCCTCAGCAAAAAGAAATGGCTGCACTGCTAAATTCAGAATTAGAGGATGCAGGTTTTAAGAACGTTCAGACAACACCCTTCTGCTACACCTACGCATACATTCCGGCAAGCCCCGGTTTTGAACAAAAGCCTTCTATCTGTCTGCTTGCCCACATAGACACTGTAGAAGAAGTAAGCGGTAAAGACGTTAAGCCAATAGTCCACAACGATTACGACGGAAAACCCATAGACCTTCCCTACGGCATTACGCTCGACCCAAAAAAGGACAAGGACCTTGAACTTGCCGGCCAAGAAAAAGACACCATAATAACAAGCGACGGCTCTACCCTTCTTGGTGCAGACGACAAGGCAGGTCTTGCAGAAATAATGACTGCCTGCAAATACATTATTGACCACCCGGAAATTCAGCACGGACCAGTGGAAGTCATATTTTCACCAGACGAAGAGACGGGCCACGGAATGGACAACGTTCCGCTTGAGCTTGTAAAGTCAAAATGCGCCTACACAGTAGACGGTGGTCACATTGGCGAGCTTGAAACAGAATGCTTCAATGCTTTTAAGACAGACATAGTCTTTACAGGGCTTTCCAAACACACAGGTTCTGCCCGCCCAGACATGGTAAACGCAATAACAATGGCATCTTATTTTACGGCAAACCTTCCCCGCCAAGAGGCTCCAGAAACAACAGACTGCTACCAGGGTTTCTACGCTCCAATGGAAATTGGCGGTTCAATAGAAAAATCATTCGTAAGCCTAATCCTGCGCGACTTTACCACAGACGGCATGGAAAAGCGCAAGTCTTTTGTTGACCAGCTTGCAGCTGTAACAGCATCCGCATTCGGTGGAAAGGCAGAAGTTACCCACAAGCAGCAGTACCTTAACATGAAGCAAACCCTGGACAAACACCCGCTTGTTGTGCAAAATCTTGTGCAGGCATACAAAGACGCTGGGGTTGAGCCAAACTTTACTCCCATACGCGGAGGAACGGACGGTTCAAGGCTTTGCGAAATGGGCATTCCCACCCCCAACATCTTTACCGGTGGGCATTCCTACCATTCGCGCTACGAATGGGCAAGCTTAAGCCAGATGGTTAAAGCTACCGATGTATTAATAAAACTAATTCAAATATGGGCAAAATAGGGGATTTTTATGTATGAATATTCAATAGAAGGCGGCTACCCAATTTCTGGAACAATCAAGGCAAGCGGCAACAAAAATGCGGCTCTTCCCTGCATTGCGGCGGCACTTCTTACAAAAGAAACGGTCACTTTAAGAAACATTCCGGACATAGAAGACACAGGCGTTATGCTTGAAATTCTTAAGGCACTTGGCGCAAAAGTAGAAAAAGGCGGCAACCACATCTGGAAAATCACTGCGGCAGAAATAAAAAAGACGGACATCCCCAGTGAGTACACAAAGAAAATCCGTGCTTCAATCTTGTTTGCAGGTCCGCTTGTTGCAAGAACCGGCAAGGCAGCACTTTTTCCACCGGGAGGCGATGTTATAGGAAGGCGCAGGCTGGACACACACTTTCTTGCGCTAACAGAGCTTGGTGCCCGCGTAGCCGTTACAAACAAATTTGAATTTACAGCAAACAAACTCGTTGGCAAAGAATTGTTTTTGGACGAGACATCCGTTACCGCTACAGAAAACGCTGTTATGGCGGCAGTACTCGCAGAAGGCAGAACAGAAATCACAAATGCGGCAAGTGAGCCCCACGTGCAGGACTTGTGCAACATGCTAAACCTTATGGGCGCAAAGATAAGCGGAATAGGCTCAAACATACTTGTAATCGACGGCGTAAAAAAGCTTAACGGTGCAGACTTTACAATAGGCCCAGACTTTATGGAAATTGGTTCATTCATAGGTCTTGCGGCTGCAACAAAAGGCTCCATCACAATAACAGGCGTAAATGCAAAAGACATGCGTCCGCTAAAAATTTCCTTTAGCAAACTGGGCATCAGGTGGGACATAGAAGGCGACACCCTCACCGTTTCTTCCGACCAGGAACTAAAGGTAAACACAGACCTTGGCGGCATGATTCCAAAAATAGACGACAGCCCTTGGCCAGGATTCCCGCCGGATTTAACTTCAATCATGACAGTGGTTGCAACTCAGGTAGGCGGAACAGTACTCATCTTTGAAAAAATGTTTGAAAGCAGAATGTTCTTTGTAGACAAGCTTATCAGCATGGGTGCAAGAATTACCCTCTGCGACCCCCACAGGGCAGTTGTTTCGGGACCAAGCACTTTGCACGGAGACCATCTTGTTTCCCCGGACGTACGCGCTGGCATGGCAATGGTCATAGCGGCAATGGCTGCTCACGGAAAAAGCAGAATCAGCAATGTGTACCAGATTGAACGCGGATACGAGCATCTTGTGGAACGCCTACAAAGCCTAGGTGCCCACATAGAGCGAGTGGAAGTGTCCTAAAAAAATGCACGGCAGGCACTGGTGGGGCGATATAGTCGTCGCTGGTGGGTGAGCTTGTCAAACCCCGCAAGTGCCGCATTATTTGAACACAGCCTAAAAAGACCTATTCCTTGCGTGACATAAAAATCAAAGACATAACGGCAAATATAATTATGTAAAGCACCGCAGCAATCAAAAGTCCAGCCCCGCCACAAGCGCTTACAATCACGTAGTTCACCGTATTGAACATGTACTGGCAAAGCTCAATTATAAGGAACATCAAGAGGCCGTATATAGGAATCAAAAAGAGCCAGCGGAACTTAAAGTGCTCCACATCAGTTTCTATGCGGTAATTCCATCCCATGCAGGCTGCAAACACAAAAAGCACCAGAAGCAAAAGCGGGTACACGGCACGGCATACAAGGTTCTTTAGGAAAACCTCCGTAGAAAATCCGTAGCCAGAAGCGTTGTTTATGAATTTATGCAGAGCAAGAATATTCATTTTGTCAGGACCAGATGCCGCATCATTCACGCTAGAAAAATCATTGTAGGACATTGGCAGTATAAAGGTATTTCCACTGTTAAAGAAGGGCATTATGTTTGCAGCTGTTCTTGCATCAAATGACTTTATGTTTGCGGCAGCGGCAAGCTCTTTGGAAAGCCCTGTCTCCTGGTAAGTGTAAACCGGCTCACTGATTTTTGTCTCATCATCACGGTCAACCGCTTTTAGCATAACAAAGGGAACATTCTTCCATTTTTTGTTTATGCCAAGCTCCCTAAGAGAGTCTTCCGGCAGGGAAGTTATTGGCTGAGACACAACTTTTGCAATTGGCACAAACATCTGCCTTAAGAAATCTCCGCCTTTGGAATAGCTTATAACTGTAAGACCATCCAGATAACGCACATCTCCGCCAGTTTCCTTTACGTCAAGTGCACCCTTTATGTAAATAACGTCTCTTGTACCATCAGGATTGGTGTGGGCAAAATAAATGTCGTGAGTATTCTCACGTTTTGCCATATTCTCCGTTTCATCAATAAAGAAATAGCTGTTCTTAAGGGCTGCCTCGGAAAGAGACAAGAAGTACTTCACTTCCGGGTCATCCACATGCTTGCGCTCAGGCTTTGAAAGGTTCTTAAAGCGGTAATAGGCTTCCAAAAACTGCTTGTTCATGTAGCTGTCGTAGGCCCTAACCTTGTCCTTAAAATACTCGTTTTCTTCCCTTGTGTCCTCGCCACGTGGTTCCTTAAGCTTTTCCCAGGCCTCGTTTGCAAGAACAACTGCCTCTTCTACCGTAATGCCATCTTTCTTACAGGCATCAACAGCAAGGGCAGCCCAGTAATGGGATTCAAACCACATTTCCTCTGCAGCACAATCCTTTGACTTCTGAAGCAGTTCCTTGATTGTATATGAACGGTCCAATTCAGAATTCTGACTTACATCGTCTTCTGGGGCCTGTCTTTTTACGGAAGCAAACTTCCTGCTCTTTTCCATCTCAAGCTTATCCTTGGATTTTTTAAGCGTAAGGATTGCATCGGAATTAAGCGGGGCAATGGAAAATGCCCTGTTTGCATACTGAAGGGCAAGCTGTGCGTTCTGGTAAGGGTCGTGTCCAAGCTCCGCCTGAACATAATAAAAGTTGGCTGTTTCCAAGGAATACTTTAGCTCAGCAGGAGACTTTTCCATCCATTCCTTTTTTTCCTTAACGTAAGGCTTTAAAACCTCGGCATTCATCATCAGAACAAAAACCAAACCTATGGCAATAAGCACCACGTTGCGGTAGCGCAAGAGCATTGCCATGGAAAACCTTTTCTTTGAATTTCCGGTGTGGTGCTGCCAGTTAGCCGCGCATGAAACCGCAAAGCCGCTAAGAAAAATGGACGGAAGCAGAATCAGAAAAAAATAGATGGAGCGCACAAAGCGGTATTTTGTAGACATGCCTTCCACCAACTCGGGAATTGGTCTGTAGGCAAAAGAAACCGCCAGGCAGCACAGATAAACAAGAATCGTATACACTATCAGCATATTAATTATTTTTTTCATCTTACAAATCCTCTATTATTTCTTCCTCTGCAACTTCTATCCTGTGCTTTATGTCGCGGATTATACCGGCAACAGTAAGAATGGCAAAAGTCAAAAGGTTGAACAGAACGGCAAAGGGATTGGAAGTCTTTACGGGCACTGCGGAAAGCAGGTCATTCATGAAACTGGTAACCGGCTTCATTATCGAATCCGTATAAATAAGATTGTTAACAACAACAATTGCTATGCTGAAAAAAGAAATGGCAATAAAGTTAACAAGACGCCACTTTGAAATATGGCGCACACCTGCAACAGAAAGAAGTGCCAGAGCCATGGAAAGGTATGCATACCAAGCAAGGGTTCCCGCAAAGAAGCACTTGCGCAGAATTATACTGGTAAGGCGCAGGAAGTTAACCACATACTCAACAAAGGGGTTCATCTTTACATTCTTTTCTATAAGTGGATCGGAAAACTCGTTCTGGGTCAAATCCAAAGTTGCATTGCTAAAGGTATAAACAGAACCAGATCCCTTGCCCGAAGCCGTTCCAAAGTCAATGCAAAGACCGTTGGCAACATTGCCTTTTTCCACGCTTGAATAATACCAGACAGATTTTTCTTCCTGCTTATTTACGTCATTCTGATGATACAAATCCCTAAAGTAGCCGGAAGACAAGACTATGCTCCGCTTGGCATTGTAGTCTTCAAGCAGGGTGTGCTTGGCGGAAAACTGCTTTTCCATCGTCAAATCCATAGGAATAAGGATGAACCAAGAAGTGCCGTAGAGTATGATGTAAATAATCAGTGGCAACCAGGAAGAGGTCGAATGGCGCATAAGGTAAAAAAGCATAAAGGAACCGCTGGCAATAAGAACGATGGGCGCAAACAAAAAAATTCCGCGGGCAAAAAGAACCGGGTCAAAAACAACCGAAGCATGCCCCGAAACAAGCCTTGAGCACAATTTATAAACCGTAAACACGGCCGCACAAATCAACGTAAAGGCTACGACTATCACGCAAAAATAAATAAATAAATTGAACGCATTACGCGCAGGAGATTTTCTGTTCATTTACTTTTAGAATAACACGATTGCGCTTAAAAAACAATGGACGCTCCCTAAAAATCTCTGAAATCACTTTTTCCACAGGAAAGCATAACTTATTCATATTTTGGGCACAAGTTTTCCACAGTTTTTCACTTTTAAGCAATTGCGCCTTTACCTCATTCCTTTTAATTCAATATATTACGCAGAATTATGCAAAATGGGGTGAATTAGGTTTTATTTCTATATATTACAATGAATTAAAATCAGAATCTCTATTCTGTAAAAAAGAATTTGCTGGCTAAAAAAATGAAATTTTACTTTTCCACAGGTTTCGAATATTTTTCTTCACTTTATCCACAGCAAATTCACTTTTGCCAAAGAAAACTTTCAATTAAATTTAAAATAAAAAAAGCGGCCCAAAAGAAGCCGCTCTCTTTGCAAAGATGGAATCTATCCCAAGAAGACGTGTCCCTGCTGGTCTATCGCAAGGATTGACTTGCAGTCTGAACAGCGGAAACGGCCCGCCTTTGTAGCCTTAAGACGGCGTGAACAAACCGGACAGTTGAATATCTTGGGGAAGATGGAATTTTCTGCAGCAGTTCCAGTCTTAAAGAAGTCAATGGCATCTTCCAAAGATTCCTTAATGTTAAAGAACTGGCTAAAGCCAAGAAGCTGGAAAACTTCATATACTTTAGGCTGGATATTCAAAAGGACAATGTCTCCTCCCTTTGGTTTTACAAGCTTAAGGAATGCCGTAAAGGAACCAATGCCTGTTGAGGAAACGTAGTTAAGGCTTGAACAGTTAAAGATAAGATTTATATAACCGGTCGTTACAACTTTACCAATCTGTTTCTGAAAGTAAACAGAATTGTATGTATCTATATAACCATTTAAAGTAATTGCAACACAACTGTTTATTTCATCAATTTTTTCCAACTGTATTTTTAAGCTGTCGTCCCTTTCATCATCAAAACCAGAAACAAGTTCGTTGTTGTTCGCCATATTCCTCCAACTGTTTTTCAGGAATCCCCGCAAACAGTCCCTTTTAATATATTTTACACCAATTAAAACGGTTCGTCAACAAAAGTTTATAAAGGCCGTTTTATCACGCTATGGTTGCCATCCGCGGTCAACATTCAGCAGCACCCCGTTCAAATTTTCATTCTGAATAAGGGAAAATGCCGACTGGGCCACAGAAAGTGCAGAAACTGCATCGCTTTTGTCTTTTGCACCGTTTACAAAACCCGGCAAGACAGCGTTGCAAGTTACCCCATATTTTCTATATTCGGCAGAAACAGACTTGACCAATACAGATATTGCAGTTTTTGCCCCCGCATAAGCCGCATTTGTCTTGTAAGAGCGCACGCTTTCCGTTCTTGTGCCGCCAAAAAGCACAATTCTGCCAAATTTCCTCTCCATCATGCCCGGAAGTACGGAACTTACCGCTATTCCGGCAAGGGCATAGTCATAAAGGGCAAGGGTCTGCCAGTCTTGGGCAGTGGTAAGATGCAGCGGTTTTTGAACAAAAGGACCGTAGCTTACGCAAAGAATGTCCGCTTTGCAAAGTTTTTCCCTTAGCATGGGAAATTCATTCAAATCCAAGGGGGTGCTTCCGCTTATAAAATCTGTCGGGATAAATTCCAGGTCTTTTGCCTTAGGGTCGTGGCGGCCACTTACGCAAACAGAGCATTCATTTTTACAGAGGATTTTTGCCAGTTCAAAGCCAATTCCGCTTGTTCCACCGATTACAACCGCATTTTTCATACACTTTCCGTAATTCAAGATTGATTATAGTACAAACATGTGCAAAGTGCTATAGTCATTGCATGAATCTGAACAACATTGTAATTGTTTTGTCCCGGCCAGAAGAAAGCCGCAACATAGGGGCGGTTTGCAGGGCCATGGCAAACAGCGGTATTTCCTGCCTGAGGATTGTCGGTAAAAAAGAAGACATAGACGAAGAGCGGGTGCGCATTCTTGCAATCCATGCGGCAAACATTTATGAAAATGCAACTTTTTATTCTTCCATAACAGAAGCTACGGCTGACTGCGTTTGTGCTGCGGGAACAACAAGGCGGCGTGGAAAAAAGCGCATGAACAAGCTGCTCTTGCCGGAAGAATTTGCTTCCCTGGCAGATTCCCTAACAAGCGGAAAAGTGGCAGTTGTCTTTGGCAACGAAAGGACCGGCCTAGAAGACGACGAGCTTCTTGAATGTACTATGGGCGTAACAATCCCTTCCTGCGACACATTCCCCTCCCTTAACCTAAGCCATGCCGTACAACTCGTATGCTACCACTTGTTCAGGCAAAAGAACAGCTCCCAGACAGGCTACACTCCCCTTAGCCTTGAGCGCATTGACCGCACCGTAAAGAATATTGCAGACAACCTGCAAAAGATAGGCTTTTTTGTACGCACTGGCCGCCCCCAAATGGAAATGTTCTGGCGCAACATGCTGTCCAGAGCCGCAACCACAGAAGGAGAAGCCCAGTATATAGAAAAAATCTTTACAAAAGCAGCAGCCCTTGTGGAAAAGCAGCAATAGCCGGCAAAAAATTCAATCGGCAAACAAAAGGTCTTCCGGCAAGATTTCCGTACGCCCATGAACCTTGCAGGAAGTGCTGGCAAGTTCAACTGTATTTCTAAGCTGCCTTACATTTCCAGGCCAAGCCCTGTGCTCAAGCTTTTCCTGTGCAGCCTCAGAGCAAGAAACTCCGCAGCAAAGGGCAAATTCCCTGGCAAGATGACCCACGTCTTCCATGTGGCTGCTAAGGGAAGGAAGCTCTATCTTTAGCTGGCTAATGCGGTAATACAAGTCCTGCCTAAACTTTTTCTTGGCAACCAAAGTCTTTATGTCTGCATTCGTGGCAAAAATCAGCTTGCAATCAAAGGGAATTTCTTTTGTTGAGCCAACCTTGCAATAAGTGCGCCTTTCTATTACGCGGAGAAGCTTGCTTTGCAAAGTGTAGGGAAGCTCCGCAACCTCGTCTATTAAAAGAGTGCCGCCGTCTGCTTCTTCAAACAAACCTTTTGTTCCACAGGCACCTGTGTAGGCTCCTTTTACGCTGCCAAAAAGCTGGCTTTCTATTAAGCCGGAATTAAATTCCGCAGCACTTGCATTTACAAAGGTGGAGTTTTTTCTAGAGGACTTTTTGTGAATCTCTTCCGCAGTCCAAGTTTTTCCAGCCCCGCTTGGACCAAGTATAAGCACGTTTTCGTTACCGCAGGCCGCAAGCTCAAGCTTTGACTCAAAATCGAGCCGCCATGAATTGCTCTTTGGGACACTTGCTAAAGAAGGCTTCCCAATTACGGAAGAAGCTATTGTATTCCAGCCAGCTCGCCCCATGAACCAAGAAAAGTCCTGAGACATATTCCTGACTGAACAAAATTTGCCGTTAACATACAAAATCACGGGAATTGATGCAAAGCTTTCCAGGTGGTCAACAATATTCATCAATTCAATTTGATTGCAATCCGCAAAATCAATAAAACAACAAAGAGGATTATCTTTTAGGCTGAATACATTTTGAATCTTAAAATTTTTGTTTACCCTTCGTAAGCTGATGCCGGTTTCTTCCTGACAGTGCCTACAGGAAGCGCTATCTCCGGAAATAAAAACTGCATACCCCTTCTCCATTTTTTAATATACTCAAACCGACTGCTCCTTATTCTTAAACAGCCTGTACCAAACCAAAAGAATGTTGTAATGCAACCAAGGGAAAATCAAGAAAACCTTAAGCGGATTCTTAATTACCTCGTGCCAAATTTCTGTATTGCGGTTAAAAGACGTTTCGCTAACACGCTTGATTCTGTCGCCAAAGATTCCTATTGCATCGCGGTAATAGAGGAAGATGCTGGAAGAAAAGCGGTTGCGCCTTTTGTAGGACCAGCAGTCCTTTTCCTTTATTCCTTCGCTAACAAGAACAAGCGATGGGGAAGCCTTGTAGATTGCCTGGATAATGTCGTCTTCCACATTTTTTGGATAGTAGCCAACGTAGCGGCCAACAACCTGCAAAGTCTTAAAGGTGTTCATTACGTTTTTTGTTGCAGCCATAACGGTCTTTTTTCTTCCGCCAAGAAGATAGATGGACTTTAAGTGGGTCTCAAGAATAGACATTATGCTTATCAATGTGTTGAACGGGTTGTGCTTTAGCGGTATGTCCTTCTTAAGGAATTTTGCGCCACGCAAGATGCTCTTTGATATGGGAAGAACAAGGTCTGCGTTACGCACGCACTCTGCATAGTCATTACGCCTGCGGGCTTTGAGCAAGTCCCAAATGGAAAGGAAAACAATCTGCTTGGTGCCTGGCTTTGCAAGCATTTCCATAATCTGACCTTCCATGTCAGAAGCAGAGCAAATGTCTACCGGAACATTTAAAACATTTATTCTTTGAACTGCCATAATTCCTTCTCCACAAGAGCACTTTGAACTGCCGCAATCCCATACAGGGCAGCCGTCTCACAACGCAATATATTGGTAGCAAAATGAATCCCCTGCACCCCATTCTGCGTAAGATAGCTATATTCTGCGGGTGAAATTCCTCCCTCAGCCCCTACAAAAAGGGCTACTGCTTTTACATCTTCTACAGATGCAAGCGCCCTATGCAAAGGCATTGTGTTTTCCGTCCGCTCATAAAGTACAAATGAAAGATTGTTTTGCTGCGCGCTAATTTCTTTTAAGTGATTGTGCCACAAATCAAGAGATTTTTCAACAGATAGGCTTGGAGAAATTTGTGTTTCCACAGGGGAACCGCTTTGCTCACGGGCTTCCGTAATGATTCTTTCCCAGCGGCCGTCACTGCCGGAAGACTTTTTCTGCACGGATTCCAGGGAACCCTTCTGGCAAAATTCCCCTTCCACCGGAATGATTCTGCTTACACCACATTCCACCGCCTGGCGGACAATAAGCTCCATCTTGGCTGGTTTTGCGGCAAACTGGAAAAGCCACAGTTCTGCACCGGACTTTTGCGCTACAGGAAGGGCTTTTGCCGCAGATTCCTTGCTGGAAGAAGCAATGGAAGCCCCTGCCAGCTGAAGCACAACCCTTTTCTTTGCAGAATCAACAGAAGCAACCGTCATCTGCTGAAGACCGCCCCCCGGAAGCCTTACGTAAAGCATGTCTCCGGGCACGCAACGCAAAACCGCAGAAAGGTAGCGGGCTTTTTTTCCTTCTATATATAGGCAACCGTTTTTGTCTGGTTCAGTTTCTGCTACAAACTGGCGCATGGGCTTTACAAAGACCTATTTCTTTGCAGGAGCAGAAGATGCGTCTTTTTCTTCCTTAGCCTTACGCTCCGTTTCTATCTGCTTAAGAGTCTTTGCCTTTGAAATAAGGGCGGCAAAATTCTCGTGCTCAATTATGTTAAGCGCTTCTTTAAGCTGAAGGTCGTAGTCAAGGTCGTAAAGGCGGGAAGGCTTTGCCCTATCACATTCGTTGCGGATAAGCTTGCGCAAAATGCGGGACTCAAGGCTGTAGCTGCGGCGCAAAATTTCTGCATAGGAATAGATGTCGTCTTCCGTCATTCCAGGATGCTTTTCCACATACTGCTCTATCTTGCCCGAATCAAGAAGTGAAGCATAAAGCTTTGCCTCTTCTTCCGTAAATTCCGGATATGCAACTTCCCTGTCCGGAGGAATGCCAACTTTGTCTATGTTAACATCACTCGGAGAATAATAGCGGGCAACCGTAATCTTAAAGCCGTCCTTGTTGATAAGCGGAGTTGGAATCTGGACGCTTCCCTTACCATAGGATTTTTCTCCCACAAGATAGGCAACCTTGGCATCCTTTAGCGCACCGGCAAGAATTTCGCTGGCACTGGCACTGGCTCCGTTTATAAGGACTATAACAGGCGTTCCCTTGGCAACCGTCGTTTCGTGGCGGCTTGCAGTATAAACGGCATTTTCCATGGCAAGGCGGCTCTTTGTAGAAACAATAATTCCGTTGTCTATGAATTTGTCCGCAATATCCACCGCAGCGGTCAAAAGTCCACCGCCATTGTTGCGGAGGTCCACGATAATTCCGTTTACCTTTGAATCCTTAAAGGAATCAAGGGCTTCCTGCATACGCTCAGCCGTTGTTGAAGAGAATTCAGAAAGGCGTATGTAGCCGGTTTTTCCTATAACACCGTATTTTACGGTCGGGTTTTCTATTACGGCACGAACAAGGGTACGCTTAAAGGTAAGGTTCTTTCCGCGCTTAATAGTAACTTCTACGCTTGTGCCAACTGTTCCACGCAACTTGGAAAGCACTTCGTCCATAGTGATTGTGGAAGTGTCCACTCCGTCTATTTCCGTAATAAGGTCTCCAGCCTGAATTCCTGCCTTTGCACCCGGGGAATTGTCTATTGGCTGGGCAACTTCTACGTAGGCAGGCTTGTCCGGCTTGTTTTCCGTAGGCTTTGTAATGCTAAGTCCCACTCCGCCAAAGCTTCCTGTCGTTGTGTCGGTAATGCTTCTCCAGCTTGATTCGTCCATATACACTGAATACGGATCGTTAAGGCTTTCGAGCATACCGCGCAGGGCACCTTCGTAGAGCTTTTGCGCGTCCACTTCGTCTACATAATTCTGCTGTATATAATAGTAGAGAGAATTTATGATTTCGATATACTGTCTGTCTTTGCGGGCGCTGTCATCTGAATTAAGGGATGACTGGGCAAAACATTGCGATGCAAAAACCGTCAGCCCAAAAAAAGCCGCAGTTAAAATTACTGTCTTGCGTAAGGATTTTATAGAAATTTTTTTCATAGCCATTTCCTTGTAGTTTATCCCTAAGTTATATTAATTTCAACAGTATAACAAAAGATTTGTTACATCATGAAGGGGCAGTAAAACCAAGGAATACGCTCCAGAAAAAAATTATAGACTTTTAGCTATTTGTTATGGTATAATAGCAATTATGCAAATAATACCCGTTGCAAGCGGCAAAGGCGGCGTAGGAAAAAGCCTTCTTAGCGCAAACCTTGCCATAGCTTTAGGACAAGCAGGAAAAAAAGTTCTTTTAGTAGACCTCGATTTGGGTGCTTCAAACCTGCACCTTGTAATAGGCCAGCCGTCTCCAAAAATTGGCATTGGAACTTATTTGACCGGCCAGTCTCAGTTTTCAGAAATAATCACTAAGACCGACTACGAAAACGTTGATTTTATTGCCGGTGACTCTGAGATTCCAGGTCTTACAACCCTTAGGGCCAGCAAAAAAAATGAGCTTATAAAAAATTTTGAATCGGTAAACTACGATTACCTTATCTTGGACTTGGGAGCGGGAACCCACCTTGCCATTCTTGACATGTTCATTTTGTCTCCGCAGGGAATTATTGTTACAGCTCCAACGGTTACAGCTACCCTTAACGGCTACCTTTTCCTTAAGAACGTAGTCTTCCGCATGATGTACAACACCTTCAAGCATGGAACTCCGGCCTACAACAAGCTGGAAAGCCTTAAAAAGGACTCTGCCGCCCTTCAAAAGCTCTATCTTCCAAACCTTGTAAAGTCTCTCGCACAGGTGGACCCGGAAAACACAAAGCTTTTTACCCAGCGTCTTGCAGAATTCCACCCGCGCATGGTTCTTAACATGATTGACGATCCAAAGGATGCAGACCGTGCACAGAGAATCCGCCACTCTTGCAAGCAGTTCCTTGGCCTTGACCTTGAGCACCTTGGCGTTATTTACCGCGACTCTTTGCAGGACAAGGCCCTTGCTTCCAGACTTCCGGTTATCATTTACAAGCCACAGTCTTTAATTTCACAGGCAGTTTACCGCATTGCAGAAAAGATAATGCATTCTGCTACGCTTAAGTTTGACGACGACTACGACATTACCCAGGCTTCCGACTTTTCTTTCCAGGCAGCGGAAGAAGAGGCAACGGACGACTTTGGTGCAAAAATGTCTTATGTGGAAGACCTTATCGGCACGGGTGCCCTTACCACGGGAGAGCTTGCTGAGGCTATAAAGCAACAGCAGTACGAAATCTCTCACCTTAAGTCAGAAAACTTGCTGCTCAAGAAAAAACTTGTGGATGCGGCACGACAGGGGTTTAAAATCTAATGTCCAACTTTCTTCTATATATTAAATATCCGACCTGGATTCATCCTGAAATTTTTCCAAACGTACCTGTCTTAGGCCTTTTGCGCTGGTACGGTTTGATGTATATTTTTGCATTTGTCACCGCGTTCCTAATCCTTCGCAAGGAAAAGAATGAAGGTGCGCTCAACACAGAGGGCTATGCGGCTACCGATGACGATATTTTCAGTTTCATCGCATGCGGAATAATCTTTTTGCTGATTGGGGCACGTGTATTTTCTACGCTTGTATACGACACGAGCGGAAAGTACTTAAAGGCTCCTTGGCTCATTTTCTGGCCCTTTGACTCGGCAACAAAAAAATTCACTGGTCTTGCAGGCATGTCTTACCACGGAGGCTTTATAGGCGGTCTTGTGGGAACGCTTTTATGGTGCCACTGGCACAAGAAGCCAACGCTAAAGTGGATAGACGCTATTGTTGTGGCAATCCCAGCCGGATACACTTTTGGCCGCATAGGCAATTTCTTGAACGGAGAGCTTTACGGAAGGATTACGACTATGCCCTGGGGGGTTATTTTCCGCCACGCAGAGCCTTTTTCCTACAGTTTGGACTGGGTTAAGGAGTTTGCCGCCCAGTGCAAGATGGTTGTTCCTGAAGGATTAAAACTTATAGATTTGCCTAGGCACCCAAGCCAGCTTTACGAAGCACTTTTTGAAGGTCTGGCTGTTTTCCTGCTTTTGTGGAATGTACGCAAACACAAGCCTTTTGACGGTTTTTTGACTGCCCTTTACACAATTTCCTACGGATTCGTGCGGTTCATAATAGAATATTTCCGAGAGCCGGATTCAGACCTTGGCTACAGGATTTCCAAAGACGGAAGCAAAATTCTTTACCGCAACACATCCCTCTTGAACCTTTCAACGGGACAGGTTTTCTGCGCCCTGATGATTCTTGGCGGGCTTGTTTTTATGACAGTGCTCTACCTGCGCAATAAAAAGAAGGCAACACCTTGTACACCAGAGAACTAGAGGAAGCACCGCGGTCTTTTGTCCGCAAAGGCAAACCTGTATTTGGCACTTTCTTAAACCATCCAGACCGGTTGGACATACGCGGCGTAAAGAATCCCTTTTATGTATTTCCCTTGCCCACTCTCATTTCCAACCTGCGCATTAAGAGCAGGCTTTCCTTTTTCTTTAGCCTGGGCGACTATATTGGCTGCATAGACTTCTACGACTCAAAAATATTCGGTATGGCGGAAGTGAATTTCTGGAACATGCAGACAAAACAACGCTTTGTATACCGCTCGGTCATGGGACCAAGAAAGCGCTTTGTTCCCCACAAACTGATTGCCGCATCAACCTCCTGCTACAAAAAATCCCGCTACATAAGGATAAGCTGGGACCGCAAGGCAGACAAACTTTCCGTAATATTCAACCTTAAGGGAGACAACGTGCGTCCAAGCGCAAATTCGGCCCTTATAGCACGCTTTAACTCTGACCAAATGACGGAGCTTACCTGCATTTCGCCTTCCCCAACCCGAAAACGCTGCTCGGCCCACTATTATGCCACCTTGCCACTGCACGGGGCGGTAACCCTTATTCCCCTGCATTCAGCCCCTGTTACGATGAAGGACTGCGACGGCATCTCTTTCTTTGAGATAAACCGCACCTACATGAAATTCATAAGCCACGGTGAATTTGTTACCGGCATGGGAACCATCAACGGAAAGAACATTTCTTTCAGGATTCAGGCCAGTTCCCAGGACGCGGTTGACCAGGACAAGTACAACAGCAACGTTTTGTTCTATGACGGCAAGCCAACACCTCTTCCGCCTGTTGTAATTACCCATTCTTATGGTATAATGAATAAATGGATTATTCAGGACACGGAAAATATGATTGATTTAACTTTTTCGCCTGTTTCCGATAATAAGAATATAATCAGCGCAATTATTCTTCATTCTGAATACCATACAATATACGGAACTTTTGAAGGAGATTTGCTTACGGCCGACGGTGAAAAAATATCAATAAAATCGTTGCCCGGACTGACAAAGAAATATTCTATAAGATTATAATGGGAGTATAGACATGTCTGATTCAACTGACAAAAGATCACGGGCTTTCGCACCGGGAACTCTGGAGCAAACCCGCAAGAACATTGGCGCAATCGACCCGATCGAAGCCTTGGAAATGCAAAAAAAGCTCGGCGGAGAAATACTGCCGGAACGTCCTACCCCTATTAACCCGGACACTTTGCCTAAGCGCAACCGCGTAGTCGTTGGCGGCCACATAAAGGCTTCCGGCCTTTCTTCCAGCGACATTTCTGCAAAAAGCGCGGCCCTTTCTTCATCAACAGACCAGAAAAAAGGTTCCCCTGCTGTAAACAAGCTGGTAAAAGGCAGCGGAAAGGCACGCAAGACAGACGAAGACCTTCCAGCAATAACTTCGCACAACCTTAAGATGATGAACCGGCTCATGCAGTCGGAAGAATACAACCTTAAACCCGACTTTGGATTCTTTAACTTCCTCTTTGGGCTTTCATCAAAGAACAGGGAGAGGGTTTCCCGTGACTTTGGCGAATTCATGATAAAGCACCACGTTGAGCACATGCAAACCTTCATCTCTACGCTAAAGTCTTTCATTCAGATTGCACCTGCAACCTACAAGGCAAAAATAGCCGCGGAGACAGACCTAAAGTTCAAGTTCCTGCGTACAGTTGGAAAATGGACCATGCGCAACATAAAAATGCTTGCCCTTACCCTTGAAGACCAGGCGGCAGATCTTACGGTTCCAATGCTCATCCCCTTCGTAAAAGCCGTTTACCACGAACTTATTACCATCTACTACATAGGTGAGCAGCAGGTTCCTGCCCTTATTAAGGAAATTTACGCAGACATAAGCGCCTACCCCGCAATAGACTCTTCTAAGGCACAAACCCTTGCTAAACAAGGAATTACGGAATGGATTTATGTCTACAACCAGATAATCAAGGGCATGTACCCGCTTCTTATGAGGATGTGCTCTTCTGAATATGTTGAATTCCCGCGTTTCTTTACCGCACAGATAGTCCAAATTCTGGACTTCCTTGGCCTTTCAAAATTTGACCTTTTGCTTCCAGAAAAGAAAAAGAAGGTGGACGTTGAAGCCCAGAAGGAAAAAGAGGAGGAGGAACGCAGAAAGCAGGAAGAAGCAGCAAGGCCTGTTGCCGGCAAGAAAGATGAAATTGTCGAAGCCGGTCTTAAGATTCTTGAGCAGCTTTTCCCGGATGCAGGATTCTCCAACCTTGACTCCCACCCGGACATGTTCCCCTACTTCCAGCCTCTCTACAAATTCAACGACGGTTTCAACATGCTTAACCCCAACAACGGTCTTCAGGTGGCAATCGTTCTTATTAAAATCATTGATGACCTCTTCCACGGATGCCGCAACATCAACTTTAACCTTAAGGCAGACGAAAAGCTTGGCTACATGGACGACTCCATCACAGACGTTATGGGTGACTGGGGCTTCTACATTGACGACACCTTTGAAAAGAACTATGCGGAATACCTGCGCAACTTTATGAACACCCTCTACACGCAGAGTGACTATGCCTCTACCAACTACGGTAAGGAACTCATAAACACAATGTTCTGGGGACAGAAGCTTTACTTCCTTCCCCACCTAAAATTCAATGCGCCAACGCTTTCAAAGCCAAGGTCAGACAATAAGTTTACGCCAATCTACAACCGCACGGAATACATTCGCAAGGTGTTTACGGTTCTTGCCCGCCGCATAGACGAAAATGCACAGGCAAAAAAGCCGGTTCTTGGCATAATAAATACTTGGGAAAGATACAGCTTTGAAATCCCCAACATAATTTCCAAGAGGCTTGATGTTCTTTTGGGTGCAAAGCGTCCTGACGACACCACAGCCGCAACAAATGCAAACCTTATCAAGTACACGCTTTGTATAGTGGCAGTTCTTGACTGGTGGCTAAACAATACCGAAAGCCCTGCTTACACGGCAGACTCCAAAGACTTCTACCGCACCTCTGGCAACAATGGAGCACCTGAATTCTCTGTTCCTGAGCGCACGGATCAGAACCAGCTCTTTGCAGACGGAGTAAAAAAGGCTATCGCTGAACGCCAGCAGTAAAAACCTTTCGCAGAATGTAATGCCGAACTTGTTGAATTTGATTAACAGGTTCGGCATTTTTATTTTACAGACTTATTGACCTTTTTCTGCTAATGCCTCTGTCTTTACGTCTTCCACGGCATCAGGTTCAATAACCAGCGGACGGTTGTGCCATGTGTAAAGCAGAGTTATAACCGCTCCTATAATAAAGATACAGCCCAGCGCACGGACAATAAGTATTCCGAAATTCTGAGGCAAAAGGAAAAGAATAACCGCCACAAGCAGACTGCACAAGCCCTGGTGCACGAAAGACTTTACCACACCCTCTTCTGCATCCCCTTCCTTAAGCTTTAGTACCATGAAAAAACACGCAAGCCCTTCCAGAATAAGGTAGACCGCAAGAACATAAAGCATAATGCGGACAATATCTTGCACCACGCTAAAGAGTGCAAAGGGAGCCGCCACCGCAACAATCCCCATTACAATGCTGACCACCGCCTGAATCACAAGAACGCGCCTATAAAGGCCGTCTTCGCTTACGGAACGCATCTTTGCAAGATCATAAATCCCCTTGACGAGCGAAAAAAGCCCCAAAAGAATCACGATAACCTTTATACATGTCTCAGGATTAAGCAAAACTAGTAGACCCACAGCCGTCAACAAAATACCTGTAGTTATATTTTTCTTATCCATACCCTAATGATAACACAGAATTTTCTTTTCTGCATATTTTTCTTCATGGTTCTTCTATATATTTATTGACACAAGTTTTTGTTTATGATATATTTACAGGCATATAACTGGAGCGATGGCAGAGTGGTCGAACGCGGCGGTCTTGAAAACCGTTATACTCTTACGGGTATCGGGGGTTCAAATCCCTCTCGCTCCGAGAAAGGAAGCGCTTAGGTGTTTCCAATTTGGAGACGTGGTAGAGCGGTAATACAACGGTTTGCTAAACCGTCGGTTCCTAACGGGCCGGGCAGGTTCAACCCCTGTCGTCTCCGCTATCGAACAAATAGCCCTACAAACGCTTTTGTTCAACTTTGAGACTGTAGCTCAACTGGATAGAGTGTTGGCCTGCGGAGCCGAAGGTTGGGGATTCGAACTCCCCCAGTCTCACTAATCATTACAGGTTTTTGGATATGCCGGATGTTTTTATTCCGGTAACTGCCGCTTTGCATAAGAAAGTGTTGACTTAATTGACTGCGGTGGCTTTATTCAAAAAGTCCTGTATTTTTTTTGTTTTGGAAAGATGTCCGAGTGGTTTAAGGTCCACGCTTGGAAGGCGTGCACAGGCGAAAGTCTGTCGGGGGTTCGAATCCCCCTCTTTCCGCCTTTGTCCAGATGCTTTGCACATTGTCGCTGGAAAACCCCGCCAGATCCGGAAGGAAGCAACGGTATTCAGATGATGGTGGTGCCGAAGTTAATCTGGACTTTTTCTTTTACCGCCTACCTTTTGTTCATCATTCCCTGAAGCCGCTTAAGGTCACCTTTAAGAACCTGGCTCTCAGGATTACCAGACAAGCCTTCATTCAGCACATCAAGAGCCTCTTCATAGCGCTTTTTATTCGCCAAATCAGCAAATTTATTGTGGTAAGACGCATCGTAGTTTCTAAAGCAGGCTTTCTTGGCATTCAAAAGAACGCTGCTGCCCGGAACGCATTCCATTCCCTTGTCCGCAATTGAAGCCGCATACAAGAAATCTCCTTCCTTCTGAGCCGCATTTATCTTGTTAAGCCAATGGTACTCTAGCCTCTGCCTTACCTTTGCGGCATTTCGGGTAGATTTTGCCATGTCCATAGAACGAACTTCCTGCAAATAGGCAATAGCCGCGTCATCATCGGAAGAAGCATCAAGATGCCACTGAACCTCATTGTCAAAAATCATCTGCTCAAAGCGCACCTGGGCCTGCATGCTGATTTTTTCCCTGCGCTGGTCAAGGCATTCCTTTGCCGCAGAAAAAGACCCCGTCCGGCAAAGGGCAATAATATAGTTAGAAACCGATTTTTCATAGGTATTCTTAAGCTCGTTACCGGCACCCCACCTTGCCAAGACCAAATCAAGCCACTCAAGAACCCTTCCGTACTGTTTCTCCCGCTGAAGGCTTACCACGTAATTGGTACAAAGCTTTTCAAATTCCGTTCGGTTACTGTAAAAAGAGGCTTGCTCGCCACGCGTAAATTCCAGGCAAGCGGCAGACATAGGCACGGCCATCTGCCAGTTTTCCGCCTTATCGTAGTCAGAAGCAACGTTGCCGCCTACAAGTGAAACAAACATCCTGTCGTCCACCTCGTGGCGCCCGCTGTAATTCCTTTTGGGAACAACCGTATACTTTCTGCCATGTGAAGCATCTTCCTGAAGAGTCCTCTTTACGCCAGGGTTAAAGCCGTAGGGATTTGTAGTCTCGACATCTATCTTTGCTTTTCCACCGCCGGAACCATCGCTTACGTAAAGAGTGCAAAAAGCATGGTTGGGAGTTAACTGCCCGCGAACGTCAAGACCAGAAGCCTTTGCAAGAGCAAGATAAAGCACGCTGGAAGATACACAGTTGTAGCTGCCGTCTTCAAACAGCAAGTTCATCCTTGTCTGCCTTTCCTTGTAGGAGCCAATAACTTTTTCGTACATTAGGGAAAGAATCTTTTCCGCACGCTCACTCTGTCCAAGCTCCATAAAAGAAATCCCGGTAACCATACTGCGCAATTCCACATAGCGCGAAAAAGCGGCTTGACCTTGGGCAGAAGAAAGCGGGCACTCGGAAAATTCAAGCGCAGCTTTTATTATGTCATCATCATCAAAGGAACCACCATCATCATAAAGAAAAAGCGGTTCTACAGATGGAAAAGCCGAAAGGGAAGTGGCTTTTTGTGCAGAGACAAAGTTGACTGTAAACGCAAGGCAAAGGTAAAAGAGAAAAACAAAGCGCGTCCTGCAAAAGAAAACATTTCTGAGCATAATAGAATCCTTCATCGCTTTAAAAATACCCGAGGAAGTCATTAATTACAACATGAATATGCAAAGTTTAAAATTGGGGACGCACAGGCCAAAAAATTTACCGTCAGAATTAGTAAACCTGCTGAATGAAAGTCTCAAGGCTCTCGTAGGTAAAGCCTTCATCCGCCATTATTGAAAAGCCAAAGTCTCCGCTAACCCAAGTGGCACTTCGGCAAAGCGAATTCTCCCTGCCAAGAATAACATAGAGCCCTTTCAAGTTCTCCGTACGGTAAATAATGTTTTTGGAAGAATAGTTAGGAATCATTACCTGGGGAACAACGCTTCCGTAAGCCTTTGTTACGGTAAGAACCTTGCCCTTTGTCTCTGTATTATTGTAGACAGCCTGAACCACATCTGGAGAAACGCGCACAACTTTGGAAAGTTTGTACTGTTCAACAAGCTGCGGAACCTTCAGATCGCTGGAAGAGCGGCCCTTTATGTTCACAACGGCAGTAGGTTCTTCCTCTTCCTGCTCACCCTCCGCCTCTTTAGCTGCCGACTCACCAGATGTAGACTCGCTAGATGTCGACTCGCTAGATGTCGCATCCTTAGACTTGGAATCCTTTGCTTTTGAGTCCACGGACTTAGCTTCTTTAGACTTTTCTTCGTTTCCGGCAGATACGGCTGAATCTTCGGTAAATAGCTGCTGATCTTCTGGAGTTGTAGCACAACCTTCAGTCATTGTAATTGTAAAGAGAAAAAAAACACCGGCAAATAACAATCTTGCAAACTTATTCATTCTTCTATTATATAATCTTTGAATAAAAAGTCAAATAACAATTCTCCTGCTTATCACAGCCATGCTTTTTTCCTCATGCCGCCTTAACAGAGAAAGCCTTGTAATGAAATCACCTTAAGTGTTAAACTTAAAAGAAGTATGGAATTAAGCTGGAAGGCAAACAAACAGGCAAGAGGAAAATTGAATTTATAATTGATTAGGAATTTTTTATGGGCACAAGGATTCAGTAACAAAACACTTTTTGCTTGCGCGCGAATTTAAACAAAGCCTAGCCCCGATTGGAAGGGCGCGGAACGCGTTGCCGTCAGGCAATGGAGGCGAAAGCCGGATTTCGCAACGAAGTTTCTAGCGACCCTGGAAAGCGGGGAAAAATTGCATGGAGCTGACCGGACACGGAGTGCCGGGCACAGTTCAAAAAAAAGGGTGGCTCCAAACCCTATTGGCAATATTTAAGAAAATCTTTAAAATGATGGATATTAAAGGAGAAAATATATGACAGCTTTTATGAAACTTCAGAACGGCAGCGACATCCGCGGAATTGCTTCTGAAGGTGTTGAAGGAGAAAACGTAAACCTTACGCCAGAAATTGCAAGGCAGATTGGATATGCTTTTGCTAATTGGCTTGCAAAAAAAACTGCTTGCCAGACAAAAGATTTAAAGATAGGTGTTGGACGCGACTCCCGCATTACAGGTCCAGCCCTTGCTTCTGCCCTCATGGAAGGAATTATTTTTGCAGGTGCAAGTGTTGTTGACTGCGGAATGGCAACGACTCCTTCCATGTTCATGTCCATTGTTTTTAAGGAAACAGCTTTTACCGGTGCCACAATGATTACGGCAAGCCACCTTCCATTTAACCGCAACGGAATTAAATTCTTTGACAAAGACGGCGGTCTTGAGCACGACGACATAACAGAAATCCTTTCGCAAGCAGAAAAGGCCAATGTGGAAAAGGCTTCGGCAGAAATTAAGTCTGTGGATTTAATAAGCATCTACGCCGAATACCTAAAGAATAAAATTGCATCTGCGCTAAAGGACATAGACGAAAAACAGCCGCTTAAGGGTTTGCATATTGTTGTGGACAGCGGTAACGGTGCCAGCGGATTCTTTGTAGACAAGATTCTTAAACCGCTTGGGGCAGACACAAGTGGTAGCCAGTTCCTTGAGCCGGACGGAATGTTCCCCAACCACATTCCAAATCCGGAAAACAAGCAGGCCATGGAAGCCATCAAAAATGCCGTGCTAAATAACAAGGCGGATCTTGGACTTATCTTTGACACAGACGTTGACCGCATGAGCGCAGTCTTGAACGACGGCTGGGAAATCAACCGCGACTCCATCATAGCAATGATTGCGGCAATCCTTGCACCAGAATACCCAGGTTCTACAATCATTACGGACTCCATCACTTCCGACAGGCTTACCTACTTCCTGGAAGACGTCCTTGGACTAAAGCACCTCTGCTACAAGCGCGGCTACAAAAACGTAATAGACAAGCAGAAGGAACTTAACGCTTCTGGAACGGTTGCCCCGCTTGCAATGGAAACTTCCGGCCACGGTGCGCTAAAGGACAACTACTTCCTGGACGACGGAGCCTTCCTTGCGGTAAAGCTTATCATTGCCCTAGCCCAGGCTTCCGTTAAGGGAAAAAATTTAAGCTCCCTCATAGAAAAACTTCCGCCACTCGTAGAAGACGGAGAATTCCGCTTTAAAATCAAAGGTGAAGATTTTAAGGAATACGGCTTAAAGGTTCTTGATGAATTTAAAAAGCGTGCAAGTGATGCAGGCTATACTTTGCCACATTCCTATGAAGGCGTAAGAATTTCTTTTAACAGCGAAGACATAAAGGGTTGGATGCTTCTTAGGCTTTCTTTGCACGATCCGGTTATGCCGCTTAACATAGAAGGCGCTCGTAAAGGAGACCTTGCAAAGCTTGTGGAAATTGCAAAGAAACTTACGGACGGATTTGACCGTCTGGAAAGGAAGTTCTAAAGCTTCACTCCATCTTTGGCTTGGTGTAGATATAGAATTTGGGGGCGCGGTAGTCAATATGCCATGCCCCTGAATAGAATCCGTTGTCATTGGCAACCGGGCTTACAAAAATCACATTGAGCGCGGGACTTCCAGTTTTATAGACAAATTCATTGGAGGTCCACTCCTGCCCCGTAAGAGATGAATATTCCGCCTGATCTTTTACAGGAGTGTAAACTGATATTTTGTAAGTCCCGCTCTTCATTTCCAGATGAACAACTGTTCCGCCAGTAAAGCAACCTTTCCAGTAGCGGTGCAACCACTTTCCCTTTTTCTTGTTGATTTCGTAATACCATGAATAAGACATGCTTATTATGGAAGAAGACGCATCGTTTCCGTCCATGTCGGTAACCTTTACCATGCAGGGAACAATATTCATGGCACCATAGTTCTCTGGACGGTAAATTTCCAGCGCATCCACTTTTACAGAAAAAAACTGGGCGCAAAAAAGAAAGGCTGCGCTAAAAATCAGTCTTGCAAACCGGCTTGCTGTAAAAGGTCCTCTTTTTCTTTTCATAACTAATCCCTGTTTTTAAGAAATTCAGGCTTCTGCTCCCTGAATTTTTTTGGGGTAACGCCAACCATGTTCTTGAACACCTGCACAAAATGGCTCTGCGAACTGAACGAAAGCATATCCGAAATCTGCATTACCGAATAATCCGAATTAAGCAGCATCTGCTTTGCGTAAACAATCTTCTGCTCACGGATATAGTCAGCGGGGCTAATTCCCATCTCGTTCTTGAACAAATGCGACAGATAGTTTTCCGAAAGGTCAGAAACCTTGGCAAGCTCATCTATCTTTATCTGCTTTGTAAGATTTTCGTAAATATAGTTTATGCACTTTAGCACGGGCTTTGAAAGAGAGGCAGGTCTTTTAAGTACGCGCATCCTTCGTGTAAAGTCCAGCACCATGTCGTTGTAGACCGCGACAACACTCTGAATATCAGCACATTCGTCCATCTTTAAAATGTAGAAGTCGCTAAGGGTATAAGCCTCCTCGTTTTCCATGCCTGCGTCTATGCAAAAGCGCGTAATTAGGGCGGCCGTAACTACGAAATGGTACTTTGTATTACGCAAAAAATTCATAGAAAGCTTGCCTTTTCCCTCTGGATTCACAAAATCACCACGGGCAAAATTCTGCTCAACGGCCTCTATGTCACCGCTTGCCACAGCCTCATAAAAATTGTACTCATCAGACGGCTCGCTGTGCTTTTTGTTTTCCATGCGTTCTTGTTCTTCAAACCTGTTCCACGATTCGTCCCTCATCTTTCCCTCAGTTACAATTTGCCATATTTAATCGAAAAAAAAAAGTGGTTTGTGCGTATTATGTTGACATTTAGCCTTTAACAGTTTATGTTAATAGATTGAATAATAAGGTGCTTTTTAGCGCTAGACAGAATTTTTTGAGGTAAGGTCTTATGGACAAAATAAAGTACGATTTTTCCGTTGAAACTTTAGGAGAATGCAAAGTCCGGTCTCCAATTGAACTTTCACATGAGCATGGTGATTTCCGTGCAACTTATGTTAAGGACACATCTTTTGTCCGCAATTTGGTGAATGTTTTTGAAGATGACAAGGGCGATGCCAACGACATGTCCAACCTTATGGAAAAAGCAGGTCCAAGAGAAAACATTTACTTTAACCCGGCCCACGTTACAGCCGGCATTTGTACTTGTGGCGGTCTTTGCCCAGGTTTGAACGACGTAATCCGCGCAGTAGTACGCTGCCTTTGGAACCGCTACGGTGTACGCAGAATCCGTGGCATCCGCTTTGGCTACAAGGGCTTCTTTACAGAACAGGGCTTCAACACAGTAGACCTTAACCCCGACAACGTAGACACAATCCACAAGATTGGAGGTTCTTTCCTTGGAACTTCACGTGGAGGCGGAGACCGTGTAACAGACATCGTAGATTCCATAGAGCGCCTTAACATCAACGTAATGTTCATAATCGGCGGTGACGGAACCCAGCGTGGTGCCTTGGACATTGCAAACGAAATTGACCGCCGCGGCTTAAAAATCGCTGTTGTTGGCATTCCTAAGACCGTAGACAACGACCTTCAGTTCATAGACCGCTCATTCGGTTTTGAAACAGCAGTTCAGAAGGCAACCCAGGCTATAAATTCATGCCACATGGAAGCCCACTCACAGATTAACGGTATTGGTCTTGTAAAGCTTATGGGACGCGAATCTGGCTTTATTGCCACTGCAGCCGCCATTGCAAGCCACGAGGCAAACTTCTGCCTTATTCCAGAAGTTCCATTTGACATGGACGGTCCAAACGGATTCCTTGCCCACCTCCAGGAACGCCTTGAAAAGCGCCACCACGCAGTTATCGTAGTAGCAGAAGGTGCAGGACAGGAACTCCTTACAACAACCAACCAGACAGACGCATCCGGCAACAAGAAGCTTGCAGACATTGGCATCTTCCTCCGCGACAAAATCACGGAATACTTTGCAAACAAGAGCTTCCACATCAACCTCAAGTACATTGACCCAAGCTACGAAGTACGCGCATCCGTTACAACCGCAAACGACTCCATCTACTGCGAGCGCCTTGGAAACAACGCCGTTCACGCAGCAATGGCTGGTAAGACAAAGATTGTCATTGGCCTTGTTCACGACAAATATGTCCACATCCCGATTACAATGGCAACACTTAAGCGCAACACCGTAGACCCGGAAAGCTCACTCTGGCGCGACTGTTTGGATGCTACACTCCAGCCAGTTTATATGGTAAACAACATCAACACAGTTACAGAATACCAGCGCAAGACAGCAGAAGAAGCCAACCAGAAGGCCATTGCAAGACTTGAAAAAGTAAACGGCATGGGCAAGAAATAATTATTCATTAAAATTCGCATTTTGGGGCAGTTTACTTCTTGTAGACTGCCCTTTTTTCAGTTATAATTACTGCAACAAAAGTATGGAGCCGTTACTATGGAAGAGATTTCTTTGGATGAATTTGGTTTTGGAACCGAAGAAGTTGTTCAAACAGAAAGCAACAACGACGCCTCAAAACCAGGTTTGATAAAAAAACGTACCCTTCCATTGCTATTAAGTGCATATCTTATTACCCCGCTTATCTGGGGCTACGTTGCATGCTTCATGGGTGCAATGACCCTAAGGGAATTTTTCCATACCCTTGCAGACCCAATCCTCTACATCTTCCTTGCAATACAGCTAATCCTGCCGCTCGTTACCTTCCGCTGGTACAAGTCAAACATAGAATCTTACGATCACTCAGAAAATTCAATCGAAAAGCTGAACAAAACTGTCCGCATCTTTGAAAACATATCAATAATACTTCCCATACTCTGCTCCATTACTCTGCCCAACATCTATTATTCGCGCTATATAGCCAGGGGACTGCGCTGGGAAGCCTTCCTGGGAAAGCCACCGCTAATGTACCTTGTTGTGCTCATCATAGGTGTAATACTCATCTTTGGAGCCTTTGTCTACATCCTTTTCCTACAGAGCGTTGAGCACTCAATAGACTGGCTGCCCTACAGAACAAAGCACCAGACCCTTTCCCTCATAGCCCGCGTAGTGGCAATTTCCGTGGCAGCACTCACAGGCATTAGCCTTATACTTTTTTCCACCTTCCTCATCCCCAAGAACCGTCTGATGAGCAACAGCCTGCTTGCCCTGCACATCATTCCCGTTGCAGCCCTCTGCATACTCATGGCCGTAATAGACTTCTACACTTGTATCCGCGACGTAAAGCTCAATCTAAAGGACATTGCAAACCAGGCAAAAGAGCTCAGCATGAGGAACTACACCGCCAAACCGGTATCAATAATACTCCGCTGCGAGCTGGGCGACCTTGTAAACGACATGAATTCATTTTCGGACACCATGCGGAACCTTCTGACCGGCTTTAAGAATTCAATAATCCTTTCCAACGAAAATGCCACCAACTTGTCCATAAACATGGAAAAAGCCCTAGAGCAGGTCACGGACATTATGGAACACATCCAGGCAGTCCGCGACGAGATGAACAAGCAGGCCCAGGGCGTACAGGAAGCAAACGCAAGCGCAAACCAGATTCTTGGCAGCATCAAGGGCCTGAACGCAAACATAGAAATGCAGGCTTCCTCCGTAAGGCAGTCATCCTACGCCGTAAACAAAATGGTGGAAAAAATCCGCAACATAACGGAAGTCCTACAGGACAACTCCAAAGCCGTAAATTCCCTTGGACAGGCATCTGACGAAGGCCGCAAAAGCATACAGGGAGCCGTAAAGCTGGCACAGGACATCATCGGGCGCTCAACTTCGCTCATGGAAGCAAGCGCAATCATCCAGAACATAGCAAGCCAGACAAACCTTCTCGCAATGAACGCGGCAATCGAGTCGGCACACGCGGGAGCCGTAGGACAGGGCTTTGCAGTCGTTGCTGACGAAATACGAAAACTTGCGGAACAGTCGGCAAAGCAGAGCAAGTCCATACGCGACAACCTAAAGGGACTCTCCAGGGCAATCCTTAACGTTGCAGACAGCACAAAGGAAGTCCAAGACAAGTTCGACATCATCTATGAACTCACCCAGACAGTCCGCATGCAGGAAACAGAAATCATGGATGCCGTTGAAGAACAGGCAAAGGGAAACCAGCAGGTCTTGGACACAATGGAAGAAATCACCCAAAACACAGGCCACGTAAGGGACGGTTCAAAAGAAATGCTTTCAGGCGGCGAGCAGGTCGTAAAGGAAATGGAAATCCTGAACAACGTTACCTCAAAGATAAACCTCCAGATGAACCTCATGACGGACAGCATAGACGTTATAACATCCGCCATGGAAAACGTAAACTCCGCATCCGCAAAAAACCAGGAAGACTTGAATTCCCTCGGAGACATAATCGGAAGCTTTACGCTGTAATTTTTCCTTTTTGGCAGTTTTTTTGGACGGTACTTTTAACCGCTCTTCCATTTTATTCCTTGGCTAACTCGACGGAAGGTGTCCTTGCGCCACCGCCCTTCCGCCCTTCGCTATCCGCTCATACCGCCCTTCGGCCGGTACTGCCGGGGCTCCACGGCGGCGTAGGTTGTTCTAGTATGCCTTTCACAACTAATGCTTGCGAAATTACAGCAAAGGCCTTATAATTTAAGAAAGGTCTAAGCATCCCCATGCCAATGCCCTTTAAGGAGTTTTTTCATGAAGAAATCAACACTCGTTCTGGCTGCTGTAGCAGCTATCTCTTTCATTTTTGCCCTTTCAAGCTGCGCAACCACAAATTCTTCCGGTAGCAGCGGCGGAAGTTCACAAGGCGGCGGCCAACAGCAGGGCGAAAAAGTCACAATCAAAATGTACGACAACTGCCCCACAGACGATGCTGGTGGAATCCTTGCCCAGGCAGGCATAAAGGCCTTGGACTCTTCTTACACCGGCGAAAGCTCATTCTCTTTTGTTGGCACACCAGACGCTTCAAGCATTCAGCCAATACTCAAGTTCACTTCAAGCTGTAGGGCAATTCAGGCGGCAATCCAGAAAACCTCCGGCAAAAAATGCACCCTTACCTACAACACGGCAAAAGACGGCTCCGGCATTACACTGGACTTGTCTTCAACCACCGCAATCTTGAACACCTTGGCAATGATGATTTCCAAGAACGCAACAACAATCTACGGTATTTACAAGTACTAAAAAGACACTTCGCAGACTATTGGCAGATGGTCACTAAAGCCGCTTCCGTTCCAAATCTTGTACTTCTTGGGAATTTTTGTTCCCTCTTCGCTCCATGGTTCGGAGGCGGCAGCTTCAAAATATTCAACTTCAGCATCTCCGGCATAAAAAAACTGGTCTATGCGCGACCACTGGCCGTTAAAAAAGTAGCTTCCAGGTTCAACAAGTGATTGCGAAAAATCATACCAGGGGCTTAGCACCTCTACCCCAAAGTCATTTTGCTTACCAAAAGCAAGCTCCCGCAAAATAATTATTCCACTATCCCCTCCCTTCTTGAACTTTCCAATATCGCGGTTAAAGTCTCCACAGCACAATACAGCCTTACCAAGAATCAGTGCTTCTCCAACCTTCCGCGAAAGAACCGACTCCTGAACATTGCGCCACTTCTCCGTTGCATTCTCACCGCCGCTCATGCTCTTCCAGTGGTTAACCATAAGCGTAAGAATACGGCTACCCTTGCAAACCGAAAGCTGCATCAAGGGCCGCATCCTTGGCATATCAGACTTTTGCATACGAAAATCCACCGAATGGACAGTCAGCT
Source organism: Treponema sp. (assembly GCA_017534445.1). Classification (GTDB taxonomy): domain Bacteria; phylum Spirochaetota; class Spirochaetia; order Treponematales; family Treponemataceae; genus Treponema_D. Next base: position 116,538 of record JAFXWC010000015.1, read on the forward strand.
CGCTTATGGGCCAGCGGGAAAGCACTCCGCAACCTATTGCAGCTCCAAAATCCTTTGCAAAGCAACCGTAAGCATAGACCTTTTTCTTGTCCCATTCCCCCGCCAAAAAATTGCTTATGTCCATCATAACGCCTTCGTTTTCAATTTCTTCCATTACAAAAACGTCCGCATCCAAAGCCTTTATAACTTGGCAAAGACGCTCAAGGCGCACTGTGTATGCTTCCTGCCCCCAGCTTCCGTCTTTCTTGAATTCATCATATTCAAGACCGCTTGTTGTGCAATCAAAAAATGTCTGGACATTCCAGTTTGCAACCCTAAGCTTCTGCCTGCAGCCCAGTTCCCTGGTCGAAGACCTTCTTCTTTCCGAAGTACTTGATTCACCCTCCGCATCACAGAGCGAACATCCGCCAAAGCAAAGGGCAAGCAAAAAGACCTGCATTAAAACCAAAAATATTTTCTTCATTTTTTCCATCCATACTATATATAGCTCCTAAAAATTCAAAAACTGACGTAAATGCGCAATTTTTTTTGCAAAATAATGCCTGTCCAAAGCCTCGCTTGCACGTGAAAATAAAAACTACTATAATATTCCTATGCTTTTCTATTATTTGGTAATTTATCCTATAAAACAAATTCTTGAAATTTTTTACCTTTTTTTTGAAGAACTAACGAGAAGTTCGGGAATTTCTGTAATAGGACTAAGCTTTGTCGTAACGCTTTGTTGCCTTCCTCTATACATAATAGCTGAATCTTGGCAGGAAAAAGAAAGAGTTCTGGAAGACAGCATGAGGCCCGGCGTTAAGCGCATAAAAAAAGCATTCAGGGGCGACGAGCAGTTCATGATGCTCAATGCATTTTATTCCCAGCACCATTACCACCCGATTATGGCCCTTCGCTCTTCATTCGGACTTTTAATTCAAATACCCTTCTTTATGGCGGCATATTCATTTTTGTCCCACCTTCCAAACCTTAACGGAGTAAAATTTCTGTTCATAAGGGATATGGGCAGCCCAGACGCAATGTTTTCCATAGGTTCATTCACAGTGAATGTTCTTCCCATTGCAATGACTATAATCAACTGCGTTTCCGGCGCCATTTATTCATACGGCCACAAAGACAAACGCGAGAAGATTCAGATTTATGTTTCTGCACTTGTCTTTCTTGTAATACTCTACAATTCCCCGGCTGGACTTGTAATGTATTGGACTATGAACAACCTGCTTTCATTGGTAAAAAACGTCTTCTACAAATTCAAGAATCCGGCAAAAGTACTTTACAGAATAGCGCTTGCGGCATGCATCTGCGGCATACTTGTAGCCATCTTTGCAATGCAAAAGAGAAAAATCGAACTACGTGCAATGCTTGCCCTAATCTGCATCATCATCGCGGCAGCTCCTTTAATCATCAAGGCTGTAAACTGGCTTTTGGACAATTTGCTTACGGACATAGACCGCTCCCCAAAGACAAGGCTCTGCATTTTCATTTTCTCTTCACTCACAATCGCCCTTTTAACTGGCCTTACAATTCCATCCATGCTTATAGAAAGTGAACCCCAGGAATTCTGCTACGTAGACAAATACACGTCTCCATTCATCTTCCTAAGGATAGCCTTTTACCAGGGACTTGGCTTCTACTTATTTTGGCCAGTCTGTTTTTATGCCCTGTTTGGAAAAAAGATAAAGAAGCTTCTAACTCTTATGGCTGCATTCCTTGCCGTATATGCACTCGTGAACAACTTTGCCTTTACCGGCTCATACGGACCGCTTACCGAAAACCTTGACTTCATGGAAGCGCAGTTCTTCTCGGCACCATTGTGGCAAATCGCATTGAATGCCCTTATTGCTCTTATAGCTTTTGTAGCCATAGTTTTTGTGCTTACAAAAAAATCCAAAGTGCTTTCGCCCCTCTTTATCATTACAGCATTCTGCCTAACAGCCGTTTCTTTGCGCAATATTTCAATTGTCAGCAAGGCCTACCTGAATATGGAAAAGAAGCGGACAATTTCCAAGATTGAACCTGTGTACCATCTTTCCAAAAGCGGCAAAAACGTAATTGTCTTTATGCAGGACAGGCTATTTTCTCCGCTCATCGACGAAGTATTTGAAGAAAAGCCAGAACTTGTAGAACATTTTGACGGCTTTGTCTTCTATCCTAACACCGTTTCTTTTGGTTCGCTTACAATGGTTGGCGTACCGGGAATTTTTGGCGGCTACAGCTTTACTCCGGCAGAGATGAACAAAAGGGACACGGAAACTTTGCAGAAAAAGCACAACGAATCCATCCTTTCCATGCCAGTCACTTTTATGGAAAACGGCTGGGAAGCAACTGTTTCCGACATGCCCTACGAAAACTTTGGCAAAGAACCTGTTACCGACATGTACAAAGACTATCCGGACATAAACCGTGTTTTAACGACCGGTCTATACTCAGACTATTGGTATGAACAAAACGGCATAGAAAAGACCAATTACATAAGCGAAAGCATAAAGCACAACTTCATTATGTTCAGCATTTTTAAAACCTTCCCGCCAGTTTTAAGGCGCCTGGTTCATCACAAACGCTGGTGGAATGCAAACGGCCGCAAAGACCACTTCTCTCAGTTCATAGACAACTATTCATGCCTCATCTATTTCCCGGAAATGTTTGACGGTTCAGCAGAAAAAAGCACCTTCACCATGATAGACAACCTTTCAACCCATGAACCCAGCAGGCTTCAGTACCCGGACTACATACCGGTAAAAGATGTTACGCAGACAGGTCCTTCCAAATGGGCAAAAAACGCCCAGTACAACACCCAGGCAGGAACCTTGCGCTGCTATGCAAAATTCTTTGACTGGCTAAAAGAAAATGACTTGTACGACAACACCCGCATCATCATAGTCTCTGACCACGGAACATACATTGATACAGGCAAATTTGAAAAATCAGACAAGCCGCCCTATCCAAAAGAAAGTGTAACTGCAAGCCTTATCGTAAAAGACTTTAACGACCGCCGCCCCAGCCCGGACGGGATTCACCTTACAAAAGACTTCTCTTTCATGACAAATGCAGACACACCGGCAATTGCAACAAAAGACATTTTCCCTAATGCAAAAAATCCATTTACCGGCCTTGAATACGACCTTCCAAACAAAGATGAATTCGTAAAAATTTGTCATCCAAATGCAGAAAGTACGCGTAACCGTGACCATACAAAGTTGATTATTTCTAATGACGACTGGTATACGGTAAGCGGAGACATAACAAAAAACGAAAACTGGAAACAAATTTTCCCGTTTGGAGAATAAATATGCTTTTATACAATCTGATAATCTATCCCCTCTATACAATAATAGAAATCATCTATGCTATTTCCAAAAAATTCTTCCACAACGAAGGACTGGCAGTTATCTGTGTTTCCATTGGAATTACAATCCTTTGTCTTCCGCTTTATGCCGTTGCTGAACACTGGCAGGAAGTTGAGCGCGAAAAACAGGCAAAGATGAAAAGCGGCCTTGACCGCATAAAAAAGGCATTTTCTGGCGATGAGCGCTACATGATGACGTCCACTTTCTACCGCCAGCATCACTACAGCCCAATTATGGCTCTCCGCTCATCATTCGGTCTTTTAATTCAGGTTCCCTTTTTCCTTGCCGCTTACAGCTATCTTTCTCACCTTAGCGACCTGAACGGGGAAAGCTTCCTCTTCATCCGCAACATGGGTGCCCCGGACGCCTTGTTTTCAATAGGGGCATTTTCCGTAAACATCTTGCCAATCGCAATGACGCTAATAAACTGCATCTCCGGCGCAATATATTCAAAGGGACACGGCCTTAGGGAAAAGCTTCAGATTTACATAATGGCGGCTGTCTTCCTCGTAGTCCTCTACGACTCCCCGGCAGGTCTTGTTCTTTACTGGACCTTCAACAACATATTCAGCTTGGTAAAAAACATCTTCTACAAGCTCAAGAACCCCCTCAAGAAATTCTGGATTCTGTGCTGTGCAATCTGCGTAATACTCCTTGCCTATATATTGTTTGGACTAAAGATAAAATTCTCCTACACCCTGGTGGCAATGCTTGCTTTCGCCTGCATATTCCTAGCCCCGGTATTTATCCGTTTTGCAAACAAGCTTATCGGAGGCCCCCTCAAAGTTCTTGCTGAATCAACAAAAACAAGGAACTCCCTCTACATCCTGTCATGCGTACTGCTTTTTGTACTTGCAGGCCTTTCAATTCCGGCAGCCTTGATTTCCTCTTCCCCAATTGAATTTTCAGGCCTCGGCGAACATCCCAATCCCCTCTTTTACATAAAGACAGTTTTTACCCAGTCAGCAGGATTCTTCCTCTTCTGGCCTTTGTGCGTCTACTTCCTCTTTAACAAAAAGATCCAGACTCTTCTTTCAGCATTTATGTGCTGGATAGCCGCAAGCGCCATTGTAAATTCATTCTTCTTTATGCTGAACTATGGTGATGTCTCTGCAACACTCACCTTCCTAAACGCGGTAAATTTCAGGACTATTTCCATGCCAAGCCTGCTTAACCTTTTTGTACTGGCAGCCCTGCTTCTTGCAATAGTCTTTACAATTCCATTTAAAAAGGCAAAAATCCACTGCAGCTTGGTCTCTCTTCTAATCTTTGCCGTTACAGCTCTGGCTCTTATCAATACAGCAACAATTCAAAAGCAGTACAAGGAATTCCTCCAGATAAGCGGAACTGAATCTGCAAAAATAGAACCGATTTTTAAGCTCTCAAAAAACAAGCAGAACGTCATAGTCTTTATGCTTGACCGCTCGGAAAACCAGTATGCAGAAGAAATGTTCAGGGAAGACCCTTCTTTTAACGAATCATTCTCAGGCTTTACCCTTTACAAGAACACGCTTTCTTTTAACGGCCATACACTCATGGGAGCCCCCCTTGTTTACGGGGGATACGAATATGCCCCCTTGGAGATGAACAAAAGAAAAGACGAACTTCTCTACAAAAAGAACAACGAGGCCCTGCTCCTTTTACCGCGCATTTTTACAGAACAGGCAGACTTTTCCGCAAGCATAACAGACCCTTCTTGGGCAAACTACAATGCCTATGCAGACCTTACAATAACAGACCCCTACCCCAAAATTTCCGGTTACCAGACAATCGGCAAATATTCAAGTGCCTGGTACAAGTCCCACCGCGAATCTTCCGGCCTTGACAACACAGAAAAACTCTTAAAACGCAACATGCTCTTCTTTAGCTTTTTCCGCACAAGCCCCGCAATCATAAGGGAAATTATCTATCAGCAGGGAAAGTACTGGAACACGGATGACAACGTTACATCTTACACAAACATAATAGACAACTATGCGCCTCTCTCATTCCTTCCCCAGCTAACCCAGACGGAAGAAACAAACTCTGGCTCTTACATCTGCATTGTAAATGAACTTACCCACTCATCAACTTTCATGCAGGCACCAGACTATGTCCCTTCAGAAAAGATTACAAACAAGGGCCAGAGCCGCTTTAAAAACGAAGAAGCCTACCACACAAACATGGCGGCATTCAAACAAATTGCAAAGTGGCTTGACTACCTAAAGCAGCAAGGCGTTTACGACAACACCCGCATCATAATTGCAGCTGACCACAGCCGTGCAAGCTACGAAGACTGCATGGAAAAAGACGATGCCCTGGACGAAAAAATTGCAGGAGACAGGTACACTGGCCGCGGACACTTCCACCCCCTGCTTATGGTAAAAGACTTTAACCAGACAGGCCCCCTAAAAACCGACGGAAGCTTCATGACAAACGGAGATGTGCCTTCCATTGCCCTGAATGGAATCGTAGAAGCCCCGGTAAATCCATTTACAAACAAAAAAATCCCGCTGGACACCACATCCATAAAAAAAGACGGCGTTATAATAAGCTGCAGTGACGTGCATCAGGCCTGGCTAATGCAGGGCGACTACACCTTCCCGGTCCGCAAAAACCAGTGGTGGCGTGTAAAAGACGACGTTCTTAAGGCATCCAGCTGGACAGAAGCTAATATTGAAAACTAATTAAAATAGGAGTAGAATATAAGGGCATCTTTATGCCTTAAATATACAGGAGAAAAAAACTATGACCGAACAGGAATTTGAATATTTGTATGCAGTCCACAAAAGGAATGACACCTCATCTTTTTCTGATGAACTCAAGCAGGCTTGCCAAAAGAACGGCTGGACTGACGGCAATAAAATCACAGATTCAGGCTACGAAGCACTTGCTCCATATAAAGTAGACAATGCAATCATTATGGCAGCAGGACGCTCCAGAAGATGCATGCCCCTTTCCAACTACCTCCCAAAGGGCCTGTTCGAAATAAGGGGCGACACAATGGTTGAGCGCCAGATTAAGCAGATGCACGATGCGGGAATCAAGCAAATCGTTATCGTCGTAGGCTACCTAAAAGAAAAATACTACGAAATGGCAAAAAAATATCCAGAGCTGATTGTAATCGACAACGAAGAATGGCAGGAAAAAAACAACATATCCTCTTTGTATGCCGCAAAGGACTACATAAAGAATTCCTACATTTGCTGCTCCGACAACTGGTTTGCCCACAACGTTTACCGCGACTACGTTTACGATTCATATTACGCAGCCAAATATTCTGATGAATTCATCAATGAAGACTGTGTAAAAGCTTTTGACAAAAACGGCTACATGCGCGAAGTAAAGCGCGGCGGTGAAAAAAGCTGGTACATCATAGGCGAATCATTCTGGCGCAAAGACTTTTCCGACACCTTCAAAGACCTTATGGTTAAGGAATATTACGACCCGGAAATGAAGTACATGCTTTGGGACCACTTCTATGCAAAGCACATCGATGTACTCAACATGAAAATCCGCAAGACAACAGATGCCGAATGTAAGGAATTTGACACAACGGAAGAAATCATCGAATTCAACCCAAGCTTTAAGGAATTTGTAAACCAGTTCTTTCAGGAAGAAGAATTCGTAAACAGTACCCAGCGCATCTCCTACCTTTCAAACTACACAGACGTTAAGCAATACTCAGTAGTCTCAACAGAGCAGCTTACAGGCCGCATGCACGTAAACGAAAACCTCTTCGGCGCATCCCCAAAATGCCTTGAAGTCTTCCACAATGCCAAAATGGAAGATTTGTGCCTTTACGACCTTACCCGCGAAGATGAACTTGCCCTTGAAGTCTCAAAAATGCTTGACCTTCCCACAGACAACATCTTTGTCCACTCAGGCTCCTCCGACGTTATCAAAACAATAATGACTCTTGTACTCAACAAGGACGACACGGTACTCATTTCCGCACCCGCATGGAACTACTACAAGTCAGTAGTGGAACTCCACTTTGCAAAGGCTGCATACTACGAAATCAAGCCCGGCAAAGATTCATACGAATTTGACGTAAAAGGCCTCCTCTCAAAGGCCCGCGAGACAAACCCAAGAATCATCGTAATTACGACGCCACACAACCCGACCGGCGCAGTCATGAGCCAGACCGACGTTGAAAAAATCGTAAAGCAAAACCCGTCTTCTCTAGTAATCATAGACGAAGCATACCTTGGATTCTCTTCCGAAAAAATCGACGCAAAGCACCTCTTGAATTCCTATAACAACGTTGTCTTCTGCCGCACTTTCTCCAAACTCTACGGTCTTGCAGGAGTCCGCATTGGCTACGGTCTGTGCGCCCCAATGGCAAAACAGGTATTCAAACTGGATCTTAACCCCTTCCGCGTAAGCAACCTTGGTAGAAAGGCAGCGGTCGCCGCTTTGCAGGACAAGGCTTATTACGACAACCTTACAAAGACAACAGCCCAAATAAGAGACAACTTTATTGCCCAAATGAATACCCTTACAAACGTAAAGGCATTCAAATCTGCCGCAAACTTTGTCTTCATTCATTTTGACAATTCAATAGACACGCAAAAGCTAAAGGACTACCTTGCGCAGAACGGCATACTGGTACGCCTGTGGACGGAAAACGGCCAGCTTGCAATGCGCGTAACTGTTGCACCAAAAGAATGGATGGACAAGGCATTCAATCTTATAAAAGAATTTTTAGGAAAATAGAATAGGAAAATAAAAGATGAACCTTATGCTCCTTTATATTGACCCGGGAACGGGAAGCATGCTCTTTTCTATCTTGATTGGAGCCGCAACCACTCTGTTCTTTCTTTCAAAGGCAGTCTGGATTAAACTCAAAGTATTGCTCTCCGGTAAGAAGAATGGTGTAATCCAGGATTCTTCATATAAGAAGTACGTAATTTATTGTGAAGACCGCCGCTATTGGAACGTCTTCCTTCCAATCCTCCAGGAATTCGAAAAGCGCGAGACAGAAATCACCTATTACGTCTCGTCCGCCGAAGACCCGGTTTTTAGCCAGAATTTCAAGTACGTAAAACCGGAAGTCATAGGAACTGGAAACTCTGCCTATGCAAAGCTCAACATGATGAGCGCAGGAATCCTCGTCTGTACAACACCGGGCGTAAACGTCTACCAGTGGAAGCGCAGCAAAAACGTAAAGCACTACTGCCACATCTTCCATTCAACCACCGACTCTTCAATGTACAGGCTCTTTGGCCTAGACTTCTTTGACTCCGTCTTGCTAACCGGCGACTACTCTGGAGAAGACATACGCACCCTGGAAAAGCAGCGTGGCCTTCCCGCAAAGGAACTGGTAACCGTAGGCTGCACCTACCTGGACGTGCTTCAAAAAAAGATTGCGGAAATCCCAGCCGAAGAAAACCACCAGTACACGGTTCTCGTCTCTCCGTCATGGGGAAAAAGCGCCCTCCTTTCGCTCTATGGTGAACGCCTCTTAGACCCCCTTATCCAAACAGGGTTCAACATCATAATCCGCCCGCACCCGCAGTCAAAAATTTCCGAATCAGAAATGCTCAACAAACTTACGGAACGCTACAAGGACAAGGCAAACGTCACTTGGGACTACGAACGCGACAACATCTATTCGCTAAAAAAAGCCGACATCATGATTTCTGACTTCTCCGGCATCATATTCGACTACACCTTCCTCTGCGACAAGCCTGTTATCTATGCTGCAAGCAAAATGGACCTCTTGCCCTACGATGCCTATGACATTCATGGTGAAAACTACGAAGGTCTGTGGGAAATGCAGACCCTCAAAAACTGTGGAATCCTCTTGGAAGAAAAAGATTTTGGCCGCATAAAAGAAGTAATCCAAAATGCCTCCGACAGCCCGGAACTAAAAGAACGCCGTGCAAGCGCAAAAGCCCAGGCCTGGCAGCACATTGGAGAAGCAGGAAAACGCGCCGCCGACTTTATGATAGAAACAGTACAAAAACTAAGCTGATTCCTCATGTTCATTGAGCTTGTCAAAATGACCTTTTACGCTATATGTGGTGGTTTTGACAGGTTCAACCACCGCATTTCTTACTTTTTAGGCAGCCCCACTCTCTTCTTAAGCTCTATATATACTAAAACCCCAATTTATGATAAAATTTCGTAATTTGATTTTTACAAGGATTTCAAACCAATGAAACATAGACTGATTTGCTCTTTGCTTGCAATATATGCCGCCTCTCTTCCAATTTTTTCACAGGAAGCCCTAAAAAGCACGGAAGAAGAATACTATGACTTTTTAAGCCTCCAGGGACTTGCCGAACGCCCCACCTTGGGCTACCGCACACTAAGCGACAACGAATGGATTCTAACCGAAGACGCAAAAACAGCAGATGAAAACGTCTGGAAAAACAACAGCCTTGGCTCCAAATGGACAGTATACGAGCCAGCTCAAAAAATCGACAACTTCTTTACCCGCGGAATAGACCAAAGCATCAAAGTAAAAGCTTATGGTCCCGAATGGTACAACAGCTACAACACCGCTGCCCCCTACGGCCAAAATGACGGAGCCCTTTGGCAAGGCAAAGGCTTCAACTCTTCCCTAACCGCCGGCGCTCGCCTCGAAGCCTACGGCCTAGAAGTAACCTTCAAACCCCAGCTAAGCTTTTCGCAGAACAGGGAGTTTGATTATATCAAACCAAATTATCCGACTGTTGACGAAAACAACAACCTTACAATATATAACGAAAAAGCTGATACTTATGGATACTATGGAGTGCAATTTATTGACGCCCCACAAAGATTTGGAGACAAAGCTTTCTGGACTTATGACTGGGGTGACACAGAAATCAGATATTCATGGCATAGTGTAACTGCTGGAGTCGGAACACAAGCAATATGGCTAGGCCCTGCAAGACTCAATCCTATTATCCACTCAAACAATGCTCCAAGTTATCCTAAGTTAGATGTTGGTCTAAGAAAAACAGCAATTTACATGCCATATTTTGGCTGGTATCTTGGTGACTTTGAAGGTCGTGCATGGTGGGGAAAACTTACCGAGTCTGATTATTTTGATAATGACACCAACAACGACAGCAATTTGATTGCCGGAATGGCCGCCACTTACGCGTTCCCAGGAATCTTTGACGGCCTATCTATAGGATTCAACCGAATAATGCTCTCAAAGTGGAATGATATTTCATCTTATTCATTAACTAGAGTTTTTCTTCCAAAAATGGATGGCGGCTACGATGCTGCAGATCAAAGATTTTCATTTACATTTGACTATATTCTTCCAAAAGCAGGTTTTGAGGTATATTTGGAATGGGCACGAAATGATTTCTCTCCAGACATGGATTACATAATCCGCTATCCGTTCCACACACAAGCTTGGACATTTGGAGCAGAAAAAGCATTTAATTTTTCTCCCAAATACGGATTAAAAGTCTTATTGGAATTAACCTATCTTGAAAACTCTGCTGATTATGACAGACTTATAAATTGGTATACAACATTTTATAGCCATAGCGAAATTACACAGGGACATACAAACAGGGGTCAATGGCTTGGGGCTGGCATAGGAACAGGTGGAAACAGCCAATATTTGGGATTTGAGTTCTTCCATCCAAAAGGTTCTGTAACATTGTTTGCTCAACGGCGCAATCCCGATTTAGATTATACAATGTATATTGATGCCAAAAATGATGCTACAAATATTAGTAATGGTATATTCAATGCAGAAGGAAATATACGTTGTAATTTAGATTTTGGTATTTCTACAATTTATTATTTTACACAGAATATTATGCTATCAGGAGCGTTTGTTTTCGAAGATGAACGAAATCCATTAAATAAAACAGAGTCTTTCGGAGAATCAGATCATCGATACAACTGTTCTTTTTCTTTGGGTACAAAATATAGTTTTTAAGGTATAAATAAAATATGGCAGAAAAATCCCTAAAAAAAAAATGCAATATTAAATGCTATAAAAACTATTATGGGAATAGTTTATCCTATCATAACATTTCCATATGCATCAAGAATCTTATTACCCGATGGAATTGGTAAAGTAAATTTTGCAAATTCAATCGTTTCGTGTTTTGCAATTATTGCTTCTCTTGGAGTTGGAAATTATGCAACACGGGAAGCTGCAAAAATTCGTGATAATATTCCAGAGCTTAGAAAATTAATAAAAGAAATATTAATAATAAACATATCTTCAACCATAATTGCATATATCCTTTTTTTTTCATCAATATTTTTTATCCCAAAATTACAAAACTACCAAGTACTTCTGTTAATTAGTAGCCTTACAATCATATTCAACACAATAGGAATTGGTTGGTTCTATACAGCAATTGAAGAATATGCTTACATCACATTTCGTTCAATTATTTTTCAAGTAATTAATATTATATTCTTATTTGTCTTTGTAAAAACAAAAAATGATATTTACTTATATGCATTTATGAATGTAATCGCATCCGTTGGTTCTAATATCTGTAATTTCATTCATTTAAAACATTTTGTTTCGTTAAAAGAAAAAACATCTATAGAAATAAAGAAACATCTAAAACCTATTGCTATATTATTTGGTATGTCCGTTGCTATAAAAGTCTATACAATACTTGATTCTTCTATGCTTGGTTTTCTAACAAATGATACACAGGTTGGCTACTACTCCGCCGCAACAAAAATTAATAAAATGGTTTTAATGGTTGTTACTGCTATAGGAGGGGTCCTTTTTCCTCGCTTATCCTATTATTCTAATAAAGAAGATAAAACTGAATTTTTAAATCTCTTAATTAAAGGTTTTTCAATTACTTTATGCCTTGCTATTCCTTGCACACTAGGACTTCACTTTCTAAGCAAACCAATAACATTACTTTTCAGTGGTGAAAATTATTTAGATTCTATTCCTGTCATGGAAATCATGAACCCTATAATCATAATAATTTCTATAAGCAACTTTATAGGTATACAATATTTTTTACCATTAAAAAAAGAAAAAATCACTCTTTATTCAGTCATAATTGGGGCAGTAACAAATTTTTCACTTAATCTAATATTGATTCCAAAATATCAAGCATTAGGAGCAGGAATAGCAACAGTTTGCGCAGAAAGTTGTGTTACACTTTTTCAGTTGTATAAAGCAAAAAATGAAATTGATTACAAAAAATTTTTACTCAATATTTTTGAATTTACATTTGCAAGTACTGTAATGTCATTTTATGTAGTATTTATAACAAAAAATGTGTCCGAAAACTTTCTTCAGATTTTATATTCTGTAACTGGTGGTGCCATTATTTATTATCTTATTTTGTTAATACTACGGAATAAAATAGTTCTTGATACAACAAAATCACTTGCAAACAATCTTAAAAAAAATAGAGGAAAGAATAATGACTAAATATGATTATCTTATTGTAGGTTCCGGACTTTTTGGCTCAACATTCGCCTATCTTGCCAAGCAGCAAGGAAAATCATGTCTTGTTATAGATAAACGACCTCACCTAGGCGGTAATATTTATTGTGAAAATATAGAAGGTATCCACGTCCATAAATATGGTGCTCATATTTTTCATACAAGCAACAAGCAGGTTTGGGATTTTGTAAACCAATTTGTCCCGTTTAATCGATATACAAATAGCCCCATAGCAAATTATCAAGGGCAATTATTTAACCTTCCATTCAACATGAACACCTTTTATCAAATGTGGAAAGTAACAACTCCAGAACAGGCTCAGAAAAAAATCAATGAACAAAAAAAAGAAGCCGTCGACTCTCTTAACGGCAGAGAACCAGCAAACCTAGAAGAACAGGCATTAACACTTGTGGGAAAAGATATTTATGATAAATTGATTAAAGGTTATACAGAAAAACAATGGGGACGAAAATGTACAGAACTTCCAGCATTTATAATCAAACGACTTCCTGTTCGTCTTACATTTGATAATAATTACTTTAATGATTCATATCAGGGAATTCCCATTGGAGGATACAACAAACTCACAGACGGCTTGCTCAAAGGAATTGAAACAAAGATAAATACAGATTTTTTCAAAGATCGAACTACTTGGGAATCTATGGCAGAAAAAATCGTATTCACTGGAAAAATAGATGAGTTTTATGAGTATAAATTTGGAAAACTTGAATATCGCTCGGTACGATTCGAAACCGAAAAATTTGCAACACAAAACTATCAAGGAAATGCCGTTATAAATTATACTGAATCAGAAATTCCTTATACCCGCATAATTGAGCACAAACATTTTGAACCTGAAAATCCATCATGGAACAATGCCGTGACTGTCATTTCTCGTGAATACTCAACAGAATGGAAAGAAGGTATGGAACCATTCTATCCTGTTAATGATGAAAAAAACAACATGCTTTATCAAAAATACAAAGCATTGGCAGATAACGAAAAAAATGTTATATTCGGTGGACGTCTTGCACAATATAAATATTATGATATGGATGATATTATTGCAGAAGTATTAAAACAGTTCTAAAATCAAAAGAACATTTGCCTCCGATTTACGGATTACGAAAGGTAAAATATAGCAAAGGAAGTATTATGAAATATTTAATCTCGAACAAAATTGACCGTGAAAATCACGCAGGGAATAAAGCAAGAAATGATATTGAAATTATATGCTTAAATAATGGATATGAAAAACTTCCTCTTTTATCAGAAAAATTCTCAAAGCGTTCCATTTACATAAAGCGAGGAAGGCGTATCCTTGAACCATTAGAACAATATATAGAAATAACAAGACGACTAAAAAAAATCGATAATAACTCAAAGATCATTATCCAATATCCTCTACAATACATTGAAAAAGATGCTGCTATAAAAGCACTTTATAAAACAAAGCATAAAAAGAATTTAGAATTAGTTGCAATTATACATGATATAAACACATTACGTGGTTATGTAGAAATTACACAAGAAAAAGAGGCAAAAAGATTATCAATCTTTGATATTGCAATTGTCCATAATGAAACAATGAAAAATATCTTGGTAGAAAAATATAATTTCTTAGGAAAAATTTTAATCTTGGAATTTTTTGATTACCTTTCAAATTATATTATCCCAAATAATTCTGAAATATCAAATACGGTTATTTTTGCAGGCAATTTAACGAAATCTCTTTTTTGTCAGAAATTAAAAAATGTACAAGGAATTAATTTTAACTTATATGGTATTTGCAATACCCCAAATGATTTTATCTCTTCAAATGTAAAATACTGCGGGCAATATACACCAGAAGAAATTGTAAAACAAATAGAAGGTTCTTTTGGTCTTGTTTGGGATGGAGATTCTATAGAAACCTGTTCAGGAGGAATGGGAAACTATTTAAAATATAATACATCCCATAAAATTTCTTTATATTTAGTTGCACACAAACCTCTCATCGTATGGAGCCAGTCAGCAACAGCAACCTATGTCCTAAAGTACAATATTGGAATTACAATTGATTCATTAGAAGAGTTACCACAGAAACTGCAATCCATTACACCAACGAATTATAATATTATGATAAAAAATGTTGAAAAATTGGCATTAGACATTTCTTCTGGAAATCGTTTGGGAAAATTACTTTCTTTGTAATTATTATGAAGTATATAAATCCTTTCCAGTACAATAAACTGGAAAGGAAACAAGCCTCATAGATTTTTCCCAAATGCCTAAAGTTCAAAAGACGATTTTTTAGGAAATTTATATTCAAAAGCAGCTTTTACTTGTTTTAAGCGATTGTCATAATTTTCACAAATACTATCATTGATTACAATCTCTCTAACGGTTTTACCCTTAATACTATTGCATATTTTATTAATATCTTTATCAATATCAGTGAGTATTCTATTTTCTTCATTATTTATGGGTTCAAAATTACCTCTATACAAATTGAGAATCCTAAAGAAGCAAATGGTCAAATCATATCCAGTCCTATAACGATTTTTCATTGCATTAAACAATTCTTTTTCACAAATTTCCCAACCATTTGAAATTGAAGTCTTTGTCAAAGGTCTAGAAAAATGACAACATTCAAGGTATGCATCTTCTATTCGTTTGGAAAAATATAAATTTTGCAAAATTCTTCGCTTATATTTTAAAGAAAACCATTTTGATTTATTTTTCCTAAAAAGATCTTTTCTATCAATACATTTATCAATCATTATCTCATCTGACAATAATATTCGGCCGTATTCAGAAATAGGTATTGAACGAAAAATAGCACTATCTTTTACCTTTCCATCTGAAGTAAAATAATTTTCGGGATTAACAGGATTGATTAAAAAAAAGTCATCATTAAAGTGAACAAAGTGTTCTGATAAATCTGGAATTTTATGAAGCATAAGTTCAATAACACTAGAATTAAATGTCGGAAGATACTCTTTCGGTATATAATCCGTATGTTTTACAAAATGTAATTTTGGGTTATTTATATTCAACCATTCAGGTTTATGTCCTGCTGTAATAAAATGAATTTTTCTAACCCAAGGAGCAAAAGTTTCAACACCTCTAAACCAATACCGCAATAACCCATTATCCCGATATCTATTAGTACCAATATCAATACCAGCTTTACCTTCAGGCAAATACAAATTGAACTGTTTCTGCCATTCAATGTCAGCTCCATCTACCCATGGAATTACAAAATCTATATCAAACATATTTTTTCCTCCTGTATAATATTTATTAATCGAGCTTAAAAGTTACCATTTCTTTTATTGTATTGATATTTACTAAAAAATCTACTAGTATTTTTATTAATAGGCTTAAATACTTACAATTGATTTGAAGTATATGCATAAATTTCCGATAAACTTTCCCATTGCATCTGGAAAGCCGTATACCGAAGGAAAAAAATGAACATAGCACTTATAACTGATGAAAATTACATAATTCCCACAGGCACAGCTATTGCTTCTATTTTGCAATCAAATAAAAGAGAAAATTTTCATTTCTATATTGTTACGCAAAAACTTTCTTTGGCTAGTAATAGTTTGCTTCTATCATTTATAGAACCGCACAAAACACAGGCACAATTAGAAGTTATTACAATTGATGATGACGATATTGCGGATTTTCCTATACGAAAAGGGGATCATGTTTCTATAGCTACATATTTTCGTATTTATTTTCAAAAAATAATCCCTATTACTGAAAACAAATTGCTTTTTATTGATGGTGATACACTTTGTCTAGATTCTTTATTTGATTTTTATAATACTAACATAACAAATTACTCATGCGCCGTTGTTCATGATGAAAGAAATGATGAGGAAACAAATTTTACTCGTTTAAAATATAAAAAGAATAACGGTTATTTCAATGCAGGTGTAATGCTTATTAATCTTGACTGGTGGCGAAAAAATAGTGTTATGGAAAAATGCCTTGAATACATATCAACAGAACCAGATGCATGTCTCTGGCATGATCAAGATGCTTTAAACCATGTGCTTAATGGTACTGTCTTATGGGTAGATTTTCGCTATAATTTTACACAAGGCTTTTACTTTGATAAAAAGGATATGTGTATCGACAGCAAATATTACTCTGCAATTGACTGTGCAAGGAAATCTCCAACTATCATCCATTTTTCATCTGCATACAAACCTTGGCATGTAGAATGTAATCATCCACTTAAAAAATTTTATCGCGCTTTTTACAAACAATATATGGGGGAAAAATTACACTTAACATATAAGCAATGCGGCATAGCAAAATTAAAATGGCATATCAAAAAAATTATTCATAAACTGCATATAAAGCAATATGCAGATTTTCGCCAAGCTCTTAAAGACTAGACTAAAAGAAGGATATAATGACTCAGGACAAATATACAAATATCAGGATTTTTATTCTCATCCCAATTTATAATGCAGAACAATATCTAAAAGAATGTCTGGAAAGTATAGCCAATCAAACATATAAAAACTTTATATGTGTTATGATAAATGATGGTTCCACAGACTCTTCTCCAGAAATATGCAAAGAGTTTATAAATGATAAGAGGTTCTTACTCCTTTCACAAGAAAACAAAGGTGTCGCTGCTGCTAGAAATTATGGTCTGAATTACATTTTGCAAAATTCTTCTGAAAACGACTTTTTAACTTTTATTGATGCTGATGATTTCGTTGAAAAGAGTTATTTAGAAAAAGTATCAAATTTCTTGCATCCTTCAAACCTTGATACCCATGATACTATGTACCTTTGTGGTTGGAAGCAACTTCAAAAAACAAAATCTATCTCCCATCTTATAGAACAAAATGATAATATTATACAGGGTGATTTTAGAGACGATTACGAAAATCTTGATTCATTTTTACAAACTCTCTGGTCAAATTTCTATGATATTGCGCTTATAAAAAAGGAACACTTACATTTTGATGAGCAATTAAATATTAGTGAAGATATTGCTTTCAATTTTACATATGCTTGTTTTATCAAAAAATATGTTTTTATAAATGAATGCCTATATAATTACAGAGAACTTCCAAATTCTCTCTCAAGAACAAATATTACAACTGAAGCTAGAATGAATATGCGTTTGAAAAACTTTGAGAGAAGACTTCGTTTTTTAACTGAATGTAATATAAAAAGTAAAAACTTCGTACTAAACAAACACATTTCCAATATGGTCTTTTATTCCCTCTTCTTACCAAATTATAAGCGCCTTTATGAACTCAAGAAATATGCTGAGCCAAAATTCACACGCAATAACGGTCAAAAGCGTGTTCTCTTCTGTTTAAAACATAATTTATTATGGGTTTATCGATTTTATATTAAATGCAAGAATATTCTTTTTAAAAAATGAATATTTTTCTTGCGATAATCGCATTATTAAGTATAATAGTATATATAGTCTTAAACATTTCTATATACTTTAAAAGGAAAGTTGCTATGAAAAGGATTACAAATTTACTTTTTCTTATTATTACGGTTTCATTTTTTAGTTTTTCATGTGTATCAACACAATCAACTGTTGATCCAACGAAAACACTTGAATCAAAACAAGAACTCATGAGATTAAATAGAAAATATTTCTTCTTTGCGCATAAGGGAATCAGTTCTTTATATCCAGAAAATACAATGTCGGCTTTTAAAGAAGCAGCACGACTTGGTTGCAAAGGTATAGAGTTGGATCTTCAACAAACGTACGATGGTGTCCTCGTAATATCACACAGTCCATCTACTTGGGGAGGAACCAATAGCTTTGGTGACTTTAAAGACTGCACATTTGCAGAAGTTCAAAAAATGAAAATTATAGAAGGTTCTCAAAACCTATCAAAACCTGAACACTTCCCTTCTCTGGAAGAATATTGTCAATGGGCAAAGAATACTAATATCATAACAAATATCGAAATCAAAAGTTATGATTTTTATTATAAAGATATAGAAAAAAAGGCCGTTAAAATTGTACAAAAATACGGCCTAGAAGACAGAGTTATTTTTTCTTCTGGAAACCCATTTTCTCTTTGGTTAATACGTAATTATTCCAAAAAAGTAAAAACTGGTTATATTGATAAAGGAAGTATAAAAGGTGCTATTCAATTGTGTGGTCAATTAGGTATTACTGCATGTCACACAGGTGATAATGTTTCTCAAGAAACTATTAACCTATGCCATGAAAATGGAGTTGAAGTAAACGCATTCACAGAAAATGGTAAAGAAGTTTGGGAAAGACTCTTTAAAATGGGAGTTGATTCAGTAACTACGGATTTTTATTATGCATTAGATTAAATATTTCATATGTACTAGAGTTCTTTATAAAGAAAATATGTTTTTCAACCAGTCCTTTTACCTCTAACCTTCCAGGATTGTAAAAAAACATATTTTTCTTTATAATAGACATTCTAAATTAGTACTATTATGAATTTTTTGTATAATATTATCATTAGTCCTATAGAAACCATTGTAGATTGGGTTTTTCTTTTTGTCGTAAATAAGATAGAGGCTGTCGGTGTAATAGGTGCCGTCCTTGGAGTAAGCCTTGTAATAAATTTCCTTGCCTTGCCTCTGTACAACATTGCGGACAGCATTCAGGAAAAAGAACGTAACATTGCAAAATCACTGGAAGCTGGCATCAAGCGAATTAAAAAAGCTTTTAAGGGTGATGAGCAATTCATGATGTTGCAAACCTACTACAGGGAGCATAATTATCATCCACTTTATGCTTTTCGCTCTTCCCTTTCCATATTGATTGAAATTCCTTTTTTTATCGCTGCATACCATTATTTGAGCCATAATTCCACATTAACAGGTGCTTCTTGGTGGATTTTTAAGGATTTAGGTGCGCCAGATACATTTTTTACTTTGCAATTGGGGTCATTTTCACTTCCAGTTCACATTCTTCCTGTTCTGATGACTCTTATCAACTTTGTTTCCGGTGCAATTTATGCAAAAAATGCCCCGTTAAGAGAAAAAATTCAGCTCTATGGCATTGCTATTGTTTTCCTTGCATTGCTTTACAATTCCCCCAGCGGCCTGGTCCTTTATTGGATTTTGAATAACCTTTTTTCTCTTGCAAAAAATATTGTTATGAAAACAAAAAAGCCTTCCCGCTTTTTGCATATCGCAATAAGTGCCATTGCCCTTTTGCTTGCGGCTTTTGTTCTTTCAAAGCATGGCTCTATTGCAAAAAAATGTTTCATCACAATATTTGCTATCTTTATTGTACTTTTGCCAATTCTTGTAAGAAAGGTTTCACAATTTGCCTCAAAAAAAATCGGGACTGGCGGTTTTTCTGGACTTATAAAACCAAATTTGCCTCTTTTGTTTTCATCAGGAATAGGTCTTGCCTTGTTGCTAGGTTTTATGCTGCCCGCACGGGTCATTGCAACAAGTCCCGTTGAATTTTCATTTTTGGGTGCAACATCATCTCCCATTAGCTATATATTTTCCAGCTTCTTTGTATTCTTTGGGTTTTTCGTATTCTGGACATTGGCTATTTACAAGATGTTCGGTGAAAAAGTCCGCAGCATCTTACCTTTGGTAATTTTTACCCTGTTTTTGTGCGCATTAGCAAATGCCTTTATTTTCAAAGCAGCATACGGCAATCTAAGCGTAAGCTTCACACTTGAAGACGAAAAAGTTTTAAAGCGCATTTCTCCGTTATTCGTATTCTTGCCGGTAATTGTTTTTTTTGCATCTGTTGCATTGTTTTTATTTTTCAGCAAAAGAAAATCATCAGTATTAAGCGGGTTTGTTGCTTCAATTGCTCTTGCAGAAGCCATTTTTGGTTTTACAAAAATTCATGAGATAAACAAAGCTTTTCAAAATCACTCTGAGAATGTTGCAAAATATAAAACAAATACTCAAGACTCATCTGACGGCATAGAAAAAATATATCATCTTTCCAAAACCGAAAAAAATGTGATAGTGCTTTTTTTGGACAGGGCAATTTCTGCTTTTTTCCCGGAAATCATCGCCCAATATCCAGAACTTGCCAATCAGTTTGAAGGATTTACCTATTATCCAAACACGGTTTCTTTTTCTACAAACACATCTCTTGGCGCTCCTGCAATGATGGGTGGCTATGAATATACCCCAAGTGCAATAAACGAAAGGCCTGATGAACTTTTGAGGCTTAAGCACAATGAATCAATGCTGGTTGTGCCTAGACTGTTTGCAGATGCAGGATTCAACGTTGTTGTTAGCGATCCGCCGTGGTCAAATTATGCCCATGAAGGAGACCTTTCTCCGTTTGATCCTTATGATGACATCAAAGCCTATACAACATTTGGAAAATATACCTCAAAATTTTTTGACAAAATCGGTATAAAAGGCGGTGTTGCAAATGACAAGGCCGATGTGATTTGCCGTAAAGAAATCCGCAATTTCTCTGTTTTACAGGCTCTTTACCCTGCCGTCCGCAGCACTTTCTATCGTCTTTGCCGAGAAAACAATGTACGGGACGACAGGACATATTACAATATTTTCTCGTCATTATATTTTCTTAGCGAGCAGACAGACTTTTCCGCAGAAAAAGGCACTTATTGTTTTATAGACAACGATACACCGCACGAACCGCATGCCATGAACGATGACATGGTAACGCTTTCTGATAAAAAGAAATCCCTTGAATCAACCCATTATGATTCAAACGCAGCTTCCATTTTGCAAACCGGAAAGTATTTGGATTATCTTCGCAAAAACGGAGTATATGACAACACAAGGATTATTATTGTTGCCGACCATGGAAACACTTTAAAACTTCCAAGATTTGACGGTTTTGAAAACCAAAAAGAAATGGCAAGATATAATCCATTATTACTTGTAAAAGATTTTGACTCCACAGGAGCAATAAAAACAGACAATTCTTTTATGACAAATGCCGATTCATTGTTCTTTGCAAAAGAGGGCTTGCCTGTAGCGGATGTAAATCCCTTTACAAAAAAAACTTTTAGGCAAGAAAAAGAAAATGGAGTTCTTCTTTATCCGCTTTCAAACGGAGAACACCATGCAGACCATTTGTTAAAAAAGACACAGTTCACACTTGATAAGTCTCGCGGTTATCATGTTCAGGATGATATAACCAAACCTGAAAACTGGATTCCGCTTAGCATATATGAGAAAGAAAAACAATAGGAGCAGATTGATATTATGTCAAAAAAAATAAGGATTCCGATAAAAATTGCAATTTTTACTATTATTTTCTACCTTTTATGCATCTGTGTTTCCGCTGTTTTTAGGGACGATTATGCATCATACGGACGCATACTTATGCATGAACTGTATGAGCAGGATAATATCGACATTATGTATTGTGGTGCAAGCCATGTTTCACACGGAATTACGGCAAAAATTGCAGACAAAGAAAATGGAAAAAATAATTTTAGCACAGGCACTGCCGCCCAGACAATTAATGGAACCTATGCAATTTTGCGGCAGGCAGTAAAACTCTATAAAATTGAGAAAGTTTTTCTGGAACTTGATTTTGCCGTGGCAACTCAACCATCTGTCAAAAAAAGAAAGGGCTTTAAGGCTGATTATCTTGTTTCAAGGTACATAAAAGATCCTTGCATTAGGTTTGAATATCTTACTTCAATTTCTACTCCAAAATATTATATCAATCATTTCCTCCCAATAGGAAAAGATAAGTATATGACCTTGAATCCAAAAGATTTGGCCTATCGCTTCAAGAGTATCGTTTCTGGTGATTACTTTAACTATGTCTACGAAGATGAAGACGCAGAATACGACGGAAAAGGCTGCCTTTTGGATTTGCGTCCAGTAAAAAACGGAACCTTCGAAAACAACAAGGATGAAGGTCCAATACGTGTTTGGGACGTAACTGATGACTGGAAAAATACGGTGGATAAGATTATTGCCCTGTGCAAAGAGAATAACATTGAATTGATTTTTTATTCCCAGCCATGTACGGATTTCTACCTTCATGAAAAAGGAAACTATGACGAGTATTATCAGTTCTGCAAAGATTTTACATCATCCCGCGGATTTGACTACTACGACTTCAATTTAGCAAAGGAAAAGTACCAGCTTTTGGAAGATGAAGACTTCCACGATGACAATCACTTTTCAAAACAAGGTGTTTACAAGTGGACACAGATTTTCTGTGATTATTTTTTCACCCATAAAATTCCAAAGGACGACATGTTCCATTCTTCTTATGCAGAAAAAATTGCCCTACAAAAAGACAAAATCTACGGTCTCGTAATGAAAATGAGCGATGACAAAAAAAGTCTTGATATAACCCCAATAAAGAACCATGTGGAAGATTCCCGCATTACATACGATGTCTTTGTAAAGGTGGATGGAAAAGAATCTCAGGTTTGTACAAAAACTCCAGACAAGCACATCGTTCTTCCAGCAAAACAATCAGGAACAGTACGGGTAGTCAGCTTTATTGATGGCGTTGAACAAACTAACTGTAAAACCCATTTTACAACATTCTAAAGGCAGGTATATATGACACTTCTTTCAAATACATTTGCAATTTTCTTGCTTGCAACACTTGCAGTTTATTATCTTTGCCCAAAACGTTTCCAGTGGATTTGCCTATTGGTTGCAAACACAGTCTTTTACTGTTATAGCGGAATTGCTAATATAATTTTTATTCTCTCAAGTTCATTCATTACTTTTTTTGCGGCTAAACTTGTTTCGGACATGAACACAAGCCTTAAAGAAAAAAAAGCTGTCGTTTCAAAAGATGACTTTAAAGTGTTAAAAACAAAAAATCGCAATAAAAAACGATTGGTCCTCTTGGGAATGCTTTTACTTAATGTAGGAGTTCTTTTCTATTTGAAATACTGGCGGGTGCTTATTGGTTCCAAAACACTTATTCTGCCACTTGGCATTTCTTATTATACTCTCCAGGCAATCAGCTATTTTATGGATGTGTACAATGGCAAAATTGACAAAGAAAGTAATTTTGCAAAGTTCTTCCTTTTCATTTCCTTCTTCCCCCAGTTGATCATGGGACCAATTAACCGTTATGGAAATCAGGGTGAACAATTAAAAAATCCTCACGATTTTGATTTTGAAAACATCAAGCACGGTGTAATGCTGATTCTTTATGGTGCGCTAAAAAAGTATCTTGTTGCAAACATGCTTTTCCCCAGAATCAATTCTATTTTAGATCCATATTATGAAAACTTACCTGGCTGCGTAATTTTATTCGGAATTTTACTTTATGCCATATATCAGTATGCAGATTTTTCCGGTGGCATTGATATGTTCCTGGGTGTAGCAGAACTTTTTGGAATCAAAATGCAGCCAAACTTTAAGCAACCATATTTTTCTACAAGCATAGCAAATTTCTGGCAGAGGTGGCATATAAGCCTTGGTCAGTGGATGCGTGACTATGTTTTCTATCCATTTGCACTCACCAAGGCTATGCAAAATTTTAGCAAGTGGTGTGGCTCTCACTTGGGTAAGCATTTTGCACGTGTTCTTCCGGCTTGTATTGCAAATATATTGGTATTCATGCTTGTTGGCGTATGGCATGGCCCTGAACTCCACTTTTTTGTATGGGGTCTGTACAACGGACTTTTAATTGCCTTTAGCGACATTCTGAAGCCTGTGTTTGAAAAAATCAACAGCCTCCTTCACATTAATGAAAAAAGCAAGGGATGGCATGTTTTTAGAATCATTCGTACTTTTATTCTTGTGAACATCGGATGGTACTTTGACAGAATTGTAGATGTAAAGCAGAGTTTTATATATCTTAAAAATACATTCACAAACTTTGGAAATCCAATGCTATTAGCCTCACAATCTTATATGAGAGACATTCTTGGCCGCATTTCTAATTTTGAAAGTCAAATTGTGTGTGTCCTCATCGGATGTGCCTTTATGCTGATAGTAAGCATCCTAAAAGAGCGCAAAGTTGATGTGTATGCGGCAATTCAAAAGAAAAACATTGCATTCAGATGGTCAGCCTATTATGTAATGCTTATTCTTGTGATTCTGTCATTCACATTCAGTGCGGGTGACGCGGGATTTATGTATGCGCAGTATTAGAAAAATATAATTTTGTTGTTGCCGGGATTATCCCGGCTAATTTGTAAAAAGTATTGATTCAATCTGTATAATTCTTAAATATCTTAATGTAACTATTTGCCAACTGTTTTGGGGCATAATTTTCTTTTAAAATTCCTGCTATTTCTGAAAGCTTATTCTCTGAATCTGGTTCTTGCAATTTTTTAAGAATCAAACAAGCCAATTCACCCTCATCTTTTGCGTTTTCTACATAATTACACAAACCAAGAGTTGCTTCGTAAAGAGATGTTTCTTTCGTGGAAATAACTGGTATTTTGCAAATGGCTGCCTCAACAGGGGTGCGGCCAAAGCCTTCAAAAAGAGATGGTGTTACAAAAAGGCTAGCATGTGTTAAAAGCCAATTGCGCTCTTCATCTGTTACACGGAAAAGAAGTTGCACGCGATTTGCAAGGTTGTTTTGGGAAACAAAAGTTTTCATTGCTTCAAAAACACCTTCGTCTTTATAACCGCCACAAAAGACAAGAGTCTCTTCTATATTTTCCTTTATCAAATTAAATGCTTTAAGAAGCGTCATGGGATTCTTTTTTTCTATGTAGGCATTCAAATCAAGAATATATTTTTTATTTGCCAACTCAGCGATTTCTGCCTGCTTGGAAACATCAAAAACAATTGAGTTTGGAATTTTAGTAATCTCTGCAGCCCGCTCATTTGTAAGGCCAAACGTTTTTATTATGTCATTTTTTGTATAGTCAGAAACCGTTGTGAGCATACATTTACTGTCTGTAATAAAGCCCCAGCCAGACTTGCCGTTTCTGTGAACCGGATAAATATCATGAATTGTACATAAAGCTGGCAGACTTGTTCTTACAAATGTGTAATCCACGCAATACGGAAACCAGATTGCATCAAATCCTTTTTTTTCAACCGCTCTTCTAAAGAAACCAAGTTTCTTAAGATATTTTGTTCCTTTGAATTTCCCCTTTGTCAATTTGTTTACCATTGTAAGCGGAAAAAACTTTAAGACTGTCAGCTTAAAATCTGGAAACCTTTCCCTAAAGAACTGTTCATGATTGTAATTAACCAAGAGTGTAAATTCATGAGACAAATTCTGCTTAGAGAATGCATCCAAAATATCCGCTGTAAAAATTGATGTAGAAAGTGATAGTTTTTTTGCTTTTGCTTCATTATGACCAAAAAAAGTACAGTCTATAGCTATTTGCATATTCCACCACTTGTGTTCAACTGCCAGCTTTCTACCGAATCACGCAGCAATTTTTCTGTGCCGTTTTTGCAGCTTAAGATTTTGGGTAGGGGATGGCTTAGGAAAAGGTAGATTCCTTCCGTGACAGAATATGCACCTATGTTTGCAAACGCAAGCATGTCGCCAATGTCCGGCTTTGCTTTGAATGGATATTCTTTTGTAATAATATCTGCGGTTGTGCAAAGAGAGCCGTAAATTGTGTAGCCGTTGCTGGTTGAGATATCCTTTGTGCATCTTTCTATGTCTGATGGAGGCATGCTGTCTGCCTTTATAAGATGAATGGGTGGCTTTTTCATTCCCATAATTTGTCCGTAATAATTCACGTGGTTTATGCCGCCGTCAATAAAAAGGGCGGGGACTTCTGCATTCTGCTTTAAGTCCATTACAGAGCTTACATAAGTTCCACAAGAGGAGGCAACATAGCGTCCGCTTTCTACAACCCAGAAAAAGGGGCTGTCCTTTATCATCGCAGAAAATTCTTCAAGGTCGCTAAAGTTCTGCGCATAATCATCTGGAGAAAAATAGTCAAATGCAAGACCCGGGCCATATTCAATGCGTTCAAAGGCAATGCCAAATTCTTTTTGCAGTTCCGAACAGAAGCCTTGAATAAAAGCAACTTCCTCTGCAACCTTCTTCATCTTCTTTTGCGTACCGGTAAAAAAATGTATTCCCTGAATTTTTATTCCAGGCAAATCTTTAAGCAAGGCAATTGATTTTCTTACGCATTCCTCGTTCATGCCAAACTGGCAGCCGTTTGTAAGGCGCACGATTATTCCCTGAGGATGAGGATTGGCAGAAGCTTTTACAACTTGCTCAAGGTATGTTGCATGCAAAAAAGATTCCAGCGTGATTGTTCCAACACCAAGATTGTATGCCCTTTCAATATCCTGCTTGGTCTTTACAACACCAGAAAACACAATCTGGTCTGGATTTACTTTTACGGCTTCGCAAATGGAAAGTTCCCCCGGAGAACAAACCTCAAACAAAAGCTGTGAGTCTTCTTTTAGCGCATCAAGCAAAAAAGGGTTAGCCTTCATGGCATAGCAAAGGCGTGAATTTGAAGGCAGCATCTCCTTTATTTTCTGAACGCGGGAAAGCAAAAGGTCATAATCAAAAAGATAAAAAGGAGTGCCGTATTTCTGCGCACATGATTTTATGAATTCATCGTTAGCCATTTAGTTTTGCCTCCAAAGCCCGCTTGTCCACTTTACCGTTTTTTGTAAGCGGAAATTCTTCTATAAAAATAAAATTGCTTGGAATCATGTAAACAGGCAGGGATGTTTTTAATGCCGTAACGATTTCCTTTTTGTCGGTTTCCTGACCCGTATAAAAAGCGCTTATTTTGTTCTGGGCAAAAATACAGCAGGCCCTTGTAATTGAACAAATCTTTTCTACCGCACCTTCAATTTCAGAAAGCTCTATCCTGTGCCCCATGTGCTTAATCTGGGTATCCTTGCGGGAAACATAATAAAGAAGCCCGTCCTTGCCGTAGCTTGCCAAGTCACCGGTACGGTAAATGCGCTCAAAGTAAGAAGCGTTTTGCGGGTTCTGGACAAAGGCTTGTGCGGTACGCTCGCCATTGTTGTAATAGCCAGGCGCAACACAGGAACCGCTTACGCAAAGCTCACCAGTTTTTTCTGCTTCGGTAATGAGGGCATCGTTTTCGTCCAAAAGAAAGACGCGCTCGTTGGGAAAAGGAATGCCTATTGGAAGCACATAATCTTCGCCAATCGACTGTGGAACTTCCGCATAGGTACAGTTGCATGTGATTTCCGTTGGGCCATAAAGATTTATGTATTTTGCATCAGGAACGTTTTCTTTCCAAATGCGGAGCTGCTTTACAGGCATGACTTCGCCAGAGAACATAATCTTCTTTAGGGTAAGCGGTTTTTTGTACTTAAAGCCGCCCAGGGTAGAAATTATGCACATTGCGGAAACAGCCCAAATGATTGTGGTAATCTCTCGCTCTTCAAGATAGTCAAGAAGTTTTGTGGGAAAAGAGAAAAATGCCTTTGGAACAAGATGAACTGCGGCACCAGTAAAGACTGCGGTAAAAATATCTTTAACGGAAACGTCAAAATCAAAAGGAGCCTGGTTTGCAAGGTTTTCTGAACTCTGGATGTCAAAAACTTCTGTAAAGCAGGAAATAAAATCAACTACGTTGCGGTGATTTACAAGAACCGCTTTTGGCATACCTGTTGTGCCGGAAGTAAAGTTTGCATAAACAGGGTCAACGTCTACAATCTGATTGCGCCGGGCAGGATTATAAGGAACATTCGCCTCTTTTACTTCCTTTAATAAATCATCCGTATAAATAATCTTACAGTCGCTTCCAAGACCTTCTATCTTTTTCTGGAATTTACGGTCCACAACGAGAGTCTTTGCTTTTAGAGTTGAAATCATGGAAAGAAGGCGCTCATCCGGGAAAGTCGCATCCACAAATGAATAAAAGCATCCCGCGTATAATGCCGCAAAAAACAGCTTTAGTGTTAGAACGGATTTTTCCGTTACAAGAGGAACTGCCGTCCTTGGGTCAAAATATTTTTCTAAAAAAGAAGATATTGCCTTTGCATCTTTTACAAAATCTTTCCAATTAACGCTCTCCTGCACATCTGCAAAAGCCGTTTTATCCGCATATTTTTCTGAAGTTGCTTCAAGATAATCTAAAACAGTGTATTTCATAGAGTTAAAACATTATATACAATAAGCCACTCTTTGTGAATACATTATTTGCGGCGCTTGCCTTTCCAATCGGAAAGTTTTTCCGCTGCCTTACAGGCCTTGTGTGTGGCGCTTGCGGGGTTCCGGCATTCGCCTCCATTGCCTAACGGCAACCCGCCTGTGGCGGGCCCCTCCAGTGCCTGCCGTGCTTTTTTCTGCTGCCGTCTGTCGGATTGCTAATACAGCGTCTCCCCCAAAAGCCGAGCTGCCAGGTTTACCGCCATGATTGCTGTCTGGTTCCGCACATCAAGGATGGGGTTCACTTCTACGATTTCCATGGATTTTACCATGTTCAGCTGGCACATTTCTTCCATTAAAAGGAGGCCTTCGCGGTAATTCAGACCGCCGGGAACTGGCACACCGGTACCGGGAGCAATGGAAGGGTCAAGGGAGTCCATGTCAAAGCTAATGTGGACTACGTCGCAGCGGGTCTTAAAGAAGAGCTTTACCTTCGTTAGAACCTGGTCAAAACCAATACGGTCTATATCGCTAATTGTAAAGGCCGTAACTCCGGCTTCCTTCATGAGCAGTTTTTCGCCTTTGTCCAAATCGCGCAAGCCCACAAAGCAAATGTTTGCCGGGTCAACCTTGCGCCCCTCGTGGTAAAGGTTCACAAGTTCTGGCAGTCCGTAGCCCGCACTGGCCGCAAGACATTCGCCGTGAATGTTTCCGGTAGGGCTTGTCTCTGTAGTGTTAAAGTCTCCGTGGGCATCCACATACAAAACGCCAAGCCTAAGGTTCTTTTTCTTATAGAATGAACTTAGCCCCGCAAGCGTTCCCAAAACTATTGAATGGTCGCCGCCAAAAACAAGGGGAAACTCTCCGTCGCAAGCAGCATCTTCAACTTCCTTAGCAAGAAGGGTACACGCATCCACAATAGGGTCAAGGTATTTTGCCTTGGGATTTGTGCCAATGTCTGCAAATTCCTGCGCGGTAACTTTTATGGGATTCTGGTCGCTTATGACCTTGTGCCCCAAGCTTTCTATTTTTTCCCGTATTCCCGCAAGGCGAACGGCAGACGGCCCCATATCCGAACCGTGTCTTCTTCCGCCGTAGTCAAGCGGCATTTCTAAAATGTGTACATCCATATAAAAAATCATAGTTCCTTTTGCACAATAATGCAAGGTTGGAATAATTGCCGTGGGCACAACTTTTCTATATAATATGCCTGGTTATGAAAAAAGTGTTTGTTTTTGCCCTTTTCTTTGCCTTGGCTTTGCCGCTCTATTGCCAGGCTAGTCAGGAAAGCACACCGTTTGGACAGGAAACCCCTGATGCAGAGGAAAAAGATGGCGGTAGAGAAAAAAATGCCAGTATAAAAGGGGACATCTTTTTTGATTGCTCATATGGGCTATATTGGTTGCCCGGAAATACCAAAATCGAACTTCGCTATATGAAAGAACACCGTTCGGATATTCTTGAATGCATTTTTACAGTTCCGTATTATTTGATTACGACAGTTATACCATGTCTTGTTTACCCCGAAGAACTAGTTTACTACCGCAAGCAGGATGACGACGGCTCTTACGGAAACTATTTTGGCATAAGCCATCCGCTAAACATGACAATGGCCCTTTACTTTGGCGACAATTTTTACACGGCCATTAAGCTTGGGGTAGCCTGTGATTTTTGCGTTGGAAGGTGGGCATTTAAAGTTGGCCCTAACGCAAGTTCCTATCTGGTGCTTGGCTATGAACCAATATCCTTAAACGCGGGAATTAAGGCTGGATATTTTGACAACGAATGGTATGCAGCCCCTTCCTGCAGCCTTAACTTTACCCTTCAAGACGAAAATAATTTTTATGTCTCTTATACGGACGCAAATTTCTTTGGCAAAAACATAAGGCGCATTTCTTTGGGATTAACGTTTATCGCTGGCAAAAAATAGCCCAAAAGCGCAGCAGAGCTTTTTTAGGAGCCTACGCCGCCGTGTAGGGGCGCGACAGCGTTGCTGATGGCGCAGGTCCCTGAGCACCGTCGAAGGGCCGGAGCCATCAGCAATGGAGCGGGTAGGGTCCCGCGGAACCCCGAAAGGGCGGTGACGAAAGGCATTAACGGTCGAGTTAGCCAAAAAACAAATGGTAGAACATAAAAAAGCACCGTCCAGAAAATTCCAATCCTTGAACCTGTCCGCAATTTGCGCTATAATCTGCAAAATCGCTTTGACAGGAAATAGGAGGTAAGTCCGGCCATGTTAAAAGGCAGACATATTATAGAACCTGGTGATTTGAGTGTTTCAGAAATTGATGAGATTTGTTCTTTGGCAGAACAGATTTTAGTAGATCCTGTTTCTTTTCAAGATGTGTGCCGCGGGAAAATTCTTGCGACACTTTTTTTTGAGCCAAGTACCAGAACCCGCCTTTCTTTTGAAGCGGCAATGCTGCATTTGGGCGGAACAGTAGAAGGCTTTGCAGACGCAAGCTACACTTCTTCCACAAAGGGAGAAACCCTTGCAGACACAATCCGCGTGGTAAGTTCCTATGTAGACGTAATTGCCATGCGCTCCCCAAAAGAAGGAGCTGCCCTTTTGGCATCCCAGTTCAGCGCATGCCCGGTAATCAACGCAGGAGACGGCGGACACTACCACCCAACGCAGACCCTTACAGACCTTACCACAATCCGCATGTTGCAGGGTACGCTGGAAGGCCACACAATAGGCTTTTGCGGAGACCTAAAGTTTGGCCGCACGGTCCACTCTCTTGCAAAGGCAATGTGCCTCTACCCCAAGAACAAGTTTGTCTTTATAAGCCCCAAGGAACTGGAGCTTCCCGAATACTACATAAAATCCGTACTGCAGCCCGCTGGTGTTGAATTTACAACGGCAGAGCGTCTTGAAAACGTCATCGGTGACCTGGACATCCTCTACATGACCCGCGTACAGAAGGAGCGCTTCTTTAACGAGCAGGACTACATCCGCCTAAAGGACAGCTACATTCTGGACAAGGCAAAGATGAGTCTTGCCCGCAAAGACATGATTGTACTGCACCCCCTTCCCCGCGTAAACGAAATTGCCCCGGAAGTGGACGAAGACCCAAGAGCCGCCTACTTTAAGCAGGTAAAATTCGGCATGTACGCACGAATGGCCTTAATGTCAAAGCTGACCGGCTGCCTGTAAGCAAACAGGTGCCCTATAGATGCCCTATAAATAGGAGAAAACAGAATGATTAATATAGCCGAAATAAAAAACGGACTGGTAATTGACCACATTCAGGCTGGGCTTGGCTGGAAAGTATTCAAGTGGCTTGGCCTTGACGAAGCAAAATTCACCTGTGCGCTAATCGTAAACGCCATTTCCAAGAAAACCGGAACCAAGGACATAATCAAAATAGACAACATCCTGAACATTGACTACAGCGTGCTTGGCTTCATAGACCCCAACATAACAGTAAACGTAATCCAGGACGGCCAGATTGTCCGCAAAATCAAAATGGAGCTGCCGGAAAAGGTGGAAAACGTAATCCACTGCAAGAACCCCCGCTGCATTACGATTACAGAGCATTACGTTCCCCAGGAATTCCGCCTGGTGGACAAGAACCTAAAGCAGTACCGCTGCATCTATTGCGATGCCCTCTACACCGCAGGAACCGTAGGAGAAGACTAATGGCAGCAAAGCAGCTTTTAATTTACAACGCACACATAGTTGATGCCCGCACAGACAAAAAGGGTGCAATCCTTGTAAAAAACGGCAAAATCCACTCCATGCCATCATCAACAGAGCTAAAAAAGCTGCTTGCCGACCCTTCCATCCCCGCATTTGACGCAAAAGAGCTAACCCTGCTCCCAAGCTTCATAGACATGCATGCCCACTTCCGCGACCCGGGCCAGACGCAAAAAGAAGACATTGTTTCCGGTTGCCATGCCGCCGCCGCCGGTGGATTTGGAACCCTTGTCCTTATGCCAAACACGTCCCCGGTTGTCTCTTCGCAAAAAGAAGCCCTTGCCAACAACCAAAAAGCAGAAGAAACAGGCCTTGCCCACGTAATCCAGAGCGTAAGCATAACATCCCGCTTTGACGGAAAAACCATAAGCCACCTTGACCAGCTAAAAAAGACCCAAGTTCCACTAATCACAGAAGACGGCCACGAAGTAACGGACAGCAGCGTAATGCTTGCCGCAATGAAGACCGCCGCCAAAAAAGGCCTAATCGTAAGCTGCCACAGCGAAGACCCCTTCCTTGCCCAAGCCGCCCGCCCCTTACGCAAAGCCGCACTTGAACTGCTAAAGAAAAACAATGGCCGCCCATCCGCAAAAGACAAAAAAGAAGCCGCCGCCTACC
The DNA here is from genome assembly GCA_017534445.1 of Treponema sp. Classification (GTDB taxonomy): domain Bacteria; phylum Spirochaetota; class Spirochaetia; order Treponematales; family Treponemataceae; genus Treponema_D. Next base: position 149,570 of record JAFXWC010000015.1, read on the forward strand.
TAAAAGAAGCAGACTCTTTGCTTGCCGCCGCAGAAGACGCCGCCACTTACCGCAACATCCGCCTGGCAGAACTTGCAGGCTGCCACATACACCTCTGCCACGTAAGCACGGAAGAAAGCCTTAAAGCCGTAATCAGCGCAAAAAAACGAGGGGTAAACGTAACTTGCGAAGTAACCCCCCACCACATAGGCCTTTCCTCCAAAGGCGAAAACATCTTTAACATAGTAAACCCGCCACTAAGAAGCCAAGCCGACAGAAACTTTCTTATACAGGCACTAAAAAAAGGAGACGCGGACGTAATTGCAACGGACCACGCACCGCACACAATGCAGGACAAAGCAGAAGGTTCCCCGGGATTCAGCGGACTTGAAACAGCATTTGCGGTCTGCAACACAACCCTTGTAAAAGAAAACGCCTTCACCCTAAAACAACTCTCCGCCCTAATGTCTGCAAAACCAGCCGAACTACTTGGACTAAAAAAACGCGGACTCATTGCACCCGGATTCGAAGCAGACATGACCCTTGTAGACCTGGACAAAACCTGGACTGTCCGCGGAAAAGACTTTGCAAGCCGAGGAAAATTCACCCCGCTGGAAGAAAAAAAACTCACCGGCCGCATAGAAGCCACCTTCCTTGCAGGAAAACTGGTCTTCCAGCGCGACTTCTAAATTTTTTCTTCTTCTTCCGGACCCGCATTTATCCGCAAACCCGCTTTCCAGGGTTCCGCGCTAACCGCGCTCCATTGCTACTGTGGTCGGCCCTTCGACTTCGCTCAGGGACCAACCCCAGCAGCAACGGCTCCGCCGCCCTTACAATCGGGGGTAGGCTTTATATGCGCAACCTTTATTCCTATTGTAAAATTCCTATCTCTTGCCGATAAATTCATACAAGTTCTACAAGGACATCCTTGTGGAAAATACAAAAAATGTTGAAATAAAATTTAAAATACCTTATGATATAAGGAAATAATGGGGTGGTGCTAGGGTGAGTGGAGTTTATGAAATTAAAAAGTCTTTTTAAACCAGTAGCATTTTTCTCTTTTTTGGGATTATTCTTCCCACTAAGCATAAATTCCTGTTCCCATATTTCCGACGCCATAAACGAACCCGTCCGCGAATACTTTGAGCGTGGTTCCGACGTTATTCAAATTGTAAAATACGACATTCTTTCGTCATTAGATCCGGCAACTCTAGCCCCAACAGCAAAAGACAGAAACAAACATACCTGCGTAGGTTCATCGGGTGACATTTACGTAAAGCTCCACGTGGACAATCCTCAGGGGCATGTTTTTACAGAAGGCTCAAATTTAAAATATTATCTTCTTGATTCAGACGCCGCCTCCATTTCTGGGGCAAGTGGCATTCAATTGGTACAAAATTCTACAACAGAATGGATCCTAATTTATCCCTATAGTTTTTTGTCCAATGCTGACCCGGGACCAAACAACACCGGAACAAATATTAGCGTATGTATAGAACTTTCCCATCCTGTTTCTGGCGTTGAGTTTCCATCTTTTACTCTTCCGCTCTATTGCAACAGCCTACCGCCAGAAATTGCAAACCCGGTAACCTATACAAAAACTGTATCCCCAGGTACAAAGACCTACGTTGTATGCTTTGCGCTTCCAGATCTATCTGATATGCGCTATCAAGATTTGCAGTATATTAACATTGGTGAAATCCAAATTCCTATTACTGTATCTGCTGGTACCATTACTTCTACAGACACCAATTTACACGCAGGAAATATAAATGATATCCCACCAACCACTGGTATTACTTATACACCTAATGGAACTCCTTTCCCGGCTACAGTACCAGGAGCACCAAACTGTTTCTATTATGAAACAAATGAGCCTGTTACCGGCGACAAAGACTATATAATTTCTCTCGTAGACAAAGCCGGTCTTATGTCAGTTACAACCACAGCAGAAAACGCCTACACGATTGATGATGTAATACTTGTAGATTCTTCTGGAACAGAATATACCGCAACACCAACACCCATTATCCTGGGGCAGGACGAAGACTCTTATGCAAAGGTAAAAATAAAAGTTCCTACAAGTGTAACCTGTACGTCAATTGGAAGCAGCAAAGCAGTAAGCGGTGTTACCGTAGATTATACGGTTACAAACACAACAGATAACTCTACAGTAGACGCAGGCACTATAACCTCAGATTACAACCTTAGCCTTGCACCGGGAGAATACAACATAGTATGTACCGCCACAAAGGACGGCTATACACAAAGTGAAACCACGTTCACGGTAAACGTAAAAATTACAAATCTGTATGTCAAATCAACCGGCCACGATGACACTGGAAACGGAACCATAAATAATCCGTATCAAACAATACATCAAGCTGACCTTACGTTCGCATCATCTACAACTGTGGCAGGAGCCATCAGGACAATCTACGTACTGGATGACCTTGGTCCCGAACAGCCTTCTGGAACTACTACTATATCTAGCACAGATTGCATTAACTGCCAAAACCATACGCTTACAGATATCCAAATGAACATAGAAAATGGTTGTGTACTAAAAAATGCAACCATTGCAGGAAGCATTGCTGCAAGAAAGATAGCTGGTGATAGCCCTCTTGGCAAAGTATTGGAAAATGTCACCTTTGCAAAGTCAGGTACAGATACGGAAGTTGTTTCAGGAAAAACCACTCTCAAAAACGTTACTTCTACAAATTATAATGTTATAAATTCAGCTGACGTAACTATCAAGGGCAAAGTCGTCGGTCTTACTTTTAAATTGGGCAGTCCTACAAGAAAACTCACCATTGACGGCAACATGGCGGGTAGTAGCAACAACAAAATTGAACTCTCACCCTTCGAATCCGTTTCAGCCGGAACCCCGCGCGTATTTACAGACGGCTATACATCATCAGGCAACACCGCAGACCCGTCAACATATTTTACAAGTGACACTTATGGAGTCATGAAAACAGCAGCCGGAGAAGCAGCCCTTGCCGTTTCCGGTGGAAGCATCTCCGTCTACACCCCAGACGGAAAACTTACCCTAACCGCAACACCTGATACACTAACGACTCCTGGACCTACAACAATAGAAATATCCGCAAACGGAACAACTGAAAGCGGTTCAACTGTTACCACTACAGATAATCCAACAAGCTTTACATCTTGGGACATAAAGGCCTATTACGAGTATGACTACCGCCATGGAGTAACTCCACCAACACCTGTAGCTACACCTGCAGCAGGCAGCCCGCTAAGCTTAACCTTCCCCGCTAGCTATCCGTCAGGAAACTATGTAATTGTTATCTTTGTAACATTCAATGGAACAAGATATTCAAAAGAATTTGTTCTTACAAAATAGTAGGAGGAAAAGAGATGTTAAAAAAGTTTCTAAAGATTTTCTTTTTCACTGCCTCTCTTTCCCTTGTAGCCTGTTCAAACATTCTGTCTGTACCGGATGAACCAAAGGAAAGCTCAGTAGAAAGCACAGCCCAAAATACAGTTTCTGTCCAAACCACCAGCGTAACCCTTTCTGGAAGAATAATCGTAAACGGAGCACTCCCCTCTGAAAACCCAAGCACACAGGCTGTCAGAACCGCTTTACCAACACCTCTTGGCACAGACACTTTAACCTACCAAGTAAGCGCACAAAAAGGCAGCGAAACAGTCACAGGAACGGTAAGCACAGAAGGAACTGATACATCATATACAATTTCCTTCCCAGAACCAGGCGAATGGACTATTACGGCAAAAGCCTTATCCGGTACACAAGTTTATCTTATTGCAACGGCAACAATTGATACGAATGTAACCTTAAACAAAAATCTTATCCTAAAATATCCAACCACTAGCATTTCATCAGATCCAGGTAGCATTTCGCTTCCAATAAGCTTTGCAGACTCTTTAGGTATAACTCACATATCAACAAAACTTCTTGGTGTTGACGGTGCTACTGCTGTCATTTCTATGTTTACATCTGATGGCTCGTTTAAAACCCATACTCTTTCTAGGACATCTGTTCCCGCAGGACAATACAAGCTAACAGTTGCTTTTAGAAATTCAGCAAGTGTTACTTCTCCTCCCCTTTACTATTTGGAGCAAATCGTAAATGTTTACCCCGGCCTGGAAACAAATAAATTCTACGGCGACGAATCCTATATTCAAGATAACAAAATAAAAATTACCGATTTAAGTTCTCCCTCACTCACAACTTTTTATGTTCACAGCACAAGTGGCTCTGACACAGGAAGCGGCAGCTACTTTTACCCGGTAAAAACTCTGGAACAGGCCGCAAGTCTTGTAAACTCTTCAACCGCAAGCCCAACCGCAGGATTCCAAATCATCCTGCAAACAGACACAACAGAAACTTCGGATATTTTAATAACAAAAGATGTAAGCATTATCAGCGACGATCTAACTACAAAACGCACTGTAAGCGGAGGTTCTCATTCACTTACAAGCACCGCCACAGACGCAAACTTTACAAACATAAGTTTTTATGAAATGGCAGGATTTATAGTAAATGCTGGCAAAGTTACAATGTCAAACGGAGACTTTACATCCTGTTCTGCTACAAATGGCGGTGCGGTTTACGTAGCAAGCGGTGCAGAATTTGACGGACTCAATGTTGATTTTTTATCCTGCTCTGCAACAAACCTTGGTGGCTCTATTTATTCAGAAGGAACAGTGGATTTGGACACTTGCAAAATACAGGGTTGTTCTGCAAAAAAGGGCGGCGGAATTTACGCAGCCGGGTCATCATCAGTACCTGTAACCGTAAATCTGAAAAGCTGCATTATTGGAGTTGAATCACCTTCTGAGCTACCAGCAAATACAAGTTCATGTATTTCTGCGGGTGGAAATTCTGCAACAGACGGACCTGGTGGTGGCATTATGCTTGGCGACTATTCGCTACTTACATCTACTAACTCAAAAATAAACGGCAACCTTGCAAAAGCTGGCGGAGGAATCAATGTAGGAATTTCTTCTGAAGCATCTAATGCTACTGTAAAAATTACCGGCGGAGAAATAGTTTATAATAAAGCCACTGGCGGTAATGGCGGTGGATTACAAATTTACTCAAAAAAAACATATGAAGGCGGAAGTTTCGTAAAAGAAGTAAAAATCAAAAACAATCATGCACATGGAAATGGAGGAGGACTCTCTGTTACATCACAAAAATATATTACAGTAGAAAACTGCACAGATTTCTCAGGCAATGTAGCTACTGATTTTGGCAATGGTTGTTTTGCAGCAGGAAGTTTAACCCTTGCCGGCACAACTTATATTGCAGATGGAGTTTATTTAAATACAAATGCTAGCCCGCTTATATTAAATAGCGACTTTGCACTCTCTGGAACAAATACCATTCCTCTTTCATACAATACCACAAGTTTTGATGCCAGCGATACTGCAAAAAATACACTTATAAAAGGTTCTACAAACACATCACTAACAGCAGCCCAATGCGCTGCCTTTGCACTTTCCGATGACACCTATTGCATACAATTCGATAATTCCGCTACTTCATACGTAGGAAAACTCGCACTAGCCTCATCTAGCAGCACTACATTCGAAGTTGGCACAGGCAAGCCATACACAACACTTGAAGCAGCTCTGGCAGCAGTAGAAGCTACACCAGGCGCATACGAAATAAAAATCTGCAACGACCTAACTCTTTCTGCCGACTTGGAAATAAAAACCCCAGGCATAAAAATAACAAGCGATAATGCAACATCCCCCACAATAAACGGAAGTGACCACATGATAACTGTAAAACCTGGCGCAGGAAATGATGTGGAAATAGAAAAAATTAACTTCTCCGGCTTAAAAGGCGGCATAAATGTAGCAAGTGGCCAACTTACCCTAAACAACAGCAAAGTAGAAAATGGTTCTCCAAATGGTAGCAATTATGCAGCTGGTATAACCGTACAATCTGGTGCAACGCTAAAGTCAACCGCAGGGCTTGTTATTGACGGTTGTGACAACAATACATCAATTTATAGTGCCCGTTCAGGAATTTATAGTGAAAGCGGTACTATTGAATTGACTGGTACAGAAATAAAAAATTGTGATAATACCAAATCAGCTGGCGGAGCTATCTACTGTAAGGGAGGAGCAGCAACGCTAACAGACTGTAATATTTATGATAATACTGCACAATCTTCTGCATATGCCGGAGGTATTTATTGTTATGGTGCTACGCTTGAATTAAAGGGCAATACAGAAATACATGACAACTCATCGGCAAATCATGCCGGAGGTATTTATGTTACAAACTTGGCTTCGGCTTCTTCTACTGGCATATTAAGAATGGAGAATTCTGTAAAAATATATAACAACCACACGGGCAGCAGTGGCAGCTACCGTGGTGGTGGCATTTATGTTAATAGCGGTGAAGCGTTATTAATACTGGACTCTTCCACTAAAGATAAAGAAAATACAGCTACGTCAGATGGACAATTATATTATATAGAAAGCGGCGTAAAAATCCTTGCTGGCAGCAACTTGAATGGTACCGAATATACCTCGGATCATGTTGTAACATCAGCAGAGGCTCATATTACAGGTGATTAGAAAAACCAACCTACGCCGCCATGGAGCCCCGGCAGTACCGGCCGCAAGGCCGGTATGAATCTTATGCCGCAAGACATTCGTTCAGCTGCTTACGGATTTGGCTTTCGTCGTAACCTTTGCCAATGAATACAATCTGATTCATGCGGTCGCCGTATTTTTCGTCCCAGGAAAAATATTCATCGTCATAGTTTTCCATAAGCTCTTTTTTGCCTTCCCCATCCTGCATGGCGGCAATCCAGACGGCATATCCTGTTACAGTGGCATTGTGTCCGGCCTGTTCAAAAAGAATTACTTCCTTGTCGTTGTCGCTAAACCACATGTAGCCCTTTGCACGGATAAGCTCCTGGGGATAGTTCTTTTCCATAAAGTCAAAGAATTTTTCGCGGTTAAAGGGACGGCGCTCTTCATACACAAAACTTGAAATTCCGTATTCATCAGTGCAGCTTTCGTCTGCTTCGCGGTTAAGGGTGCGCTCTACTGCGGAGGAATCCCTTACCTTTTCAAAGTCAAAGTGCTGGCCTTTTAGAATAAGGCTTGAGTCCACCTTGCCGTTCACACATTCAATTATTTCTGCTTCTGGCTGCAGCTGGCGGATTACACCTTTTACTTCTTCAACTTTTTCCGCATCCAAAAGGTCGCATTTGTTCAAGAGAATTGTGTCGCAGAATTCAATCTGGTCAACAATAAGGTTTGTTATGTCCGTTTCGTCCAAACCGTTTTCATCCTTACCGCTGCTACGGCGTGCCAATGCGGAAAGAAATTCCCTATAAATGCGGTCTGCGTCCACAACGGTAACGACGGAGCTAAGGTATGCACTGGTTATTTCCTTTTCCTGTTCCGCATACAAAAAACCGCCCGCTATGGAAGATGGGTCGGAAATGCCGGATGCTTCTACAAAGACAGCTTCCACATCTTTGTCGGATGCAACGCGTTCAACTTGTTCAATAAATTCGTCGCGCAAGGTGCAGCAAATACAGCCGCCCTGCATCTCCACAAGCTTTGACTGCTCAACCTTTGCTCCGTTTTTTAAGAGACGGGAGTCTACGTTTATCTTTCCCATGTCGTTTACAATCAAGGCTATTCGGCGGGTTTCCTGCTTTAAAAATTCGTTGAGCACGGTCGTCTTTCCCGAGCCCAAATATCCTGTTAAAAGGATTACTGGTTTTTGAGTTATATTTGACATTTTAATTTTCTCCGGAGAGTACAAGTAATATTTTTGGCGACAGGCAATATGCCACCCCACGTCATTCCGGACTCGATCCGGAATCTGTAAAACATACAGCCGTGACTTTTGCTACAGACCCTGAAACCATATTCGTAGCAAGTGCGTGCGAATATGGCGTAGCAGTTCAGGGGGACGTGTCCATGGTAACTGGTAACAGGCGTAAAAATTACTTCAAGGCCTGCTTCAAAACTTCAAGGTTTGCCTGCATAGACTTAAGGTATGTTGCACCGCCCTTAACAGCCTTTGCATCTGTTGCCTGCATTGAATCCATAACAAGTATGCCACGGTTCTTATTCTTAGAATTTTTGTTTACCGTCTTTGCAATCTTCTGATCAGAATTTTCAATTACAAGCAGATTGTTTACGCCAAGCTGGTCGCTCTTGTTTGCAAGGAACATTACAGTTTTAAAGCTTGCCTCTGTTTCTGCAGAACATCCAACAAAAGCTGCAAAGTAGTCAAGGCCATAGTCGTCTGTAAGATAGCGGAATGGGAAGCGGTCTGCAAACACAAGAGTCTTCTTGGAAGCAGCCTTTACTGCGCTCTCGTACTGGGCATCCAAAGCGGCAAGCTGTTTGTTGTATGCCAGGCAATTTGCCTTGTAGCTTACGGCATTTTTTGCATCCGCTTTCTGTAAAGCCACACTTATAGCAGATGTTAAAAGCTGGGCGTTGCGCAAAGAAAGCCAAACATGTTCATCAAGTTCCTCTTCTTCCTCGTCATCATCGTGATCGTGGTCGTGGACATCGTGATGTTCAGCGTCGTGATCATGCTCGTGCTCATGTTCGTGTTCAGCTTCCATGCCCTCTTTTACTTCTTCTGCCTTTGCCCTGTCACCCATGACTTCCATCATGTTAACAACCTGAATGTTCTTGTTGCGTACGTTCTTAAGCGCATCCTTTACCCAACCATCGCTTTCTCCGCCAACATAAATAAAAACATCACTTTCAGAAATTTTTACTATATCCTGAACCGTTGGCTGGTAACTGTGCAAATCCACACCCTTAGAAAGAAGCATCGTCAGGTCTGCATCGTTCTTGCCAATAACCTCTTTTGCCCAATCATAAGCAGGGAAAATTGTTGCCACAACCTTTATCTTTGAACCATTCTTTGAATTTGCCTTTGCGCTTGTTTTTGCAATTGCCATTGTACCAATTCCGGCAAGTAAAATTATAGAAGCAAATGCTGCTGTAAAAATCTTTTTCATTTTTTTCTCCATAAAATCTGTATATTAAAATTCTTTTTCTTTATTCGGACCAGCATTAAGTCGCTAACCCGCTTTCCAGGGCTACGCTTTCGCTCCGGCCCGCCTGCGGCGGTCTGGCTACGCCACCCTTCCAATCGGGGGTAGGTGCATTTTGAAAAAGCCCAAGCCCCTACGCTGCCATGAAAATTTTGCAAAGAAAAAATTGTCAGTTGTTCTTGCGGATTTTTTTGGAAACAGGAGTTTCTTTTTGTATATTTGAATTAGAAAAGAAAAATGCAAATGCAAAAAAAGCAAACAGAAAATGCAAAAGCAAGTGTGCGTTTGGATGACTTTCTATTGAACGCAAAGTCCTTTGTGCCGTATTCAGCAAAAGGCAAACAGGGCAGTCATCTCCAGAACATTCGTGGCCAGCATGAATAAATCCTGAAAAGGCCAGTGCGGTAAATGCCAAAAGGGCAAGCATAAAAATGCAAAGCTTAAAAACAGCAATCTTTTTGCAAAGACTATTCTTCATCTTTACCTTCCCTCCTGCTGCTGCATTTTTCGCAAATCCCGTAAAAAACCGTTCTTGGCGCATCAATCTTAAAGCCTTTCTTCTTAGCAAGAAAGTTCTGCATATCATAAAGTTCAGAACTGTCCAAATGAATCAAAGTGCCACATTCCTCGCATTTAAGATGAAAGTGCCCGCTCTTTTCCTTACAGCCCTTGTCCCCAACATATTCAAAACACGACGCCGAATGTTCATCAATAAAAATCTTAAGGACATCCCCTTCCCTAACCATCTTTTCAAGATAGCGGTAAACAGTAGCCGGGCTTACCTTTATATCCTTTGATTCAAAATGCGAACAAATTTCTTCCGCAGTAAAATGCTTTCCCTGCATCTGCTTTAGGTAAGAGGTCAATAATTCCTGCTGCCTTGTCTTGTATTCCGCTTTCATAAGCCCTTAATTTGAGAACGATTTTCAAATTATACCAAAAACAATTTTTTGTCAATATGAAAACAGTTCTCAAATTGTGGGGGAGGGACTTGCTACATTTAAAAGACCATAGTCTTCGTTTATGGAATATTCTAATGCCTGGCGGCTTTGTTCCTCTTCATAATCAGCAAGGTTGTCCGTCCAAAGCTCACATTGGCTAATTACGGTTTTAAGGGCATCCTCCTGACCTTCCGGCGGATAGCGGTATTTCTTAAGCAATCGTTTTACCAGCATCCGCATTTTGGCTCTAGCTGATTCTTTTTTCTGCCAGTCGATTGTTTTGTTTTTACGGAGAGTTTCTGTGAGTTCTTTTGTAAGGGCTACAAGCTCGTCGTTGGAATAGAAATCTTTTACCGCTTCCGGTTTTGTAAGGGCATCATAGAAGGCAAGCTCTTCGTCTGTAAGGCCCAGCTTGTTTCCTTCTTCGCTGGCATGGAGCATTTCTTTTGCAAGTTTTAAAAGTTCCTGAATTACTTCTTCGTTTGTAAGCATTCCGTTAAGGTAGCGGTTCAATGTTTGCTGAATGAGGTCACTGAAGGCTTCTGATTTTACGAGGTTTGTACGCTTGTAGACTTTTACCTGTTCTTCAATAAGTTTTTTGAGCATTTCTACAGCGAGGTTCTTTTCTTTCATTTTGCCGATATTTTCAAGGAAGGTTGGGTCAAAGAGATTTACTTTTTCGCCAACATCAGAGAAAAGATTTATTACTCCGTCGGATTTTACAGACTGTTTAAGAAGTTCATTTATCCGCTCATTAATTTCTTTTAAGCTGAACTTTTTGCCGCTTGGATTATACAAAAGGCGCATAAGAAGAACACGGACAGATTCAAAGAAAGCCGCTTCCATACGCATGTGTTCTTTTACCATTGAAGAACAAAGAGAAAGTGCCTGCTTGAGCATGAGTGCTTCTTTTATAAATGCCTGCTTCTGCTCTTCTTTATCTGGCGCGACAATAAAGTTTACAGCTCCGCTGATTGTCATACCGCGCTGTAAGTCTGAGCCTTCGTAGAAAGGTGTGTAATCATAACCAAAGAAAAGATTTCGGCAGATTTCGAGTTTTTCCTGGAACTTAGGGAAGGCCCGTTTTGCAACATCCATCTCACCATAATTCTTTCGGTCGCGGACAGTGTAATCATTCATTGCCTGTTTTAGCGCACTTGCAATTCCAACGTAATCAACTACAAGACCACCTTCCTTGTCTTTGAAAACTCTGTTTACACGGGCAATAGCCTGCATAAGGTTATAGCTTTCCATTGGCTTGTAAACGTACATTGTAGCAAGTGAAGGAACGTCAAAACCTGTAAGCCACATATCTACGACGATTGCTATTTTGAGTGGGCTGTTATTGTCTTTGAATCTAGTTGCGAGTTCCTGCTTGTGTGTTTTGTTTCCAATAATTGCACGCCATTCTTCCGGATCTTTGTTGCTTTCTGTCATTACAAGGGCAATTCGGGCGTCATCACCTGGTACAGTAATCTGCTTTGAGCCGACTGTGACCTGTGAAGTTGTTCCCGCCCAGGATGGCCGTAGCTCCAGAATACGATTAAATATCTTCATTGCAATAGAACGGTTATAGGCAACAATCATTGCTTTACCGGTATACAAATACTGGCGTTCGTTTTCGTAATGATTAAGAATATCATCAACAAGAGAGTTTATAGTTTTTTCGTGGCCAAGGATTTCTTCCATTTTGCCAAGTTCGTGCTTACTTTTTTCGATTACTTCTTCATCAGCATTATTAGCAAGCGCACTGTATTCTGCATCAATCTGGGCAAGAACCTTGTCGTCAAGCTTGAGTTTGATAACACGGCTTTCATAATAAACAGGACGGGTTGCTCCATCTTCAACAGCTTGTGTCATATCATAAACATCGATGTAGTCACCAAAGACTTCGATTGTGCTACGGTCTTCGCGGGAAATTGGAGTACCGGTAAAGCCGATATAACTTGCGTTTGGAAGGCTGTCACGGATTATGCGGGCGGTACCGATTGTTCGGTGGGCAATAAGGTTGCCCTGCTCGTCGCGGCTTGTTTTGATTTTTTCTGTAAGTCCGTACTGGCCGCGGTGAGCTTCATCAGCCATTACGATGATATTTTTGCGGTCGCTGAGAGGTTCATTGCTTTCTTCAAACTTCTGCATAGTTGTGAAGATGATACCATTAGCCTTTCGACCTTCCAGAAGCTGTTTCAAATGTTCACGACTTTCTGCCTGCACAGATTCCTGACGTAAGAAATCTGCACAGTTACAGAACTGATTATATAGCTGATTATCAAGATCATTGCGGTCTGTAATAACAACGATTGTCGGCGAATCAATTGCCTGCTGCAAAAGGTGAGCATAGAAAACCATAGAAAGCGATTTTCCGGAGCCCTGAGTATGCCAGAAAACACCGATTTTTCCATCGCCGGCAACCGCAAGCTTTGTACGTTCAACAGCCTTACGAACTGCAAAATATTGATGATAACCTGCAAGAATCTTATAGGAATTAATTCCGTCATTATTAAAACAGATAAAGTTTTTGATGATGTCAAGCAGGCGCTCTTTCTGGAAAATACCTTCAAAGAAAGTTGTAAAATCTGCAAAGGCCTTGGATTCCATGTTGCCGTCTTTTGTCTTCCATTCCATAAAGCGGTCTTCGCCACTTGTGATGGTTCCGGCCTTGCTTGTAAGCTGGTCGCTCATTACGCAGATACAGTTGTAAATAAACATGGAAGGAATTTCATGCATGTAATTGCGGATCTGAGTATATGCTTCACTTGCGTCAGTCTGCTCGCGGCTTGGAGATTTCAATTCAAAAAGACAGATTGGAAGTCCGTTTAAGAAAAGAAGGATATCCGGCCGCTTATTGGAGTTTTCTATAAATGTCCACTGATTTGCAACAATATAAGAGTTTTTGTCGCCAGGCTTTCCGGCGTTTTCAAAATCAGCAATATAGATGATGTCAGATTTAGTTTCGCCATTTTGATGATAAGTTACTTCAATACCATTCTGAAGGTAGTCCATAAAAAGGGCATTTTTCTTTTTAAGTTCAGCATTTTCAAAATGTCGGAGTTTAAGAAGAGCTTCGTCAATTGCTGCAGGTGCCGCCTTTGGATTAAGCCGCCTGATAGAATCTTCAAGAACAGAATCATAAAGAGGAGAATGCCAGTCGCGGTCGATGTCAGGGCCATAAACATGCTCCCACCCCATATTCTGGAATAGTTCTATCAAGGCATTTTCATAGGCTTCTTCATTGTAATCGGCGGACATAACAGACTCCTTTCATACAGTTACGTCTATTTTATCACGATTTTGGGGTTTTTGCATTTATTTATGGAGTGTTAAAAAAATTAAGCCCCCGACGCATCAGGAGCCTAGAAGGTGTCGTCCGAAGACTACCACCGCAATTCATATATTATTATATCGGCAAAAATGAAAAAGTCAATGACCTTTTACTAAGTTTTACTTATATTTACTAGTAATACTATAGCCAGTTCTCTAATTGTGTCATAATAGATTTATTATTTGTACCAACAATTTCAAAGTAAACATTATTTGGGACATTTTTATAAAGATATTCACATTTTGTGAGATATTCATGAATAAAGCTTTTACATTCCCGATTTTGCCCTAGCTGTTTATAAATGTAAGTTATCAAAATAATGAAAGCACTTATATATTTGAAATCAATATTTTTAATACCCGTTTCAGATTCAAGTAATAACGTTAAGCGTTTATTTATTTTTGCAGTTTTAAATCTTGTATCAAAAATAACACTATTATGTGCAACAGCATTTCTTAAGTCTCGTAAGGTATAAATAATATATGAGATCAATTCTCCATCTGAATCTAAATTTGTAGGTAAGTTTAACAATTTAGATGTTGAAAGACGTGTACTCAAATTTGAACAATCAAAAAAATTTCCGAATTCTCCTAGTGTAAGAGATTCAAAAACTGCCCAAACAGGAATAGGTTTATCATTGTTAAAAAAGTGTTTCTCAATTTCTTTTTCCTTTTGATAATCCCGTATAAGTGCAGAATTGATTTTCATCTGTAAATTCATGCGCTTCTTAAACTCTTCGGTATATTGTTTAGAGCCTTTTTGGTAACTCTGATATCGGGTAACGGTTTTTGAGTATATAGTTGCCATATCTTCAGATTTTGAATCATCAAGAATGGATTCAATAAAATAACTCTTTAATGCTGTTTCAATAAACATGATTTTTGGATAGATGAGGGTTTTCAAGTCAAGATCAAACTTATTTAAAACAATTACTTCTTTTATATTCGAAAACTGGATTTTATTAGAGGAGGTTCTTATAAAACGATATCCTTTATAACCATGATAATAACCGATATTCCGTAAATCTTTTTCCTGCGTAGCGGGAATACTGATATTTTTATTTCCTTTAAGATAATTTAACAAATCCGAAAATAAAAGCATAAACATCTCCCCTTGAATTAAAATGAATCTATATCACCTTCTGTAAGATATTCGTTTATAGAACTACGAACAGAATCTGACAGTTTTACATGTCTGCTTGATTCTGCTGCCTGATTCCTTAAATCCACTATTTGATTGTATAAATCAGATTCAGAATAAGCCTTACATATTTGCTCAATATTTGGATAGCCTTGATAATTTGAGGAGATAAAATATAATTCATAACCATTTATATAATCATACTCTTTACTTACGCACATTAGGTAAAGCCATTTATTTCCAACAATTACTTTATAACAGTCACCTGCAATTACTGCTTCAGAATCAAATGTGGAATGGTAATAAAACTCTGTACCAAAATCACCCGGATGAACAGGAAAAAACAATGGATGGTTTCCTTGTTGCTTACATTCTTCTAATTTGGATTTTGATTCTAATTCCCAGATAAGTTTATTGTTCTGTGTATCCTTGCTCAGTTTATCGAAAAATTGAGAAAGCAGAATTTCATTTGGTGTCAAATTTGATAAATCAACAGAAAGAAGTGTATTTACAGATACATCAAGTTTATTTGAAATTAAGAAGATTAAATCCATAATCGGAAAATTTTTTTTATTATCTTCGTTTGCCAAACGTGATAAATATCCTGTGCTTACGCCAGCTTCTGTTTCTATATCACCAACTTTTATACCTTTTTGAGTCGCTAAAAACTTAATATTTTTTCCAAGTAAAGTTTTATCAAAATTTGACATAAAATTCACCTCATATGCACTTATGAATATAATATAAGCGAAATTGAATTTAAAGTCAAATTCTTTTTGTATTTGAGTTTAAAGTCATTAAAATTTTTTTATGAATTTCTCTTGTTTTAACTAGAAAGCTTGGAACTGTTCGGAATTTCCGAACAGTTGATTTGACTGCTAACCCCTTCTGCGGGCTCAGACGCCGCCCGCAACGCCTACTTTATTAAACTATTTTATAAACAAATCCAAATACTCTGTAAAAGCGAAAGCTCTGTTTCTTTGCTGATTTGAAACTTCCTGTAAAAGTCCGTTATCAACAAAAAGATTAACAAGTTCGCCTGCGGCTTTTGGAGATAATTTGGTGATTGCCTGAACGCCTTTTATTGATACCATTGGTTTAGAGAATAATGCTTCTAATAATTTATGAGCAGATTCGGCTCGACGACCAAAAGAAAGAATTTTGTTTTCTGCCTTTGCCTTAATCTGCATAATTTTTTCGAGTTTCGATGTTCCTTCTTCCGCAGTTTCAATAATTCCAACTAAAAAGAATTTTATCCATTGATTCAAATCATTTTTTTCACGGGTAACAGTTAATTTATCATAATAAAGAGATCTATTCTTTTCAAAGAACGCAGACAAATACAATAAAGGTTTATCCAAAATGCCTTTTGAAACAAGAAATAGAGTAATCAGCAAACGTCCCATTCGTTCATTTCCATCCAAGAAAGGATGAATAGTTTCAAATTGATAATGAGCAATTGCTATTTTAATCAGGTTAGGTACATTTATTTCTTCATTATTTAAAAACTTTTCAAAATCTGATAATAAGTCAGAAAGTTTATCTGCAGCAGGAGGAACAAAAACTGCATCTACAATTGAAGCACCTCCTATCCAGTTTTGAGAGATTCTAAATTCACCTGGAGTTTTTCTTTCTCCTCGACCACTTGAAAGTAAAATTCTATGCGTATCTCGAATTAAACGGCAGGAAAGAGGTAGTGTTTTTAATTCTTCTATTGCAGAGTTTATTGCCTTTACATAATTGTTTACTTCCAACCAGTCATCTCGTTTTTCAGGTTCTGCGGGTTGTTCTTCTTCGAGAGCTTCTTCGATATTAGTTCTAGTTCCTTCGATACGACTGGAAACAACAGCTTCCTTAAGAACGTGCATGCTAATAAAGATATCAATATCAGGAACAAATCTAGAAAAAGAATTTAATTCACCAAGTTTTAATGAGGCTTTTTCCAATAAAGCGCTAATTGCATCATCTTCCCAAGAAAATGGATGATTTATAAAAGCCGGAACAAAGTACTTATATTTAAAACCCTGTTTCCAAACACCAGAATTAAAGTCTTCTATCTTCATTTTTTCTCCAGATAACTCCATTATACCGCTGAAAGTAAAATAAGGCTAGTTCTTATTTTACTTTTAAGCCGGAAAGTAAAATAAGCGAGATTGTTATTTTACTTTTGGAGGAAATGAGGGGAAGGTCTTCCCCTCGCTCCCAAGCCAAGTCGTTCCACGAATCGCCCCTGCAAGCAGTGCCGATTCTCTCCGCTTAGTTGGCTTGTCCGCTACCCCTTCTGCGGGCTCAAGCGTCGCCCGCAACGCCTGCTTTATTACACAAGAAATTCACTGAGTTTATGATTATTTTTATGTTTATTTTGCATGAGTTTTGCAAAATAAAAAAAGAAATACACCTTTCTGTTAAAACACTGCCTTTACTCTTTTTTCTTGTATTTTTAAGAATAATTACTATTATGTGGGTATAGTCCTTAGTTGGTAAAAGTCGCTTTCATGGCGTCCGTTTCTTTGGAAGCATAGCCCCAGATGTTTTTTTTTGTATTTAAATACTTTACAGAATTAGATATCCAATAACTAAAATACGAATAATTAACTATGAAGCATTAAGAAGCTCCTGCAGCAAAAGACCTACATTACTACCTAATGTATTCTCTAATTGCTCGATGTTTTCACAAAAAATCTTTTCATTATTGATTGCATCTTGTATATGATTCATAAAAAAATCTGTATCAAACTTTTCTTTTGAATATGCTCCTAATAGTTTTCGTAATTCTGAGTGTAAATAATTATCTTCATCAGTAAATAATTTATTCTTATCCAAAGAGTCTATGCTTGGGCTGTGTAATAATAAGAAAAATTCAAACCGAGGATTTGTGATATAAAATTTGACATTATTGTCTCTACAGAGAGTTAAGACATCATTGAATTGCTTAAAACTATCAGGATCTCTATCAACCACAAGACAAATCTTGTCATCATCATCAAGGTTCAATGTTTGTTCTTCAATTTTTTGATGGATATAGGATTCTATTATTTTTGTAAAGGTTGACCAAATTTTAAAATGCTGAATAACATTCTTGACTTCTTGATCTATATCTTTAATATATTCGTTAAGTTTGTTTTTAGGATAAAAACGCATTAATTCAGAAAATACAACTTTATCAAAGCCTGAATTAGCAATATTAAAACTATCATCACTATAAATTGTATCTACGATACAATCAATAAAAGTTTTATATGTAATGTGATTTGCTGATTCAGTTTTCTTTCTCAGAAATTCCTCTAGAAGTTTCAAAGGATTACTCCAATGTTCTTCAGAAATAGTTCTAACCATTGGAACTAGTTGGATAAGAGAAGATATGCCTATTTTTTCTTTATTATTATTTACTGCATCAAAATATAATGGTTCTGTTTTTTCCCCTTCCATAATTAAAATATATTTTGATAGTCGTACTTTATTTTGTGAAGCAGAGCGTTCTCCAAATTTTTTTATCTCTCTCATAAGTCATCCTCGACTGGATATACGGTAGTAAAGATAGGAACTCCTTTATAACGTCCTTCCAAATATGCTTTATCAATCTTTCGATCAAATCTTTCATTATATTCTTCAAGTGAATACAAATCACTTTCCCCGTTTTTATCTTTGTTTACAAACCAAATTTCATCCCTTCGTAATAAATCAAAATCCAATAACCGAGATTCATGTGTAGTTACAATTAATTGAATATTACGATTTTTACAAATCTGTAAATACGTTTTTACGAATTGATATGTTAAACATGGATGAAGTCTTCTGTCTAATTCATCAATGACAAATGTTTTGTCATTTTTATCAAGAAGCAATTGAATTAATTCAAATAATCTTGCCGTTCCATCTGATTCGTTTGAGATTTTAAAATCTACAGATTGATCAAAGAAATTATGCTCAAATAAAATAGAATACGCTTCAACTGTCGAATTTGGTGTAATATGTAATAAGAAAATATCTTCATTATTTCGAATAATAGCTCCCATTTCTGATTTTTTTGATTTTATATCAGAATTTATAGCGAGTGTTTTGTTCATTAGATCTATACCCTTTAATATTTCATTTCGAATAAAAGAAGGTAATTGTTCAATTAGTTTCTTTGCATCAATAGGTGCTTTCTTTAATTTATTAATTCCTGTTCCAAAAGAATTTAGAAGATTTGAAAATCTTAAAAAATTATCTTCATCAAGTAAAAAAGCAGCATCTGTAGGTAATGGGTTATCCGGAAAATTTATACTTAGTTTATTTACTATCCAATCAAATATCTTTTGTATTATCACAGCATCTGGGTATTTCTTATAAAGTCCGGTGGTATTTTTATTTAAGGTTGATAAAAGTAAACTATTGCTTCCCTCAAGACCATCAGCATACACTTGTAGAACTTCAAGCTTTTTTAAGATCCCATCAAAATGATAATTTGAACTTTTATTTTGCTTTTCGAATAAAACAATTTCTTTATCTTTTCTTAAATTAACAAGCCATTCTGAGTGTAAAATACCTTTATTTAATTCATATTCAAAACCATAAGAATAGTTTTGATTATCAATTAATATTTCTAACTCAAAATAACTAACCTTATCCTTATTTGCGGAATAAATTTTGCAATAATTTTCGGTAGCTCCTGTTGGTATATTTCCAGAACGAACTGTTTTTTGGATAAATTCAAGTGTTTTTATAACATTAGATTTTCCGGCCGCATTTGCTCCGAAAATAGCGGCGAATTTCAATATATTCTGATCATTAATTTCAACAATATGATCTTTCTTACCTCGCGTTGAACCAGAAAGCATTGCAAATTCTTGAGAACGTTTTTCCTGTGTTTTAATATCTAGTTTTTCATTAAATGAAAGAAAATTCTTCACATTAAATCTAATTAACATAAAAACCTCTTGACAATGTGATTTTTTCGTATTTATACCGAGTATAATATAAATATCGGCAGAAGTAAAGATAAAAATAAGTGATTTTTTCACATTTAAGCATTGACGATTTTCTTAGAAGTATATATATTTTAATTGTGCCAATCACACTGAGGAACGTTGTTCCAATAAAAAAGGACTAAAAGCAGCACCACCTGCAAATAGTCCTTAAAAAATTATTTATAACTCTGAATGAGTCACAAAAAGTCAATACCTTACAATAAAAGTTTGAGGAATTTGTGTCAAGGAGTCATTCGGAGAGGAGACAGCCTATGATAAAAACAGGTGTACCTTATGGAAGTGATGTATCTGCAGGAAAATACAGATGTGATGACTGTGGATACATTTATACAAATCAGTCTAAAACCTCTTTACCACCATGTCCGCGGATTAATCAAATTCCACATTATCGGCATTCTTGGACGATATTAAATGGACAAGGTGATGCAAAAATTGATCCATATCCTTATGGCCGATAACTAATTTTTTAAGGATGGAAGATATAGACTCCTTGATATATCTTGCGTCCCTAACATTTCAGTCTTTTCAGCATCAGAAAAAAAATGTTGCTATAGTTGAATGAGGAAATTATGTTTTGTGAAGATTATTTCGAATTAAAATTGCCAAAGCGAAAACTCCAGGAACTAAATGAAAGACTTACAGGTTGCGAATGTTGTAACTCTACTTATGATAGAGAAGATCATGAAACATACTTCTATGAGCCACATGAATCCTTTTATGATTTGCTAGAAGATATAGGATTCACAGATGAACAAAAGGAAATAATTTATCAGAATATATCATGTCCAAATTGCGGATGTGATTTAGATGCATATTCTGAAGTTACAGAAAATGAATACTTTCGAGAAGAAAGATATCATAAACAATTTATTGAAAAAATTGCAAATAATGCAGCAACAAAAATAAAAGAGTTTTATAATTATCTTATTAAATATCCATATTTAGGTTGTAAGCACTCTGTTGGAAAACAAATTATTAGAGGAATTGATTCTTTAGAGAAAATTAATTTTACAAACCAAGTATTCTACAGAGCAAGAGAACCTAAAGATTCTAGAATATTTGATAATAATGATATGTTACCCCCGAATCCTCAAGATGTGCCAATTTCTGAAGGACGTTTTAATCATTTTGGACAAGGTCATTGGTATCTGGGAGATTCCATTGATTTGTGTGGAGCTGAATGTTCTCATAAAAAGAATTGTGTTCTGTGGTTTCAAAAAGTAGAAATTGAACAGGCAACTGATATTTTGGATTTAGCCAAAGATTATATTTATAATTATTTTAATCCTGATAATACAGATGGTTATTCTCTTCCGATAGCTGTAGCTGCATTGCTATGGTCGGGGATTCTTACAAAGGAACAGCAAATAAAAGGTTTTTGGAAACCAGAATATTTTATTACACGATATATTGCTGATATTTGTAAGGAAAAAGGAATAAATGGCATTATCTATCCTAGTTCGTTATATTCATCAGGAAGAAATCTTGTCATTTTTGATATAAATAAAATCAAATTCAAGTTTGATGGGAAACCCGAGCTAAAAGAATATAAATATGATGATGGATTGGATGATTTAGAATTTTAAATACCAATCTTACTTATTTGTACTGTGAAAAATATTCATCAAGCAAATCCTTTCTTAAAAAATATGTATATAAAATTTGCATTAAAAATTCTGGTTTTCCATGGGTAAGAAAAGGGATTTCGGAATCATCAATTTTGAAAGTCTTTTGTCTCTTTAAAACTTTTCCTTTTATCTTTATATTATAAAGACGCTTATCATATTCATCATAGGTATAAAAAATTATTTCATGATCAATATGTTCAATGTAAAAATCATTATTTTTTTTGAAAAATTTAAGATGTACTGCTTGTGTCATAATATAATCATCAAATGTATCAAAATCATATTTTAATTCTTCAAAAGTAATTTCTTGTCCGACAGGATTAATCCATAAAGAATCTGAATCCAATGAAACAAGTTTTGTGGGAATTAAGTCGTTTAATTCAATGTCAAAAAGTCTTCCGAATTCTACAGCTTCTAAAGCCATATCAGTTGAAATTTTCCCGGTATATGGTTCTGATAAAGTTGGTTTAAATGAAATCTGTTTTATAATTCCTACATTGTACAATTCAATGAATTTTTTAAATAATTGATTATCTATTTTTCTTGAAAGTGGTAATGTAATATTTAATGATTTATTAAATATTCTACACTCAAGATGTTCTGTACAAATAGGTTCGAAGTCATTTGTTAAAGTTATAAGCCCATATTTTGTGAAATTCTTGTCGCCAAGAAGCGATGTATTATGATTTTCAAAATATAGAAAAAGAGGAGATTCTTTTATATTTCTATCTTTCAAATTTAGATATTCGAAACAGAAAAAGCTATATATAACCTCAAATACACAATAATAGCAATAATTTGCTTTAAAGAAATGATTATCAATTATCCAATTTTCCAAATTATCAAAAATACAACTCTTTTTAGCCTCTGAAGAAAAATAATCAAAAAAATCATTTAGATTAGATTTTGAGAACATATCTTTTGCTTTATTTATTATTTTATTTTCAGTAGATATCATGGAATTATAATAAAGACTATCGGAATCATTCCATTCTCTGTTTATTTTCAAACATTTTATTTCATTATTTATTGTGTCCAAATGTTGTACAGCTTTAGAAATCATTATCTGAAAATAAAAACGTAGTGATAATGAAAAGTATCGTAACAAACCTGATTGCTTATTATTTTTTATAATATCAAGAACATTAAGAATATATTCGTTTTTTAAGTTGTACTCACCTAAGAGAAAACCAAAACTATATTTAGAAGATGAAATTTCATCTAAAATATTCAAACTGAAGTTTTCTTCCTCATTTCGTATTTCTTCAAGTGTTGAAAATAATTTTTTTAATTCATCCATAATTTTATCCTACTAAGAATGGAATATACATTGTGATTTCTATTGTTATATTCCTAATTATTTATTTCTCTTATAAAGGTAAAGTTGCACACCATTCTTTGATTCTATTCTCTGCATCTGTAATTTCATGTAAATGTTTAGAGATATGAACAGGATTCAATAAATATAAGAAACAGAGAATATCTTTTGCAATTCGATTTTTCTCATCTGTTGAAATACCATTACAAAAATCTTCCAAAGATTTTACCTTTTCTTCGGAATGACTTTCTCCATTAAGCAGTATTCGATACATTAAATTTGAAAAATATTCTTGCTGTTTTTTATTTTTGATTTGTGACAAAATTTCTTCATCAAAGGAAATTGCATCGATACCAACTTTATAATTAAAAGTTGAGTAAGCCTCAACTACTCGACGAATTGTATTTCCAATATATAGTTCAATTTCAGAATTTTCAGTAGGAGATATTGCGAAATTATAAATCGTTCCAAGTAGTTTTGAATATTCATTGGATTTGTTGAATCCGAAATCCTTGATACCTGTTAGAGAAAGTTCAAAAATATTGTAAAGACAGTTTTTTTTGGCATTTAATTCTTGAGCAATTTTCTCAATATCATAAAAAGCCATCAAGTCATGTGTCATAATCAGAACTTTTGTATCAGGATTTCCGGAAACAAAATGTTGCAACTCATATTTTAATAAAGATAAAACTCCAACTCGATTTTCTTTATCGAAACTAGAAACTGGATCATCTATTATGAGCAAATTTGCATCGGAATATATTTTGGCTTCTTCTTTACCTGAAAATAATTCTGTAAAATAATAACATAACGCCATTATGTTTCTTTCACCACAAGAAATTTGATTAGGTTTTACTGGTAATCCACAAGATTTTATTTGATAAATGCCATCATGTGATTCAATTGTTAGCTTATTTTTTGAAAAAAAGACATATTGTAATAAATAATTAATATGCTCTTGAGCTATTTTTATACTTTTCTTTTGCTCATTTAAGTTTGCCAATTCCAATTTTATTGCAGATTTTTCACTTTCTAGAGTAGAAAATTTTGTCTTTTCTTTTTCTTGCTTTACAAGTTGTTCTTTATATTTTGAATAGTTTTCTGATATTTGTTTATTTGCAATTTGTGAATTCAGATTTAGTAATTCTTTTTTTAGATTATTCTTATTATTTACGAGATTATTAAATTCTTTTCTTTTTTCTTCAAGTTTTTCTAAAGCTTTATTTAATGGTTTTATAGCATCCTCAATGTAAATGTTGTAATCTTTTTCAGAAAACTCCTGATATACATTATTTTTTCTGTCATCTATAAGCTTGTTATAATTCTGAATAATTTTATTTATTTTATTAAGTTCCAATTGAACTGCTTGTGTCACTGATTGTTCTATTTGATTATAAGGAGTTAGATCAAAATTTAGATTTTTAATCTTTACAGTATCTAATTCGTTTTGATAATCTTCGACTTCTTTATTTAAAACTTTTTTAAACTCCTCCATCAAATTTGATTTATAATTTTTATCTATTTCCTGATAACAATAAGGGCAAAAATCTGAGTTTTCATTAGAAAAGTATGATTTTGCTTTTGTTAGTAAATCCTGTCCATTTTTTTCGATAAATAAAAAAATACGTTTTTCTCGATCTGTTAATTCCGTTTGTTCAATCTTTCTTGTTAATAAAGTTTTTGCCTTTGAATCTATTTCCTCAAAACAAAATAATTCAACTTCTTGAGTAATTTCCGTAGAATCACTTGTGACAGAATCAAACAGTTTTTTCTTTTCAGTATAATCTAGCATTAGTTCTTCAAGTTCTTTTTCTGTATTATATTGATTCATTATATTTGTTATTGTTGTTTGACTAACAGATGAATTTACTCTTGCGGCTTTTAAAACTCTTTCTTTTCCTGCCCATCCATTATCTCTCTTCAACTCAGAAATACATTGATTTAGAAAATATGCTGGTGAGCTAGAATTTGATGCATCAAGGAAGTCTGTGATAATACGGTTTTGATTTTCAATTTCTGCAATTTTGGTATTTAAGCGCTTTTCTGTTTCATTAATTTGGTTGTCAATATCAACTTGTTTACCAAACATTACAATAGAATCGATACCATCTTCTTTAATTTTGATATTTGAATCTATAAATTTTTCATTAAATACATGGATATTTTTTTTATCATCTTCTAAAAGTGGACACCCATCAAATGTTATTTCATTAAGATAGGAAAAATCTTCATTTTCATTATTTTTTAAACAAGAAAAAGCATCACTTATGGTAGATTTTCCCGACCCATTTTTTCCATATAAAAGAGATAATCTTATTTTATCAGTATTCCAAAAACAGAGATCTACAGGATTAGCAGAAAACTTTCTTCCTTGAAGTTTGATACCTTTTAAATTAGAAACCATATTATTGCACCACCTTTTTTAATTATATATATTTATTATATTACGACTTCACCATTCATTAACTTTGGTAATAAAGTATCTCGTATATTTACCAATTTTTGATTTTCAAGTTTATTATTAAAAATATGTTTCATAATTGGTGCAATTAAGTTCTCAAAATCTGATACAGCTTTGTCTCCTGAACTAAATGCTATTTGCTTCAAATCGCTGGCGGTAACATGTCCAAGCCCTGTTGTTTGTTTACAACTGGCGCGATGGCAAAACTCTGGCTTAAAATATTTTAACAAACAATATGTGAACCATTTATTATTTGTATGACTTTTTACATTAAAAGTATGTTGATTTAAGATTCCATTTCCTAACGACCAGATAAAAATATCGATTGAAGTATCTGGATTACCTGACCAAGAAAAAAGAATATCTCCGTTTTCAACGTTATATTTTGGATCTTTCTCTCCATTAAAATATTGAGTCGCTTCTGTTATACCATTTTTTAATTCTGCTATTTTAATAATAGGTAATCCTTCTGTCCCATATTCATCTTCTTTAAAAGATGTTCCATTTATAAAATCTGCATATTCATACAAAGTTTTTTCTTTCCACCCCTCGGGCATTTTGCCGCCAAAGGGTTCGAAGTCTACAAACCAGTTTTTGAAGAGGGCCCCAGCTTGGTGTTCGAGGTTGGTGTTTATTTTGTTGTTCAGTTCGATTTTGTCGTCGAGGGATGAGAGTATGGCGGCGATTTTTTGCTGGGTGGGGAGAGGGGGAAGTTTTACAAGGATTTCACAAATTCGGTCTGGAGATGTATGTTTGACCGTTGAACCAGAAGAAGTCGACAAAACTGTTTTTTGATATAATGGACTTCGCATAAACCAATAGATAAAATCTTTATCTACTTCAGAATTCATAAATTGAACTAGACCAATTCGTTGATTATGAAGATAGATTCTTTTGTCTGAATATGGAACTTTTGCAGAATATCCAAGAGTGTCACCATCTTTACTTAAATCCGTCATTGTAACAATTAAGTCATTTTCTTTAAGAATATATTCACTAGGATATGATGAATGAAAAAATTTGCATTTCTTTTCTTGAAATCCTCCACCAATTGCAAAGTTTCCAGGAGTTACAAGAACGATATTATTATCTTCAAATGAGATTGATTTACCTTCAAAAGCGTAGCCATGCTTTATCTTTATAAAATCTCCTAGTTTACATTCTTTCCACTCTTCCATTTTTATTCCTTTATTTTATAGATCCCGAAACAAGTTCGGAATGACGTATTTCTTTTAGTGTTACTTCCGGCCCGCCTGCGCCACCCTAATGCGTGAGGCTATGGAGCCCCTTGCCGACCGCAGGCGAAGCCGAGGACGGTGAGCGTTAGCGAAGGGCGGAACAGCCGACGTAGCGAGTTTGCAACGCAAACTCGGTAAGCAACCGAAGGTTGCGTCGCACGCCCTAAATCTTAAACCCAATACCTGCAAGATTTTTCTTTATCTCTTCTTCGAGCTCGTGGCTCTTTGCGAACATTCCGCCAAGTTCGGTGGTCAGGCGTTTCATTTTATCATCAAAAGGTTCGTCGTCCTCTTCTTTTTCTTCTATGCCAACGTAGCGGCCGGGGGTGAGGATGTAATCCTGGGCGGCGATTTGGGTTGTGGTGGCAACTGCGCAGAAGCCTTTTACATCTTCGAGGGTGCCGTTCTGGAAGGCGGTGAAGGTGTCGGCAAGGCTGGTGATGTCTTCTTCGGAAAAGTCGCGGTGCTTGCGGTCTACCATGTGGCCCATGTTGCGGGCATCTATGAAGAGGGTTTTGCCGGTCTGCTTTTTGCCGCGGGTGATGAACCAGAG
>JAFXWC010000004.1 GCA_017534445.1 Treponema sp.
AGAGCTGGAAAGATCCGGCTGGATTGCCAGTGCCGAATGTGTGGAGGTTCGCCTAGGACTTCCCCAGGACAAAGAGATTGAATATGCGGTTTCACAGCAGAGGGCAAAGCACAAGATTGCAAGCGAAAATCCCGTTAAGGACAAAATCGTTGTGGAACTTGTAAAAAAATTCCCCCAGGACAAGATTCTTGTAATTGGCCAGTACCTTGACCAGCTGCACAATCTTGCAAAGCTTTTGGACGCACCCATCATTACGGGAAAAACGCCCAACGCTGAGCGCGACAAGATTTATGCAGACTTTAGGAGCGGCAACATTCACGTGCTTGTGGTAAGCAAGGTTGCAAACTTTGCAATAGACCTTCCGGACGCAAGCATGGCAATTCAGGTAAGCGGAACATTTGGCTCCAGGCAGGAAGAAGCACAGAGGCTTGGAAGAATCCTCCGCCCCAAGGAACGCACATCCCGCTTCTTTACCCTGATTACCCGCAACACTGTGGAAGAAGATTTTGGCAGCAACAGGCAAAAATTCCTTGCCGAGCAGGGCTATTCCTACAGAATCCTAAGATACAATGACGAGTCAAGCCTGGACGAGCTGGATTCCACCGCTCCGCTTTGCATTGACGGTTTTGGAGCAGAATGATGGCAGTCATAACACCTAAAGTTCAGCGCATAATCGACTGGCGCGAAAGCATGTCCGTTATGGACGAAGAAATGTTTTTTGACATAATGCGCATGTATCTGGGGGAACTAAAGACTCCCTATAACAAGCAAAAGTTAATAGAAGGACTTTCGTCTTTCTTGCGCAAGCAGGAAAACCGCGACACTTTGGTAAGCCTGTTGGGAAGCAGCGACTTGAAAATTCTTACCATAGTAAAGAACATCCACGCTTGTACGGAAGAAAAAATATTCTCTTTTATGGAAGGAAATCTTCAGCCGTCAAAACAGGACTTGCACGAGCATATAATCAACCTGCATGAAAGGCTTGTTCTTTTTACCTTTGCGGACAAGTCTTCTGCTGCAAGTGAACTCCGCATAAACCCCATGCTGGAGGATGACCTTGAGCCCCTTTTGCAGACGGAAATACTTTTTGAAAAAACGCCTTTGCAAACGCAGGTAAAGCAAACGCAGACAGGTCAAACGCAGTCAAATCAAAATCAAAGTGCTGAAGAAAACACTTCTCCCTGCATCCTAAGCCCTCAGTTCCTTGCAAGCTTTTCTTCCTTTGCCGTTTCCCATCCCGACCTTTGCAAGAATGACGGCACCCTAAAAAAACACAGCCTTAATGAATTGCAGGAAATCTTTAGGGGAGTACAAAAGCCTGCCCTGGATGCCCTTACTGCCGCCTTTATGAACCTTTCCATTTTGTGCGCTGCGGAAAAGGGATGCCTGTTTGATTTTGACCGCCTTGAAAGCTTTGCCCAGATGGAAGAAAAAAGCCAGTACATTTACCTTGCAACTGCTTCCGTAGCCCACTTTCCAAGAAAGAGCATGCAGATGAACGCGCAAATTTTCTATTGCACTCTTTATGCAATGCCGGAAAGCGGATGCACCCTAACTCAACTTACCCAGCTTTACCTTCTTGAAAAAGAAAAGCTTGCGGGCGATACAGCTACTCGCTTTGGAAGAATGCTTTCTTCTGCCTCATCCATAAATTTTGCAAACCCAGACATGCCTCCCCTGCAAGAAGTTGCAGACGCTGCTTTTGTAAAAAGATTTGCAGATGCCGCAGTAGAACTGTCGCTTCTTTCTGCCAGCTCTTGTGACTTGGAAGGAAATGTCCTCTACAAGCTTAACCCTTTCTTTGACGCGGAAAAAACTTCATCTTCCAACTTGCTTAGCATAGATTCAGCTTTTTCTGTTACCCTTCTTCCGGGGCTTTCCCTAAAGGAACTTTTGCCCTTCATCCGTTTTATGGAAATTCGCCACTATGACACCGCCGCCGTTTTTGAGATAAACCGCCACAGCGTAATAAGGGCCTTTGACGCGGGTCTTTCGCCAAAGATGATTCTTTCGCTTTTTGAAAAATATTCATCCTATAAGATTCAGCAGAACATCCAGATTTCCCTGGAAGAATGGTTCTCTTCCTACAAGTCTGCATCGCTTTACAAGGGTTACGTCCTTAAGGTAAAAGAGGAAAACGCGGACTTCATAAAGAAAAACCCAATTCTTTCCCCTTACATAGATCAGGAACTTTCTAGCGGGGTCTTTTTCCTTTCCTTTACAGACGACGCTCAGGCTCAGGCCATAATTGCAAAGAGCGGCCTTGATTTTATTGGCAGCACAAAAGTTTTCCAAGACAAAAAGGGAAGCCTCTCTTTCTTGCCCCTGGATGAACCGCAACATAAAAATGACTCGCAGAAAGAAAATGTCCCCCTGCATAAAGTGGACAAGGACCTGCAGAAAAAAATCCTTGATGACCTAAAGGCAGAGCTTGACTCAATGGATTTAACCCAGGACCAGAAGGAAGGTCTTTTAGACAGGATAAACAGAAGGATTGTGGTGAACAAGAGCCAGCTTGTTGGTGCGAGCGTCCGCTTTGAAAAAGTAGAGGCAGGCGGAATGGACTACACCGGTAAAATCCACGTGATAGAAAGTGCCATTCAAAACGGTGGCGTTTTGGAAGTGGCCTTGGACAGCGGAAAGTCCCTTGTGGGAAGGCCTTTTGAACTTAATAAAAAGGCCCCCAACGCCCAGTTGATTTTGGAGCTTTCTGCAAGCGGCGAAAAGATTTCTATTCCCGTAAGCTCTGCGGTTAGAATCAAAAAGACCCGCCGTCTGTTGAATTTGGACTAGAATTGTTCTATAGTTTTTGTATGGCATCATTTTCTATTACACCGCTTGATATTTTACTCATAGTGCTTACGGTTCTGCTGATGGGAATTGGAATCATAGGCTGCATAATTCCGGGTATTGCGGCGACCCCCTTGTGCTGGGGTGGCATGCTTGCTTCTTACTTTGTTGACGAATGCAAACTTTCCCTTACCACACTGATTGTCTGCGGGGTAATTACAGTGACCGTGGAAGTATTGGACACTTTTGTACCCGCTTTTTTTACCGGCAAGGCTGGCGGTTCCAAGGCTGGCTCCATTGGTGCCATAGTGGGAACTTTTGTGGGACTCTTTTTGGGCGGATTCATAGGAATTATTCTTGGCCCCTTTTTTGGCGCCTTCATCGGCGAGCTAATCCACGACTCCTCCGACTTTTCCCGCGCACTTAACTCTGCCGTCTTCGCTTTTCTTGGCTTCATCACAGGAACCGGCCTCCGCCTAATAGTAGCCTGCGCTTTCGTAATTGCAACGGTCCGTGCCTATTTTGCCTAGCCGAACCGCTTTTGATAAAGGCGAAATACTTAGGATGCGCTCCAAAAAATCATTGTAAAATCAGACTTGCCGTGCTAGAATTATATTTATGGAAGAAAGTACGGATGAGCTTGGAAAAGACATAACGGAAACTGTCAAGGAACTTATAGACAGCATTTCAGTTCAGAACGGACAGAATGCATCGGACTCAAAATATATTTTCATAATTCTTGCAGTTATTGCGGTCGTGATGATGGCGATTTTTGCAGTAATGGTGATTCAGTTTTTTGTGAATTCCCGCGAGCAAAAGCTTCAGAGAAGGCGTTTTGACGCTACGATGGAGATGATTAAGGACATCCACATGGCCAATGCAAGGATTCAGGTTACGGCCATGAACGAGATTCCCCGGCTTCCCGACAACGAAAGAATCAAGTTCGAAGAGCTTAAGGAGCTTGCTTCCAAGTGCGAGGTGCTTGGTGAAAAGATAGACCGCCACACTAACCGTCTGAGCAATTCAAAGAGCGTCAGTGAGCTTGTCTTTAAAATTAGCACGGCCCTTGGTTTGGACAAGAATCTTTGCACTTTGTACTTCTGTGCTTCCATGGTCTACGATTCGGGCTTTTTGGATTTGCCCCAGGAACTCTTCTTTTCCGAGATTCTCTCTGCGGCGGAAAGAAAGCTTATGCGGACCCACGTTATGCGCTTTTCTGATTTTCTTGATTTTATTCCATACAAGTACTATTCAATTTTTGCAGAGGCGGCATCTCTGCATCACGAGAACATCAACGGTACTGGCTACCCGGAAGGCCTGCGCGGTGCGGAAATTCCTCAGCTTGCAAGAATCATCCATGCGGTGGAAAGTTATATTTCGCTTGTTAACCGCAGAAGCTACCACAAGATTCTTAGCAAGAAGGATGCAATTGCGGAGTTGCGCCGGCAGCCGGGCATATACGACATGGACATAATCGATATTCTTGAAACTCTTATCTGATTTATAGTAGAATCTTGGGAAGTTTTTGAACCGAAAAATCTTTGTGGGAGAACATATATGTGTGGAATTGTAGGATACGTTGGCGAAAAAGAAGCTGCGCCAATACTTGTTGGGGCTCTTAAGAAGCTTGAATACCGTGGCTACGACAGCGCGGGAATTGCCGTTTTTGATGGTCAGAATATTGTTGTGCGCAAGGTAAAGGGGGCTTTAAGGCTGCTTGTAGAAGACGTTACCAAGCAGGTGGTCCGCCAGTCAGATAAAGACACGGACAGTGAATGTGACAAGCGCGAGGCTGAACTGATTGCTCAGATGGGGCAGTTTGTAAAAGGCTCTGTTGGAATTGGCCACACAAGATGGGCAACCCACGGTGAACCTAGCGATGTAAACGCCCATCCCCATACCAACGTTAGCGGTTCAATTGCCATTGTTCACAACGGCATTGTGGAAAACTACGCTAAGCTAAAGGCATGGCTTCAGAATCAGGGTGTGGTATTCCGCAGCCAGACAGATACCGAAGTTATAGCTCACCTTATAAACTATTTCTATGAACAGACAGGGGAAATCTTTCCGGCTGTTCTAGAGACACTGCACCGCCTTGAGGGAAGCTATGCTCTTGGCGTTGTATGTTCAAACTTCCCGGACAGAATTATTGCTGCCCGCAAAGACAGCCCGCTGATTGTTGGTCTTGGCAAGGGTGAAAACTTTATAGCAAGCGACGTTCCTGCCGTTCTTGAGCACACGCGCGAAGTTTACTTCCTTGACCAGAAGCAGGTTGCGGTTTTGTATTCAGACCACGTTGATCTTTTTGACGAAGACGGTAACCGCGTAATAAAGGAACCTTCACATGTTGAATGGGATGTTTCCTCTGCAGAAAAGGGTGGCTACTCCCACTTTATGCTAAAGGAAATCCACGAGCAGCCAAAGGCTCTTACAGACACCATGAGGCCGCGTCTTGTTATGGAAGGCGGAAAGCCTGTGGACATAAAATTTGAAGAGGTAACAAAGGGCCAGAACTTCTGGAAGTCTGCAAAGCGCATAGTGATTACCGCTTGTGGAACCGCTTACCATGCTGGTGTTGTTGCCCGCTACGCATTTGAAAGTTTTGCCCGTATACCTGTTGTTGTGGATGTTGCAAGCGAATTCCGCTACAGGAACCCAATCCTTAGTGAAGATGACGTATTTATAGTAATAAGCCAGTCCGGAGAAACTGCTGATACTTTGGAAGCCATGAGGCAGGCCAAAAAAGCCGGAATACATGTTATTGCAATTACTAACTGTGTTGGTTCTACAGTTAGCCGCGAAGCTGACGACGTAATCTATACCTGGGCGGGACCTGAAATTGCGGTTGCCTCCACAAAGGCCTATATTACCCAGCTTATGTGCCTTTACATGCTTGCCCTAAAGAGCGCCTCTGTCCGTGGAACGATTACTAGCGATGTATACAAGACCCTGCTCTGCGACCTTGAACAAATCCCTCAGAAGGTGGAGCAAATTCTTGCAGACCAGTCAAGGGTGCAGAAATTTGTTGCCAACAACTTTAACAAGGAAAAAGTCTTCTTTATAGGCCGTCTTTTTGACAGCGCAACCAGCCTTGAATGTGCGCTAAAGCTAAAGGAAGTAAGCTACATGCACAGCGAAGCTTTTGCGGCTGGAGAACTTAAGCATGGACCTATTGCACTTGTGGACGAATCTACCCTTGTTGTGGCACTTGCTACCTGGCACGGTCTTTACGAAAAAATTGCAAGCAACATAGAGGAAGTAAAATCCCGTGGCTGCTCAACGCTTGTAATAACCCAGGACGAGGGCAAGGCCTTTGAATCTTCCGCCAATGAGATAATAAAAATCCCTGTTTGCCGCGACGAATTTGCTTCCATACTTTCTGTTGTTCCGGCCCAGCTTTTTGCCTACTACTGTGCAGTTTACCGCGGAATAAACCCGGACAAGCCTAGAAACCTTGCAAAGTCTGTTACTGTTGAATAAAAGAAGGAACTGTCCGGGAGCATGTCTTCTGGGCAGTTTTTTTTCTGAACCGCATTTATCGGTACTTTTCTTGCATTTCTTTACAAAAAACGCAAAATATAACAGGATTTTCTAACATTTTTTCTTTTTTCTCTTGAAAATATTTATTAAGTCCTTATAATATATAAGTATGAGTGGGAATAACAGGGGGACAGCTGTCCTAAAGACCGGCTATGCCTTTAACAGGGCATTTCCTTTATTAACAAGAAAAAACGTTGCAAATTTTGAACTCCGAAGCTTTAGAAAGTCAGATGAAACTGCACTCGCGGCAGTTATAAACGAAACTTGGGGCTTAAAATCATCACCAAAAAATGCAGAACTCGCATTGCGCTTTGGCTACGCATACCTCTACTACAACCTTGCATATTCTTCATTCAGGGTTGTGGCAGAATACAATGGATTTGCATCAGGCATTGTTTGCGCGGGCCGCAGAAAGGAAAAGTTGCCCAACCTGGTTTATCTTGCAAAGGCTATATCTTATGCACTTCCGCTTTTCTTCTGCCGTGGATTCCGCAGTCAGATGGCAGCATGGAAGAAATTCTTTAAGGTAACTTCCGCAAATGAAGCCAACATGGCAAAGGAATACAAGGGAAGGCTTTATCTTTTGCTTACAAAACCGTCTTGCCGCGGAATTGGAATGGGAAAAAAGATGCTTTCTTCTGCAGAAGAATACTTCATCCTGAACGGTATGGACAAGTTTTTCCTGCATACGGATACAGAGTGCAACTTTAGGTTCTATGACTCAATGGGATACAAAAAAGTATTCGGTTCTACTGTTGGCACTGGTCCAAACCCTTGGGAAATTTACATTTACGCAAACAACTAGACCTTATTCATCTTCTGATGTGCTTGCGTAGACTTCCAGTATCTTCCTTAGCCTTTCACAGTCAAGGGGCTTGGTCGTAAAGTCCGTCATCCCGCTGTTGGTGGCCTTAACCGCCGCTTCCGGGTATGCGTTCGCTGTCATGGCGATAATCGGTATGGTTCCCGCGTCGGCCCTTGTTTCCGCAAGGCTCCTTATCTTTTCCGCCGCTTCGTAGCCATCCATAACCGGCATCTGTATGTCCGTAAAGATGGCAATGTATTTTCCTTCCGGGGAAGATGCAAACTTCTTAACTTCTTCGTCACCATTGTTGGCAAGGTCCACGCTAACGCCAATTTCTTCAAAGATACGGCAGGCAATTGCGGCGTTTATCTCGTTGTCCTCGGCAAGAAGAATGGTTCCCTCTATTTTTTTCTTACTGCCGCTTTCAGAAGCAAGGCTTGAATCATCTGCCTTTTTGTCCTGGTGCACAATCTTACCTGTCATTCGCACTTTTATGGAAGAGCCTTTTCCAAGGATGCTCCTTACGCTAATTGTACCGCCCATAAGTTCAACAAGTCGCTTGACAATGGCAAGTCCAAGGCCGGTTCCCTGAATCTCCTTTGCGCGCAGGGGGTTGTCTTCTTCCTGGCTAAAATCGTCAAACATAACGCTCTGGAAAGATTTGCTCATTCCAATGCCCGTGTCTGTTACGCAAATCTCTATGTCTGAATCGTTCCCCGAACTGTCGCTTTCCTTTCTTGCGAAGGCTGAAATCCTGAAGGTTACGGTTCCACCCGGCGGAGTGTATTTAACCGCATTGGACAAAAGGTTTAGCGTAACCTGGTTTATTCTTATTTTATCCATCAGGACCACTTTGGCAGCTGCATTCTGCGTAATGATTTTGTAGGAAATGTTTTTTTCTGTGCACATAGGTGCGATTATGTTCCTGATTTCTTTTACATAATCTATAAAGCTGTAAGGTTCTCTGTTAAGCTCTATCTTGTCCGAGTCAATTTTTGAGATGTCAAGCACGTCGTTTATGAGCGAAAGCAGGAAGCGTCCGCTTGTGGCAATCTTGTCAAGGTCGGCGTTAAGGCTCTGCCTGTTGTCCACGTCTTTCTTTGCAAAGTCGGTAAGGTTCAGGATTGCGCCTATTGGGGTTCTAATGTCGTGGCTGATTCTTGAAAGGAACTGGGTCTTTGCCTCGTTAGCCTTTTGTGCTACGGCCACAGCCCTTCTAAGACGCTCGTTTGTTTCCTGTTCCTCACGGACGCTCTGGGTAATGTCTGTGCGGTAGGAAAGGATAAGCCCCTTTTTTGCATCAAGAAAGCTGTAGGAAAACTGCTTCGTTATTACAAAACCGTCGGGAGCCACAAAGTTGCCAGAAAAAACATATTTGCCGTCTTCTGCAGCCTGAATTTTTGGCATTATGTTTTCAGTAAGAAAGGCCTGCTTGAATTTTTCCCTTGCCTCAAAAGCAACATATTTTTCTGCAAAGATGTCCAGAAGCTCGTCCAGCGGCAGCTTGCGCATGTTTTCAGGAACTTCCGCCCCTTTTTCAAACCAGGAGCCGTAAAGCAGGGTGATGGTTTCGTCCTTGGTGTCCATAACCGCAATGTAGTCCGTGGACTCAAAAGCCGTGTGCCTAAAGATTTTGTTGTCCGTGTCCAAAAGCTTTTTCTGCTTGATGCTTCTCCTAAAATAATAGATGAGCGCGTAAAGCAGCAAAAACACAAAAAATCCTATTCCCAGAATGGCAAGGCGGTAGCGCTCAAAAAAACTTTGGCGGTGGTGTATGATTTTTGTTCCGGCCGGAAGCGAAAAGGTGCTTAGCTTATAAGCGTCAAGGGCCGTCTTGTCTGCAACAGGAAAGGTTGGTGCCTTTATTATGCGGTGCACCTTGGAAATGTCTGTTCCGTTCATGACATACCTTGCAATGTCGGCAGCCCTTCTTGCGGCACCGTATTCATCGTTAACGTAACCGCCTATTACTCCGCTGCCGGTAAGGTCATGCTTTGCGCAGAAGACAGGAACTTTTGCGACCGAACAAATGTCAAAGGCTGTCTTTTGCAGGGAGTTAAGAGTCCTGTTGTGGGAAAGATAGATGTTCGTCAGGAAAATCACCGAACCCGGCTTTTGGGATTCAATATGAGTCTTTAGCGATGAGGGGACAAGCTCTGTAAGGTTCAGTATTTCGTAAGTATAATTCTTCTTGCCGTTCATCGCCTCGGCAATTTTCTTTTCGTCAAAAAGACCTTCCCGTGATGCATCGGTAATAAAAACCAAGTGGTTTGTACCCGGAAAAAGCGATTTTGCAAATTTTATGTTGGAGCAAAAATCAGGAGTGCCGGAAATACCGGTTAAAAAGTTATACTTTTGCACGTCGCTCCAAAGGTCCGGATCCTGCACGCCAAAAAAAACGACAGGCGAGTCCCCCCTCATCAGCGGGTGCGAAAGCAGGAATGAAAGAGCCTCGTCGCCGCCTGTGATTATACAGTCAAAGCCCGACTGGTGGCTAAGCTTGCTGCGAAGGTATATAGTAAAAAGCGAAGTGTCGTAGGATGTGTTAAAGCGTCTGGCATCCATGAATTCATAGGAAATTTCGTATTTGTCGTCGGGAAGCAAGGAGGTAATGCCGTTTATCTGAAGCATAACCGCCTCTTCCCTCATGGAATGCGAGCTAAGAAAAAGCACCTTTTTTTTCTCCGTAATGCCACCCTCATTCTCTGAGCAAAATGCGGCCGCGGAAAAAATAGCGAGGACTGCAAAAATAAAAAGCTTTTTCATAAACATCTTTTCTATTATATAACCTTTCTGCCATTCTGTCGAGAAAAAGCTGCCACTTCTGCTACTGTAAGTATGTTGTTGGGGGCAAGGTTTAATCTTTAATGCTTTTGCAAATAGAGCCTAGCCCCGAATGGGAAATTAAGACTAATATAAAAATCCCCTTGAAAAAAAAGGTGTAAAAAACTAAAATAGCAACCATGAGCAGTGAATTAATAAATCAGTTTGTAGAAAAAAAATCTGTTGATGCATTAAATGAATTCATAACATCCGATGATTTGAAAAAACTAAAAGATGTGTCCATCCTTGTTGCCGATGTGTTGGGAACCGGCGATGCGTTCAAGCCAGTTGCAGATTCTTCCAAGGACGGAGAGCCAAAACTCCTTTCCAGTTTCCACAAAAACCTTTTGCTGCTTATCCAAAAAACTTGGGTTGAAAAATTTGACGAAGAGTTAAAAGAAGAAGTCCTCTATCACCTGGAAGAATTCAACAAGAAGATGGAAGGTAAGTCTTATGATGAAGCCTACAGCCTCTTTCTTGGAATAGTGGGCGACGTTGTATACCTTATGTTCGGTGCGCAGACAAAGAACCCGGAGTTTGCCGAATACGCCCTTCGCATTGACCCAGAATTTGGGCTTTTCTGGTGGTACATAAAGAGCCTGCCCAATGATGCAGTCTGGAATAAGGACAAGTGCCGGCTTGCAATTCTTTTGGGAATGTATTTCCTTGCCAACTACTAATTAAAAAAGAGGCCTTATATGGCAGATGAATTTGAAGAACTTTGCGCGGGACTTAGGGCTGCTTGCCAAAAGACCGCCCTTTTGACTGCTTCCCAGAAAAACAAGGGGCTAAGAAAGGTAATAGAATCCCTGCAGAAAAACAAAGATGCCATTCTTGAAGCAAATGCCCAGGATGTGGCTGATTCCCGTTCGCGCGGTGTTAGCGAGGCTTTGATTGAACGCCTTGCCCTTGACCAGAAGAAATTCCAGTCCATACTTGATGCAATAGACGTGATAATCTCTCAGACAGACCCAATTGGAGAAGAGGTTGCCGGTTGGAAGACTCCCAATGGTATGCAGATAAGGCAGGTTCGTGTTCCGCTTGGGGTTGTGGCTATTATTTACGAAAGCCGCCCCAATGTTACGGTGGATGCTTTTGCCCTTGCCTACAAGAGCGGTAATGCAATTTTGCTTAGGGGTTCTTCTTCTGCGCTAAAGAGCAACATTGAAATTGTAAGGGCAATAAAGGAAGGCCTTTGTGCAGCCGGAGATGACGGTGTAAGCGAGGCGCTTTTCTTGTGCCCACCCAAGGCTGATCATTCGGATGTTGACAAGATTCTTACTGCCCTTGGAAAGATAGACGTTGTGCTTCCCCGCGGCGGTGCAAAGCTCATAAACAGCGTGGTTCAGAATGCAAAGATTCCGGTTATAGAGACAGGTAGCGGTGTCTGCCATCTGTTCGTTGAAAAGACTGCGGATCTTGATATGGCCGCAAAGATTGCCGGGAACGCAAAGATTCAGAGGCCGGGTGCATGCAATGCGGTGGAGACAATCCTTGTGCAAAGGGATGTCGCTTCTGCTTTCCTTCCGCTCATGGCAAAAGAGTTTGCGGAAAAAGTGCAGGTTCGCGCGGACAAAGAATCATTTGCAATTCTTAAGGATTCGTACAAGAACCTTAGGGAAGCAAGTGAAGAAGACTATGGCTTTGAGTTCCTTGATTTTATTGTTGCGGTAAAAGTCGTGTCTTCCACAGATGAAGCAATTCAGTTTATAAACGGGCACAACACCAAGCACAGCGAATGCATTGTTACCAACGACAGGGCCCTTGCAAGGAACTTCCAGAACAGGGTGGATGCGGCCTGTGTCTATGTTAACGCAAGCACCCGCTTTACTGACGGCGGAGAATTTGGCTTTGGCGCTGAACTTGGAATTAGCACGCAAAAGCTCCACGCAAGAGGACCAATGGGAATCAAGGCTCTTACCACAACAAAATTCCTGATTGACGGGGACGGTCAAATAAGATGAACATTCAGCAGACTCTTGAAAGTGCAAAAAAAATAGTAATAAAATTCGGAAGCAATTCGCTTGCAAAGGCGGACGGCACAATCAACCTTGACTTTATGAACATGATTGCAGCTGACTGCGCAAAGCTTATGGCTTTAGGCAAGCAGATAATCATCGTTTCTTCCGGTGCACAGGTTGCGGGGCTTTCCAGCATTAACGGATGGGCCCACAAAAAGGACATGCACTACCGCCAGGCTCTTTGCGCAATAGGCCAGGTGGAGCTTATGGACAAGTGGAGGGCTGCCTTTAAGAAGCAGTCTTTGCACGTTGCCCAGCTTCTTTTTGTAAAGGAAGATTTTGAGGACTACCACCATACTCTTAACATGAGGAACACTCTCTTTACCCTTGTGGACGAAGGTGTTGTTCCTATTATAAATGAAAACGATTCTGTTTCCTTTGAAGAGAATTCTATAGGAGACAACGACAACCTTTCTGCCCTTACGGCAATTTTATGGAGCGCGGAGCTTCTTGTTCTCTTTAGCGACATTGACGGTGTTTATACGGACAATCCCAAGACTAATCCTGATGCAAAGCTTGTAGAAAGCGTTACGGATATAGATGCCCTCTTGAAGGGAATCACTTTGGGAAAGACCAATTCTTTTGGTACCGGTGGAATACGCACAAAGATTGAAGCTGCCCAGAAGGCTACACAGAACGGAATTCCCATGGTTCTTGCAAACAGCAAAAAGGACAATCCGCTTGCGTCTCTTTTGGACGGTTCCCAGAAGGGTACCCTCTTTGAGGCTGCCGACGCTTCTGCTCCCAAGGAATAATTTTTAGGCGGCACGGGAGGTTTTCTTGACCTTTGCTTTTTTTGGTCTTACGCTGATTTTTGCCCTGCTGCCTGTCTTTCTTATCCTATTTTTTGTCTACAGCAAGGACCGCTTTGAACGTGAGCCTTTTGGAAAGGTTTTTCAGGTTTTCTTTTTGAGTGCCCTCTTTTCTTTTGCCGTCATTCCATTTGAGCGCATTGTGGGAAGCCTCCTTTTTATGAACTATGCGGCCAGAAGTGC
Source organism: Treponema sp. (assembly GCA_017534445.1). Taxonomy (GTDB): domain Bacteria; phylum Spirochaetota; class Spirochaetia; order Treponematales; family Treponemataceae; genus Treponema_D. The sequence goes on from JAFXWC010000004.1 coordinate 12,975, forward strand.
CATGGACTTTGACTTTGCGCTTAATTTTTGGGCTGTTGCCCTTGTTGAAGAGCTTTACAAGTGGCTCATTCTGATGATTTTTTTGTGGTCAAGTCCCTGCTTCCGCTACCGCTACGACGGCATTGTCTATGCGCTTGCTTCTTCGCTGGGTTTTGCAGGCTGCGAGAATGTGCTTTATCTTTTGGGCTGGGGACATTCGATTGCTTTGGGAAGGGCTATTTTTTCCATTCCGGGGCATGCTACCTACGGTGTTCTTATGGGGTTTTTCTTTTCGCGCGCCAGGCAGTTCAAGAACAGGAAGCTTGGGGTTCTTTCTTTTGCCAACATGGTTCTTAGCGTGGCGTCTGCAACCCTTTGCCATGCGGTCTACGACTTTTTGCTTAGCGACAGCATTCAGGGCGGGGGGCTTGGGCTTTTGTTCTTCCTCTACGTTTTTGTTATGGACGTGATTGCCTGGATGCTTATCTACAATGATTTTGAGAGTGAT
>JAFXWC010000016.1 GCA_017534445.1 Treponema sp.
ACGCGCCCTCCATGGCGCTGCTTGTTCCAGAAAGCGGGTTAGCATATAAAAGCTGGTCCAGAAGAAGAAAATTCAGAACCAGCAATTCTTCCGGAAAAAATTACAGAGGAATGTTTCCGTGCTTTTTTGCGGGGGCATTCATCTGATTCTTACCGCAGAGGAAATCAAGGCTTGCGACAATGCGCTTGCGGGTTTCCTCAGGATTGATTATTGCACTGATGTAGTCGCGCTGGGCGGCAACGGCAGGAGTCATGATTGTTTCTTTGTATTCCTGGGACTTCTGAGCAACAAATTCAGCCTTAGTTGGGTCCTGCATTTCTTTTGCATACAAAATTCCAAGAGCGCCCTCTGCACCCATAACGGCAATCTCTGCTTTTGGCCAGGCATAAACAAAGTCTGCGCCAAGATGCTTTGAGCACATTGCAATATATGCGCCGCCATAAGCCTTGCGGGTAATAATCGTTACCTTTGGCACGGTGGCTTCTGCATAAGCATAAATTACCTTTGCACCGTGGCGGATGATTCCCTTCTGCTCTTCTTGGGGACCTGGGATAAAGCCCGGAACGTCAACGAATGTAAGCAGTGGAATGTTGTAGCTGTCGCAGTAGCGCACAAAACGAGCAATCTTGTCTGAAGAGTCGCAGTCAAGGATTCCACCCAAGCCGGCAGGATTGTTTCCTATAATACCAACAGACTTTCCTTCAACCTTGGCAAATCCGACAACCGCATTCTGGGCAAACTCCGGCATAATTTCAAAGAAGCTGTCATCGTCGGTAACGCAGTTTATTACTTCCTTCATGTCATAGCCCTGAGTGCTGCGTTCTGGAAGAATTTCCGTGATGTGCTTTTCCTTCTTGCGTTCATCGAACTTGAACTTCTGGGAAACAATTTCTTCGCCATAATAATGGGGAATGTAATCCAAGAGCTTGCGTACTTTTTCGTAGCAGTCATTTTCTGACTGGCAGCGGAAATGAGCAACACCGCTCTTCTGGGAATGTATTGAAGCACCGCCCAGGTCTTCTGCGGAAATGTCCATGAACATTACGCTCTTTACGACTTTTGGACCTGTGATGAACATCTGGCTTATCTTGTCCACTGCAAAGATAAAATCGGTGATTCCTGGTGAATATACGGCTCCACCGGCACATGGGCCTGCAATAATGCTAATCTGGGGAACGGCACCGCTTGCGCGAACATTCTGATAGAAAAGGTCACCGTAACCGCAAAGGGCGTCAACACCTTCCTGAATGCGAGCTCCACCCGAATCATTAATGCCGATTACAGGGCAGCGGGATTCAATTGCCTTGCTGATGAGTTCAGCGATTTTCTGACCGTGAACCTTTCCAAGAGAACCGCCCTGAACCGTAAAATCCTGAGCGTAGATAGCAACTTTTTTGCCGTTGATTTTTCCAAAACCGGTAATTACGCCGTCATAAGGAATGTCTTTCTTGTCCATTCCGAAGCTTGTGCAGGTATGGCGGGCACCCTCGTAAATCTCATAAAAAGAATCTTTATCGCAAAGGGCATTGATACGCTCTATTGCATGAAGCTTGCCTTTTGCATGCTGTTTTTCCAAATTGTAATTTGCCATTGCTACCTCGCTTATCAATTCAAGAACTTTTACTGATTTTAGCCTTTTTTTGCCCAATAGTCAATATGACAAAATATGTAAATGTGTCAAAATGTTTTTTGTCTTCATTTTTTATTCGTCAGCGTGGAATTCTTCCCTCATCTTTTGGGAAGCAGAAAGAATTTCGCTGTTGTCTGGAATCCAGCCGTATTTTGTGCGCAGTTCGTTTGCGGTAACAAGCAGGTCCTTTGCATTTGAGTCAAAAAGCCTCTTGTAGTCATCATAGAAAGGCTGTGTATCCTGATAAAATTCGCGCTCCATCTGCTGGGAAATCTCCACGATGCGCCAACACTCGTTCTTGAAAACAAGGCGCAGCTTGTCGCAGTATTCTTCTATATGAAGCATTTCGTGAACAGGCTCACCAAAATCACCAAGTTCCGACTCCGGGTGGACAAGGAAATATGTGGCATGGTATTCCACGCTATCACCTTCCTTGAGCCGCTTACCCCTCTCTTCCTGGACTGGCGATGTTTTTTCCCTTCTAAGCGGAGGTTTTGCAAAGAGCTCCATCTTCTGCTCGTCCACGGCAAATCCTGTAAGACCGAACATATAGTAGTTGCCATTGTTGTTGTAATTCATCCACTCGGCAGGAGTTACAGTCTTTTTGGCAGGATTGTAGGCAGAGCGGGTTTGGTTTGTAACATAGGCCTGGCTTATCACGTCCACAAGGAAATCCGGCTGCCTTCCAAGTACGGTGCAGCGTGCCTTGTTTAAGTCCAGCATGTTGTATGCGCTGTAAAAGATTTCCACGGTTTGCAAAGCGGTAAGCCCCTTTGTAGTAGGCTTTCCCATATAGGACTTGTGTATGGAAAGGGATGCTGCAAGCAAAAAGAAAAGGGCCGCTACAGCTACAAACAAAATGGTCCTGTATTTGCGCAAAAACCTTTTTGTCTTTACGGCGCGTGCATTTTTTTCAGTTTCTTTTTTTACCGCAAGGTCAAAGTCTTCCGGAGAAACAGAGGACTTGCGTATAACGGAAAGAAGCCTTCCGTCGAGGGGAATGCTTCCGTCTTGGGTAAGCCCCAGTTCCCTGTAGAAAGAAGCGGTTGGAAAACCAGAGGCCTGTTCAAAAGCGGGGGCATCTCTTCCGCTTGTAAGTTCCGAAAGGGCAGTCTGTCTGAGCGAAACCAGCTTTTCGACTTTTGTCCTGGATTTTACGGTTGGAGAGCGGGACAAGGAATTGTCCACGAAAGAAGAAAGCTCTTCGTCTACCGCCCAAATCTTATTGCGAAGGGGAACAAAGTTAGAGTCCGCCATGTCAAGATAAAGCTCATCCTGACTCTTTGCGGCAAAGGGAAATTCTCCGGTAAGCGCCCGGTATGCAATTACGGACTGTGTAAAGCGGGATGCGTTTGTTCTGGCAAGGACAGGATTAACATAAAAGGCCCTATTCAAGCCGTATTCAAATTGGCTACTTTCGGATTCAAAACGTAGGGCAGCCTGTATAAAAATCTGCTCAGGAAAAAAAAGAACTTTTGAAAAATCGTCACAAATGAAAATTCCACCGGCACCTGTATTGGGCACAGGCGCATTCTGGTTTACGGAAGCTTCGATTGCGGAACAGACCAAGCCGGCTGCCCTTGCTGACTTAGCCTTGTTGAATTCCACGGAAGAAAAAACTGCCGAAAAAGAATCAGAACTGTCCTTTGAAAAGTAATCTTTTAAAGTCTGGCCAGGAAAGGCTCTTCCCTTTACAAAGATAAGGCCTCCGTCTTCCTCTGTTTCCTCAAATTGCCAGGCGGAGAAAACCCAGCCCGCACTTGTCTGAATGGCGAGCGTGCCTTTTTCAGCAAGGCGGGTGCTTCCACGGGCTTTTGCAAATTCATCAGGAGACAGGCCTGTCTTTAGATAAACAAAACCGTCTTTTTCGAATACGTTTTCCATGACCCTATTTTAGCGGTTTCCGTTGGAACTGTACAGATACTTAAAGTAGTCAAGCTTGGTACTGTACGTTGTGTCAAAGGTACCCATAGTCGTCTTGTAGGACTCAAGGCTCTTCCAGAACTCGTAGAACTTGGGGTCACGGCTGTAGCTTTCCGCATAGATTGCGGCGGCCAGTGCGTCTGCCTTACCCTTTGTCTCTTCGCTTACCTTATAGGCTTCGCTTTCTATAGTACGCTTTTCGTTTTCCAGCTTACCAAGCCATTCAGCCTTCTTACCTTCGCCAAGAGAGCGGTATGCCTGGGCAACCTGATTGCGTTCCTTTATCATGCGGTTGTAAACGCTTTCCGTAAGCTCATCGGAATACTTAATCTGGCGGGGAACAATGTCTATAAGCTCAATGCCAAAATCACCCATCATCTTGCGGGCCTCATCAGTCATTTCATCACAGAGCTTTGTGCGTCCCTTGGAAACATTTTCGTTCTGGTTTGAAACGTTAAGCAGGGCTTCTATCTCCGCACTCTCGTCGTCTGCTATGCCGGAAAGTGATGAATCTTGGGCAGCTGACTTTTCATTGATGATGTTGCTGCTTCTAACAATTTCGCTCAGGCGGTTACGGGTAATAATGGTGCGCGTTGCAGAATCTATTACATCGCTGAGTTTTATGTAGGCACCCTCAAGTGTCTTACATGACTGGTAGAAAAGTGCGGGGTCGCTGATTCTCCAGCGGCTTGTTGTGTCCACGATGATGAACTGGTTTTCCTTAGTCGGAATACGCTCGCTGTCACCTTCCAAAGAAAGGATTCGTGCAGGATAGGTAGTGATTTTGTCCACAAACGGCACCTTCATATAAAGGCCTGCCTGGGTGTGAGTGTTTACAATGCGTCCCATCCGGGTTGTTACTGCCTGGCTTCCCTCGTTGACAATGTAGAAGGGACCTGCGGAGAAAAAGAGAAAAATGGCAACTACAACGGCACCTATTGCTATATATGATTTCTTCATTTGTTCACCCCCTAGTTCTTTCCCAAATTCTTTACAGGCAAAATATTGTCCAACTCGCTGTCTATAAGAGCGGGCTTCTTTTCCTTGTCTTGACCTGCAAAAATTTCTTCCATGGTCTCAAGGTAAAGACGGTCACGGGTAACGGCAGGAGCCTTGCGGTATTCCTCGTAAACTGCATTAAAGCGGGCAACGTCACCCTTTGCCTTGTTCACGCGCTCAGCGGCATATCCTTCCGCAACCTGAACCTTCTGGTCTGCCTCACCCTTTGCCCTTGGGATTTCCGCATTGTAGCGTTCCTTGCCCTCGTTGATGTAGCGGTTCATGTCCTGAATTGCCTTGTTAACATCTTCAAAGGCATCCTGAACACCAGCGGGTGGAACAATGTTCTGAAGCTTTACGGCAGAAACATCAATTCCCAGCCCCAACTTCTTGAACTGGGCATTCATCTGGTCAACCGCAAGATTCTCTATGTTGGTTCTTTCGTTGCTCATTACGTCAAGTATTGCACGGTCACCAACAAGAGTGTTCACAACAGAGCGGCTTATGTCGCGGATGGTCTGCTCCTTTTCCTGCACCGTAAAAAGCCAAGCCTTGGGGTCGGCAATGCGGTACTGGATAATCCACTCAACGTCTACAATGTTAAGGTCTCCGGTAAGCATTGTGGATTCATTCGTAATGCCGTTCTTGTACTGGTTAACCGGACCTCCGTGTGTGGTAACAAAACCAAACTGTTCAGTCTGAATTGCCTTTGGTCCAGGCACTACATATTTTTTGTCTATGCCAAAGGGAAGCTTGTAGTGCAAGCCGGCCCCAAGCGTCTCGTAGTAACGGCCAAACCGTGTAAGAACGCACTGCTCGTCAGGGTTCACAATGAAAAAACTTGTGAGCAGCATAAGCGCCACAATAAAAACTATTATTCCCCAGATGATTTTCTTTGGGGTCAGAAAAGCTTTGATTTGTTTTTTTTCAACAGACATGAAATGCCTCCTTTATATCTCTTCAGCGGAACTTATGAAACAAGAAATTCCTTCTGTCTTATACATTTCCCTAAGCTTGAGCACAATCTCCTTGATTTTTTCCGCCTCGTCCTCAGAGCAAAAAATAAGGTACATCATGTTAAGCTGGGGCCAAACATCGTCTCCCAAATGGGGATTGTTGAATCCGGCACCGGTAACATTATTGAACTTTGTAAACTTGTGAACGATCCCTGCCTTGTTGAATTCAGAAATGAAGTCTTCATCCAAGGCCTGGGAATAAATTATTTCTACGCGGACTTTCTTTTCCATAATGCGCTACTCCTTATCCTCGGAACCAAAAAGATCCTGCTGATTTTTTAAGCTGCTCACTTTCTCTCCCCTTGCAAATGCGGCGTTGCGTGCGGCCAAAGCTTTTGCACGTGCCTTTGCTTCTTTCTTGGCGGCCTTCTTTATGCGGTGGTTGTTTACAATGTAGTAAACTGTTGGCATAAGGAAGAGGGTCATCAATGAACCGAATGTCATACCACCGAATACGGTAAGCGAGATTGGCTGCATTGACGCAGAACCTTCGCCCGGGAAGAATGCCATAGGTGCAAGAGAAATAACGGTCGTAAGAGTTGACATAAGGATTGGGCGCAAACGGTTTCGGGCTGCTTCTACACAAGCGTCCTCCAAGCTGTAGCCTCTTTTTCGCAAAAGGTTCGTGTAGTCAACAAGAACGATACCGTTGTTTACGATTGTACCAACAAGAACCAGAAGACCCATAATCGTTATAACGCTGAGCTGCTGTTGCGTAATAAGGTAAATTGTAAACACACCGATGAAGGAAAGCGGAATTGTCATAATAACAATGAAGGGGTCAATAAGAGACTCAAACTGGCTTGCCATTACTACGAATACAAGGAATGCCGCCATGATGATGATTGCACCAAACTTAAAGACAGCTTCCATCATGTCTGCATAGTCACCGGAGAATGCTATAAGAACGTTTTCATCCTGAGGAATGTTGTCACTGATAAGCTTGTTGATTTCCTTCTGGATAACGTCCAGAGACTTTCCGCTTGCAGGCTTAGCCGTAACGTGTGCAATACGGGCCTGGGATTCACGGAAGATTGTAACAGGAGCTTCGTTCTGCTCATAGTGGGCAAAGCTGCTCAAAGGAATCTGCTGCCCCTGGCTGTTAACAACTGTAATCTGGTCAAGGTCTGCAAGCTTTGTCTTGTCACGCTCACTCATGCGCACAAGAATGTCTATGTCGTCTCCGTTCTTGGTGTAGCGGCTTGCGGTAGTTCCGTTGATTGCGGCTGTAATTTCACTTCCAACTCCGTAAACGTTCAGACCAAGCTCGTACATGCGGTCGCGGTCAACGATGATTTCCGCCTGTGGAAGACCGTCTTCTACATCGCTTGCAACTTCCGTAACATAATCCTGTGCCTTTTCCTTTAGAAGCTTTTCTATCTGGGTAGCGGTTGAACGGACAAGCTCAAGGTCATCGCTCTTTATGTCTATGCTCATTCCGCCAGAACCTGCGCTGTTCATATTCTTGGAGAAGCTCAAGTCCGCACCGGGGAACATAGTAAAGTATTTTCTAAGCTTTTCCTTGGCAGTTTTTTCGTTATCCCAACCGGGCTGCCTTTCTTCTACAGGGTAAAGTGAGAATACGATTCGTCCGGCATTTGTCTCTGAACCTGATGAGAACCAAGACGTGCCTCCGACGGAAACCATCGTGTACTTTACACCCTTAAGCTCCTGACTTGCCATTGCCTGCATGGAAAGAATCGTGTTTTCCGTAACGTCAAGGGGAGTTCCCTTGGGCAGGGCAAAGTCTATTGAAATCATGTTGGAAGCAGGTTCGGGCATGAAGATGAATCCAACAACTTTTATAACGGCAAATGAAACTACAAAAAGACCAATAAGGCTAAAGATGACGAGTTTTCTGTGGCGAAGGACGCGCTTTACTCCGTGCGAATACCTTATGTCCAGATTGTCAAAGAATTTGTCTGCCCAGCGGTTAAAGCGGTCCAAAGGCTTATCCGTATTGTATTCATGAATTGAAATCTGCATGAAGCGCGATGTAAGGGCAGGAACAAGTGCGATTGCAACAATAAGAGAGCTCATGAGGGAGAAGATGATTGTCCAAGCAAGGTCGTTGAACATCTGTCCCATAATTCCAAGCATCTTCTTGAACATAAGCATAGGGAGGAAGATACAGACGGAAGTAAGGGTACTTGCCGTAATTGAAGTAATCATTTCCTTTGCACCAAGAACAGAAGCAACGCTGGACTTAGTTCCCTTTTGCCTGTAGGAGAATATGTTTTCAAGAACAACTATGGAGTTGTCTACAAGCATACCTATACCCAGCAAAAGACCTGCTGTAGAAACCATGTTAATCGTAATGTCCATAAAGTACATGGCAAACAAAGTTATCATTACGGAAACAGGAATTGCAAGGGCTATGATGATTGTACTCCTCAATGAGCGGAGGAAGACAATAAGAACCAAAACAGCAAGGATTGCACCAACAATAACAGAGTTTACAACTTCACCGATGGTCTGTTCGATTGCATCAGTAGTATCGTATACTTCTACAATTTCTATGTCCGTAGGAAGGGCTGCTTTTATTGTAGGAATTGCCTTGTCTACCCTTCTTGCCGCCTGGACAGAGTTTTTGCCGCTCTGCTTCTGCAGCATGATAAGAACACAAGGCTCGCCGTCAAGATAAGCGAGTGTGGAAACGTCCTTGTAACCGTCATAGATGTCTGCAATGTCGCGGAGAAGGATCGTCTTAAGCTCAGGTGCATTCATTCCGTCGGAAGCGGCCATCTTGTAGGAAATTACCGTGTTGCGCAAGTCCTCTATGCTCTGATACTTTCCGTTTGTCTTTATTGTGTAATTCAAGTCTCCGCTTGTAATCTTACCGCCGGAACTCTGGATGTTCTGGGCACCAATCATCTGGGCAACCTGGCTTACGCTAAGGCTGTATGCTTCAAGGCGGTCGCGGGGAATGTCTACGTTGATTGACTCTTCCCTACCACCGGTAACGTTTGCACTTGCAATTCCGTCCAGCTGCTCAAGGCGCGGCTGAATAACGTCTTCTGCATAATCGCGGAGTTCCTCTGGAGTACGGTTTCCCTTTACCGCAAGAACCTTTATTGGCATCATGGAAGGATCCATTTGAATTGTAAGCGGTGTTGAAGCGTCATCAGGGAGGTATGAACGCACAATATCTATCTTGTCTCGAATCTCGTTTGCGGACGTATCAAGGTTAGTTCCGTAGTTGAATTCAAGGATGATAAGGCTTAGTCCAGTGGAGGACTGGGACTGCATCTTCTTTAATCCGCCAAGACCCGAAAGTGAAGATTCCAGCGTACGGGTAACGCTCTGTTCAACTTCCTCAGGACCTGCATTGTTGTAAGTGGTATATACAATCATGTAGGGAAGATCCATGTTTGGGTACATGTCCATTGGCAGGTTCAACGTACAGAAAATTCCCAGCGCAATAAGAACAAAAAAAATCAGCAGGGTTGTTACAGGTTTATGAACCGCTCTTTCTGATAAAGTCATATTTTATTCCTTCTATATTATATTCATATATTCAGACTATTCCGAAACAGAAACAATGTTTACGGCAGAACCGTCATTCAAAAGTGACTGTCCCTTTACAACAATCATGTCACCGGCAGAAATTCCGTTGGTGATTTCCGTCTTGTTGTCAACGGTAATTCCTTCAGAAACACTCTGAAGCTTTACGCGGGCAGGTTCAGTCTCTGTCTTTTGGGAGCTTACCACAAAGATGTAGGGCTTTCCGTCACGCTGAACGATTGCGCCAAGCGGTACAACTATTACATTGTTTACGCTGTCGGTTATGAGCTTTACGCGGCCATACATACCAACGTGGATCCTGTCGTCGTTTGGTGAAAGGCGGAGCTTTGCGTTCATTGTGCGGGTGGAAGTGTCCAAAACTGGGCTTATCTCCACGACCTTTGCGGTAAATTCAACTCCGGGATATGCGTTAAAAGAAATAAATGCGTTCTGGTCCATCTTGATGCGGCTAACAAAGCGCTCTGCAACGCTTATCTTTATTTCCAGATTGTCCGTCTGGCTTACGGTTGCAACAGCCATTGCAGGAGAAACCTGAGAACCAACGTTTGGCGTAAAGGAAGTTACAATTCCGCTGATTGGTGAGCGGACAGGGCTCTGGCTGTAGTACATACCGGGTGTGCTTGCGTCTACATAAGCAATAACCTGATTCTTGGCAACAGAATCGCCAACGCTTACCAGGATGCGGGAAATTTTTCCTGCCATGTCCGGCATTACGCTTACGGATGAAGAAGATGACACGTCTCCGCCAAATTCAAGGTATTCATCAAGATTGCCCTGACCTACCTTGCTTACGTTTACGGCAAATACCGTTTCCTCTTCTTCTTTCTTTGCATCGGATTCCTTCTTGGAACAGCCGGAAAAAGCGATTGTAAAAAGCAAAGCGGATGTAAGCACAAAAGATGCACGCGCCGCCTGTGAAATTGTTCTATTCATAAAAAACTCCTTAATCTATCTATTTTTTTAGTTCAATGCCAAGCAGGGTTTCCAAATCCAAAAGTGAACTTATGTAGTTGAACTTCTGGTTTGCAAGGCCAAGTTTTGCCTGGTTCAGCTGGTTTTCTGCATCACGCAGGTCCAAAAGCTCGCGGGTACCGTTCATGTAGGCGGTTGCGCTCATGTTGTAGGAACGCTGCGCAAGGGTTACGTTCCTCTGCATGGACTGAATCTGCTCGCGGCACATTTTTAGGTTGTCCACGGCCTCCTGAATCTTCATCCTCTGGTTCTCGCGGACATCCTGAAGGCTAAGCTCAAGCTTCTGTATGTTTGCCTTCAAGTCCTTAGCCTGCTGCCTGTTCTTTGACCAGGGGAGCATGTCCGAAATCTTCCAAGCGATGGTAACGCTAAAGGAACCATTGTCCACCCAAGCGTCCTTGTCTCCCCAGTCGGCATCAAGCGCATCGGGAAGAACCGGCTGGTAGCTGTAGCTTAGTGCAAGTGCCGGTGTAAAAGCCGCCATGTTTGCAGCGCCCAACTGCAAGTTCATTGTGTTGAGGGTTGCCTGCAAAGACTTGTAGTCAAGACTCGTCTCAAGATACTGCTTCATCAGGGAATCCGCATCAAGGTCAATGTATTCAGGATCTATGCTGCCGTCCAAGACAATCTCCGTTCCAACAGGCATTCCAAGCAAAAAAGCAAACATATTCTTCTGCTGCTTAAACTGCAACTCCGCCTGCTCAACCTCAGGAACCATGTTCTGGTAAGTTACCTGTGCCTGCAAAAGGGCAAGCTCCGGTATGCGTCCGTTCCTAAAGTTGGCTGCTGCCTGAGCGCTTCTCTGCCTTGCGTTTTCAAGACTGCGCTTCTGAAGGTTAAGATTTTCCTGGGCAAGAAGAAGACCGTAGAAAAGCTTCTTAATGTTTGCAATAGTTTCCTTCTGGCTTTTTTCCCAAGTGATTTTTCCAGCCTCGTAGTCAGCCTTTGCCGCCTTTATGGAATTAACGTAGGCAAGAGACAGGTTAAGGCTTGCAGTTACGTTTCCGATTGCGGTCCAGTGCATGCTTTCTGTTTCCTTTTTTTCTTCAAAGGGAATGCCCATGGCTGTCATAATAGGAGCCATTGAGTTTGCCTGTTTAATGGAAGATTCCACGCTGTTGGCACGGCTCATCGTTCCGCTAACCGTAACGTCTGGAAACAAAACGTTCCATGAATTAGCGGCGGCCCTTCTCTTTATGTCCAGGTCTATGTCCGCACTCTTTAGCGCACGGCTGTTTTTCTTTGCGTAGTCAACGGCCTTTTCAACCGTAAGCGTCACCGTTTTTTGCCCGCCATCTTCCGCAAAGGCATTGGGCGAAAGCACAAGCTGCGCTGCCAATCCAAGGGCCAGAACTGCCGGGGCAAAAGATTTCGTCATTTTATTAAATAAAGAATTCATCAGAATTCCTCCTTTTTACCATAACTGAATATATTTCCGTCTTTCGTGTAACTTACAACTCCGCTCATAAGCATTTTGTAAATTGCGCGCACAATCTCCGAATAAAATTCCAGGGGAAAACCGTGCCTGATTCCGTGGGCAAGAAACATCAAAGGCTCCCCGAATGCAGTGCTCAGTATAAGATCGCGGGCAAGCTCTTTGTGGGACTCGCTAAGATGTTCCGGGAACTCAAAAGAATCCTTCTTTGCAAAGAGAATCTTCTTAAAGGAAACATGCTCAGGCGAATTAAAAATCTCGCAAAGCCTGTTGTCCCCATCATTACCGTCAGCTCGCTGGAATTCAATCCACTTGCAGGCCTCAAGAATTTCACTGCGCTTGAAAAAATAAATGGTCGTGGTGCAAACAATCGAAAAAATGCATTCGTCAAAAGTCACGGCATCCCTTAGCGCAAGAGCAAGAATCCTTCCGAATTCAGAAAACTCACTTTCAAGAAGCGAAAGAATCATGTCTTCCTTGTTCTTATATATAGAATAGAAGGAACTTTTTGCCATGCCCAGTTCCGCCGCAATGGAATCCATGGTGAGTTCCGCATAGCCTTTTTTTGCAACCACCGCAGAAACCGCCGCAAGCTTAGCGTCCACCCCCCTTGCATTCATAACGCAGGCAAGGCAGCCCTGCTCAAGACTTTGCATCCGGCCGTCGGAAAGAAGAAAGCCAGCCCTGCCAAGACCGTTGTGGATAAATTCCGCAGACCGCTTGGAATAATAGGCCACGTCATTGCTTTCTTCACGGTAAAAATTCCAGATGTAAACAAATTCCAGCAGCTCCACGCAGACAAAAACCGCGGTATAGTAAAAGCGCTTGTTTTGAACAGAGCCGTCGGGGGCAAATACAGAGTCAAACATGCGCACCCCACGCTTCTTTCCTTCAAGCACAAAAGTGTCCAGCGAAAAATCGGGCGAAGTTGAGCGCAAGTAGTTTATGTATTCAGTGTGGCGGCAAAGAGTCTCTATTATAAAGGGCAGGACAGCGGAAGAGTCACCACGGCCAAGCATACCCTGAACGGCAGTCACCAGAGAGGCAAAGCGGTCGTAGACGGTCTGCAAAAGAGTCTCCTCCAGCTCCTCGCGGTTTGCAAAGTGGCGGAAAATGGCAGCCTTGCTAATTCCAACCTTAGCGGCTATCTGAGAAAGAGAAATTTTCTTTATTTTTCCGTCGCGGTAGAATGAAAACACCGCGCTTATTATCTTTTCTTTTGTATTCTCTGCCATGGCGCGTATTGTTACCGAACAATCGGTAACTAAGTGTAAATATATACATTCCGGCAAGTAAAGTCAATAGAATTCAGATTATTTTTGAAATTTGGACGGCAGGCCAATTTTAACTGTGCCCGGCACTCCGTGACCGGTCAAACCCATGCAATTTTTACTCATCGCAAACAAGAAGCGCCATGGAGGGCGCGTCATCTGTTTGCGGAAAGATGGGGCAAGTTTTCCGAAGGAAAACTTGTGGGGAAAAATTGCACGGAGGCAATTTTTCCCCGCTTTCCAGGGTTCCGCGGGCCCCTCCAATCGGGCGTAGGCTGCTACTGCTTTACAACGTCTGCGTCAATGTCCAGGGTGGCATTACCAAAGATGAATTTTGAAAGCTTATGTCCGCTTGGCACTTCCACACGCACGTTCAGGTAAGACTTTCCCAAAGGAACATATTCAACCTTCTGCTCCTTCTTGTACTGGGGCAAAAAGAAGGTAAGAATCCAGGGCACGTCGTCAAATTCTGCATGGTTGATTATGTATGCCGGAATAAAGACCCCGTTATCATCCTGCACATAGCAAAGGTTTGACTTTCTTAGCTCCTTGTATTTTACCGAACCGTTATTTCCCTTGTTGTCCACAACAACCGTAAGCTCATAAGAGGTGGCATTTCCAAGCCCCAAAAGCTCCTCGTTCTTTTCATGCTCAGAGCGGGCCGCATCACTTTCACTTGCCTTCTGCTCGTCCGTAGAAGTAAGCCATTCCTTTTCGCTGCGTATCACTTCTATTTTGTCCAGAGAAAGTTCAAAGCCACTGGTCTTCTTTAAAATCTTCTGCGACCAGTTCTGCCTTGCGCTTTCATAGCTTATCATCGGAATGGCAGATGCAATGGAATCTTTTTTTGTGGCAACAAACATTCCAACTGCTACGGAAACAATGGCAACCCAGAAAAATGCCAGTATGCCGCAAGTTATCAAATACTTCTTTACGCTTTTTTTGGTAATGAGCTTAAAGATTGAAATTCCAACAAAAATCCAAAAGGCAATTCCCACAAAGCCTGCAAGAACAAGCAAAACTACTCCCAAAGCCATTTTTTACCTCACTTTTTATTTTTTAGGTGTTATTAAATCTATTACTACAGGCAAGATTTGTCAACCAAGCAGCATGGAAATCAATTTTGGGTTCCACTCTCAGAAAAATCTGCTATACTGGAAGAAGGAGTTTTTTATGCGAAAGATTTTATTTTTCTTTGTTGTCCCTGTAGTTCCACTGCTCGTTTCTTGCGGACAAAAGCCTGCATCCCCAGATTTTGTAAAAGACATGAAGCTTGTCTGGAGTGATGAATTCAACGGAGAAAGCGACTGTCCCAACGAGGAAAACTGGAACTGGAGCGAAGGTGCTCACGGTTGGGGCAATGGCGAGATTCAGAACTACACAAAAGAAAGGGCAAACTCCTACGTTTCAGACGGCACACTAAAGATTAAGGCGGCAAAAGACGCAAAAGGCAAATGGACAAGTGCAAGGCTGAATTCCCGCTGGAAAAAAGCCTTCACCTACGGCTACATTGAATTCAAGGCTAAAATTCCAGAACAAAAAGGTTCCTGGCCCGCCCTCTGGCTTCTTTCCGACAAGGCTGAATACGGTCAGTGGCCACGCTCAGGCGAGATAGACGTTATGGAACATGCCCCAAGCACTTGGCAAGACAAAACCTATGGAAGCCTACACTGCAGGGCTGGTTACGGTGGAAATCCTGTAAAAAGCGAATATATAATAGTAAAAAACATTGATAAAAAATGGCACACTTACGGAGTGCGTTGGACAGAGGATGCCATCACCTGGTACTGCGACGGAAAGCCCTACAGCGAATACCAAAATCCAAATCAAGGGGAAAATGACACAAGCAAATGGCCCTTTGACAAAGACTTCTACATAATAATCAACCTGGCAATGGGAGGAAGCCTTGGGGGAAGCATACCAAAGGACCTGGATTCCTGCCAAATGGAAGTGGACTACGTAAGGTGGTACCAGTAATTTTTTTTATTTTTTTGCGGCACTTTTTTATGCAGAACAAATGCGCTTCAAAAAGAACACTTACCTATTTTTGAAGGGGCTTTGCGGGGTTCCGCGGGTCCCTGCCCGCTCCATTGCTGGCG
Organism: Treponema sp.; assembly: GCA_017534445.1. Lineage (GTDB taxonomy): Bacteria > Spirochaetota > Spirochaetia > Treponematales > Treponemataceae > Treponema_D. The sequence continues at coordinate 14,871 of JAFXWC010000016.1, forward strand.
CAACGGCAACGGGTTGCAAGCAACCCTGCCGCCCCTCCAATCCCTGCCGCGCCGGGGGCTGCTATGTCCCTATAAGAAGTCCA
>JAFXWC010000017.1 GCA_017534445.1 Treponema sp.
AAAAACACTTGTTGAAAATCGGGGTTCTTAGGGGCTAGCCCCTAAGCCGTGCCGGGAAAGGGAGGGGTTTAAGGGGAGGGAAAACCCTCGCTTCGGAGTAGGGGGTTTTCCCTCCCCTTAGTTTGGGGTCCAAGGGCCCTCCCTTGAAAGTACTTGAAAACAAAAGTGGACAAAATGGAAATTTAAGTGTACAATTAACTATCACTTTTATTCACAGGAGTTTTTGATGAAAAGATCGGTTTTTAGTTCCATTGTTCTTGCAGCAAGTATACTTTTGCTTTTAGTTTCATGCAAAAAGAAGGAAGAAAAAAAGAAGGACAATACGCCGGAAGGTTTTGTAAGGATTTCCGCGGGAACTTTTAAGATGGGAAGCAAGGCAGGAGACAAATTTGAAAAACCGGCTCATCAGGTAAAACTCACCCACGACATCTACATGAGCGACCACGAACTTACCCAGGCTGAATACAAGGCCTACTGCATATTCGGAAGTTCCCAGCCGTCAGAAAAGCTTGGGATTGGAGACAACTACCCGGCCTACTACGTAAGTTCCTACGATGCGGTGGTCTACTGCAACCTAAGGAGCATTGCGGAAGGTCTTGAGCCAGCATTTTCCATGGACGGAGTAACGGACCCCCGCGAATGGAAGGGCATAGTTGAAGGTGCCGATGCAAACGCAGGACGTTTCTGCGGTCCAAAAAACGGAAGCAAGGAATGGGACGCTATCATAATGAACACTTCGGTAAACGGCTACAGGCTTCCAACCGAGGCTGAATGGGAATACGCGGCATGTGCAGGTGCAGACGGTTCAGAAAAGAGCCTCTGGGCAGGTACAGACGACAGTTCTATCCTTGGCCAATACGCTTGGTACAGGGAAAACAGCGGCAAAAAGATTCATGAGGTAAAGGGCAAGCAGCCAAACGCATGGGGACTCTACGACATGGCAGGCAACGTCTGGGAATGGTGCTGGGACTGGAGCAACACAAACGAGCCCTACACGGAAGAAGAGCAGACAGACCCTACAGGAGCTGCAGAACCGGACAAGAAGAACGGGCGCATAGAAAAAAGCGGTTCCTACCTTTCCGCAGACATCTACTGCCGCACATTCAACCGCTACAGCAACTACCGCAACTACCGCTTTAGCGATGATGGAATGCGCATCTGCAGAACAGCCACCAACGCAAGGTAAAAGCCACCACGAAAAAATGGTATGATTAAGAAAGGGCATATAGGCCAAATATGCAAACAGAAAGCGGATTGCCATAGACACGGAGGACTTTGACAGCATAATGTCTTACTCAATCATAAGTGTGCTTGCATTAATACTCAACCTCATCATAAACCACAAGGCTCTTAGGCATTTTAAAATCTATTCCAAAGATAAGGAATCCGAACATCTTACGGCCATCCGCTACAGCCATTTTCTTACGGCGGCAAATTGCTACTTTATTACGGATATAATATGGGGAATTTTGTTCGACTACCGCAGCAACGACACTGTATTAGCTTTCTTGTATTGGGACTGCACCCTCTACTTTGCATTTTTGTTCCTGACCATAGTTACGTGGATACGCTATATTGTTGCCTACCTGAACAAAAAGGGGCGGCTAAGCAAAATCTTTATCAAAGTGCAATGGATTCTATTCGCGATTGGGCTTATCCACCTTATAATCAACCGCTTTCACCCCTTGTTTTTTTCTTTTAATGCAGAACATGAATACGTAACTGGGCCAGGAAGACATACGTCTTTTATCCTTCAGCTGGCACTATATACGCTGACCACAATATATATGTTCTATATAGCATGCAAATCAAGCGGCGGAAACAAAGTGCGGCACATAGCGGTCGGCACAACCTGCCTTGTAATGAACATATTCCTTGTGCTGCAGATACTCAACTCAAACTATCCTTTCTATGCCATGGGGCTTTTAATAGGAATCTGTGTAATTCATTCCTTTGTTGAAGCCAGCGAGATGAAGGAAAAAGAAATCTATGACCACATTGCAACAAGTCTTGCGGAAGATTACGAGGCCTTGTACTACATCAATATAGAGACAGGTGAATATCTGGAATTTTCTACAAACCAGGAATATGACTCCATGAATGTTCCTGTAAAAAGCCGGGACTTCTACACCGAAACCCAGACAAACATAGAAAAATATGTGCATCCCGACGACAGGGAATTTGCAAAGACCATGCACAGCAAAGAGACGATGCAAAAGAACCTGGACGATAAAAAGTCATATTCATACAAGTACAGGGTAATGGTTGGCGGGCAGCCAAAGTACTTCCAGTTCACGGTGATGAAGACCAATAACGGCATGGACTTTATTCTGTATGGAAAGAATATAGATGATGAAATTACCGCTAATAATATGCTACTAGAAAAACATAAGAAACACATTACCTTTAGCCAGATAGCGGAACTTCTTGCCGTAAACTACGACGTAATATATTATGTTAGCATAGAAGACTCCAGCTACATCAGTTATGAATGCAGGAACATTTACGGCCATTTGGACATGCAGAAATCCGGTGATGATTTTTTTGCAGACGCCAAAAATGACATTTCAAAGATTGTCTATAAAAGCGACCAGGACATTGTGCTTGCATTTATAGACAGGGACCATATAATCTCTACCCTCAAAGACAAGAAAAGCTGCAGCACCGAATACCGCATTATGGCATTCAAAAAAACGCATTATGTAAGAATGACAGTGCGAAAGGCAGCCGATGGAAAACACTACATCTTTGGCATTGAAAACATAGATAATGAAGTAAAAAAAGAAAAGCAGCACCTTAAGGAACTGAATACGGAAAAAGAACTTGCAAGGCGCGATGAACTTACGGGTGTAAAAAACAAGACCGCGTACAATGAACTTGAAAAATCAGTCCAGGCAAACATAGACAACGGAATGGATTACCTGCCATTTGGACTTGTTGTGTGTGATGCCAACAATTTAAAGAAGATAAACGATACGGAAGGCCATGTTGCTGGTGATGAATACATCAAAAAATCAGCGATGCTTTTGTGCGACACATTTGTCCACAGCCCGGTGTTCAGGTTTGGTGGTGATGAATTTGTTGTCTTCCTAAGGGGCAACGACTATATAAACAGAAAGATGCTAATAGAAGCTTTGCATTCCCAAGTTAAGAGCAACCTAAAATCGGGGGCAGGTCCAATCTTGGCATCCGGCATGGCAGAATACACCCCGGAAACAGACAACCTCTTTTCGGAAATCTTTGACCGTGCGGACAAGGAAATGTACAAAAACAAGAGGAAGCTCAAGAAGGAAGAAAGCAGTCTTAGATAAAAAACAGCAATCGTTTTAATTACCAATGTCATTAACATAAAAAGCTGTCATGCCGAACTAGATTCGGCATCTCTCTTCAATATCGTAATTTGAGATTCTGAGTCAAGCTCAGAATGACACAAAGTTAATGGAAAACGTTTTAATTAAAATTCTTTATAAGATGAAACTTTTTGTTTCCCAACGGAATATCATTTAGTTGGCCAATGACTTTGTAGCCATGCTTTTTGTAGAAGTCTGGAGCCTGCCACGACATTGTGTCTACGTGTACGGAATGGCAGCCCCGCTTTTTTGCTTCTGATTCTGCCGCCTGCAACAGTTTTGACCCCAGCCCCTGCTTGCGGTATTTTGAATCAACCCAAAGAATGTCTATGTGCATCCAGCCCCAATAGGTTCCGCCTAAAATTCCTGCAATTACATTTTTGTCTTTATCGTATTCCACAATATTCAAAAGAAGGTGATTGTCCGGGCCAACCTTTTCGTCGTTGAACTTTCGCAGTGCATCATTTACAAAATTGATTTCTTCTTCGCTTGGACTAAAATTCATTCCGCAACTCCTGCTTAAGAAGTATTCAACTAATAGGTTAAAAGTCAAGCACTTGGCAAGAAATGTGTGCTATAATTTACAGGATGAAAGTTTTTAGTCTTGCAGAAAGAATTTATGCCGCAGTCCGCCTTATTCCCCGCGGGAAGGTTGCCTCTTATTCGCAGATTGCAGCCCTTGCCGGCAACTGTAACTTGCGCCGCTACGTTGGGAATGCCCTGCATAAAAATCCAAGCAATTCCTTTACGCCGTGCCACAGGGTTGTAAACGCAAAGGGCTATTGTTCAGGAAGCTTTGCATTTGGTGGAAGCCTTGCCCAGCAGAAAAAGCTTGAAGCAGAGGGGCTTGTTTTTACAGACGGCCATGTAGACATGAAAAAGTATGCAATTACCCAGGATGATTTTGAACTTATGCGCCTGGAACTAGAAAAGCAAGCTGACAAAATTCCGCAAGATGGGAAATGCGGCCACAACAGATTGCCCCTATAATGCAGTTATACAAGAGGCAAGGAGAAGACGAAATGGAATGGATTTCTGCGATGCAAAGGGCAATTGACTACATGGAAGAGCACCTGTTGGAAGAGATTAACTATGAAGACGTGGCAAAGAGTGTGTACAGCTCAAGCTACGAGTTTCACAGGGCATTCAGCTTTCTTACGGGTATGACCGCAAATGCCTACATCCGTAACCGCAGGCTGTCTTTGGCTGCAAGGGAAATTGTAGAGACTGACGGCAGGATTACGGACATTGCCTTCAAGTACGGATACGAAACACCGGAAAGTTTTACCAAGGCATTTACGCGCTTTCATGGAGTTGCACCCAAGCTTGCACGCCAAGAATCTTCCAAGCTCGTGCTTTTTAACCCTCTTGTTATAAAACTAACCGTTGAAGGGGGAAAGTCTATGGACTACAGAATCGTACAGACAGAGGCAAAACAGTTTCTTGCCCTGGTAAGAAGTTTTAGGAATGAAATCATCAATGATGATGACAATCAGGAGGTTCCAGAATTCTGGGCAGAGGTAAACAAAAAGAAGTTGCTCTCTCCAGTCTGGATGCTTAGAAAAGAAGGCATGAGGGACCTTTACGGCCTTTGCACGCCAACAAAAGCTGGCTCAGAAAGCTTTGACTACGGGATAGGCATTCCCATAGACAAGGACACCGCCGACTTTGACCTTGAAAAGATGAAGCAGGCGGGATTTTCTCTCTGGGATGTAAAGCCTGCAACTTATGTTGTTTTTGACTGCATGGGTAAGGACGAAGTTTGCATCCGCGACACCTGGTCAAAGTTCTACAAGGAGTTCCTTCCGCAGATGGGCTACGAAGCCGCAGACGAAACCGACTACGAGCTTTACTTTGACGCTGCAAGTCCAAAAAGCCGCCCAGGCTTGTTCTGCGAGCTTTGGATTCCAGTAAGGAAGAAGTAGGCCCAACACTTGCCAACCATTACAAAGCCATGGATGGCGACTTAGCAGCATGCAGAAGTGCCAAGCACTTCTGCAATCTCTCAAAAATCCACGGAGGGATTTCCTTCGTACTTGCCAACAAATAAAAAGCCCATGGAGGGGCGCTTAGCAGCATGCAGAATTGCTACGCAATTCTGCAATACCCAAAAAAATCCACGGAGGGATTTTTCTTCGTACTTGCCGACCATTGCAGAGCCATGGATGGCGACTTAGCAACATGCAGAATTGCGCAGCGATTCTGCAATCTCTCAAAAATCCATGGAGGGATTTCCTTCGTACTTGCCAACAAATAAAAAGCCCATGGAGGGGCGCTTAGCAGCATGCAGAATTGCTACGCAATTCTGCAATACCTGGGAAAATCCAAGGATGGATTTTCCCAGGTCGTACGCCGCCATGGAGCCCCGGCAGTACCGGCCGAAGGGCGGTATGAGCGTTAGCGAAGGGCGGAACGGCGGTGGCGCAAAGGCCCTGACGGTCGAATTAGCCAAGGCGCAAGATGGTAGAGCCATTAGGACTACCGTCCTGAAAAGTACCGTCCAAAAGAGAAAAAAAATGCAAAGCGGGGCCCGGAAAGTAAGTCTTTGGTAGAAGCCCCAAACGGTTGAAAATAAATGAAGTTTAGTATATAATTCTTGCCAAAGGATTGCAAAATTGCCTAAATTTGGACTTTTGCCACAGGTTTAGGCAAATGGCGAAAACGGCTATGTTACGTTGTAAAGCAACCGTTGCGCCAAACATTCCTTACAGCAAGGAGTTTTTAATGAACGTTTCTGACATTAAACATGCTGGAATTAAAGCATGGGTTGAAGAATGTGTTAAGATGTGTGAACCAGACAACGTAGTAGTTGTTGACGGTTCTACAGCTGAATATGACCGCCTTATGAAGAAGTGCGTAGATGCTGGTCTCGCAACTCCTCTCAAGGCAAAAGAGAACTGCTTCTTGTTCCGTTCTCTTCCAAGCGATGTTGCCCGCGTTGAATCACGCACATTCATTTCTTCTAAGAAGGAAGAAGATGCTGGTCCAACAAACCACTGGATTGATCCTGTAGAACTCAAGGCTACAATGAAGGGTCTTTACACAGGTTGTATGCACGGCCGCACAATGTATGTAATTCCATTCTGCATGGGTCCACTCGGTTCACCAATCGCAAAATACGGTATTGAGCTTACAGACTCTGAGTACGTTGTTCTTAACATGGACATCATGACACGTGCCGGTGAAAAGGTATGGCAGTACTTTGGTACTGACGGCGACTGGGTTCCATGTCTCCACTCTGTAGGTAAGCCACTCAACAATGGTGAAACAGACGGCGGAATCTGGCCTTGCGCAGACGTTGAGCACAAGTATATTTCACAGTTCCCGGAAGAGCACCTTATCTGGTCTTACGGTTCTGGATACGGTGGAAACGCTCTTCTTGGCAAGAAGTGTTTCGCACTCCGCATTGCTACAGTTATTGCCCGCGAAGAAGGCTGGCTTGCTGAGCACATGCTCATCCTTAAGCTTACAAATCCAAAGGGCGAAGTAAAGTACGTAACAGGCGCATTCCCGTCTGCTTGTGGAAAGACAAACCTCGCTATGCTTATTCCTACTATCCCAGGATGGAAGGTTGAAACTGTTGGTGACGACATTGCATGGATGAAGTTTGGCAAGGACGGACGTCTCTACGCTATCAACCCAGAAGCAGGATTCTTTGGTGTTGCTCCTGGTACATCTGCAGAATCAAACAAGAACGCTCTTATTTCTGCTGAAAAGAATACTATCTATACTAACTGTGCTCTTACAGAAGACGGCGATGTATGGTGGGAAGGAATCGGATATCCTGCAAAGGGTAACCTTGTTGACTGGAAGGGAAATACCCGTCCTGCATTCCCGAAGGACAAGGCTCCTAAGGGTGAAGAAATGGCTCATCCAAACGCACGCTTTACAGCTCCTGCAAAGCAGTGTCCATGTATCGCATCTGACTGGGAAAGCCCAGAAGGTGTACCGATTTCTGCCATCCTCTTTGGTGGACGCCGCCCTTCAACTGTTCCGCTTGTACACCAGGCACGCAGCTGGAACCACGGTGTATTCCTTGGTTCAATCGTTGGATCAGAAATCACAGCCGCTTCTACAATCAACGCAGCAGAAGTTGGTAAGATCCGTCGCGACCCATTCGCTATCCTTCCATTCTGCGGATACAACATGGGCGACTACTTCCAGCACTGGATTGACGTTGGCGCAAAGGCTGACCAGGACAAGCTTCCTAAGATCTTCTACGTTAACTGGTTCCGCAAGGACGAGAACAACAAGGATCTTCCAGGCGGATTCATGTGGCCAGGATACGGCGACAACAGCCGCGTTCTTGCATGGATTTTCGACCGCTGCGACGGCGTAGACAATGCTGTTGACACACCAATCGGTCTTATGCCAAAAGAAGGTGCCCTCAACACAGACGGTCTTGCTGACTACTACAAGAAGACTCTCCCTGAAATCCTCAAGGTTGATGTTGAAGGATGGAAGAAGGAAGTTAAGGATGTACGCGAGAACCACTATCCAAAGTTCGGCAAGCACTTGCCAAAAGAATTGTCCGCAATCTTGGACGACTTGGAAGCACGCTTGAACAAGGCATAATAAACCTTTGTAATTGCCGCAGCTGATACGGCAATACGAAAACAGCCCGCTCCTTTATTTTGGGGCGGGTCTTTTTGTCTAACACCAAAGCCACAGCTAAGGAGTAAAAATGAAGACAGCAAAAATTATCCCGGCAGTAAAGTATGCACTGGCAGTTCTAGTTGCATTGGCAATGCTTTTGCAAACAGCTTGCAGCAAAAAGCAAAAAGAGTCGTCCTCCGAACTGGACTTGGCAAGCCTGGCAGCCGCAACATCGTCTGGAGACTCAAAGGCAAACGCATCCACAGACGGTGCAACAACAGCCAACTCCACGGCATCCGAATCTACGGCAAACGCTTCTACAGAGCAGGCATCTCCATCAGAAGAAGATGATTCAGACACAGACTCAACTGAACCGGTAAACGAGTCATCAGAAATCCTTCCGCCACAAGGCTTTGACCCCTTTGCACTCCACCGCTCAAAAGTAGGCAGCACATGCAACACCTTCCCCATTTGCAGGGTCTTTGGCTTTTCAAAAGACGGCAAGATGGCATACTCTTTGGAAGAAGAAGTTGACGGCCGCGGTGGAACAATCATCCAGTACATGATTCAGGACCTTGTAACGGACAAAATAGTCTGGACAACAAAAGACGACACGGAAGACTGGACCGGCGAGCAAGACAGCATGGCAACCCTTACCACCTTCCAAATTTCTCTAAACAACAAAAAGGCAGAACTCAAAAGTGCAATGCAAAAGTACGGCATAATTCAGGCCGACAACGAATTCCTTCAGTTCCCAACAAAAGACGGCTACAGCTGCACGGCTTCTATTCAGGACAAGAAAAACGGCGGTGATGATGACTGGCTTGGAAAGATTGACTATCAGATACGCGTAACAAATCCTGCCGGAAAGTCAAAGACCGTGGCAAGCGCAAAAGGCGAACAGGCCTACCAGGCTGTCGTATGCGGCTACTTTAAGAACCCCTACGAAAACCGTCTGGCAATAATCTACGGCATAGAAAAATACGTCTTTGAAGGCTCTGGAATCTCCTACTTTGTAGCGGGATGCGACCTTTCGGCAGAGAGCTTTAAATAATGAATTTTACTTTTCCTGCGGCACTTTCTTTTTGATTCGGTTCATTCCATCCGCAAAGGGAAAGTGGCCTTTTAGGTGGCAGTTCCGGGGTTCCGCGGGGCCCTACCCGCTCCATTGCCGGGTACCCCGGCAACGGCTACGCCGCCCCTCCATTGCCTGCCGTGCCTAAATTTGCAAACTTTCTTAAACCAGTTTCTTAAACTAACGCCTTTGTCATCCAGCGCTTACTCTTCCACCTAAGAAGCATCACGAATCCCCTAGTAGTCTCGTCAAGCGCAATGCCAAAGAAGCAACCGTAAATTCCGTAGCCCAGCTTAATACCCAGAATCCAAGCCCCCAAAACCATTATGCACCAATTGGAGAACATTCCGTACAAAACTGGAAAGCGTATGTCCCCCGCCCCCTTTAGCGCACCAACATAAATCAGGTTAAGCGAGCGTCCAAATTCCAGCAGTATGGAAATAATAAGAACCTTGCTTACCATTCCAATAATTTCCTCGTTCTTGGTAAAAATGCCAACCGCAGGCCCCTTCACAAGATTCAGCAAGAGGACAAGTATAATGCTGGCACAGGTTGCGCAAAGCCCGTAGCGGAACACTTTCCTGTAGGCAGTATCGCTTTCTCCCGCACCAACATAGTAGCCGGTCTTTATCTGAACCGCAGCACCTATTCCAATGGCAATAACAAAAACAAAACGGGCAAGGGTGTTAGTATAAACCTGGGCAGACATGGCATAAGTTCCAAGAGAAGAAATCATGGCCATAATGACAATCTGCGAAATATTATATGAAAGGTTTTCGCCCGCAGTAGGAATTCCAACTTTCAGAATGAGCGCAAAGAACTTGCGAGGAACAGCAAAGACTTTACTCAGGTTAAAGCACACATCCTTGCGCCTTTTAATCATAACGCCAAGAATCACGCAGGAAACCATGGATGCAAGCAAAGATGCACCCGCAACACCGGCAACGCCAAAAACCGGCAGGCCGAACCATCCGTAAAGCGAAAGGGCATTGCCCACCACGTTTACGAAGTTTGCAACTAGGGTAACAATGAAATTTTCGCGGGTATAGCCATAGCAGCGGAGTATGGAGCTCTGCAAAAGGCTGACAGCGTTAAAGACGGCACCTGCCCCGCCAAAGATAAGGAAATACTGCTTTGCATAAGAGCGCACGCTGTCCTCAAGCTTATAGCAGCCAAGGAGAAGGCCTGTTCCCAAAAAGACAGCCACAGTAAGTACAAGGGAAAGCAGGCCAACCATTATGGCACTGGCCTTGGCAATATTGTTCAGATCGTCCTTTGACCTCTGGGCACCAAGATACTGGGCCAACACGATGGAGCTTCCAATTGCAACGATATTGAAGAGAATCTGGAGGAAAAAAATCCACTGTGAAACAAGCCCTACCCCTGCGACAGCCTCTTCGCAATAGCTACTAAGCATAAAGGTGTCAACAAGGGAAACGACTATTCTAAGCAACTGCTCCCCCGCTAAGGGAAGAGCAAGCTTAACCATCGGCAATGCGCCACGAGATTTATTTTGCATAGAAAATGTAGTAGCACACCGCGATTTTTTTTTCAATAGAAAAAAAACAAATAATTGCCCAAATTTTGCTTTTTTCTACTGTGTTTTTTTCTACTGTTTAATCCCCAAACAAGGCAGTTGAATAGTAGCGGTCGCCAGAGTCAGGAAGCAGGGCAACAATAGTCTTGCCTGCCCACTCATCACTCTTTGCAAGCTCTATTGCAGCATACAAAGCCGCACCTGATGAAATGCCAACAAGGATTCCCTCGGTTTTTGCAAGAAGTTTTGCAGTCTCAAAGGGCTTGTCGTTGTCTACAGGAATAACCTTGTCGTAAACCTTTGTATCCAGGACCTTTGGAACAAAACCTGCTCCAATTCCCTGAATCTTGTGGCTTCCACCATGGCCTTCCGTCAATACAGGAGAAGTGGCTGGTTCTACGGCAACAACCTTTATGGCAGGATTCTTTGTCTTTAGGAATTTGCCTGTTCCAGTAACTGTTCCGCCTGTTCCAACACCGCCAACAAAAGCGTCAACCTTACCATCGGCATCATCCCAAATTTCGGGACCTGTAGTATTAAAGTGAATTTCCGGGTTTGCAGGATTGTCAAACTGTCCAAGAATTATGGAGCCAGGAATTTCCTTGTTAAGCTCTTCTGCCTTGGCAATTGCACCCTTCATTCCAGAAGCTCCGTCCGTAAGAACAATCTGCGCACCGTAAGCCTTAAGGATATTGCGGCGCTCAACGCTCATTGTTTCTGGCATTGTAAGGATAACCTTGTAGCCCTTGCTTGCCGCCACGCTTGCAAGACCAATACCGGTATTTCCTGATGTAGGCTCAATAATCGTTGCGCCTGCCTTAAGAGTGCCTTTCTTTTCTGCATCCTCTATCATGGCAAGGGCAACCCTGTCCTTTACGCTTCCCGCCGGATTAAAATACTCCAGCTTTACAAGAAGGCGTGCCTTTAACCCCAACTGTTTCTCAAGCTTAGAAACTTCCAAGAGAGGAGTTTTTCCAATAATCTGTGTTGCGGAAGTAAACAATGTTCCCATAACAAAAAGCCCCCATTAATCAAATTTATAAAATCAAAACCTATCTTTTTTATAGGATAATATAAGAATACGAATAAATTCCCCATTTGTCAACCATTTTTCTGGAAGTGGAACACAAAATTGATTTCCTTTTAAAAACCTGTTTTTCAGTAGGATTTTATCAAAATCTATGCTATAATAATAATGCTATAATTTCGCAAGAGGTAAAATAATGTTAGTTTCAACCCGTGGACGCTATGCACTCCGAATCATCCTTGAACTGAGCACTCACGACCAAGACGAATACGTTCCGCTCATTGAGCTTTCCCAAAAGCAAGACATTTCCCTAAAATACGCAGAAGCAATCGTAGCTTTTTTAACCAAGGCAAAGCTTTTGGAAGGAAAGAGAGGAAAATCCGGGGGCTACAAACTCGTAAAAAAACCGTCCGAATACACGGTTGGCGAAATCTTAAAGCTAACGGAAGAATCCCTTGCGCCAGTCTCCTGTCTGAACGACAATCCCAACAAATGTCCCAAGGCAAAAGACTGCAAGACCCTCCGCATGTGGGAAAACATGAACACCCTTATACAAAACTACCTTTTCAGTGTAACGATTGACGACCTTAACAATCCGCAGAACAAAGGCGACTGGAACATTTAGCGTCAAAAAAGGAGTAAGAATAAGATGCTTTCAAGAGACAATACAGAAATTGCGCGCAAAAAATTCTTTGATCAGTTTAAGGAAAAAACAGGAAAGACCGTGCTTTTTGTGGAATTTGCAACGATTACTGCATACCCTCGTGTATTCCAGGCCTTTGAGCTTGAGCCGCCACCAGGACAGAACGAACTGGCAGGGCTGCTTGTTTTCTGTGAAGATGAACTCTATTTTTACGTCTTTCCCACGGACAACATCTTGCGCCTTGCAATACAAAGGATGGCCGGTGACATGGACAACAAGGAACAGTGCTTCTGCCTTTCAAGCCTTAGTGAAGTAAAGATTTCCTACAGCACTCGAAAAAGCTTCCGCTTCCTCTTCCCCAAGCAAAGCCGCACAATCTACATAAGCGCAAAGTTAAACGAAAGCCCCGCAGACTTCTCGCTAAGCCTTATGAAAGATGCAGCCCCGCTAATCAGCCAAATCAGTCCAAGACTGTCGCTTTCTTCCCAGAACTAGGTGATTAATAGCATTTTTACAAAAGCCTACTCGGACTAGCTACATCGGGGTAGGCTTTTTTTTGTCCTTACACTTAATTCTTTTTTCCCTTGAACAAGCGCAAGACAAATCCGCTAAGCAGCTTCAAGATTACCGCAAGCACAAGCGTAGAAGCTACAACGCAAAGCGTATAAATAACAGCCGTGTTCATGGAAACAGAAATCTTTTCACCAATATTTCCTTCTATGCCAAAGACCTTCTGGAAAGCCCTAAGCGGAAGAGCCTGCATAAGATAAATCTCAAGCGAATGGTTGCCCAAAAAGCGGGTAACGCGGTTCTCTGCAAAGTTTTTCATCATAATAAGGGCAATCAGGAAGCAGAACGAAAGCGACTGCAAAGCATTTATTCCCATAAGAATTGCACGCGGAAGAGTCTTGTTGTTACCGCCAAATTCCATCCAGTAGTTAATGCCAAGCCCGTGTTCAACATAGAAGAAGAGAGCCATTGCTCCTGCAAAAAGCAAAAGCGCCGCCACAAGCTTTACCCAATAAAGCTTGGAAAAGAAAGCAAAGAATTTTTCCTGGTACTGAGCAACAAGCATACCCAAAAGGAATGCAATCGTAGAGTTAACCCACCATTCACCCTCGTACCAAAGCGCAACAGGCATCTTCCACCAGGGAGCAGTTGCCCAAGCCGCATTGCTGCGCCACCAGTTTGCCTTGCCCAGCCACCATGGAAAATGCTTGTTGAACAAGAACCATCCTACCTGAACTGCAATCACAAGAAAAATCAAAACAAAGGATTTTGTCCTTGCCCCCTTGGAATCAGATTTTTCAGCCCTAAAAATCAGGAAGAAAGAAAGGTATAGAATCACAATTACCGGAACAAACCATGCGTTGTCGTTCAAAAGTGCCACACCAGTAACCTTGCAAATCCATTCGCTAAGCCCCATCTTGGTTCCAATAGCAATGTGGTAGACAATATAGAAAAGGTTCATCACGTAAAAGGGAACAATAACAGCCGGAAGCCTGTGCCTAAGAAAGCCGTTAAGATAGCCGCTCTTTGTGTTAAGGCTCTTTATAAGCCCAAAGCCTGAGCAGAAAAAGAAAACCGCCACAAACAAAAAGCCAACTTCCACAAAAGCCTGAATCTGATTCAAAGAACCATAAGCCGCAGTCTGTGAAAGGTGATGGCAAAGAACGCCAAAAGCCGCAAGCCCCTGAAGCGATTTTGTAGCGACAGGACTAAGAAATTCCGCCTTGCAATCCTTCCCCTTCTTGAACCAGTGACCAATAAAAATCAGCAAAAGCCAGATTAAACCAAACAAAATAGAAATAAAAGCGAGATTGTATATCTTATATATTTTTTCCATATAAACATTCTACTTTGAAAATTCCCCATTGTCCACAAAAATTTTCACCTACGGGGCCAAAAGTGACGGGTACCTGAATTCAATAAAATTATCTGATTTTTTCCTTTGAGATTTCTTAAAAAGCATGGTACAATTATATAATATATGGATGTACCTTTTGAAAAAAAGAAATTGAACAGGCTTTTTTCAATATCTACAACTTTCTCACTGGGCGCAATATTCATCATGCTTGCAGTCCTTGCACTTTGCGTCAGCATAACAGGGGTTTTCTTTTCCAGAAACAGCCTGCAAAACTTCTATGATTCAGCCTCCAAGGAACTTTCTGAATTCTCCGACTCAATCACAATGTTCTTTTCGGAAAAAGAAGGCAAACTCAATGTCTTTGCAGAGTCAGAAGAAGTAAAAGCCGCAGACAGCTTAATTCATTCATTTGTAAACGAAAGCGGAGAGATCCAAATACAGTCCTACAGAAAAAGCCTTTCTGAGCAACGGATCCGCGCCCTGTGCAAGAAATTTGCAGAACACGATCCTTCCATTGCAGAAATTTACCTTGGAACAAAATGGGGAGGCTACGCAACAAATTTTGACAGCTCCATGCAGGGTGGCTATGACCCAAGAAAGCGCGCTTGGTACGCAAAAGCCTCAGAGGGAAACGGCAAGGTAATGATTACAGATGCCTTTGCATCCACTGTCGGGCAGACGGTTGTTGGCATTACGCGCAGTGCATACGATCATAACGGCAACTTCATTGGCAACGCATCAATAGAAGTTTCGCTGGACACGCTCACCGGCATTCTCCGTACCCTAGATTTTGGAAAAGGCAGCTTTGTACTGATGATTCAGGGAGACGGAACAATTCTTGCAGACACTTCCCCAAGCCCCAACAACTTCAAAAATACAGAAGAGATTTCTCTTCCCGGACTCAGCGAAATATTCCAGACAGGACAAACATATTCCTCGCTTGAAATAGAAGGAAAGACTTATTTTACTCAGTTTACCACAAACCAAAAGACAGGCTACAGAATCATAGCCCTAGCACCAAAGGAAACAGTTTTTGAAGCCTTCCACAAAACCCTTTCTGCGGCAATCACCATTTCCCTCATTTTTGCATTTTTTACCGCAGTAATAACTCTTCTTCTTACGTGGCGCGTTACAAAACCCTTAAAAACTATGGTCACCTTTGTAAAAGGCTTTATGCAGAATCTTAAAGACGAACCCCAGGATTACACAGTCCGCCTAAAAATCAAAAGTAAAAATGAAATTGGCGAGCTTGCGCAAAACATAAACCAGTTCATCGAAACGCTACAGGCGGTCATGGCCCAGATAAAAAAATCCCAGGAAAAAGAGATGCAGACAGGAGTGGAGATTTTGTCTCAGGCCCACAATTTAATCGAGTCAAACACCCTCTCCCAGAATATTGAATCAAAGGTCAAGGCTGTAGCAGACTTGGCAGGAAAAACAAATGAAGACGTTGCCGAAGGAGTGGCCCTTCTTGAAGGAAATTTAAGCCAGCTCTCAGAAATAGCCATGGCAAACCAGGCAACAATAGACGGCATCAAGTCTCTTGGTGACAAAATAGAAAAAATCTGGGACATAGTATCGCTCATTAATTCCGTGGCAGACCAGGCAAAAATCATTGCCTTTAACGCAGAACTCGAAGCCAGCACGGCGGGAGATGCAGGCAAGAATTTCCATATTGTCGCTACGGAAATACGCAGGTTGGCAGACGGAATCATCGACGGCACCAAGGAAATCAAGGAAAGCATTTCTGAAATACAGCAGTCTTCAGACACACTTATCCTTACCTCGGAAAGCGAAACCGACAAAATCCAAAAGGGAGTGCAAAATGCAAATGTTCTCTCCAAGCGTTTTGAAAACATAAAAAACGCAAGCGAAATCACAGCAGAAAGCTCTACCCAAATCACAAGGATCATTCAGCAGCAGGCGCAATCACGCGAGAAAATACTTAACACGCTCAAACAAATTGCAGGCGAAGTCAAAAGTTTTTCAGTTAACACTGATAATAATATACCTAGTGTTTCAAAGAAAGCACAAACAATTACGGAGGATTTGAACAAATGACAGCAAACAAAAAATTCTTTTCACTGAGTCTAAAGCAGATTCTGATTCTCGTAGTTCCATTGGTAGTTGTTGCCATGTACACTTGCATCTCGTTTACAATTATCTCAAATAAAATAATTGAAGCAGCCATTCTTCGTGTTATAGACGGCATCAATGAAAAAATAGATGGTGAAGTCCGTCTCACATTTGAACCGCCAGCAACCGCACTAGACACATTGGCAGATGCAATTTCCGCTGACCAAAACCCTAGGAATATTTCCACCTTGGTAAAGTCCGCCGCAAAAAGTTATCCTCAGTGCCTTACCGTTTACTACGGAACAGCTCTTCCCAGAAAGCAGGGTGGCTACCTCCTTACCCATGATGACTGGAATGCTCCCAGTGACTTTGACCACACTACAAGCGACTGGTTCACTGGTGCAAAAAATGCAAACGGTACAATCTTCGCAAGCCAGCCTCATGCTTCTGTTCCCAGCGGAATAACATGCATCTCATTTTCCAGGGCTGTATTCAACAAACAAAAAGAATTCATCGGTGTCATATCCGCAGATCTTATGCTCAAAAACCTTTCCGAAGTAATAGGCAAAATAAGCGTTTCCGACAACACCTCCATAAATCTGGTTGACAACACGGGTCTCTATCTTACTCATAAAGATGATGATGCAATTTTAAAAAAGAACTATATGGATGAAAGCAAGCTCGACAAAAAGAAGTATACCGCTTCACAATATTTTGACGGTACCGCAAAAGCTTTCGTACAGGGAAAGTATTTCTTTGCTGTCCGAAAAATCGGTGCTTCTCCTTGGTTTGCAGTTTTAGACGGTCGCGTGGCTGATTTTACAAGCACAATCAACAAGTACCTGTATGGCATTATCTTTACCGTTGCAGTTATGATTCTAGTTTGTGTCGTACTGAATGCGGCAACACAAACCAAAACAAACAAGCGCGAAAAACAAGTCAGCGATAAAATTTTCACAGAAATGCAGAACCTTATCGTATCAGCAAAGGAAAATGCAGCCACAGCCCAGGACCAGAGTGCAGCCGTAAAAGAAATTGTCGCCACAATGGAAGACAATACTGCCCAATCGGAAAACATCTCAAAAAAAATAGTTGATGTTGCGGACGTTGCAAAGAACACAAGCGGAGACGTAATTACCGGAGTAACTTATCTGGAAGAGAACGTAAATCAGCTTGCAGAAATTGCCGAGGCAAACCAAAAGACAATAGACGGCATAAAGGCTCTTGGCGATAAAATAGAAAACATCTGGGACATCGTAACCCTCATAAATTCCGTAGCCGACCAGGCAAAAATCATTGCTTTCAATGCAGAACTAGAAGCCTCCAGTGCGGGCGAAGCAGGAAGGAACTTCCACATAGTCGCAACAGAAATCAGGCGGCTTGCAGACGGAATCATTGACGGCACAAAAGAAATCAAAACCAAAATCACTGAGATTCAGCAAAGCTCAGACTCTCTTATCCTTGCATCAGAAAGCGGAACTGAAAAAATCCAGAACGGCGTAGAAAATGCAAAGGGCCTTGAGGAACGCTTTACGAGAATAAAGAACGCAAGCGAAATTACAGCCGGAAGTGCGGGAGAAATTACAAAGATTATTCAGCAACAGGCAATGGCAAGCGAGCAGATTCTTATAACCCTGAAGCAGATTGCAAGCGGCATAGAGAACTTTAGCGCAGCAACAGAAAACATCTCCCAGGCATCGCAGAACCTAAAGATGATTGCCAGCGAACTCGCCCAGCAGCATGAAAACAACGAGGTGGAGGAATAATGAACGAGGAAGTTGTAGAAAAAATAAGTGAAGGAACAGGAACTCAGGAAGAAGCCACCGAAAAAAAATCGCTAACCACTTGGCTTATCTTTTCCATTGCAAGGAAAAAATATGCAGTAAAGAGTGGAGACGTGATTGAAATCATCCGTGACGCAGCTGTCTACAAGCTTCCCTTTATGCCGCCTTATATAGAAGGTGTCATGAACAGGAGAGGCGATCCCTTTACCGTAATAAATCCCAGGCACCTTATTGGCGATGATGACACAACGCCTCCTCAAGAACCGCTCTTTCTCATATTAAAAAGAGATGACGACCAGCTTTCAATTCATATCTCCGACATTCTTTTTTTTGCGGAAATGGCAGAAAGCGATTTGAATCTGATTCCCGGCAACAATGATGAAGGATTTTTTCTCGGAACACTCGGTTATGGTGGGGAAGAAATTCCAGCCATAAATACGAATGCCTTTGAAACTCTTATAAGGAAAGATCTTGGAAGCGCATAACCATTTTACATGCATTGCATACGATTCTGTGGATTTTCTCATTCAAAGCAAGCACGTTCTTTTTGGCGTTTTTCTTGATGTGGAAAAAGACGTAAAGAACATAACCTTTAACCGGGAGACTTTGCCCCACATCCATATAGGCCATCTTCTGGAAAAAGAATTTTGCTGTTCCCGAGTAGAAGACTGCAACGTGGTACTTGTAATGCGCTCTCAGGATTTTATGAGCGGAGTTCAGCAGGATATAATAGATTTTACAAACACGGCTTTTCCCGCAAGCGGAAACCTTGCGCTTTCGGTGAATACATCCATTTCTAGCAAGATAATAGACATCTCCGTACTCCGCCTGCTTCCAGAAGGAATCCGCGACCAGCAGGCAAAATGCGGAATCAGCGGAATAGGATTCTCCCTGGGCGGAAAAAACGGAAACACTTTAAGAAAGCATATCCTTATTTCTCCAGACAGGCTTCTCAAAAAGTTTTTTTCTTCAGGTCTTATAAAATCTAAATAGGAGGCAGTGCAAACAGTGAAAATTATAATTGCAGATGATTCCGCCATAGTGCGAGCAATTTTAGAGCAGAATCTCACGTCATATTCAGACATTAATATAATTGCTTCTGTCTCCAACGGAAAACGCCTTATTAATGCCATAAAAGAGGAATGCCCGGATGCCATAATAAGCGACAGTGACATGCCAGAGCTTGAAGGTATTAGCACGCTTGTCTCTTTGGCGCAGGAACACAGTATTCCAATTTGCATTCTAACAGAAGGAAAGGCTGAAGCAGAAAAAAATCATCCGTATTCGGTATGCCTATTTGAAAAACCTGCATTAAACTCCTACACAAATGATTTCTTTGATTCTCTTGTAGAAAAACTGCGCTCTTTAATTCAGATTGAATGCTCTCCATCATCGGCAGCATCAAAAAATGCGGCGGAAGACTCTTGTGCATCTGCAGGATTTAAGATTCTCTGCATTGGTGCATCTACCGGCGGCCCCACTGCTGTTTCCGAAGTACTAAAGAAACTGGGAGAAGATTTTCCGCTTCCTATCCTGTATACACAGCACATAGAAATCGGTGCAGACAAGATGATGGCGGAATGGTTCTGTTCCGTCTGTCCCAACATCAAGATAAAAATTGCAGAAGACGGAGAGGAGGCAAAAGCGGGAACAGTTTATATGTCACCTGCCGACAAGCATCTCGTAATTGACCATGTAAAGCATAACGGAAATCCTGTCCTTTCTTTAAGCGATGAAGAGCCAGAACGATTTTTGAGACCTGCAGTAAACAAACTTTTTAGAAGTGCCGCAAGCCATTACGGAAGAGCCTGCCTTGCCATTATCCTAACAGGAATGGGCATGGACGGTGCAGAAGGCTGTAAAAAAATATGCGAAGAAGGCGGCTGGACCATTGCAGAAGACAAATCCACATGCGTAGTCTTTGGTATGCCGGCAGCCGCAATAGAAATGGGTGGAGCAAGAGAAATTTTACCGCGTCCACAAATTCCCAACCGCATTCTGAACTTAGTGAGGAAAAAATGACGCAAAAAAAAGATTTTTCTCTTTCACAAGAAGAACTTGCCTCATTCATCTCACTGGTAACGCTTAACACAGGAATAATCCCGAGAGAAAGCCACAAAACCGGCATAAAAACATACATCGAAAGAACCCTTGCAGAAAATTCTTTATCCGCATCTGAATACAAACGGCTTATTGACACAAAACCAAACCTTCTTTCAGAACTCGTAAACGCAAGCACCGTAAACGAAACATATTTTTTCCGCGAAGAAAAGCAGTTCTCCATTCTAAAAGAAAGACTTTTCCCGCAATGGAAGGCATCATTCGGAACAATGCCAATCAGAATATGGAGCGCAGCCTGTTCTTACGGAGAAGAAGCATATTCCATATCCCTCTTAGCGCGTGAATGCAAAATAACAGCCGACATAACTGCAAGTGACATCAACTCCGAAGTTCTAGAGCACTGTAAGCAGGGACTCTTTTTAGGCAGTTCAATAAGACAGATGGATGGTCTTGCCTTTAAAAATCTCCTCATTCCCTATCAAAGAGAAGACAAGAAAATTGAATTTCCTCCTCAGATAAAAAATTCAATACATACAAAAAAAATAAATCTTGCGAAAATTGATTCTCCGGAAACAGAAAAAATTCTTCCTCAAAACCAAAGCATAATCTTTCTGCGGAACGTGTTTATCTATTTTAGTCAGGAACTACGGGCCAGAATTTTACGCACCATTTCGGAAAAATGCATGTGCGACGGAGGAATTCTTTTCGTATCCATGAGTGAAATAGCACAGTTGGATTCTACGGTCGTTCCTCCATCATTAGAAAAGGTAATGGACGGAAAAGTATTTTACTTTATAAAAAATCAGCGGCAGCGGGAAAAACAGGAGTTTTGAATGGCAAAAATTTCCAGTGATATTACCGAAAGCTTTGTTGAAGAAACAAACGAACTTTTGGAACAGGCAAGACACGATGTTATAACTCTAAAAAACATTCAGAATGACGAGAACACTCTTGCAAATCTCTTAAGGAACCTGCACACAATTAAGGGAAATGCCAGAATGCTTGGCTTTCTGACCATTGAAAAACTTTCTCACGCCCTTGAAGATATATACAAAAGCGTAAAGGATGGCCAAGTAAAAAATTCCGACCGCCTGGTAAAACTTGTGTTCGCCGTTGCCGACAAAATTCAGTCTTGCACCCTAGCCATAAGAAATACGGGAACTGATGACAGCGATATAGAGCTTTACCTTCGCTACTGCGACAAACTTGCCGCCGGTGAACTTATTGACACAGACGCTTTTGTTGCTTCCCTAAACAAGCAGGAAGCAAATGAAACAGACAGCGGTGAAGATGACGAAAACACAAAAGGACGTGTAGGTGACATTCAGTCAATACGCATTAAGCTTTCGCGCGTAAACGAAATCATTGCAGCTTTTGACACAATGATTACGAGGGAATTCCACCTAAAGCATCAGCTTGACGAACTTCAGAAATTCGAAGAGAGAACAGAAAACCACGACCTTTCAAAAATCAGGAAGCAGTTCGAATCAGACATCTATGCACTTGAAACTTCAATTTTTAGCGTACAGGAACAAGTGTTTGACTTGCGAATGCTTCCAATAAGTCTGGTACTAAAACCGCTTGAAAACACCATTGCCATAGAAAGCTTGAATCTAGGCAAAAAGGTGCACTGCTCAATTCCAAACTCTGACATTGCTGTTGACAAAGTAATTTTGGAAGAATTGGGCGACATACTCATGCACTTGATAAGAAACGCACTCGACCACGGAATTGAAAGCCCAGAAGAAAGGAAAGCATGCGGCAAAAGCGAGGAAGGGACAATTACAATCACTTGCATACGGGAAACAAAGCATATCGAGCTAAAAATAACAGACGACGGCCGTGGCTTAAACTATGATAAAATACGCAGCAAGGCCCTTACCCTCTATCCTGAGCGCGGTGAAGAAATCAAAAACATGGCAGACAGGGAGCTTTCACAGTTCCTCTTCCAATCAGGATTCTCAACAAAGGATAAAGTAACCGAACTTTCGGGCCGCGGAGTAGGACTTGATGTTGTTTGGTCAAACGTAGAAAAAATAAAGGGGCGCATAAAAATAGAAAGCGAAGCAGGAAAAGGGACATCTTTCATCTTGAACTTTCCCCTCTCCCTCTCCACGCTGCAGGGTCTTTTCATCTACTCAAACAAAGACAAATATATGATTCCATCGCAGCATATAGTGGACATCATCTACCGCAAAAAAAGTGAGTACATCACATTGCAGAACCAAAGCTACTTAAAGCTTTCCGATCAGCTCATCCCCTGCTTTTCACTTTCATCACTCTTTTCTGACCAGAGGGGGGGTCTTTACCAAGACGCAGACTCCATCCTTATTGCTGAGTACATGGAACAGAGAATAGGAATCATAGTAGACCAGGTGCAGCAGTATGTTTCGCTGGTCGTAAAGCCGCTACCAAAGTCATTCAACAATTTTTCCATATTGCAGGGAATTGTATTTGATGAACACTACGACATTGTTCCCATCCTTCACGTGCCTGACATACTCAAAAAATTCAAATCACTTAGGGGTTATGACATAAAAAAATACGAAGCCGCAACCAAAAAGCGTACAGTGCGGATTCTTGCAGTTGACGATTCTGCCACGACAAGAAATATTGAACGCTCTATTTTGGAAAGCGCAGACTTTACTGTTGACACGGCAGTAGATGGAATTGATGCGCTTGAGAAGGCAAAGTCAAAACAATACGATCTTGTTATGACAGACAAGGATATGCCCCGCATGACGGGCCTTGTTCTTCTGGACAACCTTAGGCGCATGGAGCAATACAAAGAAGTTCCTGTGGTTCTGGTTTCAGCAGACCAAAGCCAAAAGACGCATGATGAGTTCAAGAAACTCGGTGCAAATGCGATTATTTCCAAAGCTGATTTTGAACGTTCAAAACTGATTGGCACAATAAAAGAGCTTTTGGGGGAGTAGGATAAAATGAGCAAAAAAATTCTAATACTTGAAACTTCGGTAACAATACAAAAACTTTTTACCACTTCTCTTGATTCTGACGATTACACAATCCAGTTTGCCGCAGACGGAAAAACAGCAGTTTACGACCTGTTTGACTTCCAGCCCGATTTATTCCTCATGAACTCCGCCATGCAGCATCCGTGTAGTTTTGCAATTGTCCAACTGGTGCGTTCCATAAAGTGCTTTAAGGATCTTGCAATTGCCATGTACTCAAACTCACCTTCCCCGCTAGACGAAAGCTTTGCAAAGGAATGCGGGGCAACATCTTTTGTACGCCTGGATCAGAAGACTCTTGTTCTGAACATAGACGAACTTGCACAGCTGCCATCACCCAAAATAGACAAGCTTGAGCTGAATCAGATTAAAAAGACCCTGGATGATGCATTTTTGTTCATGCAATCGGCAGACATATCTTTTATGAGTTCCTTCAAAAACACCGTTTTCTCAAAAATAAACGAGCTTGCAGTTCACATAGAAAATGTTGAGGACATGGTAAAATCATTCCTGCTTCTGCTTGCGGAAGTTTCCGAAGTTCCAATTGCCGGGCTTTACATAATAGAAAACGACGGTCCCCATGGCTACTATGTTGCATCGGAGAATGCAGGCGAAAAGGAAACAGCAGACTTTTTGAACGTATGCGCCGCTGATTTTGAGAAGATACTGCCTGACTACAATGCCTCCAAGGTTACAGCAAAATTTCTTGGGCCCACAAAACTGCTGAACAGATTTTTCAACGATACGGTGCAGCTTTCCAGCTACGCAAGCGAAACTTTGCAAACAAGCGACAAATCTCAAAAAATAGGAAGCGTGCATATAGTCTCGGACGGAAACATCTCTAACAGTGCGCAGGATTTTTTCAAGTTCTGCGTACAGCGTGCAGGAGATATTTTTTCCAAGGCCCTTATTGTTGAAAAGAAAATCTTTTTTGAAAAGCGCATCCGCAGGGCCTTTAGCCGCTTTGTACCAGCCCAAGTTATAGACAACCTTGTTGAACAGACCGATGCAAACGACGAGAAAGTTGGCGTTGGAGAAACAAGGGCCGTTGCAATCCTCTTTAGCGACATTAGAAGCTTTACGAACATAAGCGAACGCAACAAGCCAGACGTTTTGGTTTCCTTCCTAAACAGATATTTCTCTGTTATGGTTGACATCATAAAAAAACACGGCGGTACAATCGACAAATTTATTGGAGATGCTATCATGGCAGAATTCGGAACACCGGTAAGCTACGAGGACAACTGCCGGAGAGCCGTTGCTGCGGCCATAGAAATGAGGGATGCACTTGAAAGCATTGAAATTGGAGACCTAATTCTTCCCGAGGGAATGATATTTAACACCGGAATTGGAATACACTACGGAGATGTAATTGTGGGCTCAATCGGCTCAAAGGATAAAACCGATTATTCCGTAATCGGTGACAACGTTAACCTTGCAAGCCGCCTTGAAGGCTTAACAAAAACATACGGCGCGCACATTCTTGTTAGCCAAAGCGTTTTTGAAAACGCAGGAGAAAGCGAATTTGCATTCCGTCACATTGACGATGTACGCGTAAAAGGCAAAAAGAATGCCGTCCCAATATACGCAGTGGACAAAAACGAAACAGAATTTTCTTTTGAATACAAAGATGCCTACTCAAAGGGCATGGACTTGTACAAAAAGGGAATTTGGAATTTGGCAAGAGACTACTTTTTAAAAGCACTTTCGGCAGCGGATGGAGACAAGGCGGCAAGCCTTCTTCTTTCCCGCTGCGAAGAATTCATTAAAAATCCGCCAGAAAACTGGGACGGAGCAATTGCGTTCAATACAAAATAGGAGAATAGCACATGACCACATTTAGATTTTTTGTACCATTGATTTTTGCGACAACTTATCTTGGAATTTTTTTCTTGCGCGTCTTCCATTATGGATTCATCTATGCCCGTCCAAAAGCAATCATAATGGAATGCATCCCCACACTTTTGATTTCCACTTTCTTGATTTTGGCATGCATCTTCGTAGAAAAGCCAATATTGAGACGCTTTGAAAAAGTCATACGCAAAGGAAAGAAAGACAAGAAGTCCCTCACAAAAGAGGATGTGGCCGTTGCACTTGATTCCTACAAAAAATTTGACATTGCTATTGCCGCGGGTGATGCAATAGGATTTTTGCTTGGAGCTGGTTCCACCGCAATTTTGGAATCTATAAAAGGCCTTGCTCCTTTTGACCCTGTCATTTTCACGATTATAGAACTCCAAAGCGTTGGCGTAGGATTCTTGTGCTACACCCTTAATGTTTTCCTTGTAAAAAAAATCTTGATGACAAAAAAGATGCGGGAAGCAGGCATTACAGTAAGCAACAACCTTTCCCGAAACCTTTCGATTGCCGTAGGGACATGCGTCTACATTTCTCTTGTCAACATGATTACGATTCCTATACACATAATAAAGCATCCCGGCAAAAATGATTTTCCGCTCTTTTTGACGCGGGGCGCAATAGGAGCAATTCTTACGGGCGCAGTCTGCTACGTCATCTATTCACTTTTGGTAAAAAAGATTCAGAAGACGGAAAGGGAAACAAGCTTCAAGCTTTTGAAGGAGACAGAAACCCTTGCCCATGCCACAAAAGAAAGTGCGGAGACAAGCCAAAACCAAAGCACGGCTGTAAAAGAAATAGTTGCAACCATGGAGGATTCAACAGAGCTGGTTGGCAACATCAGCGAGAAAATAAAGCACGTAACAAGCCTTGCGGAAAAGTCAAGAGAAGCGGTTTTGCGTGGGCGCGAGGCTCTTAAAAACAACCTGGAGGAACTTGTAGGCATAAAAAACACAAACAACCTTACTATAGAAGGAATCAAAGATCTGAACAAAAAAATTACCGGCATCTGGGACATAGTTTCCATAATAAACGTGGTAGCGGACCAAACAAAAATCATTGCCTTCAATGCGGAACTGGAAGCATCAAGTTCAGGTGAAGCTGGAAAAAATTTCCACATCGTTGCAACAGAAATACGCCGTCTTTCCGGCAACATAATCGACAGCATCAAGGAAATAAAAGACAAAATCACAGAGATTCAAAAGTCATCTGACGCACTTATTCTGGACAGCGAAAAAGGAACAAAGCAGATTGATTCCGGGGTGGAAAGTGCCCAGAGCCTTGAAAGCGGCTTCGAGAGCATTATGGACTCTTCCAACAGTACAGCCGACAGTTCCCATGAGATTCTAAAATACGTTGGGCAGTTTACCAATTCCAGCGAGCAGATTTTTATTACGCTAAAACAAATTGCCGACGGCATAGAAAACCTTTCCGATTTTACAGCAAACATTTCCACTTCTTCGGAAAACGTCCGGCAGATTGCAAGCCTTCTGTAAAAGATTCGTATTTTTTGGGGCGGAAGTCTCTCCTTGGACATCCGCCCACATGCCTCTTCCCGCAAAAAGTTAAACAGCATAAAAAAAACTCCGCCGAAGCGGAGTTTTTAGTTAGCTAAACAAGCAAATTCTACTTCAATTCAGAGAAGTACTTGATTGTGCGAACCATCTGTGAAGTATAGCTGTTTTCATTGTCGTACCAAGAAACAACTTCTACCTGATATGTGTCATCGTCAATCTTAGAAACCATTGTCTGTGTTGCATCAAAGAGTGAACCGTACTTCATACCAATAACATCAGAAGAAACAATTTCGTCCTCGTTGTAGCCGAAAGACTCAGTTGCAGCTGCCTTCATAGCGGCGTTGATTCCTTCCTTAGTGATGTCCTTACCCTTTACAACAGCAAAGAGAAGAGTTGTTGAACCAGTTGGTGTTGGAACACGCTGAGCAGAACCAATGAGCTTTCCGTTCAATTCAGGAATTACAAGACCAATAGCCTTTGCAGCACCTGTTGAGTTAGGAACGATGTTCTGAGCACCTGCGCGTGAGCGGCGGAGGTCACCCTTTCTCTGAGGACCGTCAAGAATCATCTGGTCGCCAGTGTAAGCGTGGATTGTGCTCATAATACCAGACTGGATTGGAGCATAGTCGTTAAGAGCCTTTGCCATAGGAGCAAGGCAGTTTGTTGTACAAGAAGCAGCAGAAATAACTGTATCTGTTGGCTTAAGAGACTTGTGGTTTACATTGTAAACGATTGTAGGAAGATCGTTACCTGCAGGAGCAGAAATTACAACCTTGCGTGCACCAGCCTTGATGTGAGCTTCTGACTTTTCCTTTGATGTGTAGAAGCCTGTGCATTCAAGAACAACGTCAACCTTGTTTGCAGCCCAAGGGCAGTTTACTGCATCTTTTTCTGCATAAATCTTGATTTCCTTGCCATCAACGATGATTGAATCGTCTGTAGCTGAAACAGTGTGCTTTCCTTCACCAATGCGGCCCATGAAACCACCCTGAGCGGTGTCATACTTCAAAAGGTGAGCAAGCATCTTTGGGCTTGTAAGGTCGTTGATAGCAACAACTTCATAACCCTCAGCGTCGAACATCTGGCGGAAAGCCAAACGGCCGATACGACCAAAACCGTTAATAGCAACTCTAACATTAGCCATAATATATCTCCTAAAAAAGAAATTCTTACGATAAAATATAACTCTTTTTTCAAAATCGTTCAATAGGCTCAAGCCCGCTAAAGCATTTTTTAGTGTGGCAGTCTTTAGGACGAAAATCTTGCCGCTCTACCATTTTACTCCCCCTCTAAGGCGACAGAACATGCCAATCGTCACCGCCCTTCCGCCCTTCCCTAACGGTCATTGCCGCAAGCGGCAACTACGGGGCTCCACGGCGGCGTAGGCTTAATGGTGAATTTGTTTAAAAATCATCTTGAATTTTACATAATTTGCCGTATAATAAGAATATAGAATAGGTTGTGTTAAAAAAGAGGTGTGCCATGAAAAATAAATTTCTCGCATTCTTATACCTTGCCGCAACAACGCTTTTCTTAACGTCCATTTACTCATGCTCTGTACTGGCCGCCCCCTCAGTACCGGACTCGGTACCAGACTCTGCCCCGGAATCCAGCCAAGCGCACAACCCGCAGGGGTACACCATAAGCGGAACCTTCTGCTTTGCTAACGCAACGGCAGTCCCAAGCCAATCATACGAATCCTCAGAAACAGCATCCCGCAACGCAATACCAACCACAAGCAGCCTTACATATTCGGTAACGGCAACACGTACGTCCGACAACTTTTTGGTCAACGCAACATTAACCCCGGAAAACAAGGCCTATACCTTTAGCAACACCCTTTCGGCAGGCACATGGCTAATTACGGCATACGGCAAGCGGGGCGACTCCATAATCTTACAGAGCCCCTCAAAGTCCATAACCCTATCCCCGTCAAGCCCATACGCAAGCGAAGACCTTTTTATGACTCCGGCTGCAGGAAACGGAACCGTTGACCTTACAATAAGCTGGGAAACAGAAAGCGGAATAGGTTACTGCGCCTACGAAAGCAGCATTCCAAGCCTTTCCTCCGGCAACAGCGGCCCCTCTGCAGTAACAAGCCTTAACATACAGGCCGCTACAGTAGCCACTGGAACATACGAACTGACCCTTAAATTTTATAAGGATGCAAGCAGCGCAGCAAACTCCATTCCCCTTTATTCTTGCACAGAATACGTTGCTGTATACTCAGAGCTCACAACAGACTCTTGGACAAGCGGAACAGCCCCTCATATAAGTGGAACAAACTTTAGCGTAACGGAAGACTGCGTAAAGACATTCGTATACAGAAAAGTCTACGTGTCCGCAAGCGGCTACCCGGCAGGAGAAGCCACAGGAACATCCGAACGCCCCTTTAACACAATGGAAGCCGCCATGGCCCGCATTAACGAAGTTGCATCCAGCCTAAGATCAACAATGGCAATTACCGAAAGCAACCCTTGGGAACTGCATGTTATTGGAACAATTACGGCACCCTCAAGCTTTTCTGGAGCCAGCTTTATAAATGTACCAGGCACAATAACCCAGCTAAAAATACTAGGAGAAGGCTCAGGGGCTACAATAGACGCAAACAGCAAGGCCCGGGTACTGTACATAAGTAGCGGTGCTAACGTAACAATAGAAAACATTACGCTAACAAATGGCAACGCTAGCGAAAATGGCGGCGGAGTCTATGTTGACGCTAGCGGAACATTCACCATGGAAAGCGGAACAATCACCGGCAACAACGCCACAAGAGACGGTGGAGGGGTCTTAGTCCAATCTGGAGCAACATTTAATATGAAAGGAGGCTCCATTACCGGCAACACCGCCACCTATGCAGGAGGTCTAACCCTTTTGGGCACATTCAACCGGCAGGGCGGCACAATAAGCGGAAACACATCCACAAACTCATACAACGCCAACAACATATACATTGCTGCGTCTGCCAACGGAGAATTTCCTACAGGCGGAGACAATGCCTTTTATGACGACACCACAACATCAAACGGAAAGCCAGACGCTATTTGCAAAATTACAAGCAATCAGTTTGCAAGGTTCAACAACCCCGGCAGCGGAACAAGTGACTTTTATTCTTTAGTCTGCTCAGGCAGCAGTTTTTTCAACTCAAGCAACCTTGTAACATTCTACCTTGGCAACACCACGGATTCTAGCGGAAAGACTTGGATATCTTCAAGATATATAAAACCAGATTTAAAGCTGTCAATAATTTGCACATCCACATCAGATGACGTCAAGGCTACGATACAACTCGCCTCAACATCATTGGATACTGACATTGTATACCACAACAATGCCCAAGAGATTTTGCTAAAAAAAATAATTCTGGACGGAAACAACTCGGCGCGGTGCATTAATAACCAGCAAGGACCAATAACACTAGAAAGCAGCACCCTTACAAAAGGGGGAGGACCCCATACAAGTGGCGCAGGTCTTTTCATTAGCGGAGGAAGTGCCACTATAGATGCAAACAGCTCCATTACAGCATGCGACAAATCCTCTGTCACAGATTCCCAAGGTGGCGGTGTCTATATTAGTGGTGCAAGTACAAGCCTTACTTTCTCTGGTAAAATTTATGGATGTGCGGCAATAAAAGGAGGAGGAATCTATTTAAAAAACGGCAGCGTAACGCTAAAGGACAATGCGGTTGTAGGAAAATCAGTTACTTCAGGTTATCCATCAGAATCAGAAAGTGATGCAAACAAAGCTACCAATGGTGCCGGTGTTTATGTTGAAAGCGGAACTCTCAATATGGAAGGAAACTCAAAAGTCTCTTACAACTATGCCTGCATTGGCTCTATTCAAAAACAGGGCGGCGGAATTTATGTGGAAAACGGAACTGTCAACATAGGCACAAGCTCTTCCCATACTGCATCCGTATGCAACAATGCCAACTCCAGTGGAAGAAGCGGCGGAGGAATATACATAAAAGATGGAACAGTTAACCTTTACGGTAGCGTAAAGAGCAACAATTGCACAGGGGTGGATTTACACGGAGGAACCCTTAATACATTCGATGGGGCTGAGATTTCACAAAATTCATCCAACCTGCAAGCTTCAAACCTCTACGGAAGTGGAGTTACAATTGTAAATTCATTAGCCACACTGAACATGGACGGCGGCAGCATAACTTCAAACACAGACTATGATGTGGATTTCACCATGGGTAATTTCAAAATGTCCGGCAACTCACAGGCAGGAAAAGTTTGTCTTAAGACATCTGATGTAACTTCTCCAGGAGGAGCTGATCCCTATGCAACAATAGAAATCACAGATGACCTTACATCAAGTTCCGCTGCAACAATAATACCAATAAACGCAACAGGAACATACGCTGGTTTTAGCTACGGCAACTACATAGTACTTTTAGGCTCCAGCTCCCTCGTTGCCGCAAACTGTACAAAATTTGCCGTGGCAGATGACGAGAGCGGAAACAAATGGTGCGTCGCTGCCGATGGCAAGCTTTGCAGGCTTTTGCAGCCAGATACTTCGGCTGTAACTATTACAGACCCTTCTCAGCCATGGGTTGTAACAAGCAGCAACAGTAAGGAAATAACCTTAAAACTACAGAACACTTTTAATCTTACCTTTGACGTTACGCTCAGAAATCTTAACAAACAGTTTGACAGTGATTGCAGCGCACTCTATATACAAAACACCTCCACCCCCCCCTCATCAAGCGTCCCACTTGTACTCATGTCCGTAAACCTGATTTTGGAAGGGGACAATACACTAATCGGTTCCCACCACGGAGGCATACAGCTGAAGTCAAACCCCCGCACAGAAATAAAACTTACATTTGACACAAATACAACCGCAACGCTTACTTTTGACGGTAAACCTGGAACTGACGGAGAAGAGCCTACTAGCCTATGCGTAGAAACCAATTCGCCAACAATAGGTATTGCATCCGGGCTTACCTTCTCCGGAAGCATTGGCAGTACAACATACACCAATGCAAATGCTTTCTTTATCGATGCCAGAAGTACAACACAAAGCTGCACCTTCACCATCACGCGGTCGTAGATGGCATTGTGCCATGCAAAACTTGATTCGCAATCTGCCTAAACAAAAAAGCACCTTGCCATCCGTCATTCTGAACTTGATTCAGAATCTGTCCAAAGCACAAGTGAAAACTTATACAGACCCTGAATCCACATTCGTAGCAAGTGCGTGCGAATGTGGCGTAGCAGTTCAGGGTGACGGCTTTCAAGTTCCAGACCCAATGTTCAAATATTGCAAATTAATCCTAGCCGGGATTGGAGGGGGCACGAAGTGCGTACCCGAAGGGTACCGGCCGGAGGGCAAGCCCCGCAAAGCCCGTAACAAGACAAATCCCGAAGGGGCAGTTTTACCAAGAAGGCCGCTCCAAAAGAAAAAGATAACTATAGAATTCCGCCCCAGGGGATTCCGAAATTTTTGCAGAGGGTTTTGTATTCTTCTTCCTGGGCAGCAGTTGCAGAGGTTACAAAAAATGAAGCGTCCGGGAAAGCGGAACCTTCGCCCAGAGTTTTTTGACCGCCAATGTTAGCACCGCCATCTTGCTCTACCCTAAGAGCCTGCTTTGCAACTCCGTCACGGCTGTCTACAACGCGCACGTTTTTTCCGGCCGCAGCCTGAATGTCTTTTGCAATGTGGGTAAAGTGGGTGCAGCCAAGGATTATGGTGTCGCAGTCATTTTGTGCAAAAAAGTCTACCGCAGGTTTTACGGCTTCCATTCTTTCCTGCATTGAAGAGGTAAAAAGCTTTTCTTCTATAAAAGAGACAAGGTCTGGGTCTCCGCGCAAAAATACCTGGCAGTCGCTTGCAAATTCACTTATGAGCCTTTGGTTGTAGGGATGGCGCACGGTGGCGTTTGTTGCAAGAAGCCCTATCCTTTTGTTTTTGGTTACCCTTGCGGCAAGTCTTATTGCAGGAACAGTCCCAACAATTGGAAGGGAGGGAAATGCAGTGCGCAATTCGGGAAGGGTCGTTACGCTGATTGTATTGCAGGCAACCACAATTGCACGTGGGTTCCATTTTTCAACGATGAGCTTTACCGCACTTGAGGCGCATGACAAAATTTGCTCGGATGATTTTTCCCCGTAGGGAAAGTGCATGGTGTCTCCCAAATAGATGCAGCGGCTTTCCGGGGATTTTTCCTTTAGCTCCAGCATGTAGGGAATTCCGCCTGTTCCGCTGTCCAAGAATGCAAAGTCAATATAAGGTCTTGTAGAAGTGTTCATCTTTATTACCGTTCGCAAAGCAAGCCATTAGCCAAAAAGAGACTCAAAGGCTTTTTTCGCGTCCTGTGCCTTTTGCGAAGCGGAAGTCGTGGCTCCAACGCCAGCCCACTCCCTTTTTATGCGGAAGGTGTCGCAAAAGTTTGCCTTTTCCTTGTCAGACACAACTTCCTCCGCGCTTTCGTGGCAGTCGTGATAGCTTCCCGGCTCGTAAAAAAGGCAATTCCTGCACGAATGCAAGTCCGAGTGGCATTCAGGACATTCAGAGGCCCTGGAGACAGTTTCCAAAGTGACGGTTTTTCCGCATTTCCAGCACATGATTCAATTCTAACCATTTGACTAAATGATTTCAATACCGTAAAGTATTTGTATGTACGCTTTTCAGAAATGCCAGTGCCCAGAATGCACCAAACCGGCCATTACGCTTTACGATGATGACGGAAAGATAATGGATGCCCCAAATTGGTGCTATGAGCACAGCCCGGACAAAGATTTTGTAAGAGAAAACATCCGCAAGTACCTGCAAAGCCACGACAGGATAATCGGCATGAATGCAGAGGGGCTAAAAATAGAAAACTGGAATATTTCCGGCAAGCGTTTCTACGGCTGCAACCTCCAGCACTGCACTTTCGCAAACCTGCATGGGGACAACCTGCGCCTAAGGATGTGCATGCTGGACTTTTCCGTCTTTACCGACTGCAGCTTTTTGCATGGAAACACCCAGTTCTGTTCTTTTGCGGGGTCAAAATTCGTGCACGTACTTTTTACCAACAGCGACCTGATTCACAACAACTTTAACGGAATCACCTCCTACCAGTGCAGCTTTGACGATTCGGACCTTTACAACAGCCGCTTTATCAAGGCTATGCTCATCAACACCTCCATGAACAACTGCAACCTAAAGAAAACAGTTTTCTACGAGTCTATGCGGGAAGGCGTGGGATTCAAGCTTTCCAACACAAGGGAATCGCTTATAGACAGGAACAAGGGTGGCCTTATGGGAGACTTTGGAATCCGCTACAAGGACATGGATGATGAATTTACGCCAAGGGAAGATGATGACAAAAAGGAGGTTTTCCTATGAAAATCTATTTCCACCTTTGCCTGGACGAATTTTCCAACAGCTATCTTGTGGTGAATGATGATCCAAAGGTCATGGAAGCCCTTATCATAGACCCTGCCGTTATTTCAGAGGAAATCATCAACCAGATAGAAAAAGGCGGCTACAAGCTTACAGGTGTTCTTATAACCCACAACAAGGAAAGCTTTATCCGTCCGCTTACCACGCTAAAGAAAATTTATTCGCCATACATCTATGCCGCTGACTACGAAATTGCGGGAAGCAAGTCAATCGTAATACATGGAGACGGACACCTTCGCGTTGCAGGGCTGGAGGTTGAATACTATTCGGTACCGGGACACGCCTCTGACAGTATGATCTTTAAAATAGGCAACATACTTTTTACGGGAGACGTTATTACCTCTGGAATTATAGGCGAAACATCAGGTTCCTATTTTAAGGGAATGCTTTGCGAGAACATAGAAAAAAAGGTTTACTCGCAGACGGATGGAACCGTTATAATGCCAGGACACGGACCGCCATCCACCGTTGCGGCAGAAAGAAGGTTCAATCTGGACACCAACGAAAAGAAGAGATCGGGCTAGCCTTTTCCTAGCGCAAGTGCCTGAACAGTTTTTCCAAGTCTGAATCAAACCGTGCAGTCGCAATCTTTAGCTCCTTAAGGAAGCCTGATTCATTCAGCTTGCCAACAACGGCCTCCATCTCTTCCCTGTTGCGGAAAGTGATTGTACGGAAAAAGTCCGTATAGTCCTTGTCGCGGGAAGTAATGGAAGACTCCAGCATGTTAATGGAAACATAGGCCACGTCATTCATTATGTTCTTAAAAATTTCAGGAGTAAAGTCTTCTACCGGAACTGAATACAGGTAAGAAAGAATGTGAATGGCATAGCGGGCCTTGTAGTCAACATAAGAAGCCTGGCATTCATTGTAGAATTCATGAACCTGCTGCCAATTGACAATCTTTCCTTCCTTTATCTTTTGGAAGAGCTCAAAAACCTTTTCTTCCGGCATAACCTGACCGCCAGCATTTACCCATTTTGTGTACAGGGGAATTGATGCTATGCGCCCAAGATGCTCGCGGGTAAGGCTTTCCACTTCGTTACCATCCGCATTGTTATGCTTGCTCCATTCAATAAGGCAGTCTGCGGCAAAATACTTTACGATTCTCCTGTATTCCTTGTAGCCCTGGGCAGGCTTAAAGATAAGGGCACCGTATTTTTTCTGGCAACGGTCATCAGAAAGGATAAATTTTGCATCTGAATTCTGATGCAAGTAGTCTTTTGCAAGCTGAAGCAACTCGTCCCCGGTCTTTAAATAAGCCTTGGCCCTGTATTCTTCAAGCAACTGCGGTTCTGGATTGGAAAGGGTCATCTTCTTGGACTGGTCTGCAGGAAGCTTTAGGTAGCGGGATGTAAGCTCTATAAGCCTATGGATTGCTTTAAGCACTTCCTGAATCGTATCTGGTGCAAAGGGGTTAGTCTCTATTGTTTGCACCTTAACAAAACGCTTGTCTCGGGCTGCAAACTTGTACTTGTTGCGGACAACGGCATACATGTTGTAAAGGAACCAGTAGCCCGGCATTATGTGTACCGCGCATGGATGGCCGTAATTGGAATCCGTATCAGGTGGCGTTAGCAAACTGAAGGGATATGTTATGTTAAGCTCGTTCTGGTATGAACCCTTGGCGGCAAGAACAAAGCTTGCAAAATAAGAGTCGTACTTAAAGTCTGAGCAAAGGCCCGGCCAAAAGCCCCTTCCCGCAACCATCTCTCCGTCGGGTGAGCGGGAGTTGTGGTTGCTTCCGATTGTGGCGGCACTTGCAATGTTGCTCTGGCCCATCACGGTAGATGCAATCAGGAAGGATGAATTGTGGTGCTGCTCGTGGAAAGGGAAAATCAAGTTGTTAAGAAGCTCGCAGCAGGAAACGGTTGAATTGTCACCAAGCACGGAATTCAAAAGGCGGGCACCGTACTTTAGCTGGCAGTTTCTTCCTATTACAAAGCGCACGGCAACAGCCTGGTAAAAGACGTGGCTTCCGTAACCCATTATTCCGTTAACAAGTTCAACACCTTCTCCAATCTGGCTTGGCTCGTCTTCGGAAGAAAGGACGGTTATGTTCTTTAGCTTAAAGGCTCCCTTGATGTAGGCGTTGCGGCCAATTTTTGCATCCTTTAGCAAAGTGCAGTTTTTGATTACCGCATCATCTTCTACAATTCCGTAGGTGTTGCATTTTTTGTCGTTGCCGTATTCGGTAAGATCCAAAAAGCTCTTCATAAGGACCTTGTCTTCCCTGTAGCGTGACCAAAGGTAAGCGTCCGCAGGAATCATGTCTGTAAAGGGAAGGACGCCGCGCTCATTGTTTTCGTTACCAACACCAATCCATATCCTGTTTTTTTCTGCCTCACCTTCCTTTAGAATTCCCTCGCCAAACTTTGAATGGTTGGTGCAGGACATTTCCTGAATGTTAAAAAGAAGGACCCGGTTTGCAATGCGGTAGTTTTCCAAGTAGCTAACATTGTGCATAACGCAGTCATCGCCGGTAGCAACATTTTTTAGGAAGGAACGGTAAATGCCGGTCTTAAGTTCAAGGTCATGGAATTTTAGCGTTGCGGGCCTTATTGAACCAAGCACAACCCAGCCAGAAAATTCGCTCTGAATAATCTGCTCAGGATAAAACTCTCCGGGCTTTGCGCTAACCCAGACATTCTGCCAGTCCGGATCAGAACTAACGTTGCGGTTCTGAATCAATACGTAAACTTCTTTTGCCGTAAGATGGCGCTTGTCCTTTAAAAGAGCTTTGTCAGGAACAGATTCTGAAACCTGGCTTGAAAGAAGTGTTACTGTTGGCATATATCCCCCGCGTTTTCTAAGAGTATATATGGAAAACTTCTTTTATTCAACAAGGCTGTTGACAGGAGAAGCCCCACGGAAATCAATTTTCTGTGCAGCGGAAGGTACACAACGGTAGCAAGTGCGTAGCGTTGTGGGCTGAAAACCCGCATTGGAGCGGAACGTACCCGGCAGCATAGCTTCAAGCCGCGAAGCGAGTTTAATTACCTATTCCGCGACACCGCGGGTTTCTCAGACGGATTTGCCTGGGAGCGGAACAGATACACCGTAGCATGGGCGTGCGGTGTACCCGAAG
This sequence comes from Treponema sp., assembly GCA_017534445.1. Classification (GTDB taxonomy): domain Bacteria; phylum Spirochaetota; class Spirochaetia; order Treponematales; family Treponemataceae; genus Treponema_D. The sequence continues at coordinate 36,849 of JAFXWC010000017.1, forward strand.
GGTGATTTCCGTGGGGAAGTCTATACTGGAATGTAGCCCAGGTCCTTTAGCATTGCAAGGTCATCTTCGTTTGTCGTGCCAGAAACGGTAAGCAGGTCGCCGGAGATAAGGGCATTTGCCCCGCTCAAAAAGGCATCGCGACCGTTTGCACCAAGGCTCTTTCTTCCAGCCGCCATGCGCAAAGTTGAATGTGGCAATATAAAGCGGAATACTGCTATGGTACGAAGGATTTCTTCCTTACCAAGTGCCTCTGCATTTTCCAGAGGCGTTCCCTTTATTGGGCTAAGGACGTTTATCGGAATGGACTCAGGGTCTACGGAACGCAATTCAAGGGCAAGCTTTATCCTGTCAGAGCGGGACTCTCCAAGGCCTATGATTCCACCGCAGCAAAGTTCAAGCCCTGCCTTTCTTGCCGCAAGAAGGGTGTCCATTCTTTCCTGCCAAGTATGTGTTGTGCAAATATTCGGAAAGAATTCCCTGCTTGTCTCAAGGTTGTGGTGGTAGCGCACAACTCCCGCAGCCTTTAAGTCCAACATCTGCTGGTAAGAAATAATGCCAAGCGATGCGCAAGTTTTTAGCCCCGGGCATTGTTTGGAAATTGCCCTAAAGCATTCAAGAAGATGCAGAAAATCCTTTCCAATAAGAGCGCGGCCAGCAGTAACAAGAGAAAGCCTTGGCACCTTAAAGTCCAAAGCCTTTCTGCATTTTTCCACGGCTTCTTCAAGTCCAATCAGACCAGAAGGTTTGCAGGAAGTCTTCCACCTGCATGACTGGGCGCAATATTTGCAGTCTTCACCGCAATTCCCCTGCTTGGCATTTATTATGGAACAGACGCTTGTTTCCCTTGGGCACTTTGCCATCCTAATTTGATTGGCCGCAGAAAACAGTTGGCCTGCATCTTCAAATGAATAAAGAGAAAGTGCCTCTTCAAAATTTACCTTATAGTCGCAAGCAATTATTTTTTCTTTAAGTTCTTCAACTATGTTTTTCATTTTACTCTTTGTTAGCTCCTGTTAAGAACAGCCCTCCTGCTTGTTTCTGCCCGGTACAAGAGACAAGAAAAGAAAGCAGAAAGGTGTGCGGTAAAAATCCTTATTCCAAAGTGATTTTTTTTTGAACTAGGCAACCTCGCTTTGCAGGCAAGCCCAGTCTTGTTCCAGTATTCAAAAATTGAAGGAAGAAAATTTATTGTAAGGGAAATGGCAAGGGCAAGGTTCAGCTTTTTAACGAAGGGGAAAATTTTTGCAAGGGCATCTTCCACTCTGCAAAGGCCTTCCCTTATCTGCAAGGGAGACGTTGTTTTAAATACAATGCCAGAAGCAAGGGCTGCCATAAAAAAGTTAAGGGCATAAATGCAGCCAGAATAAAATCCCTCCCTGTTAAAAGAAAAGGCTGGAAGGTCAAAAGAGCGGAAGGCAGTAACAAAAACCCCGGTAAGAATTACAGGCCAGAGGTTAAAAAAAATCCTTAGGCTAAGACCGGAAAGAAAAAGCAACAAAAGCGGAACAAAAACACAGGCAGCCGTCCTTGCAATAAAAAAAGGGCTCATCCATTTTGCGTCAACAAATATGAATATGCAAAATGCAGTAAGAAAGAAAATCTTTGCCAAGGCATTGCACTTGTGAAGGAGAGAGTTTCCCCTTTGGTAGGAAAACAAATTTACAGCCACAACAAGTCCTCCACCTTGGTATAGGAACAAAGGGGATTCCTTATGCTATACTGCTCAAGGTTTAGGCTAAGACCTTCCCTTACGCTTCCGTCAAAGCAAAGCTTTCCCTTGTTAAGAATTAAAAACCTGTCCGCAAGGGCAAGTATTTTTTCAAGTTCGTGGGTAAGAACAATCACAGTCTTTCCCTGGGACTTTAGCTTTTTTAGAATTGCGCAAACCTGCCTTACTCCTTCGTAGTCCAAGTTTGCAAAGGGCTCATCAAAAATAATCAGCGAACAATTCATTGCAAGAATTCCCGCAACAGCAAGCCGCCTCTTTTCACCGCCACTCATCTGTCTTGCAGGGAAATCTTTTTTTTGCAAAAGGCCGCAGGAATCCAATGACTTTTCCACACATTCTTTTAGCGCATCTTTTTTTAAGCCGCAGTTCCTTGCACCAAAGGAAACGTCTTCTTCCGGGGTTTCTCCAAGTATCTGGGCATCCGCATCCTGAAAGACAAGTCCAACCTTCACTCCTTCCTGCAAAGAAATGCTTCCTTGCGTTGGAAAGTCCAAGCCGGAAATTAGATTCATCAGAACAGTCTTGCCTGAACCGTTTGACCCCGCAAGCACAATGAATTCCCCTGAGTTAACAGAAAAGCTTACGTTTTTTAGGGCAATGCTTCCGTCGGAAAAAACTCTGCTAACGCTTTCAACATTCAATATCTTCTGCATAAAAACCTAGTTCAAGTAAGAATGGATTACAGGACGGAATTTCTTTGTAAGAAAAACGCATACCAAAAGCTTTATTATGTTTCCGGGGATGAATGGAAGCACAACAAGGGGAATGCTCTGCAAGACGGTTTTGTGCGTTACAAGTGAAAAGCCAACAAGTCCAGAGGCAAATGCGGCCAGGGTTGCAAGAAAGGCTGCCACGCTTATCCAGACATACTGCTTAGCCTTGCCATGCTTTTTTCCAAGTGGAAGTGCAAGACTTAGAACAAGTCCCCCAAGAAAAGCCGCAATAAGATAGCCTATTATAAAACCGCCTGTTGGTCCTGCAAGAATAACACTTATTCCAGCCTTGCCTGTAAAAACAGGAAGCCCAAGACATCCTATTATTATAAAAATAAGAACAGCAGCGGAACCCAAAATTGGGCCAAGCAAAAGTCCAGAAAGAAAAGCCATCATGTCCTGAATTACAATTGGTATGCCACCCGGAAGTGGAATCTGTATAAAGCATCCCGCGCAGATTAGGGCTGCAAACAATGATGTTAAAATTAGGCCAGCGCCTCTTTTTTTCTTTTCCATATACTTCTCCTATTTTGAATTAATTTTTTTCAAAGCTAAAGGTTCCAAAAGGAATTGCCCTGCAAACAGAATCCTTTTCCACGATGGCTGAACCATAAGAATCTATTCCAATAAACTTCATCTTTACGCCGGAATCTTTTGCATAGAATTCTTTTTTTCTGTCCATGCAAAGGCTGTTCCAATGGAGGGCAATGTTTTCCGTATCAGATGCAATCTCTTTTTTTACAAGCTCAAATTCGGTTATAAAATCGCCGATGATTTTGCGCCTTATTCCGGGTTCTGCCTTTTTAAAAACACTGTCTGTCTTTTGAATTGAAGGATGGCTTGAAACATTTATGCCAACACCCAAATTCTGCCAGGAACAGATGCCGCCGCTTGAATAAAGTTCATCAAGTACGCCGCAAACTTTTCCTTCCTCGCTCCACACGTCATTTGGCCAGCGCACAAAGAAATTTCTGCCGGAATTTTTTCTGAGCACATTCACAAGGGCTATCTGGCAGGCCATTACAGTCCGCCTTGAATACAGGATTGGCAAGTCGCTTTTTGTTACCAAGGTAAAGGCAAGACTTCCCTTTGTGGTTTTCCAGGAGCGTCCCTTCTGCCCCACTCCCTTTGTCTGTTTGTCTGCAATGACGATTTTTAGTTTTTCGCCAGATTGAATTTCTTGGACGACTTTTCTTGCCTGCACCATAGTGGAATCTGTTGTGCCGTAATAGCAGAAAAGATTTTCCTTAGCGCCAAATTCCCAGGGACAGATGCTGTCCGTCAAATCTTTTTGCAAGACGTATCCGTTTGCCACGCTTTCTATTCCATAGCCAGATGAGACCAGTGCCTGCACCGCTTTCCAAACGGCCGTTCTTGAAAGTCCACATTCCTGTGCAATGCTTTCGCCAGAGACAGGTGTACTGCTTTTGCGCAAGGCTTGGAGAATAAAATACTTTGTGGAAAGATTTTTGTTAACCATAATTTTTAACAGGTTAACGAAATAAAATGCAAATGTCAAGCCATAGAAATTCCTCCCCACGGAAATCAATTTTCATAAAATATGGTGGCAAGTAAGCAAAAAAGATGTAGTGGAAATCTGTTTTTTTATTTTTCCTATGCAAAAAAGACTGGAAATCAATTTTGGGTGCAGCGGAAGGTAAATGCGGCTGAAAACTCGCATAGCTTGAAACTTCGTTGCGGGTACGGAGCGGAACGAGCGCAGCGAGTTTAATTTCCTATTCCGCGACACCGCGGGTTTTCAGACGGATTTGCCTGGGAGCGGAACACAAAATTGATTTCCATGATTCATCCTACGCCCGATTGGAGTGGCGGCGGAGCCGTTCCCGCAAGGGAATGGAGCGAAAGCGGAACCACGAAAAGCGGGTAACGAATGGCATTTGGGCCCGGTTGCAGCCAAGGAATGAATGGTAGAGCAATTAGGACTATCGTCCATAAAAGTTCCGTCCAGAAAAGAACCATGCAAAAGGCTTTTATTTTTTGAGTTTTAATGGTAGAATCTCCTATGCTTTTTAAATATTTTTGTGTTTTTTTGATTTCGATGATTCCACTGATTGAGCTTCGCGGGGCAATTCCTGTTGCTGCAGCCTGGGGCCTTATGGGGCGTGACAACATTCCGCAGACGGTACTGGTCTACGCGATATGCATTGTTGGCAACATGCTTCCTGTTCCAATCATTTATCTTTTTGCAAGAAAGTTTCTTGAATGGGGCAAAGACAAAAAACTTATCGGGGGAATCTGCTCTTTCTTTTTGGACAAGGGTTCAAGAGCCGGGAAAAAACTTGAGGCAAAGGCGGGGCGCGGTCTTTTTCTTGCGCTCATGCTTTTTGTTGGAATTCCACTTCCGGGAACTGGTGCATGGACTGGAACCCTGGCGGCGAGTCTTTTGGGCATGAAGTTTAAGCAGACGGTTCTTGCCGTAATTCTTGGCGTTCTTATGGCGGGAATAATAATGCTTCTTGCAAGCATGGGGCTTTTTGGTGCGCTGGGAGCCTTTGTGGCTCACTAGGCGAAAATGTTTGCAGGAAAAATAAATTTATAAATTTGCCCTTGGGGATTTTTTTTAGTATATTTAACTTGTAGTATATTCTATTAGTAAGGATTTAATTTTAGAGGCGGAAAGATGGCAGAAGAAAATTGCAATCACAACTGTTCAGGATGCGGAAAAACATGCGAAAAGCGTGACATGCACGAAAAGCTCCACGAGGGTTCTTCGGTAAAAAAAGTAATCGGCATTGTAAGCGGAAAGGGCGGCGTTGGTAAGTCCCTTGTAACAAGCCTGCTTGCGGCAAAGATACACAACGACGGTTTTAGGACTGCCATTTTGGATGCAGACATTACAGGCCCTTCAATTCCAACGGCATTTGGTCTTGCCCAGGAAAAAGCTGAAGGTGGCGTTATGACTGGAGCAGACGGAAGCCAGCAGCAGTACCTTAAGAGCGTAAAGTCTTCCAGCGGCATTCAGATTATGTCCATGAATTTTCTTCTTCAGAATGAAACGGATCCGGTTATTTGGAGAGGCCCTGTTATTTCTGGAGCGGTGCGTCAGTTCTGGACGGATGTTGTTTGGGAAGACGTTGACTTTATGTTTGTTGACTGCCCACCGGGAACTGGTGACGTTCCTCTTACGGTTTTCCAGTCCATACCGATTGACGGAATCATCGTTGTTTCTTCTCCCCAGCAGCTTGTGCGCGTAATTGTGGAAAAAGCCGTGAACATGGCGAACATGATGAATGTGCCGGTTCTTGGTCTTATAGAAAACATGAGCTACGTAAAGTGCCCCGACTGCGGCAAGGAAATCCGCGTCTTTGGGGACAGCAATATAGAAGGCATTGCAAAGGACTTTGGCCTTAAGGTTCTTGCGCGCATTCCGATTGAAAGGCACACATCAGTTACGGTGGACAACGGCGAAGTTGAAACCCTTGACCCTGAATACCTTGAGGATGCGGTTAAGACTGTGGAAGCTCTGTTAAAATGAAATTTATATGCGGTCCCATGGCGACTCTTTCCCATGCGGCATTCCGCATCGCTGTTGAAAAATGCGGCGGTGCGGACGAATATTTTACGGAAATGATAAACGCCCCGTCTTTGGTAAGGGGTGGCCCTTTTGAAAAATTCTATACGGAAAACATTCCCTGTCCACAAAAGATTGTCTGGCAGCTTACAGGCAACAAGGCTGAGCCTCTTGCAAAGGCGGCGTCTATTCTTGCAGGGATTGGAGGGGCTGGGATTGACGTTAACATGGGATGTTCTGCTCCTCAAATTTACAAGACCGGGGCTGGAATTGCATGGATGCTAAAGGGGCTTGATGAAACGCGTGAAATGATCCGCGGAGTAAAGAAGGCTATTGATTCTTCCAGGAGCGGTATGAGGCTTAGCGTAAAGTGCAGGCTTGGGGCGGACAACTTTACACAAGATTCTTTTTTTTCTTTTACGGACATGCTTGTGGAAGAGGGGGTCCAGCTTATTACCCTTCATCCCAGGACTATAAAGGAAAGGGAGCGATTTGCACCCCGCTTTGAATACGCACAGATGCTTGTGAGCCGCCACGGGGGAAAGATTCCTGTTTACATAAACGGCTGCATAAAGGACGGCTCCTCGCTTAAGGCGGCACTTGACCTTGCACCCGATGCAGACGGTGTAATGATTTCCAGGACGGCGGCTCAAAAGCCTTGGATTTTTGACCAGCTTAGGGGCGGCCACGGAAGGATTGACGCTGAAAAGCTTGCGCTGGATTTTATTGAAGACTTAAAACAGCACCAGCCTCCTGAATTTTTAAAGACAAGGTTGCAGCGCTTCTTTTTTTACTACTGCATGAATTTTTCTTTTTCCCACTACTTTCAGAACCAGATGATTAATGCTTCTTCCGTGGAGGAGAGCATTGAGCGGGTTAAGGAATATTTTGAAAAGCAACCCGCAGAGAGAATGATTGAATATTAGCAAAAAAAGGGGAATCTTCTGTGTTCAGAAAATTCCCCAATTCAGCTATAGGTTACAGAGCGTCAAAGAACCCCTTTGCCTTAAGGAGTTCTGCGTTCAGGATTCCACCAAGGGCTGCACCGCGCTTTGTGTTGTGGCTTAAGGCTACAAACTTTACGTCGAACACATTGCACTTGCGGAGGCGGCCTATTACGCATGCCATTCCCTTTTCTGTCTCGCGGTCACGGCGGGGCTGGGGGCGGTTTTCTTCGTGGCGGACTACAATCGGATGTTCAGGGGCGTTTGGAAGGTTAAGCTCCTGTGGAAGCGATGTGTAGCTTGTCCAGACGCGCTCAATTTCTTCGAGGCTGGGCTTCTTGTCTTCCGGCAGGTCAAACTCCAGGTTTACGCTTGCGGTGTGTCCGTCGATTACCGGTACGCGGGTACATGTTGAACTTACTACCGGCGCGCTTGCGTTTTCTATCTTTGAACCGTTCACCTTGCCAAGAATCTTGAGGCATTCCTTTTCTGTCTTTTCTTCCTCACCGCCAATGTAGGGCACGATGTTATCTATCATGTCATAAGAAGGAACTCCCGGATAGCCGGCACCGCTTACCGCCTGTTCAGTGGTAACGATCATGCGCTTTACAGGGTATCCTGCCATGATGAGGGCATGCAGAGGCATCATGTATGTCTGGAGCGAGCAGTTTGGCTTTACGACGATGAAGCCCTTCTTCCAGCCGTGCGCTTCCTGCTGCTTCTTGATTATGTCGAGATGTGAATAGTTGATTTCAGGAACCAGCATTGGAACGTCGTCTGTCCAGCGGTTTGCACTTGCATTGCTTACGACAGGGATTCCCTCTGCGGCATAAGCAGCCTCTAGGGCCTTGATTGCTTCCTTGTCCATTTCCAGTGCGCTAAAGACAAACTTGCACTTGCCAAGAGCAAGCTTTGCGTCGTTTGCATCCTGAACTATAAGGTTCTGGACGTCTGCGGGAATGTCTGCACCGATGAGCCAGCGGTTTGCAACGGCATCCTTGTAGAGCTTACCTGCAGAGCGGGGGCTTGCGGCAACGTATGTTACCTTGAACCAAGGGTGGTTTTCCAAGTGCTTGATGTACCTCTGACCGACCATGCCGGTTGCGCCCAAAACGCCAACATTTATCTTTTCCATAATAAGTCTCCTACTCAATTCATTTTACTAAAGGTTACAGTCCTTTATAGCAGCCTTAATCTGTTCCTGAGCCGATGCTTTTGGCTCAACCAAAGGCAAGCGAACTGAACCTGCGGGCATTCCCTTTAGGTTCATGGCATACTTGATGCATGAAGGGTTTCCATCACAGAATGCAGCGCGGAAGAATGGCTGAAGCCTGTAGTGGATTTTGCATGCTTCTGCAAACTTTCCGTCCAGACAATCGTGGACAAGTTCTCCCATCAGGGCAGGAATCATGTTGGTTACAACGGAGATTACACCGTCGCCGCCAGCCGCCATAAGTGGAAGCGTTAAGCCGTCATCTCCACTCATAACGGAAAAGTCAGGTTTCTTAAGGCCAATCTTTTCCACGACTTCCATCATCTGCGTTATGCTGCCACTTGCTTCCTTTACGCCAACAATGTTTGGAAGCTCTGCGATGCGCTCAAGGAGAGGCACGCTGATGTTCTTTCCGGTGCGTCCCTGTATGTTGTAGACGACTATTGGGAGGCCAACCTTGCTTACGGCTTCGAAGTGGCGGAAAATGCCTTCGTCGCTGGGCTTGTTGTAGTAAGGCGTTACAACGAGTGCATAGTCGCCACCCTTAGCCTTTGCACGCTCAACGTAGCGTACTGCATCGCGGGTATTGTTGCTTCCTGCCCCAACAAGAACCTTTACGTCCTTGCCGTTCTTTGCGTTGAATTCGCGCACGAGCGGAATCGCTATATCAAGTAGTTTGTCTTCTTCGTCTTCTGAAAGGGTTGGAGTTTCGCCGCTAGTACCCAATGGCAAAAGACCGTCTATTCCCTGTTCAAGCTGGAAGAGCACATTTTTCTTAAATCCGTCGTAATCAACAGATCCGTCGTTCAGCATGGGTGTAATCATTGCCGTGTATGCGCCATGTATTTTTGCCATATCGTAACTCCTTAAAAAATTTTTACTATTATTGCATATTTATGCATCTTATGCAAGCGAATGGGAATAAGAAAAATTTGCTTAAAAACTTACAAGAGCAGGCTTTCGTCTATTTCTGCAAACTCGGCGGCTTCTTTTGCGGAGTGCCCCATGGACATATACTTTTTTGCGAGAGAAATGGCTTTTTCTTTTATGCCTTCACTTCTGCCCTTGCTTAAACCGTCTTTCATGCCCTTGCTTATGCCTTCTTTCATGCCTTTGCTTATCCCTTCTGTTATGCCTTTGCTTAAGCCCTCTTCATACCCTTTTGCCAAGCCCTTTTTTGTGGCAGCCTCAATACTGGAGATTCTGTCCCTTTCGTAGATTTCCTGCCGGTACTCCGCCCACCAAAGGTCCATGTCCGTGCTTACTGACGATAATGATTTCTGTGCCTCCATAAGTCCCTTCTCCTTGCAGGTAAGCTTGTCTATTATGTCTTTTTTATCAGGATTGTCCGCATCCTTCAAAAATATTGCCCAGTTCTCCAAAGCCGTATTTGTGTCAAGACTTTCTTCCAACCCGTAGACTTTGGGAAGCTCCACAAAGACTATGTTGAGCGTATTGGAAAGGCATTTTCCGTCCTTCGTCCTCATGGCAAAGCGGCTTACAGGTGAAGGCCTCTTTTCCTCATCACTTTTAGCCCCGCCCTTAAAGTCATAGATAAAGTTCAGTATGCTTATCTGGTAAACAACAGGCGCCTTTTCCCATGACTCCCCTCGCTTAAGATATGTAGCCTCAAGCCGTGAAACTTGGTATTCAGCCCGCTTTCCGTAGTCGTATTCCTGGTTGAATGCCTGCATCTCTATGTCTGCAGAAAGCCCGTCATCAAATTCACAGGATATGTCGCAGCTAACACCCCTCTGCCCAACAAAAGATACGGGCAAGTCGTTTGGCCTAAGTTCCCATTTAGCTATCTTTCGCTCCGTTGCAGCCTCAAGAAAGGATTTTAGCGCAGCCTTGGCCTCCGAAGTGTTCCTTGTAAGCATAGCCTTGAAGGTAGTGTCCACACGCGGATTAAGCAAAGCCCCGGTTCCAGCCTGAGCGGCATATTCCTTTCCGTCTGCGAACGATCGCACCCCCTTCCTGACATTTTTGTCCCCAAAGCTCATAGGGCAAGACTCCTTAATTATAATATATGTGACGGCAAAAATAAAGGACTTATGTCAGAACTCATGTCCCCATTCCTTTTATCCCTCATATATATATTTGCGATAAAAGTGCAATTCTGGACATAAATGCGTAAATTTTTCTACAATTTTCCTATAGACAAAAAAGCCCACAACTTGTATCATTGCCAACAGTCAGTTCGAAATTCCATCCTGACTTAAAACAAAACTAGGAGGTCTATGCAAATGCGCACGGACGAAGAACTAAAAGGAGTTACGCTTCTCGGCGGCTCCACAAGCTACAACCGGGACTACAGCCCGGAAATCCTTGAAAAATTTCCCAACAAACATCCGGAAAACGACTACATGGTAACATTCAACTGTCCGGAATTCACATCCCTTTGCCCAAAGACAGGCCAGCCAGACTTTGCGGAAATAAAAATCAACTACATACCGGGGCCATTCCTTGTTGAATCAAAGTCTCTAAAGCTCTACCTTTTTTCCTTCCGCAACCACGGAGACTTTCACGAAGACTGCGTAAACATAATCATGAAAGATCTGGTAAAGCTGCTAGACCCCAAGTACCTGGAAGTAAAAGGCATCTTTACACCGCGCGGGGGAATCTCCATCTACCCCTTTGCAAACTATGCCAAGAAAGGCTCCCCTTACGAAAACACAGCTAAGGAACGCCTCTTTTCATCACTTTCATCGAAGTAGCAAAATCAACATAGCAAAATCAAATACCAAGGAGAAAAATATGCCAAACATACCCTTTCAGAACGAAATAATTTTACTGCTTTCCGTATTCGCATTCTTTGGAGGACTTGTAGCATTCTTCAAGCTCTTCGGCAAAAACGGAATCTTTGCATGGACGGTAATCTGCACAATAGCCGCAAACATAGAAGTCCTTATTCTGGTACACGCATTCGGAATGGACACAACACTCGGCAACGTAATATTTGCATCGTCATTTCTGGCAACAGACATCATGAGCGAAATCTACGGCAAAAAAGAAGCCAACACCTGCGTAAAGCTTGGAATAGCGGCAAACGTAACCTTCATCCTCATATCGCAGAGCTGGTTCTTATACATACCAGCAAGCCAGGACACAATGGCTCTTCCAATCCGCACGGTCTTTGCAAACACGCCGCGTGTCATGCTTTCTAGCCTCTTTGCCTATGCCGTATGCGAAATCTATGACGTGTGGGCCTACCACCACCTCTGGAATCTTACGGAAAAAAAGTGCGGAGACAAAATGCGCTTCCTCTGGCTGCGCAACAACGGCTCCACAATGGTAAGCCAGCTTATAAACGTAGTGGTATTCAACCTGCTTGCATTTGCGGGAGTTTTCCCAAGCGGAACCATAATCCAAATTCTTATCTTTGGATACGCAATATTCCTTGTAACTTCAATCTTGGACACCCCCTTCCTGTACTGGGCAAGGCACATTGCAGAAAAGCGCGGAGAGCTTAAAGTTTAGGCTTGAAAGTTTAGGCTTGAAACTCGAAAACAGGAACTTGTTATGAAAATAGAACACATCGCTTTATACGTAAACAACCTGGAAAAATGCAGGGACTTCTTCATAAAATATTTCAAGGGCAAGTCAAATGCAGGTTATCATAACAGGACGACAAATTTCCGTTCCTATTTTATCACATTCGAAGACGGTTCCCGGCTTGAATTAATGAACAAACCGGGAATGGTTGACGATGAAAAAAATCTTGCAAGGACAGGATTCATTCATCTTGCCTTCAGCGTGGACAGCAAAGAAAACGTGGACTCCCTTACAGAAAGGCTGCAGAAAGACGGATTCAAAGTGCTAAGCGGCCCCAGGACAACTGGAGACGAATATTACGAAAGCTGCATCCTTGGAATAGAAGACAACCAAATAGAAATTACTGTTTAGAAAAAGAAAACAATGCATTTTCCCCAAAAGCCATTTTACCTAGGAGGGGTAAGTCCGCTTGAAACTGCGCCCTATGGGCTTGTTGCGAGTTCCCCCTGCGCCTGAAAAACAAGGAGGGGTAAGTCTCCCCCTGCGGTCGCACTTCGTTGCGCCCTACCCCCTCTGCGGGCTCAAACGCCGCCCGCAACGCCTGCTATAATTAATTGCAAGTTCGCAAAAAAATCCCGCGAGTTTCGCAGAAACTCGGTAGCGTAAGCGAACAACGCCCCAAGGCTGATTGGTGTTAGCACGAAAAATCTAGGTCAGATTTCCTCTTTCTTGCCAATCAATATAAAGCCCATGGATGGATTTTTCGTACTTGATAAGAATTAAAAAGCGCATGGATGCACGGCTTAGCAGCATGCAGAATTGCGCAGCGATTCTGCAATACTCAGGAAAATCCATGGAGGGATTTTCCTGAGTCCTACGCCCGATTGGAGTGGCGGCAGGGTTGCCTGCAACCCGTTGCCGTTCCCGCTAGGGAATGGAGCGCGAAGGCGCGGAACCACGATTCTCGCAACGAAGTTTCGAGCGAAGCGGGTGACGAAAGGCCTCTGCTCCCGGTTGCAGTCAAGAAATTAATGGCAGAGCAAAAAAACTACCGTCCTAAAAAATACAGACTTAATTACAATCTTTCATCTCAATTAAAATTCCTTAAAAAATTTCCACCCAAAAATTTCTGCTGTAAAATTTCGTTTTACAGACATATCCTTTTAAGTTACTATTATAAGTATCAATATTAAAAAGTTTTAGGAGATGAGAAAATGAAGCAGAGCAATTCCACCGCAAAGGGAAGAAGTCTTGTAGTAAAACTTCTTTTGTTCATTGGACTTGCAATAATCATGGTAAATGCGGTTCAAATTTTTGGAACCATCAGCACCACGCGCACAATTCTTACCAAGCACAGCATAGAAGAATACACCGCTATGGCAGAAGCCTACTGTATTGCCATGGAAAACCGCATAGAAGCCCTTTACGACAAGATGGACTTCTACAACAAGTCTGACGTTGCCCAGGTTGGGGATGAAGATGCCATAATCGACTGGCTGCACGCCCACAACGACTTCCGCTCACCGGCATTTTCCAACGTATTTTACTGCGGTCCAAGCGGCCAGAACCATTCGGACATAGGCACAAGCGCAAAGGTTAGCGACCGCTCATATTTTAAGGCCATCATGCACGAGGGGCACGACAGGGACATAGACAACCCGGTAATTTCCCGCGCCACAGGAAAGGCTGTCGTCCACTTTTCAAGGGCTGTAAAGAAGAACGGCAGCACAATCGGCTTTTTCTGCGCAAACGTAACCCTCGAAAACATTAACGACATTGTAAACGAAATCCGCATAGGAAAGACAGGCTACGCTTTTATGCTTTCCAGCGAAGGCATTGTAATGGCCCACAAGGATTCTTCCAAGGTTATGGATGCAAACTTCCTTACTTCTGAAGACATTGGGGAAGACCTTAAGGCTTGTGCAAAGGAAATTGCGGCTGGCAAGAAGGGACACGCCTGGGTAACTGAAAACGGTTCCAAGAGGCTTGTTGCATACCGGGGAATAAAGGGCACAAACTGGGGCTTTGCCATTTCCATTGACGAAAAAGAAATTCTTACTGTTACAAACAACCTTTCCAACATAATTGCATTTGGCTGCGTACTTTCCGTAGTGCTCATGCTTTTGGTTGCGGGCATACTCTTAAGACTTTCGCTTAAGCCGCTTTTGAAGGTTGAAGGTGCAATATCCGAAATTGCCTCTGGAAACGCAGACTTGACAAAGCGCATCGCCATAGACTCTGGGAACGAGATTGGGCGTGTAGTCAAAGGATTCAACAACTTTACAGGCAAGCTCCAGCAGATTATGAAGGAAATAAAATCTTCCAACGCAGAGCTTGAAGCAGCAGGAAACGCCATGGAAAGAAGCACGGAAAACACCGTATCTTCCATTCAGGAAATTACCGCAAACATAGAGAATGTCCACAGCCAGATTAACAACCAGAACGAGAGGGTGCAGGAAACGGCAAGCACTGTAAGGCAAATAGCAGGAAACATAAGCACTTTGGAAAGCATGATTCAGAACCAGTCAGACAGCGTGGCACAGGCTTCCACGGCTGTTCAGGAGATGATAGGAAACATTTCTTCCGTAAACTCTTCGGTAGACAAAATGGCATTTTCTTTTGAAACCCTCTGTAACGACGCCCAGGTTGGTCTTACAAAGCAAAAGGCTGTTAACGAGCGCGTAAGGGGCATAGAAGACCAGTCATCCATGCTGCAGCAGGCAAATGCTTCCATAGCATCAATTGCATCCCAGACAAACCTTCTTGCAATGAATGCGGCAATCGAGGCGGCCCACGCAGGGGAAGCAGGAAAGGGATTTTCCGTTGTTGCGGATGAAATCAGAAAGCTTTCCGAAACTTCTTCTTCACAGTCAAAGACAATCGGAACCCAGCTTAAGGTTATAAAGGATTCAATCCTTAGCGTAGTTCAGGCAAGCGACGAGTCACGTACTACCTTTGAGCAGCTTTCGGAAAAGATTCGCGCCACGGACGAGCTTATCCTCCAGATAAAGCAGGCCATGCAGGAGCAGAACGAAGGCTCTAGGCAGATTAGCGAGGCACTCCGCTCCATGAACGACAGCACCGACCAGGTAAGGAACGCATCTTTGGAGATGACTACCGGAAACCAGGCTGTAATAAAGGAAATTGGGAACCTGCAGGAAACAACGAGCAGCATGAAGGAAAGCATGAATGAAGTTGCCCAGGATGCACAAAAAATCAGCGGCTCTGGAAAGGAACTTACAGACATTTACCTTAAGATGAAAGACTCCCTTGTAAAGATAGGCGGACAGATAGGCCAGTTCCATGTATAAAGGAGTCTTGTTCTCATAGGAAAAAGCAAGCATCAATTATTAACTTGAGGCTGACGAAAATCCCATCTCCACAAGGGCAGCTTTTGCTTCGGCAATTTCGTCGTAAGGGGTTGCCTTGTCGCGGTAGATTATGCTGTTTTCGTGGCTTTTTCCAAGCAGAAGAACGATGTCGTCTTTTTCTGCAAGGGAAAATGCCTTGCGTATAGCCTGACGGCGGTCTGGAATAAGAAGCAAATCTTTGTCCTTAACCTTACCCTCTTTTACAGCACCCTGGGCTATGTCTTCAAGGATTTTCATGCTGTCTTCAAAGCGGGGGTCTTCGTCCGTTAGAATTTCCGTTGAACAGAAGCGGGCGGCAACTGCACCCTGCAGGGGACGCTTTTTTGTGTCCCTCTCCCCTCCTGAACCAAAGACGCAGATTATGTTTCCGGAGCAGCGCTTTTTTAGCGGAGGGAAAATTGTTTCAAAAGAAGACGGGGTGTGGGCATAGTCAACGATTACTTCAAAGGGCTGACCGCAGTCTATGACAGTCATTCGGCCTGTTACAGGAAGAAGCTTTTGGGTAAGCTCTGCAAGCTTTGCAAGGGGAATGAGGGTTGTTCCGCTTACCGCAATAAGGGCGGCGGTTATGTTGTAGGCATTGAATGCACCGGGAAGCGGAGCCTTTACGTGGATTACGCGCTCGCCTTCCGGTACGGAGGAATCAAAGCGGTGCATGCTGAATGTTATTCCGTAGCGGGCACTTGCTATATTACGGCTGGAGATATAGGCCATATTCTGGGGCACTGGCGGTAATGGTGCAGCCTTTATTTCTTCTGCTGCCTGCTTTCCGGCCATGCCTTCCGTTGTAAAGCCCACAACCTTCTTAGAGGTGGCGGAAGCAAAATATGATGCGGCTGGGTCTTCCAAGTTTACAATTCCAAAAGAGGGAACCTTTGTTTCCTTTCCGGCGATTAGCTTTGTGTGACTAACCTCGTCCAAAGCGCGGAATAGGTTTGCCTTGTCGCTCTTGTACTGCTCGTAAGTACCGTGGAATTCCAGGTGTTCAAGCGTTACGTTCATGAATAGTGCGCAGTCAAATTTTACGTCGCCCAAACGGTTTGTCTTTGTGCTTAAGCCGTGGCTTGAAGATTCAACTACCGCGTGGGTACAGCCGTTCTGAAGCATTTCGTAAAGTTCCCGCTGAACAATTGGAGCCTCAGGCGTTGTCTGGTGCTGGGGATTGTTAACTGCCTCTCCGCCAAGTGAATACTGGACGGTGCTTATAAAGCCGGCCTTAATTCCGCTAAGGCGCAAAAGCTGCCAGATGAAGGACACTGTGGAAGATTTTCCTTCCGTACCCGTTACACCGTAAATTACAAGGTGGGAAGAAGGGTCGTCGTAAAAGGATGCACTTATCGGAGACATTGCAAAGCGGCTGGACGGAACTTTTATAAAAGCCACGTCTTCCTTGCCTGCATGCGCATTTTTTATGGAAGAAGCTATTGCTTCCTTTTCTTCCGCGGAAAATTCATCCTGGTAAACTACCGCGCAAGCACCGTTTTCTATTGCCTTGCAAATGAATTTATTGCCTGTTGTGTGGGTTCCCGGTAGAGCAAAAAAGAGGGTGTTCTTTTTTACCGACCGGCTGTCAAATTCAAGGTTTTCTATTACACACCTCTTTGCATTTGTTAGGGAAGCGGCCTGGTTGGAAGTTGTTCCGCTTTCGTCTGTAAAAGTATATTCAAGCTCAGGATTTTTTATTCCTGCAAGTATTTGTTCCAATGTCTTTTTCATGGCTATAGCATATACCTAAGGCAATAAAGTTTCAAGTTTAGTTTTTTTTCTTTCCCAAGGAGGACCTTGGAACCCAAATCTTGGAGGGGGAAAACCAGCTCAAAGTCCGAAGCCCGCCGTTTTTCCCCCTCCAAACCACCTTCGGCGGTACGCACTTGCTACCGTCTCATCCCTGGGCACGGCTTAGGCATGTTGCGATACGTTGAGCAACATGGCCCCTAGGAACCCCAGTTTTATTGTTGGATAAATGTTTCTTTTGTTGGCAGAGACAATGATTTTTCAACTTTTCTTGCTTGCCAAGCAATATGAAGCCATGGATGGCAACTTAGCAGCATGCAGAATTGCTCTGTGATTCTGCAATCCATTAAAAAAAAGGCACCCACTTTTCGGTGAGTGCCCAAAATAGGGAGAATTTATTTTAACAGAAGAAATCTTTCTGCCTTAGAAATTGTATGTCCAGGAAAGAGGGATGTTCATTGCCTGGTAGTCGCTTCCAGCTTTTTCAAAGTTTACGCCAACGCTAAATTCGTTGTGGTCGTTGAATGCATATTTTACGGCTGGTCCTACTGCAAAGTAGAGGTCTGCTTTGTCTTCAAAAACATCATCGTTAGAAGAAAGGTCAAGGGCTACAAGACCTGTAAGGCCTGCAGTAATCTGTTCTGTGATAGCATATTCTGCGCAAAGGCCAAAGTAGGCATCGTATCTGTTGCCGTCTGCTTCTGCAAAGGCTTCTAAGCCTTCTTCATCCGTGTCGTCCGCACCGTTAAAGTTAAAGGCAACGTCTGCTGCAAGAGAGAGTCCGTTTGCTTCGTAAGTTGCACCAAGAGTTGCAACGTTCTGGCCAAGGATATTGAACATTTCAAAAGGATCTACAAGGCCAAAGTCAATTCCTTCATAGTCATTGTGCGTGAAGCCCACGTTAAGGACAAGGTTTTCTACAGCCGTAATGCTTGCAAATGCGCCAAAGGTAAGCTTTCTTGCTTCCTCGTTATCATCATCATCAAAAACCGTGCTTCCTGCTACATTCCGAATTGCTACGCCGACCGCAAAAAGTTCCTGGTATGAATAGTTTGCACCAAGGTTAATTACAGGCTTAAAGTCTTCATTGTCAAGTCCGAATGCACTCTGGTCAAGGCCTACGCCAATGGAAAGTCCTTCTACAGGGCGTGCAATGAGTGCAATTCCGTCATTTGTTGTGTAGTTACCGGCCTTAATGTCGTCATCCCAAACAGGAAGTGATGAGCCGGAAACAAAAAGGTCATCATTCCAACCGATTGCAAGTTCCTTGATGGGGCGGAATTCAATGAACCAGTCGTGGTCTGTAAGGATGAACTGGTTGCCTTTTACGTCGTTGTCGTCAAGGGCATCTTCTACAGTCTTAACAGGCTGGAAGGTCCATTCGCCCATTACGCTAAAGCTTAACTTTTCTGATTCAAAGCCTGCTTCTGCTTTTTCTACTATTCCTGCGAATACTGTTGCCGAATTCTTTTCGGCTCCAAAACCCTTTGCTTTTACAGATGTGATTGTGTCTGTAGAAAGCTCATTTGTAAAAGAAACTTCGTAGTCCTTTTCCTGAGCAAAGGCTAGGCCTGCAAAAAGACAAGCTGCACCCAAAACTTTTACAGCAAATTTCATAATTTTACTCCTTGGTAATTTTTATTACTTATAAATAACTTTTGTTAGTAAGGAGTAACATTTAAATTGAAGATTGTCAATAGGGGATAAAAAAATTGTATGTTAGGCAGTCTCAAAACTCGTTTTGTCATGCGAATTTATTTCGGAATCCAGATTCATAGATTCCGAATCCACATTCGTAGCAAGGGCGTGCGCCACATTCGTAGCAAGGGCGTGCGCCACATTCGTAGCAAGGGCGTGCGCCACATTCGTAGCAGGGGCGTGCGAATGTGGCGTAGCGTTCGGAATGACTGCTGACACGTCAAGTCAGGTAATGACTTAACAGTAGAAAAAAAAACGGCCGACTTTGCAGCCGACCGTCTTTAGTAACTAATAATTAAGTATTAACTATTAGAATGTGTACTTCCAGTATACAGGGAACTTGAAGTGATAGTTGTCAACATCGTTGAACTGGAATTCGTATACTACAGAAGCACCGAATTCGTGGCGACCTGTTGTGTAGATCAACCATGGGCTTACACCGATGAGGATGTCTGCAGAATCAGCATCTGCATCCCATGCGAGACGACCGTTACCGATACCAACGAGACCGTCAGCAAGAGTGAGCTTGTCTGCATCTTCTGTACCGAAGTCGAATGCACCGAATCCTCTAAGACCGAACTTGAGAGTTCCAGGGATGAAGTCATAGCCTACGCCAAGACCTGCATACAAGTCGAATACAGACTGATCTTTCAAGATGTTGTAGATACCGTCCAAAGCAACATTGAATCTGCCGAACTGAGCTGCAACACCAAGGTTTACAACGTGGTGTCCTGTGATCTTACCATATTCACCGTAAGCATCGTCGAGTTCCCAGTAATCAAATACTGTGCCCTGCTTGAAGCCGTGCTGTGACCATGTATAACCAAGGTTGATTGTGAAGTGTGGGATACCGATGAGGCTGAAGTATGCACCAGCCTGGCGGCAGTAGCTGTCCAAGATATCCTTCCAAGTTCCACCAATTGTGAGGAAGTTGCCGATTGTGTATTCAGCACCATAGCCCATGTTGAACTTGAATCCGTCGCTACCATTTCTAATCCAGTCAAGGTTGTTTGTTGCACCTGTACCATAAGGATCGCCAACATTTTCATCTTCGAGTTCTGCATTGATCCAGTCATCGCCAGAGAGAACGTCAAAGTCGAAAGGAGCTGTAGCTGTGATTCTGAGCTTTTCTACAGGATAGAGAGCGATTGTAACACCTTCAGAAGAAAGGTTACCGCCAGTGATGTGCTGGTCTGCTACAGGGAGGTATGAACCTGGTGTCCACATATCGTGGTGGAGGTTGATGCCAACCATGTCAAATGGGAGGAATTCAATGTACCAGTCAAAGTCTGTCCAAGAGAGTGAAAGGTCATCGTTTGTCTTACCATTCTTGTTAGCAAGGTTGTTAGCATTGCCTGTCCAGAAGTCTTCTTTTGCATCAGAAAGGCCAACCTGTGGCTTGAGCATGAACTTGAGTCTCTTTGCTTCATAAGTCAACTCAACTTCATCGTAGATTTTGCCCAATTCTACAGTGTAGAGGCTGTCTCTTGTTGCACCTGTGTCTTCATCATCTTTGAGAGCACCGCGGCCCTTTACGATGTCTGAACCGATCTTGTTTGTGAAGTGGAACTTTCCACCGAACCAGTCAGAAGCTGACCAGCGGCCCTTTGGCTGACCGATAACTGTTGTGTAAGTTGTCTCTTCTGTTGTTTCTACAGGAACGATGAGATAACCTTCATATTCCTTAGTAACAGTGTCAGTCTTGGATCCCTGAACGACGACGTCATCGCCTTCAACTTCAATTTCGCCTTCGGTTTCGTATCCTACATAGTCTACATCACCGTCAGCGTCAGCATCTTCAGAGATTGCTGTTTCTGTAACAGTTGTTGTAGTTGTAGTTGTTGTCTCAGTTGACTGAGCAAACACTGATGTTGCACCGAATACAAGCGCTGCACCCGTGAGGGCTGCAATTTTTGCATTGATTTTCATGTTAACTCCTTTTCAAATTATAAACTTGAATAGTTACTATAATTTAGGTTACATTAACAGGCGAGAAAAGTCAAGTTAATTTTGAAAAGATAGCGAATTTTTGCCAATATTTTTATTAAAAGTCAATGAAATTCAGTTTTGTTACAGAAAAAAAATTATAATTTTTTGTTTTTTTTACATTTTCGAGATTTTATTTCTGCAACAAGACGTTCGGAAAAATCTGGACTTGGCTGGCGGGTCCCAGCGACGGAAAAAATCAAGGAATCCTCCCTAAAGGGTCCCTCCTTGCTTTTTTCCTGCGTCCCGCCAGACAAGTCCAGATTTTTCCTCTTTTGCTGAGTTTCGTTCTTGAAAAAAGAGAAATGTTTGGAAATGGCTCTCTCCTCCTCTTTCTTGATTTGCATACAAAAGCGCAAGGATGCGCGTCTTAGCACCCCGGAGATTTGCCTGCAAATCTCCGATCCCGCAAAAAATCCATGGAGGGATTTTTTTGCGGGCAGGCACGGCTTAGGCATGTTGCGATACGTTGAGCAACATGGCCCCTAAAAACCCCAATTTTTTTACATCTGTGTAAAAAAAACAAGAAAGGCTTTTCTTTCTTGCCAAACAATATAGAGCCAGGGATGACGACTTAGCAGCGTGCAGAATTGCGTAGCGATTCTGCAATCCACAAAAAAATCCATGGACGGATTTTTTTTGGCAGTCCCCATTCCTTGCTTTTTTCCTGCGTCCCACCAGACAAGTCCAGATTTTTCCTTCTTTTGCAAACACAGGTACTTGAAAGAACAAAAATGTTTGCAAAGACCTCAGTCTCCCT
This sequence comes from Treponema sp., assembly GCA_017534445.1. Lineage (GTDB taxonomy): Bacteria > Spirochaetota > Spirochaetia > Treponematales > Treponemataceae > Treponema_D. Next base: position 58,024 of record JAFXWC010000017.1, read on the forward strand.
CTTTCTTGCCAAACATTAAAAAGCGCACGGATGCGCGTCTTAGCACCCCGGAGATTTGCAGGCAAATCTCCGATCCCGCAAAAAATCCATGGAGGGATTTTTTTGCGGGCAGGCGCGGCTTAACAGCGTGCAGAAGTGCAAAGCGCTTCTGCAATACCTGGGAAAATCCACGGAGGGATTTTATCTCTTTCTTGCCAAGAATTATTGAGCCACGGAGGGCGGGTTAGCAACATGCAGAATCGCATGCGATTCTACAATACCTGGGAAAATCCACGGAGGGATTTTCCCAGGTCCTACGCCGCCATGGAGCCCCTTTAGTACCGCGATAGCGGTATGAGCCGAATAGGCGAAGGGCGGAACGGCGGTGGCGCAGGGGCATGGGCGGTCGGATTAGCCAAAGCGCAAAATGGTAGAACGGAAAAAAGTACCGTACAGAAAAACTGTCAAATCTGAATTTTCAATTTTCAACTATTTACTTGCCCCATTCAAGGTCTTTATTATATAATGGCGGCATGAACATTTTGATTGTGGGCGCGGGATTCACTGGGATTCAGCTTGCAAAGCGCCTTATTGACGAGAAAAACGACGTTACGCTTATAGACAACGACCCTGAGACTGTGCGCCATGCGGCAAACCGGCTGGACTGCACCGTTCTTGAGGCCGACGGCAACAATCTTGAAACCCTTGAGGAATGCGGCATTGCAAAGGCAGATGCCCTTGTTGCGGTTAGCGGAAACGACGAGGTGAACATGATTACCTGTTCCCTTGTTGATGCGGTTTACCCCCGCCCCGTAAAGATTGCCCGCGTGCGTAACTATGCATACTATATAAACACTGCGGCTGCGGCCAAGCATCATGCGGAGACTTTTAGCGGAAAGCACCGCCCCCTTTACGGCATTGACTACATGATTCACCCGGACGTTGAGGCGGCAAAGGCTATTGTAGAGGCTGTTGAGCATGGCGCCGTGAGTGAGGTTGTTTCCTTTGAGAATTCCAAGTACGAGCTTACCAGGCTTAGAATAGAAAAGGATTCACCCCTTGACGGTCTTGAGCTTAAGAACATCCGCACCCTGATTGACTTTAAGTGCGTGGTTGTTTTCCTGGAAACGGAAGAAGGGGCGGTTCTGCCTAGCGGTGACTCTGTTCTGAAAGCGGGAAATTTCATTGGGGTTCTTGCGGACAAGGAGAACCTTTCCAAAGTGCTTACACTTTGCGGAACCCAGGTTGACCTTATCAAGAGGATTGGCCTTGTTGGAGCTGGAAGAATCGGCACCATAGTTGCTGACCGCTTAATAGAAAGAAGAAAGGCCTCACCCATTGCCCGCCTTTTTGGTCTTGGCAAAAAATCCATAGCCCAGGACTTTGTGATTATAGACAACGACGAGGACCTTTGCAAAGAAGCCAGCGAGCGTTTTCCCGAAGCAAAGGTTTTCTGCGGCAACATTACGGACGAAAGCTTTATAGAAGAAGAAAGGCTTAACGAGCTTAACCTTCTTATCTGCACCATGCACAACCACGAGCTGAACATGGTGGTTTCCGCCTACCTTGAATCCATGGGCATAAAAAAGACCATTGCCTTGGTAACGAGTTCTGCATTTTCTCAGATTTCCGCCAAGCTGGGGATTGACGTTTCGGTTCCGCTGCAGGATGCGGTTGTAGACTCCATTCTTAGCCACCTTCACGGCAAGAGCGTAACTGGAATCCACACGGTTTGTTCCGGCGAGTACGAGATTGTTGAATGCGACCTTTCCGCATCAAGCAAGTTCATGGGCAAGGCTCTAAAGGACATTGCTAGCCCCGGCGAATACCTTCTTCTGCTTATCAAGAAGAACGGCAGCGAGCACTATGAGCTTCCACAGGGTGGCACAACCCTTGCGCTGGGAGACCACCTTATCCTTATAGAAAAGTCCGGCGACAAGAAGCTCCTTGAAAAATTCAGCGGATTAAAGTAGCGGACAGAAACAGCTAATTAAAATAGCTGGCCAAAGTAGCAGACTAAAGACAGGTAAAAGCAGCAGCTTAAAGCAGCGGAGCGGAAAAATGACGTTTACTGTAACAAGAATCACTTTCGTAATACTGGGAATCGTGGGCACCTTCCTTGTCCTTCCCTTTGCAACATCAATCGCCCTGAACGAAGGGCTTAGACTCACCCTTTCCTACGCACTGCCTATGCTTGCAAGCTGGGTTTTCGCGGCAGCCTTCTTCTTTGCGGGAAAGAAAAAGAAAATGGCCCTTAGCACAAGGGCAAGCTTTGTTACGGTTGCCCTCTCATGGCTTTTCATGGGCTTTCTTGGTGCAATCCCCCTTTACGCAAGCGGAGCAATCCCCAGCCTAACGGATGCGATTTTTGAAAGCATAAGCGGCTTTACCACGACGGGTGCAACAATCCTTTCCGAAATAGAATGCCTTCCCCGCAGCATAAACCTGTGGAGATGCGAAATGCACTGGGTGGGAGGCATGGGAATCATCGTACTTACGGTAGCCCTTCTTCCAATCCTTGGCGTTGGAGGCTTCCAGCTTATAAAGGCGGAAACCACAGGCCCCGAAAAAGGCAAGCTTACACCAAAAATCACCACCACGGCAAAAGTTCTCTGGTACCTTTACTTTGCAATGACGGTAATAGAGGCTATTCTCCTTAAAATAGCAGGCATGGACTTTCTTGATGCCATAAGCCACGCCTTTAGCACCCTTGGAACAGGCGGTTTTTCCACCAAGAACAACAGCATAGCATCCTTTAATTCAGCCGCCATAGACTGGATTTGCTGGACATTCATGTTCCTGGCCGGCATAAACTTTTCGCTCTACTACTACATGCTTACAAAAAAATGGAGGGACATAACAGGAAACACGGAGTTTAAGGTCTACATAGCAATAACCCTCATAGCGGCAGTCCTAATAGCAATCTTTGAATGCCCCGCTTACGGAGGATTCTTAAATGCCTTGCGCTACTCCTTCTTCCAAAGCTCCACAATCATCTCATCAACCGGATTCGCAACGGCAGACTTCACCACCTGGACGCCACCTTCACAGGCAATAATCTTTGCCCTTTTGTTCATTGGCGGAAGCTCTGGAAGCACTGCTGGCGGCGTAAAAGTCATACGCTGGGTCGTAATAGCCAAGCAATTCAAGAACGAAATACTCAAAATCATGCACCCCCACGGAGTCTTCACAATCCGCCTAAACAAGCAGGTATGCCGCAAGGACATAGTTTTTACCGTAACCGCCTTCTTCTTCATCTATGTACTTGTAGTCGCAATAACAACCCTGTTCGGAGCCTTCTTTGGACTGGACCTCTTCTCCGCCTTTACTGGAGCCGTAACCATGTGCGGAAACTGCGGACCGGGCTTTAACCTCTTGGGGCCTTCATGCAACTATGGCTTCCTTGCCACCCCAATTAAATGGCTCTACAGCCTTGTAATGATTGCAGGCCGCCTTGAATTCTTTACGATTGCAATTCTTTTCTCACCCGCTTTCTGGAAAAAATAGTTCTTCTTCTTTTTTCTTTGGAGCAGCTTGCCTTGTCTTACTGCCCCTTAGGATTAATTTGCAAAAAAAATCCCGCAAAAGCGTCACATTCTGACTTTTCAAAGCAATATATTAAGTATGGAACTGTTAAAAGAAGGAGAGGACTTTCCTTTCCAAACCGCAGACGCAAACGAAAGCGACCTTGACCTTGACGAAGTTACCCTGACCGCCAAAAAGGCCTTTGGAATAAAATACCTTTTTTCCTGGCAAAGGATTGTAATTGCCAACATCTTGGACTCGGCACAAGCTCTGCAAACAGGGGCAACGGTCGGGGTAGAAAGCACCACTTTGCAAAACACACCCCCTTTGCAAACTGACGCACTGGCAGCAGAAGAAGACGAAAGCCTCTTCTACCGCGGCAGACAGATAGTCCTTTTGCCAACAGGAGCCGGAAAATCCCTCTGCTTCCTAACACCCGCAATTCTTCTAAAAGGCCCAACCCTTGTAATCTACCCCCTCCTTGCACTCATGGCAGACCAGAAACGCCGCATGGACTCAGGCGGAATAGAAAGCGTTGTTTTCCGTGGCGGACAAAGCGAAGAAGAAAGGGAAGAAAACTTTTCCAAGATAAAATCCGGCGCAAAAATCATAATTGCAAACCCGGAAGTCCTGCAAAACAAAGGCATAGTAAAAAGACTAGCCGACTGCCGCATACAGCACATAGCCATAGACGAAGCCCACTGCGTAAGCGAATGGGGAGACAGCTTTAGGCCGGCCTACCTTACCCTGGGGCAAATAATAAGGGAACTTGGATGCAAAACAGTCACAGCCTTTACCGCAACAGCATCCCCCCAAGTGCTAGACCGCGTAAGCCAAGTGCTTTTTGGCGGGCAAAGCCACATCGTAAGAAGCGACGCAGACAGAAGCAACATCCGCTACAACGTAATCTATGCAGCCGCCAAGAAAAGGGAAGCATTCAGGCTGGCACTTACAGAAGAAAAACCCCTCCTCATATTCTGCGGAACCAGGTCAAAGTCAGAAGACATGGCCCGGGAACTTGCCCTTTACATGGGGAGCGACAGGGTAAGGTTCTACCACGCAGGCCTTGAGCGGGAAGAAAAGACCCAAACAGAAGAATGGTTCTTTGGCAAAACCAATGCTGTCCTCTGCTGCACCTGTGCCTATGGAATGGGGGTAGACAAAAAAGACATAAAGACCGTAATCCATTTGGAAAGCCCCGACACCGCAGAAAGCTACCTTCAGGAAAGCGGAAGAATCGCCAGGGACGGAAGCATAGGAAAGGCCATACTCCTTTGGAACCACAATGACCACAAAAGATTCTCCGCCTACCCCAAAGAATCCAGGGAATACAAAATGCTGCTCTTTGCGGAAAGCTCAACATGCCGCAGACAGGTCCTTCTGGATGCCCTTGGAGCCGAACAGGCGGTTTGCTCCGGTTGCGACGTATGCGAGCGCGGAGGAAAGGCCCCCTTTGCCTACGACATGGACCTTGCACTTACCTTCATCTGGAAAAAAAGGAAAATGTACACCTACACACAGGCAATGGCAGCGCTTACAGCTGAATTCAACAGGAAAGACCTGAACATATTCGCCATGAACATCTGGGACCAGGAAGACATAAGGCTAGTCCTTTCGGAACTGGAAGAAAAAAAGTATATCAGAAAGTGCATCTGGCCGTGGACAGGCAGAATCACCTGCGGAAAAGACCGCTACGGGGGAATAGAAACCCTTTACCAAAGCCGTGGATGGAAGAAGCTCAAAAAAAAGGAGCGCTCCGTAATAGAAGCGCACCTTAAAATCAGGAGGAGTTTTATGTTTAACAGAAGAAAACTGGTCAATAAAATTATCGGCAAGCTAAGAGCCTAGTTTATCACTTTTTCTTTGCGGCAGAAGAAGAAGCCGGGCCCTTTTTGTTCTGGTCACCGCCAGCAGCATTCGCATCCGCCTGCCCTTCTTCCTTCTTTTCAGCCTTTGAGGCGGCAGCAGCGGCAGCCTGTTCCCTAAGCAGAGCCTTACGCTTCTTTAGGGAAAGAGGTTTCTTCTTGTACCTTATTACATAGTTTGCAAGTGAGATAATAAAAATTGTAAGTACGGCGGTAACAATAACGCGCCAGTCTGCGACAACTCTAAACGCAAGCCTCAGCATTTCTGAAATATTCATACAAAATTTATCGGCACGAAAATTCAAAAACTGAACACGGTGTATGTATTCCACCCAATCACAGAAATCAATTTTGGGCTCCACTCCCAGCGGCTAACCTTGCAACGCAGAAAGAAAAACGCTAGTATAGAAAACATTTATGGAAACCATCGAGATTTTACGCCAACTGGCAATCATCATCATTTTTGCAAAGCTCTTCGGACTAACAGCAAGACGCTTAAAGGCTCCCCAGGTTGCGGGAGAAATCGTAGCCGGACTAATAATAGGCCCCAGCCTGCTCGGTTGGGTTCAGCCGTCACAATTCTTGGCCGGAATGGCAGAAATAGGCGTAATCCTTCTAATGTTCAATGCCGGACTTGGAACAAACATAAACGAACTAAAGCGCAGCGGACTCAAGGCAACCCTAATCGCATGCTCAGGAGTCTTCATTCCACTAGTCTGCGGAACAGTCCTCTTCATGTTCTTCTTTGGCTTCGACAAAGTTGGCTCCGAAAGATTCTACAAGGCAATCTACATAGGAACAATCCTAACCGCAACAAGCGTAAGCATAACGGTCCAGACCCTAAAGGAACTCGGCAAGCTAAAGAACTTTACCGGAACCACAATCGTAAGCGCCGCAATCATAGACGACGTAATAGGAATCATAGTCCTAACCGTGGTAATCGGCTTCAAAGACCCAAGCTCCAATACACTAAAAGTAGTCTTAAATACAGCGCTATTCTTTGTATTTGCCCTGGTAGCAGGCTACCTCTTCTACAGAATCTTCAAAATCGTGGAAAAGCGCTACAACCACACAAGGCGCATCCCCATCGTAGGACTTGCACTGGCATTCTCCATGTCCTACATAGCCCAGCACTTCTTTAACGTCGCAGACATAACCGGCGCTTACATAGCAGGCGTAATTCTTTGCTCCACAAAGGATTCCGACTACATAGCCCGCAAAATGGACATAAACTCCTACATGCTATTCGGTCCGGTCTTCTTTGCATCCATAGGACTTGCAACCAACGTAAAGAACATAGACACAACAATCCTCTTCTTCTCGCTGGCCTTCGTACTTGTGGGAATGGGCGCAAAAGTAATAGGCTGCGGACTCATGGCAAAACTATGCCGCTTCAACCGCCTGGAAAGCCTAAAAATCGGCTGCGGAATGATGACCCGCGGAGAAGTTGCCCTCATCGTAGCCCAACGCGGACTTGCAGCAGGCCTCTTGGAACACACATTCTTTACCGCTGTAATCCTCCTCATCATAATAAGCTCAATCACCACCCCAATCATCCTAAAAGCCCTCTATTCAAGGGACAAGGAAAGCGAGCAAGTACCAGTAACCAATTAGCCCAAGGAGGGGAAAGTCTCCCCCTCGCTACAGCCCGCAAGCGGTCTTCCGCTACCCCCTCTGCGGGCTCAAACGCCGCCCGCAACGCCTGCTACAATTGGTTTGTGTTACCAGATAAATCCCGCGAGTTACGAAGTAACTCGGAGAGCAAGCGTAGCATGCGACCAACGCCTGCTCAAATTGGTTGGTGTTAGCAAATAAAACTTCGGACATATTTTCCCTCTTCCTTGCCAACCAATACCGAGCCACGGATGGCGGCTTAGCAGCGTGCAGAAGCCTAGGGCTTCTGCAATCCCATGAAAAATCCACGGAGGGATTTTTTCAGGACGCAATAAGCCTAAGAACCCCTTTGTTTCTTTGCGGACGATTCATTTCTTTTAGGTATATTCCCTTCGACAAGCTCAGGGAACGTAATTTTTCCTTGCCAACCAATACCGAGCCACGGATGGCGACTTAGCAACATGCAGAATTGCGCAGCGATTCTGCAATCCCCTGAAAAATCCACGGAAGGATTTTTCAGGGGCAAGCACCGTCCAAAATGCCAAGTTTAATAGATTTTTTTCAAGGCATTTGACTTGTTTGCATAAATGGCTTATAGTTTAAATATGTCAAATGGTATCAATTTTTTTCAGGCTCTACTTTCTTCTATTTTTGGAGGCAACGATCCGGATGCGGTAAAAAGAAAGCTCTTAAAAAGCATCGCAAAATCGCTTTCAAGGACCAAATTCCATTTTTACAAGATTAACTCCAAAGAAGTAGAACCGGCATTCGCAAAGTTCTTCTACGATATATACAAGGCCATCTCCCCTGCCCAGTCCATGTTCCAGAACACAAGCCTGGCAAGCCTAAAGCAGGTTGTAATATCCTCTTCCCTCTCCGACAAGCAGCATGCCCTGCTCGCAGACCTTACGGAAGAATCCATCCGCGAACTTGCCAACACGGTAAGCGCAAAAGACTTGCGCAAGCAGGTTACGGCAACATACTCGGCATTTGCACAGGGCTTTACTTCGCAAAAGACGGCCGCAATAGACGTGCTCTACTCAAAGCTGGTGGCCTTCTACAACTTCTGCACCTACGACTTTTACGTAATGATAAAGAAATTCGACACGTCACTCCACGAGCGAAACTTCAGCATACTGCCAAAGTTCCGTGCTGTGGACGGAGAGCGCGTAGAAGAAGAGCTAAAGAATTTCACGTCGGTAGCATGGGCAATACCAATGGATGCCACCTGGGACGACATGTTCGACCTGATGAAAAAGATAAAGGGCGTTGAACCCATTGCCCCCAACATCTGGAAAAAAATCATAGCCCGCTTGCGTTCCGTAAAAGACGAGAGCGTTTTCGAAATGATGATTCAGCTCATCAGCGAAGACCCCCTCTACAAGGAAAAAATCCGCGTGGAGACCCAGCACATAATGGACGGCTACCTGCAGGAAATAAAGCGGCAGATGGAAAACGTCCTGGAAGACGTAAAAGAGCAGGAAAACAAAGTCAACACGGAAAAGCTTGTAAACCAAGTGTTCGGCACGCTAAACATAGAACCGCTCAAAAACTACAACGATGAAATAAACGAAATACTGAACAAGAAGAGCTTCAAAGGCTACCAGTACACAGAGCCTGTAAAATACCTTAAACTATTCCTAATGGACTATGCAAAGAAAGACATCCGCGACTTAAGCGACATTATCCTAGTGCGCGGTGAATGGTCAAACCAGCAGATGTCCACCCCAATGAGCGAGGCCCTGCACCGCCTGCTTAACATCTCAGACGCAATCATAAAGTTTGACGAAAAGCTTGCGGAAAACGGTGAATGGGGCATGAAGATTAAGACCCTGCTTCCCCGCTGCGAAAGGGACAAGGAAGCCCGCAACATCATCAACATGGTAATAGGCGATGCAAACGACGAGGCAGCCCAGCTCATCACAGGAGCCGTAAAATACCTTATCATCTACGACAAGAACCTTAAAAATGCACTGGAAGATTTTATGAAGGTGCCCCACAGCCAGCTTATAGTCAACTGGAGCGACCTGGACAGATTCAGCGAAGGCAACCTAAAAACGAAGTCAGTCTCAATCTACAAGACAATCTTCTCTTTCGTGCAGCTTATGCAGCTGTTCAACGTCCAGCTAAAGACATCCCCGCGTTACTAAAACCTTGGATTTTCTTAAATTTTCATACGGACGGCAGTTCCACATGCGGACTGCCGTTTTTTTTGCTAAGAGAAAATTAACGTGGAACGGCTTTACAGGGTTCCGCGGGTCCCCTACCCGCTCCATTGCTAGCGCAACCCGCCTGCGGCGGGCCCTTCCAATCCGGCCTCATGCCTTTGCCATTGGCACTTTACAGAAGGCACCACGGAAATCAATTTTCATAAATATGGCGGCAGGTAACAAAAAAATGTGCAGTGAAAATCGGTTTCTTTTATTTTTCCTATGTTAACGAGACCGGAAATCAATTTGGTGTGCAGCGGAAGGCTAAGCCGGCTGAAAACACGCATTGGAGCGGAACGAACGTAGTGAGTTTAATTTCCTATTCCGCGACACCGCGGGTTTTCAGCCGGATTTGCCTGGGAGCGGAGCACCAAATTGATTTCCGTGATAAGGCACTCTTCCCCTTCACCGCATATCTTTCGTATATTCCCATCCTGAATAAGATATGCCTCACCGCAAATTCTTTCTGACATTCCGTCTGAATAAAGATAGCTTCCATCGCATATAGCTACAAACTTTCTGTCATAGCTATCCGGGTAGGTCACTTCTTCAAAAAGCTTTTTTCCGTCCAAAACATTGTCTTTCGTATCCTGATAATGAGGGAGCAGCATAACATCCGTAAGCCCAAGGCCATCCAAAAACCGCCTGAACTTTGGATCAGAAGCCTCTCCTTGCTCTTCCGGCTGGGCATAAACGATATTTGCCGCATTCATGCTTCCCGCACTTATTCCAAGCACAGTCCCGTCAAAGTCCTTCATCAAGCCCTTTAGGCCAATCTCTGCAAAAAAGGCATTCTGTGTAGGCACATGCCCGCCGCCAAGAATTACAAAGTCACTTTCGCAGACAAGTTCTTTTGCATGCGCCTTATTCCTGCCGTCCAAGATTTTATATTCCCCAAAGGTAATTCCAGACAACTCCATCGTATACTTTACGGCATTAGAAAACCCCTCCGTAAAGCCTATATCCTCCGGGGCAGAAGTAACCATCAGGGCAGACTTGTGTTCACACTTTAAAAGCCGTTCAACAAATTTATTCTTTCCGTTCAACGGTTTTCCCGGCTCTGTAAATGGGGACCTTACCAAAAATAACTGTTTTTCCATTAAGCTTGCTTAGCGTAAAATTGAATCCACAAGGGCCTTAAGGGCGGGATCCTGCTTTACGGAACTGGTCTCCAAATCCTGTGAAATAGTAAAGATTCCGTTTTTTACAATAATAGCCTTTCCTTCTGACTTTACATCCGAACCGTTCATAAAACCGCCGTCTCCTTGTAAATTTAAAATGCCTTCAGCTTTTTTTAAAAGTCCGCCAAGCTGCTGTAGCTCTTGAGAAGAATACTCGTTTTTGTTACCGCCGTCATTTCCTAGCATTTTTTATCAAAGCCTTTGCATGGGTTTTATAATTGTCGGAATTTTTATTCCACTATTTTAGACTCTTCTGCATTTGTTTTTGAATCTCCGCCGGTAAGCGGATTGAATGGCACCGCCTCAAAAGAAGAAAGCTCCTTCTTTTCCTCTTCCGACATGGGTTTCTCATCCTTTTCGGGAACAGGGGAAAGGTCGTCAAACTCCTTGGCCGCTTCTTCCTCCGGGATTTCGCGCACCTTGCCCTTCCTTGCATCCTCATCTTTAGCCGGGGCAGCTTCTTCCGCCTGGCCCAAAAATTCAGCCGTGTCAACTTCTTCAAGCTCTTCAACCGCTTCTGCATCCGCAACTTCTTCAAGGTCTTCTACAGGTTCAGCTTCCCCAATTTCCTCAACTTCCTCTACAGGCTCAGCTTCTGCAACTTCGGAAAGCTCCTCAACCGCTTCTGCCTCTGCATCAGGCACTTCCTCAAGGTCTTCCACAGGCTCCGCACTGCAGGAACACTCAAGCTTTTTCCCGTCATCAGAATAGGGTTTTGAAAGCACATCCAGCTTTGCAAAACTAGACTCAGGCTTTTCAACTTCCAGAGGATTACCGTCATGGTAAGAATTTATCACTTCCGCCATGCGCCTTCCGCCAGTCATTGCGGCCATAAGCTCGCTCCAAGACTGGTCAAGGAAAAGGTTCACTTCCTTGCGGTGCTTCTTGCCCCTCCTTCCAAGGCTGCTGATTATCTCTGCGTTAACATCCTGCCTGCGCAAAGAAAACTCCCTTTCAAGGGCGCGCCAGTCAGCAGTGTTCTTGCGATCAAGATACTGCCTGAACAAGGAAAGCTCAAATTTGCGGATTCTGGAACTGATTATAACCATGTCGTCATGCTTAAGGTTAAAGAGCGTAAAGACAATCAAAAAGAGGGTAATAAAAAGACATGAAAGTATTACGGCCCTTTCCAGCTCGGAGAAGGTAAAGACGCTTTCGTTGCAGACCCAGCCCGTCCTGCAGTACTTGGAAGCAGACTCGGTAACAAGAACCATAACCTCCTGCTCTTCCTGGTCACGCACTATAACAAGCCGCTGGGCATTCCCCTTTTCAAGCTTTGTGTACGAAGCCCATTTCTTTTCTATAGAATCCACCATGTAGGCCCTGTCCGTATAGGCAAGATAGGGCATTCCAAAGACAAGCCCCACGTTCTGCGGAGTCTCAAGATTGGCCTCACTGTTGCGGGGGGCAATTACCTTGCTTTTGGTGTTAAGCGGCAGCAGGTCCTTGGAAATCAGCTCGTCCGTAAAATCCCCTGCCTTTACGTAAAAGACAATGGTTCCCCGCCATGCAGTGTACTTGTCAAAATACGGCATGGAAACAACAAAGCGGTCGCCGTCACCGTCAAAATAAAGGCTTGCCCTTCTGATTATCTTCTCTGCGGTAGAAGCAAATTCACCGTTGTCGCTGGAGGCAAGGTTTGCAAATTCAATCTCGTTAAGGGCGGTATAGTCCTTCCAGGCAAGATAGTCCTTGCTCTGCTGAAAAATGTCGCTGTCATAGGTTGAAAAATGAAGGTGAACGGAGTCACTTTCCACAATGCGGATACCCTCAAGCCCCTTTACAGTCTCAAAAAGCTGGCCTGCAGCCCGTCCGCGCCTGTCCACGTCCTCCTGCGACACTTCCCTTTCTATATAGGTAGCATTCTCCGGCAAAAGCGCAAATGCCGCAAATTTCTCAAGCAAGGCATCGGCATACTGGTCAAAGGACTTGCCAATTTTCTCCAGGGTTTCACTCTTGTTCCTTACGATTCGCGGGGCATAAAATTTTACTTCTATATAATTGAAACCGCCAAGAAATGCAAAGCAGCAAAAGCCTACAAACAAGAGAAGGGTTATCAAAAGACTTATAAACGTTTTTTGAGTCTGTGACACAATTTACCTCAAGAACATTGCCGAAAAAAACGGCAGGTATTCCCTTTGATTTTCGGCAAAAGGCTCTTCAAATTTAAATTTTCTTGAAGTGCTTCTACTCCTTCATCTTGTATTCCTTATCCTCATCAATCATCTCAAGCATTATCTTTGCATACTTGGGGTCAAACTGGCTGCCAAGCCCCTTCTCTATCTCCCTTCTAACCACATCCTGGGACATGGTTTCCCTGTAGCTTCTGTTGCTGGTCATAGCGTCATAGGCATCCGCAACAGAAATAATGCGGGCAAGGTCAGGAATATCATCTCCGCAAAGCCCCTCCGGGTAACCGTGGCCGTCAAACTTCTCGTGGTGGTAGTGGGCGCCAATGTTTAGGTAGGGAGAACGCGTTATATTGGAAAGAATTTCCCAGCCCCAGACAGTATGCTTCTTAATCTCGTCAAATTCATCCGGCGTAAGCTTACCCTTCTTGTTGATAATGTTACCGCTAACACCAATCTTCCCAACATCATGAAGCAGAGCCGCAAAATAAACCTCGCGGATTTCCTTGTCGCTTTTACCAGCCCTCTTTGCAATCTCCTTTGAATACTCGGCAACCCGGTTTGAATGGCCGTGGGTGTAGCGGTCCTTGGCATCAATCGCCGTAGCCAAAGCCCTGGCAGTTTCTGTAAACAACTGGCTCAAATGCTCCTGCTCAGCCTTCATCAGGGCAAGCTTTTCTTCCTGCACGCGGTCCAAGGTCTGGTTCTTCCTGTAAATAAGAATCACCGCAATTATAGAAGTAAGGGCAATAAAAGTTCCCGGCAAACTTGGAATATTGTGCCTAATAAAAATCCCCTGGGCAAGACGAATAAACCTTACAACGGTAATCCCAATACAGGTGCAAAAACCAAGCTTACCAAAAAAAACCACAAGAAAAATAAGAACTATGTTAGAAATAGAAGACAAAACCCCCGCAAATGCAGAAAGCGGAATCCTGCCATTCAAAACCGTAACCATCGCGCGTGAATGGGCAAAATGAGTTGTAAAAGGCACCATCACAAAATAAAGAGCAAGAGTAATAAAAAACATCACCCAAGTAAGAAGCCTCATCGACTTTACTTCGTCCAAGAGTGAGCTAAAAAATCCAGACTGCCTTTTCATACTAAAAAATTATACCACATTTTTTAAATTTAAAACACTTTTTCTTCTATATTGTGCACTTTTTTTAAGACATTACTTTTCAGGACGTAGCCCTTATTGCTCTACCAGCTTCCTCCTTGGCTAATCCGACCGAACAGGCCTCTCGTCACCGCCCTTCCACCCTTCGCTATCCGCTCATCCCGCCCTACGGCCGGGACTACGGGGTTCCACGGCGGCGTAGGCCGCATAAAAAAAATCCCTCCATGGCTCTGTAGTTTTCATCAAGAAAGAAATACGTTCCTCGTCTTTATTAAAAACAAATGTTTAAATTGGGGTTCTTAGGCATATCGCGATACGTTGAGCGATATGGCCCCTAAGCCGTGCCTGCCCCGTAAAAATCCTTCCATGGGTTTTTCCGGGGATCGGAGATTTGCAAAGCAAATCTCCGCGCTGCTAACCCGCCCTCCAT
>JAFXWC010000001.1 GCA_017534445.1 Treponema sp.
CGGAGACACCTACTCGCTGAAAATTAGGGGTGCTTGAAACCAAACTTAGCCCCGATTGGAAGGGCCGCGGAGCGGTTGCCGGCAGGCAATGGAGGCGGAAGCCGGTTCTCGCAACGAAGTTTCAAGCGACCCTGGAAAGCGAGGAATGCGTGGAAGTTTGGCCGGCACGGAGTGGCGGACACAGTTTAACAATAAAAGCGGCTCCAAAAAAAGTAAAAAAAGATTGTGTGTTTTTTGAAAATTGGTGCTATAATGGAAGGGTGAGCGAGAATGGACAAAAAGCTGACGCAAAGAATGTGCGCCTTAGCGAGGCAGCTCTGTGGTTCAGAATTGAGGACTTGAAGAATGAGGCTAGGGAGCTGAACAGGGCAATAGCAGATATTTCTCAGTTGGTTTCTTATACCCAAGTTGATTCAATGATTGACTTTTTGATAAGCAAGTTGGACGACTATTTTGTGCCAGAGACGCTTGTTTTTATGGTGAAGCCCCCGCGAAAGAACGGTTTGCGACAGTTTTACTATTCAGACCTTCAGAAGGTGAACAAGAGCCTGGATGCAAAGTATTTCTATATTTTGGAGAAGTATTTTGACAATCTTGCAAACACGACGGTAAACGGATATGCGGTTCCTTTTGGGAATTTGGTTCATGAGCTTCCCAAGGACACTTTTTCTGATGATTTTTTAAAGCTAAAGCCGGCTCTGGTGATTCCGCTTTTGGGTATTGGCGGTGTTTATGCAATTATTTATATAAGCGTAAAGAATGATGGCAGCGGTTTTTCTGCCAACGAAATGTTCTATATACATAGGATGTTTTCTGTTCTTGCGGTAACGATGCAGAACGGCTTGCACTACGAGATTAGCATTACCGAGCCAAAGACTGGGCTTTTTACCTACGATTTTTTCCTTACCAGAATGGACGAGGCTATAAGCAATCTTAGGCGCTACAACCGTCATTCCGGGATGCTTATAATAGACATAGACTTTTTTAAGCATTTTAACGACACTTATGGACATTTGTGCGGAGACAAGGTTCTTGTTGCCCTTGCAAAGACTCTAAAGAAGATTGTTAGGGAAAACGACTGTGTTGCCCGTTTTGGCGGTGAGGAATTTTCCATTTTGCTTACGGAATGTGATGATAACAGCCTTTGGTCTATTGCAGAGCGCATACGTCTTGCCGTAAAGGATATTGTTCTTTATGAGAAGGATCAGAAGCTTTCTATTACCATAAGCGTGGGGGGCTGCCTTATTCACGATATTAAGGGGGTTACTCCAAATTATGTCTTTAAGAAGGCGGACAAGGCCCTTTACTATTCCAAGCAGCACGGCCGCAACAGGACTACAATCTACAGCATGGGCTTTTTGGATGCGGCTAAAATCAAGAACGGGGAAGATTTGTCGGAAGAGTAGGCATTTGTCCAAAAATTTTCCAATTTGAATTAATGTTAGCACATTTTCTTGCCACAAAGCCTAGCCCCGATTGGAAGGGCGCGGAACGCGTTGCCGTTAGGCAATGGAGGCGGGAGCCGGAACCCTGGAAAGCGGGTAGAAATTGCCTCCATGCAATTTCTACCCGTGAGGTTTCTGCGAAAACTCACCAGCCATTTTGCTAAGATTTAACGCGCCCTCCTTGGCGCTATCGGTTTTAGGGTGGTAGAAATTGCATGGTCTGGCCGGTTCCGAAGGACCGGACACAGTTTTACCAACAAGTACGCTCCAGATTAGGAAAATTCAGAAGACAAAAGCCTAGAGGTGCAAGACCCTCTCTTTTATTTCCTGGGTGCGGCCCTGGTTCCAGTACTGGGTGCCAATGTAACCGCAGGTGCGGCGGGCAACGTTCATGGTGCTTTGGTCGCGGTTGCCGCAGTTGGGGCATTCCCAGACCAGCTTTCCTTCGTTGTCGTTGACGATGTTGATTTCGCCTGTGTAGCCGCATTTCTGGCAGTAGTCGCTCTTGGTGTTGAGTTCTGCGTACATGATGTTGTTGTAGATGTGCTTGAGCAGGGTCATTACGGCAGGTATGTTGCCTTCCATGTTGGGCACTTCCACGTAGCTTACGGCTCCACCCGGGCTTAGCTTTTGGAATTCGCTTTCAAAGGTGAGTTTGGTAAAGGCATCGATTTTTTCGGTGACGTTTACGTGGTAGCTGTTTGTGATGTAGTTTTTGTCCGTTACGCCGGGGATGATTCCGAAGCGGTTCTTGAGGCACTTGGCAAACTTGTAGGTTGTGCTTTCGAGCGGGGTTCCGTAGAGGGAATAGTCTATGTTTTCCGCTTCCTTCCACTTGGCACAGGCATCGTTTAAGGCGTGCATTACTTTTAGCGCAAAGGGCTTTCCTTCTTCTGATGTGTGGGAAGAGCCTGTCATGTAGCGTACGCATTCGCAGAGTCCTGCATAGCCAAGGCTTATTGTTGAATAGCCTCCAAAGAGAAGCTTGTCTATTGTTTCGCCTTTTTCCAAGCGGGCAAGTGCTCCGTTCTGCCAAAGTATTGGGGCTGCGTCGCTTTTTGTTCCCATAAGGCGGTTGTGGCGGATTTGCAGGGCGCGGTGGCAGAGTTCAAGCCTTTCGCCTAATATCTGCCAGAATTTGTCCATGTCGCGATAGGATGAGCAGGCCACGTCCACAAGGTTGAGCGTTACGACTCCCTGGTTAAAGCGGCCGTAGTACTTGGAGACTCCGGGCTGCCAGTTGCCTGCGTTTGCTATGTTTGCGTAGCCGTTGCCTGTCTTGTCCGGGGTAAGGAAGGAGCGGCATCCCATGCAGGGGTAGCAGTTGCCTTCTCCGTTGCCGTCTACCTTCATGCTGAACATCATTTTTTCGGAGATGTAGTCTGGAACCATGCGGCGGGCTGTGCAGCGGGCGGCTAGTTCTGTTAGGTAGTAATACTTGGAATTGGGCTCTATGTTGTCGTTTTCCAGTACGTAGATGAGCTTGGGGAAGGCTGGTGTTATCCAGGCACCCTTTTCATTCTTTACACCCTGGTAGCGCTGCTTTAGGACTTCTTCTATGATGATTGCAAGGTCGGCTTTTTCCTGCTCGTTCTTTGCTTCGTTAAGGTACATGAAGACGGTTACGAAAGGAGCCTGACCGTTTGTGGTCATAAGGGTGATTACCTGGTACTGGATTGTCTGTACACCCTTGGTGATTTCTGAGCGCAGGCGGCGTTCCACCATGTACTTGAACTGCTGCTCGTCTACTGTTATGCCTGTCTCGGACATTGTGTCGCGGATGTCTTTCTGAATCTTTTCCCTGCTAACCTGGACGAATGGCGCAAGGTGGGCAAGGGAGATGCTCTGTCCGCCGTACTGGCAGGATGCAACCTGGGCGATTATCTGTGTTGCTATGTTGCAGGCTGTGGAGAATGAATGAGGCCTGTCTATCTTTGTGCCGCTGATTACGGTTCCGTTCTGCAGCATGTCTTCCAAGTTAACAAGGTCGCAGTTGTGCATGTGCTGGGCAAAATAGTCAGCGTCGTGGAAGTGGATAAGTCCCTGGTCGTGGGCGGCGGCAATGTCTTCGTCCAGGAGGAAGCGGCGGGTAATGTCTTTGCTTACTTCCCCGGCCATGTAATCGCGCTGTACGGAAACAACGGTGGGGTTCTTGTTGGAGTTTTCCTGCTTTACTTCCTCGTTGTTTTCCTCCAAGAGGCTAAGGATCTGCTCGTCGGTTGTATTTCTTTGCAAGTTATGGAGATAGCGGTATGTTATGTAGAGCTTTGCCACCTTAAAGGCGCCGTTCTGCATGATTCCGTCTTCTACAAGGTCCTGAATGTTTTCTACGCTCAGTGCATGGCCGCTTTTGTGACATTCAATTTCAATGTCGTCTACTATAGAATTTATCTGTGCTTCCGTAAGGCGTTCTTTTTCGTTAACTTCCTGACGGTTGTTTGCCTTGCGAATTGCGAGTACGATTTTTTCCCTGTCAAAAAGAACTTCCGAGCCGCTGCGCTTTATAATTTTCATAGAAACTTACACACTCCAGTCTTACTTTATTTATGAGATTGGGCATAGCTGCCTAGCTTTTCAGCCTGGTATTGCTGCCCTTTGTCGTATTGGCTTTTTCCCCTCGCCCTAGATGTGGTGTTAAACTATTATTAGTCTACTATCCCTAGTGTTTTAAGTCAATGTGCCAAAATAGAGTTTTTTTTGGTAAAAAAGGGGCCAAAACCCTTATTTGGTGCAAAAAGTGGCTGTTTTTCGGTGTCAAAAAATTTTTGTTTTTTTTTCTGTTGGACAATATGCGCTTTTTTTTGATTTTATGGGTACAGATGATTTTTTTTTGCTTTTTTAGCAGAAATTTGCCCGGAAAGAAAAAAAAGGGGGCTCCAAACCGCCATTTTGGTCAGTTCAGAGCCCCGCCCAAAGCCACTAGGCCTTGGCTAAGACTTGCAAATGTAAAACTCGAAGTTTGCCTGCTAATTATTCAGCAAACTGCTTTGACAAACCGTCTACAGCACCAGTAAGCTGGCCTTCAAGTTCCTTAGGCATGCCAATCTTTTTGATGATGGAATTAAGGTTGTCAAACTTAAGTGCCTTTGTGTACTTCTGGAATTCTTCGCCATTGTCTACAGAAACTGAGTTTGACGGCATCTTGATTTTGGAAACCTTGGCAATCTTTGTTGTGTAGTCAAGTGTAGCAAGCTTCTTTGAATCCTGAGAAAGGCTGAGTCCGTACTTCTGGGCCTTGTCGTTCAAGTCCATGTCAAGGCCAACCTGGTAGGCGCTCATCATTGCGTTTTCGGGGTTGAATTTGATTGTTCCCTTTATGGAGCCCTTCTTCAAAGCCTTTGCGTCAAAGTTTTCCAAGGTGAACTTCTGGAGCTCCTTTCCTTCCAGTGAAAGAGTGTAGTCGCCGGTGTAAAGATCACCCTTGCACTTTCCGTTACCCTTTATGCTTGCAAAGCTTCCGTCCGGGCCTGCAGAAAGTTCAAATCCAAAGTCCTTGCCGTCTTTTGTAAGGGCGTATGAAGCCATTTCCTCGTCGCCAAGCTTGAATGCCCTTCCGCAGATTTCGTCCTTTGAGTCTACGAATACATCCATCTTGATGTTTGAGAATTCGCCAAGTCCGTATTCGTCAAGGTCTTCCAAGAAGTCGTTGATTTTTTCCTGGAACTTGCCGTAGGTGAATGCGTCTCCAGCTGGAGCCAATGCCTTCTGGTAGTTTTCAAAGCTTGACACAACCCTCTTGATGCATTCGTCGTTCTTTGCGAGGGTAAGGATGTCCTTTACCAGGTTCTCTGCATTTTTGCCTTCAAAGTTTACTGTAAGAACTGTTAATTCCTGAGACTTTCCGCCCCTTGTCAAAGTGGAATTTGTCTTTGAAACGTCAGTTGCGTATTTAAGGTATGTGTCCTTGTACTTGTTGATTTCAGAAACAATTTCATCGTAGTTGGGCATAGATGTGATGTATTCTGTGTAAGCCTTAACGATTTCGCCAATGTTAAGTCCTGAACCCTGGCCAAGGAAAGCTGCCGGTACGGAAAGATAGTCCTTGTTCAATTCTGGAACGCGGAGGCATGCAGAATTTTCATCCATTACAGCGTCAAGGTTGATTTTTGCGCTGTTTACGCTGCCTGTTACGTTTGCGGCAAGGGATCCCTTGTTTACGGAGAAGTTTCCGCTAAAGTCAATGCTGTCCAACCAGTCAAGGTCTGAAACTCCAGCTGAACCGCCCATTGCACCCATGTATGTCTTTGCAAGAGCCTTTCCTTCCTTAAGGAGAGAAAGCTTGAGGCCAAAGTCAGCAGAAATGCCTTCGTCAAAGGAATAGGGCTTTGAAGCTTTGAGCCCGTCTGCAACAGCCTTGTTTTCAATGTAGCTGTAGTATTCTGCAGGTGCCATCTTGTTTGCCTTGGAAGATTTTCCGCAGCTTGCCAGGAGCACTACGGAAGCCAAAAGGGCCGCAACCGCTCCTGTGAGTGTCATTTTTTTCATAAATAAACTCCTTGAAAATAAACTAGTAAGACTATAATTCAAAAAGCGCAAAAAGGCAACATAACGCTAAATTTTTCTTGCCTTTTTCAGCCTTTGTTTAAAAACCGCAAGCAAACGCATGGCTTTCTTAAATTTAGTGAATTTCTTTACCTGGGCAATTTTAGGAATGTCAATTCTGAAGAATGTCAATTTTAAAGAATTGAACAAAAAGGCTAAAAGCGTTAAAATCTTCGGGTTATGTTGGAAGTTTCGCATATTAGTAAAGTGTATAAGAAAAAAGTTGTGCTTTCAGATACAAGTTTTTCTGCCGAGGTTGGAAAATGCGTCGGCATACTGGGCAAGAACGGCACCGGTAAATCAACCCTGCTTTCTGTACTTGCGGGGATTCTAAAGCCAGACTCCGGTTCTTCCCTGTGGGAAGGAAAAGACCTGATTAAAGATGCGAAATTCCGCACTAGGGTCCAAGGCTATGTTCCCCAGGGAATTCCTCTTTTTCCCGAACTTTCCGCCCTTGACAACCTTAGCCTCTGGTATCCCCAGAACAGGGACCAGCTTGAGGCTTCTCTTTCTTCCGGCATATTGCAAAGGCTTGGCATAAAGGAATTCATCCGCACACCTGTTTCCAGAATGTCCGGCGGCATGAAAAAGAGGCTTTCCATTGCCTGTGCTGTGGCCAACAACCCCAAGATTCTTCTTTTGGACGAACCATCCGCCTCTTTGGACATAATATGCAAAGAACAGATTCTGGACTACCTTGGGGAATTCTGTGCCAAGGGAGGAACTGCTGTCCTTGTTACCCACGACACACAGGAAATTGAATTCTGCGATTCAACCTACATGCTTTCAGAAGGCAAGCTGTCGGCCTACCAATATTCAGGCGACGTAAAGACCCTTGTCCGCGATTTGGAAAATTCAAAATGAGATACAAGTCTATGCGCTATGCCCAGCTCCAGATAAAAAGAACCTTCAAAAGCTTCCCAAAAATCTTCCTTATGTCCCTGCTGATTTTTTGCATGGCGGGTGCCTTGTTCTACGCAAAGTTTTCCTCCTCATCATCCACGGCCGACTATTCAAAGATAAAGATTGGCCTTGTGGAAAACAACGAGGGCAAGTATTTCCAGATGGGGATTTATGCCCTTGAGCACATGGACAATTTTAGGTTCTCTGTTGCCTTTACCCAGCTTGAAACGGAAGAAGAAGCAAAAAAAATGCTTTATGACGGCGAGCTAAATTTGTACGCGGTTATTCCAAACGGCTTTATTGACTCCATTATATATGGAAGAAACAAGACCATAAAAGTTGTTCTGGGAACAGCCCAGGCTGGTCTTGGCACAAAGATTCTTACTGAATTCTTGGACGGGGCATCTTCTCTGATTACGGACACCCAGGCGGGCATCTACACTTACCACGATTATTATGCAAAGCACTTGGGCTACTACAGCAAAAAGGAGCGTTCCAGGGAATACGACTTGAATTTCCACTACGCAAACCTTGTCGTAGGAAGACATACGCTCTTTGGCATACGTGAGCTGATGGCGGGCGACGTTGTTTCGGTAGGGGCATATTATTTTAGCGCAATGATCCTCTTTTTCCTGCTCTTGTGGGGACTGGGAAATGCCTTCCTTTACATAAGGAGTGACGATTCCATGCAGAAGCTTCTTGCAAGCACCGCCCATCCAACGCTTCTTCTTGTTGCATCTGACTGGCTTTCCTGCTTTGCCCTTCTTTTTGCGGTCATGGCCCTTCCTTCCCTGGCTTTTCTTTTTTTCATCCAAAAGGCAGAGGGCTTTATTCCAGAACTTGAAACTTTTGATTTCTTTTGGCGCTTCAAATTCCTTTTTATGCTGTTGCCCAGCATGATTTTTGTGGTGTCGCTTGAGCTTTTCCTTCTGGAGAACGTGCGCGATACGGTTAGCGGTCTTTCCCTCCTTTTCATAGCGGCAGTATTCCTTGCATACCTTGGCGGCTGCTTTTATCCGGTGGAACTTTTCCCAAAGGCAATGCGGCTTGTCTCAAAGTTTTCGCCCGGAGGTGCCGCCTTTGACAGCATACGGTCAGCCTTTAGGGAGACGGACACGCTTTTTTCCCATGCGCTGACACTTTTGTATTCAGCCTTGCTTTTTACCCTTACAGCCTTTTTCCGCCGCAGGAGAATTTTGCATGAATAGACCAGCCCTTTTACTGCGCCGCATTTACCTTTTGAACAAGCGCTTTCTTAAAACTCCGGTTTTTGTCTTGCTGCTATTGCTTTTGCCCCTTTCTGCCTTTCTTTTGAACAAGGCGTCTAATGGAAGTGACATTGGCATTAAAGTGGGGTATACCCTTCCTGCTTCTGCTGATGAATACACTTTAAAAGCTGCGGACGAGGCTTTTTCTGGCGACACCCTTGTAAAATATTCCAAGTATTCATCCGAAGCTTTGCTGGAAGATGCCGTGTCTTCTGGAAAGATTTCCGTTGGCTTTGTGCTTCCGTCCGATTTAACCGAATCCTTCCGCGAATTTGAAAAGGGCAAGACGGTAAAAAAACAGATAAAGGTTATCGTAAAAAAGAACACCGTTGTCTCCCGTCTTATAACAGAACTTGTTTTTGGAAAGCTTTTCGCTCGTATTTCCTGCCAGATTACAAAGAACTACATTGCGCGGATGGACAAGGGTGCCTTTAAAAATGAAGCTGATGAGGAAGTCTTTTCCAAGATTTACGAGAAGAACCGCCCAAAGGCTTCCGTTTTTTCCGTTGAGTATTCTGATACAGATGAATCCAAGCCTGTGGAAGTGCCCCTGCTTGCCTCTCCTGTGCGTGGCCTGAACAGTATTTTTCTTTTGATTCTTGGGTTTGCGGCTGCCTTCTATTACATCCGCGATGATAAGAACGGCCTCTTTGTGTGGTTTTCAAGGCGGACCCAGGTTTTTCTGCGCTTCTTCTACATTTTCCTGCCTGTCTTTGACGCTTCTATTGTAATGCTTGCATCGCTATATTTTTCCGGTTCTTTTACAAGCTGGGGAAGGGAAGTGTCCCTTCTTTTGGCCTATGCGGTAGGAACGGCGGCTTTTTCTTCCTTTCTCTGCGCCCTGCTAAACGATGAGGCTCTTCTTGCTGGCGCAATGCCACTGGTTCTTTTGGCAACCTTTGTCCTTTGCCCAGTTTTTATAAGCGTAAATGCTCCGTCTCTGGTCCAGAAACTCTTTCCGCCCTATCTTTATCTTACAGGCATCCACAAGACAGGCGGCCTTTTAGACCTGCTTGCCTATAGTGGAATAGCCCTTGCCTTTGCCCTTGTAGCATCTGCCATTCGGGTAAAGTCCCTGCGGAAAAAGTAAAGAGCTTATTCAATGTTCAGGAAGGCCTTGTATGCATTTGTGGCCTGAACAATGTCTTCCTTTGCGGTAATTTCCCAAGGTGCGTGCATGCTAAGGACTGAAACGCCCGCATCAAGCACGTACATGCCGTATTTTGCCGCAAGGTAGGCTATTGTTCCGCCGCCACCCTGATCTACTTTGCCAAGTTCCGCCATCTGGTATTTAACGTTTGCCTTGTCCAGTGCATTCCTAAGCATGGCAATAAATTCCGGTGAAGCATCGCTTGCATCGTACTTGCCCCTGGATCCTGTGTACTTGTTGAATACGATTCCTCCGTTAAGGAAAGAAGCGTTTGCCTTGTCGTACAAGTCTCCGTGCTGGGGGTCATAAGCCGCATTAACGTCGCTTGAAAGCATGTAGCTGTTGTTAAGGCATCTTCTAAGGGTAAGCTCGCTGTAGTCTCCCATGCGGGCAACCAGTTCAGCAACCGCATTCTCAAAGAAGTGGGAAGCCATGCCTGTAGCCCCAACCGAACCAATTTCTTCCTTGTCCACGCAAAGACAGCAGTTGGTGCGTTTTTCCGCCTTGCTGTTAAAAAGGGCATAAGCCGAAGTGTAGGCGCATGAGCGGTCGTCCTGTCCGTAGGCAAGAATCATTGAGCGGTCAAGGCCAAGGTCGCGGGGAAGTCCTGCGGGAACAACTTCAAGTTCTGCTGAACCAAAGTCTTTTTCTTCTATATTATATGCATCCTTTAGAAGCTTTAGCACAGCCTTTTTAGCCTTGTCCTTTTCGGGCTTGTCAGACTTGTCTGCTTTGTCAGCCTTTGCAGAGGATTCGCTCGGGTCAATGGGAATCTCGCTGCCAAGAATAAGGTCAAGGGTTTCGCCGGGAATGAATTCAGCTGCGGTTTCCTTCATCTGCTTTTGCGCAAGGTGGGGAAGTATGTCGGAAATTACAAAGACAGGATCATCTTCCTTTTCGCCAATGCAAACATTCACTGTGCTGCCGTCCTTTTTGCAGACAACACCGTGAATGGCAAGCGGCAGGGTAAGCCACTGGTACTTCTTGATTCCGCCGTAGTAGTGGGTGTTAAGGTAGACGATAAAGTCGCTTTCGTAGACAGGGTTCTGCTTTACGTCCAGACGGGGAGAGTCTATGTGGGCGCCAAGAATGTTCATTCCCTTTTCCAAGCCGTCGCTTCCTATGTCAAAGAGGGCAATGGCCTTTCCAAACTTGGTAAGGTAAACCTTGTCCCCAGCCTTTACCTTTTCAAGCGAATCTATGTTCTTATAACCATTCTTTTCTGCTTCTTTTACAAGGAAAGCAACGCATTCCCGCTCAGTCTTTCCCTTAGCCAAAAAATCCTTGTATCCACAAATCAGTTCATTATCTTGTAACATTTTTCTTCCCTTACATTTCCTGGTGCTCAAGGCGCCAGTTGATTGTGCGCTTTAGGTAGTGAATGTAGGCCGGATCCTTGCACATGTTCTTTCCTTCAACATCAGAAAGCTTTGCCACGGGACCGTTGTTGCATTCAGTAACCTTCATAACAATGTTAAGCGGAGTTGCATCGGTGTCGTTTGCAATGAATGTTCCTATGCCAAAAGCAACCCTTGCCTTGTCCTTAAAAGCCTTGTACAAATTGGACGCACGCTCAAAGTCCAGGCTGTCGCTAAAGAGCAGGGTCTTAGTCTTAGGGTCAATGCCAAGGGACTTATAGTGGGCAATCATCTTTTCTCCCCAAGCGTATGGGTCACCAGAATCGTGGCGCACTCCGCTAAAGAGAGTTGCGTATGTCTTTCTAAAGTCACGCAGGAAAACATCAGTTCCAACGGTGTCGGTAAGCGCTATACCGTTAAGAACGCCGTACTCGTTAACCCAAGCGTCCAGCATGTACCAGTTTGAATAAGCGGGATTGTGCTTGCGGTTACCCTGGCCAACGCACTGAACAAATTCATGGGCCATTGTTCCAACCGGAGAAACTCCCAGCTTCTTTGCAAGGTAAACGTTGCTTGTACCAACAAAATTGGACTCCTTAAAGCCCTTGGTCTTCTGGGTCTCAATAATCTTCTTTACAACAAGCTCCTGAGCCTCTGCGCTAAGCCTGCGCCTAAGACCAAATTCAGAAAAAGCACCAAAAGTAAAGGTACCGTCAACCAGCCCCTGAATCTTCTTGTCCGCACGCTCAACAAAGCTTTCCAAAAGATGCTTGTAGTCGGCGGAATTCCTAAAGTAAACCTCGTTCACAATGGCAAGGGTGGGAATCTCGTAAAAAGATGTGTTAACCCAAGTTCCAGTTGTCTCTATAGAAAGCCCGCAGCCGTCAGGAATTTCCTTTATAGAAAAATCCTCAAACCTGGGGTGCCAGAGACGCAAAAAGTCAACGTAGTCGCGCTTAATCCATTCAATACTGCTCAGATACCCAAGCTCGTCCTCTGTAAAAGAAAGCGAGCAATATGCCTTAACCTGTTCGCGGATTTCCTCCACCATATCGTGGGTAAACTTCACGCCCTCATTGCGGCACTTAAAATCCCATGTAGTTACATAGCTTGGGAATTTGTGGTAAATAGCCTGTCCCATGCTGAATTTGTACATGTCTGTTTCCAACAAGCTTGTAATAATTTTTTCCATAAGCGACCTCCGCCCTTTTTCTAGGATTATACCAAATTTGGAAAACACTTAAAAGGGAATACGCTTTCTTTTTGATTTTTATTTTTCTGGAGCTGGCTTGCTTTTTTTACTGTGCCTAAAGGCAGCTCTTGTAAAATCCGGCTTTGCGGGGTTCCGCCTTTCGGCTCCATTCTCGGTGTGCCCGCCCCTTCGGCAAGCTCAGGGAGCGACCCCACCGAGAACCGCTGCGCGGCCCCTCCAATCCGTGCTAGGATTCTTTGCAAGAGGGGATATGCCAAGACGATACCATTGACATAAAGAGCACGTCATTCCGGGCTTCGCCCCGGAATCTGTAAAAGACAAATGCCCGGCTTAACAAAAAAATTATCCTATTAACTATTTGCGCTTTATATTGTATAATATACCGTTATGCCAAGTCAGGATATGCCTTTAATTGTACAGTCGGACCGTACTCTGCTGCTGGATGTTCATGCACCGCTTGCGGAGGAATGCCGTAATGCCCTTATTCCCTTTGCGGAGCTTTTGCGTTCTCCGGAGCATTTGCACACCTACGCGCTTACACCCCTTTCTTTGTGGAATGCGGCCAGTGCAGGCTTTACAAGTCAGGACGCAATTGACGTGCTAAAGAAATTTTCCCGCTACGAAGTTCCCCAGAACGTGCTTGTGTGGATTTCGGAAACGGCAAACCGCTTTGGCAAACTGCGCCTTGTTCCCTGTTCGGAAGAATATCTTTATCTGGTTTCTTCTTCATCCTACGTCTTTAAGGAAATAAGCGCAAATCCCGCCGTTCAAAAACTGATGCTTCCCTGTACCTACGAAGAACCGGACAGCCAATCTTCAAAGGGTGTTCTTGTTAGCGAAGAAGAAAAAAAATACTGCTTTACCCTTAATCTTACAGACCGCGGTACCGTAAAACAGCAGCTTTTAAAACTGGGCTGGCCTGTAAAAGACGATGTTCCTTTGCAGGACGGAGCACCGCTCGAAATTAGCCTTAGGGAAAAAACTCTTTCTGGAAAGGCTTTCGACATCCGCGAATACCAGAAAAAGTCTGCCCAGGCTCTTATTGGCGACAGGGGACCGGGTACAGGCTTTGGTACCATTGTGCTTCCTTGCGGGGCAGGGAAAACCATTGTTGGCATGCTTATTATGTCCATGCTAAAGACAAACACCCTTATCGTTACCACAAACATAAGCGCAGTCCACCAGTGGATAGACGAACTTGTGGACAAGACAAACCTTGAGCGCGACCAGATTGCAGAATACACCGGCGAAAACAAGACAATTCTTCCGGTAACGGTTGCTACCTACCAGATTCTTACCTGGAGGCCAAACAAAACTGGCCCTTACCCGCATTTTTCCCTTTTTAGGCAGAACAACTGGGGGCTTATAATCTACGACGAAGTTCACACCCTTCCTGCCCCGGTCTTTAGGGTGGCGGCAGAGATTCAGGCTGTGCGGCGGGTTGGGCTAACCGCAACTCTTGTCCGCGAAGACGGCTGCGAGGGCTATGTCTTTTCTTTGGTTGGCCCCAAAAGATACGATGTTCCCTGGAAAGAGCTGGAAAGATCCGGCTGGATTGCCAGTGCCGAATGTGTGGAGGTTCGCCTAGGACTTCCACAGAACAAAGAGATTGAATATGCGGTTTCACAGCAGAGGGCAAAACACAAGATTGCAAGCGAAAATCCTGTTAAGGACAAAATCGTTTTGGAGCTTGTAAAAAAATTCCCCCAGGACAAGATTTTGGTTATTGGCCAGTACCTTGACCAGCTGCACAATCTTGCAAAGCTTTTGGACGCACCCATCATTACGGGAAAAACGCCCAACG
>JAFXWC010000018.1 GCA_017534445.1 Treponema sp.
AGCTTTGCCTCACCCAATACGGATGTAAACTGGGCAATCATGTTGGGAACGTTTTTGTGGGCAATGCAGAGGCGGGTTCCGTTTGCAGGGATTTCTGAATCCATCTTGCACTTTGGGAAGTTTACGCTGTTCTTGATTGCACCTGTTTCCAAGAAGTCGCGCAGCTGCTGAACTGCCATTACAGCGCAGTTGTCTTCTGCTTCTGGAGTTGAAGCTCCAAGGTGGGGCATACAGATTACGTTGTCGTTGTTCAAAAGCTCTTCTGCGGCAAAGTCCGTTACCATGCAGGCAATCTTTCCGCTCTTGATTGCGGCAAGAACGTCTTCGTTGTTTACAAGTCCACCGCGGGCAATGTTGATGATGCGCACACCGTTCTTCATGTTCTTGATTGTGTTTGCGCTGATTGTGCCTTTTGTGTCCGGTGTTTCGGGAACATGGACTGTGATGTAGTCTGCCTTTGCAAAGAGGGTGTCCATTGTTTCTGCGTGCTTGATTGCGCTGTTAAGCTTCCAGGCTGCGTCTACGGAAAGGAATGGGTCGTAGCCAATTACGTTCATGCCAAATTCAATTCCAAGGTTTGCAACCATTGCTCCGATTGCGCCAAGACCTATAACACCAAGAGTCTTTCCCTTAAGTTCCTGACCGATGAAGTTCTTCTTGCCCTTTTCTGCAAGACCTGCAATTTCTGCACCCTTACCGGCAAGTGTATTTGTCCACTTGTTGGCGGCAATAACAGGACGGCTTGCCAAAAGGAGTGAAAGCATTACAAGTTCCTTTACGGCATTTGCATTTGCACCAGGTGTGTTGAATACAACAACGCCCTTCTGGCCAAGTTCCTTGAATGGAATGTTGTTAACACCGGCACCTGCCCTTGCAATTGCCTTTACGCTTGGGTCAAGTTCCATGGAAAGCATGTCGTGGCTGCGAACAAGAATTGCGTCCGGCTTTACAATTTCGCTTGCAATCTCATAGTCATCACGGGGAAAGTTGTCCAGTCCCTTTGCGCTTATTCTGTCCAATGTCTGAATTTTATACATATTTTTCTCCTTATAGGGGGCGTTGCGGGGGATTCCCCCGCAGAAGGGGTAGCGAAAGACCGCAACGCGGGCTGTAGCGAGGGGAAGGCTTTCCCCCTCTGCTAATAAATTTTGCTTAATTGCAAATTATGCATTTTCTTTTGCAAACTTCTTCATAAAGTCTACAAGGGCTTTTACTCCGTCGAGGGTCATTGCGTTGTAAATGGAGGCGCGCATTCCGCCAACCAAGCGGTGACCCTTAAGGTTTACAAGTCCTGCAGCGGCGGCTTCTTTTACGAACTTGTCGTTGATTTCCTTTTCCTTGGCCTTAGAAGCTTCGTCTTCTGCGCCAGTTGAATACTTTGTAAGGAAAGGAACGTTCATCAATGAGCGGCTTCCAACCTCTGTAGTTGCGTGGTAGAAGTTGCCCTCGTTGCCGTCCAAGTATTTGTAAAGGTATTCAGCCTTTTCTTTGTTGCGCTTGAGCATTCCCTCTGCACCACCGTTCTTTTCTATCCAGTGGAGCACTTTGTCCAAAACATAGATTGTGTAGCATGGCGGTGTGTTGTACATGCTGCCGTTGTCTGCGTGTGTCTTGTATGCAAGCATTGTTGGAGTGCCAGCGCGGCAGTTTTCCACTTCCGGAATAAGGTCTTCGCGGATGATTACGAGTGTAACACCTGCTGGAGCAAGGTTCTTCTGTGCACCGGCAAAGAGAAGGCCAAACTTGCTAACATCAAGGGGTTCGCTGAGTACGCAGGAAGAAATGTCTGCTACGAGAGGAATCTTTCCTGTGTCCGGGATGTACTCGTAGTGGGTTCCCATGATTGTGTTGTTAAAGCAGATGTATGCATAGTCGTAGTCGCCGGAAATCTTTTCTACCTTGGGGATGTAAGAGTAGTTCTTGTCCTTGGAGGAAGCGATAACGTCAACTTCTACGCCGAGCTTTTTTGCTTCTGCAGCGGCTTTCTTTGCCCAGACACCAGTTTCGATGTAGGCAGCCTTTCCAGTGTGAATGCCAAGGTTCTGTGCAACCATTGCAAACTGTGTTGAACCGCCACCCTGTACAAAAAGAACCTTGTAGTTGTCCGGCACCTTCATAAGCTTGCGGATCATGGCTTCTGCATCTTGAATGATTGGCTCATAAGCCTTTGAGCGGTGGCTCATCTCCATAACGGACTGACCTGTTCCGTTATAGTCCAACATCTCGGCGGCACATTCCTTCAACACTTCTTCCGGCAGGCAGCTTGGTCCTGCGCTAAAATTGTACACTCTGCTCATCGCTTTACTCCATTGCATATAGATTTGTCTTTACCGGGCTTCCCCCAGTAACCTTAATTGTTTACATAAAAAACACAAACTTGCACTAACCGTTTTGCCAGGCGCTTAGGGTTTCCAGGGCGGTTAAAAGCGAAACGTTTTCCACGTTTGTTGAACTTGGAACCGAAAGAACACAAGGCGTGTAGTTTACGATTCCCTTTATTCCGCAAGCGGCAAGGCGGGCTGCCGTACTCTGCGCCTCCTCCGGGTTAACCGTAAGAATTGCAAATGCAATGCCCTCGCTTTTTATAACGCTCTCCAGCATCGTAGTAGGATGCAGGGGAAAAACCGAACGAAGCACTTCCGTCCTGTTAACGTTGCTGTCAAAACCGGCCACAATCTTGAAGGGCGAACCTTCAATCTCCATGTTGTCCAGAAGAACCTGCCCCATACGGCCAAGCCCCACTATGCAGCACTTTTGCAGCTCCTTGGAAATGTTAAAGGCCCGGCACAAAGCTTCCTTTAGCTCTTCCGTCTTGTAACCGTTGCTGGCACCGCACTTCACTTCCAAAAGCGAAATGTCCCTGCGCACAACGGCAGCCGACCATCCGGTAAGCTCTTCTATCCTTTGAGAAGTAATTGTTTTTTCTTTTAGGCCCGCAAGAAGCCGCTCCAGTAAAACAAGCCTTCTCTTTGAAGGGCCGGGAATGGTTTTCATTACTTTAACACCCGCATCTGTGAATGTTTTCACAAAAAACTGCCTGCTTTTTTAGCAAGTTTTATGTATTCTACTGATTTGAAAAGTATTTATCCAGTAAAAATTTGCCAAAATTTGATTTTCCGGGCAAAATTCACAGGAATTTGGCAAAAACCGGGCTGAATTTGCAAATTGCGTGAATTTTATCACAATAAAGGCAACAAAGGAAATTTTCCGCTCATTTCCCTTAATTTCCTTGTCATGGCAAAAAAACTGCATTATCATTTTCTGTATGATAGAAGAAGCGCCAAAATACGAAAACTTTCTGGACCAGGCTATCCCTATCCTGCTTAATCCCAAGTACCAGGATGCAATAAACAGGATAAATCAGGAATACCTCTATTGGGACAAGGTAAAGTACAGAACCCCCGAAGACCTGGATTCAAGGAATTTTTGGGCAGCAGTAAAATATTCCCGCCGCGGCGAACAGATTGCCTTTGCCCCCTACACTTTCCAGCTGGAGCAGACAAACTACATGCAGCAGTTGCTCCACGAATTTGACATGAACTTTGGCGGAACCCTCACCTCCTCCGCAGTAATCTCCGAAAAAAACCGCCAGTATTACCTGCTAAGCTCCATCATGGAAGAAGCCATTGCCTCAAGCCAGATGGAAGGCGCAAACACAACCCGCAAGGTTGCAAAGGAAATGCTGCGCAAACAGGCCAAACCCAAAGACAAAAGCCAGCAGATGATTGTAAACAACTACAACACAATCCGCTACCTTTCCGAGCACCAGAACGAAGACCTTTCCATAGAACTGCTATTGGACATCCACAAAAAAATAACAGAAAAAACTCTGGACAACCCCCAGGACGAAGGCCGCTTTAGAACAGAAGACAATATAATAGTAGCAAACGGAATCACAGGCGAAGTTGCCCACGAACCGCCGCCCTGCACCCTGCTCTACACAATCCTAAAACAAATCTGCGACTTTGCAAACCAAGACAAATTCTTTATACATCCCGTGCTAAAGGCAATAATCATCCACTTTATGATTTCCTTCCTGCACCCCTTCGTAGACGGAAACGGAAGAACCGCCCGTTCCCTCTTCTACTGGTACATGCTAAAAAAAGGCTACTGGATGACGGAATTCCTTTCCATATCAAGAATCATCTACAAGAAAAAATCCCAGTACGAAAAGGCCTTCCTCTACACCGAACACGACAACCTGGACCTGGGCTACTTTGTAACATTCAACCTTAGGGTGCTAAAGGAATCCTACGAAGAGCTAAAACTCTACCTTGAGCGAAAGTCCAAAGAAGAAAACTCCCTGGTGGAACTAAAAATCCATGGCATAAACGAGCGCCAGGCCCAAATCATCAAGCTCTGCATGCAAAAACCCTCATCGCTCTTCGTATGCAAGGAACTGGTTGTGCGCTTTAACGTAAACGTAAAAACCATCCGTTCAGACCTTGCAGGCCTTGTGGAACTTGGACTTTTGCAGACCATTCCGGTAAACAAAAGGCTGGTCGGCTACACCCGCGCCCTGGACTTTGACGGCATTCTTTCAGAACTTAGGGGAAATTAAGGGAAAATTTCTCATTTCTTTTTTTTCTTTTTGGACGAGGCCTTCCTCAGCTCTACCACCTTGCTCTTTGGCTAATCCGACCGCCCATGCCTCTGCGTCACCCGCTTTCCAGGGCTACGCTACCGCTCCGGCCCGCCTTGCGGCGGTCTTGCCTTCGGCAACCCTTCCAATCGGGCGTAGGAGGCAATTTAAAATTCTCCAAGAGTTTTTTTAAAAACCTCATAATTCTTCGAATTCCACTCATTGCAATAAACCGCAAATTCTATTGCCTTGAATGCATGCAGATAATCAGACAAGACATTCTTGTAAACTTCCGCAACTATTTCCGGCGGGTTAGAAAAAGCCCCACAGCCAAAAGCTCCAAGAATAAGAACATCCGCCTCATATTTACAGGCAACCCCAAGTATATGCCTTGCTCGTGAAGCATGAAGCTTTTTTAGTTCCTCGCAAGTTATGCCCTGCATATCCGGCTCTAAACATGGCGCCGCACAAGTTATTACATCTGCATAAAACCATTCTGATTCCGGACGAAGTTTTGGCTCAGCTGTATCTGATTTAAAAACAAGAACCTTAGGTGTATAAATAATATCATCAGTCGCAAGATCATTTTCTGTTTTACAATGAGGCTTGTAAAATTTTTCCAGCATCTCTTTTGAAACCAGAGAATCATATAATGTGGAAACCCTGCAAAGACATTCTTCCTGTGCCCTAGCTCCGTGTACTACACCACCGCCCGGATTAAAACTATTTGCAAAGTTCAGAACGGCAACCTTATCACCCTTACGAGCATAATCTTCAGCAGCCTCAAACGACCTTTTTTTTGAAACCACAATTTTGCAATCCGCATCAAACCGGTTTACTTCACAATCAATACTTTCATTTGCACCAACAAACATCTGATTGCTTCGAGAATATTCGCAAGCAGCAATCAACTTAGAATTCGTATTATATAATTCTTGAGTATCCAAAAAAATCTTTGCCAGATTCATTACCGTTCTCCCACACAAATAATCATACAGCATATTTCACATCTGTCCAAGATAAAAAATGAATAAAAGGTACAGAATCAATTGCTTCCGTTACTTTTTATGCTATAATGCCGTTGGAGATTATTAGATGAAAAAGCAAACTGCGTCCTTGACCTGCAAATTGACGTGGACGAGGTTACGGCCCTTGTTCAGGGAAGCGGAAAAAAGCCCTACAATGTCCGCATAAGAATCGATGAGCTTACCGAAGAACAGTACGAAAGCATTGTAGAAAAGTGCGCATCAAAAATCCAGAACATCGACGACCTTGTTAAAGGAAACTTTCCCGACGACCTAAAAACGCTTTTTACCCAAAAAGGTGCCGGCCTTTTTCCTTCCATGGCAAAGATACACTTTAGCTGCTCCTGCCCCGACTATGCCGACATGTGCAAGCACGTAGCCGCAGTCCTTTACGGAATCGGTTCCCGCTTTGACAAAGACCCGCTCCTCTTCTTCAAGCTTCGAGGAGTAGACACCGACCGCCTGATTGGAAACGCCATCAAGGACAGAATCCAAAGCATGATAGAAAACGCCTCCAAGCCCAGCGACCGCATCATGGATGACGGGGATGTGATGGCGGTGTTTGGGATGGAGATTTAGCGGGGAGAAAATAAAAATACCCTGCCCAAGATTCATTCCGGGCAGGGCAAGGTTTTACTCTATCTTAGCAAATCAAACTTTTGAAAATGATGCCTTTTCAATTTCGTTTTTTAGCTCACTGCTAGGCGTAAAGAGGATGCGTTTACTCGTTATGCTTGAAGCATCCACGCTTTCAGGGCTTTCGTATCCCTTTGAAGAGAAGGAAAGTTTTACCCGGCCAAAGTTTCCCAGCTGGATTTTGAATCCGTTCTTAAGGTAGAGGGGAAGCTTCCTTACGAGGGAAGTTAGGACCGCCTCCACGTCAGTTACGTTTAATGTACATGCATCGGAAATGTCCTTTGCAAGATCCAGTACCGTCAGCTCCTCCATGTACTGTGGGGCTGCGTAGTATTTCTCTTCTGTTTTATTAAGGGGATTTATCCTCTTTACAATTCTGTATTTCATATAGTTTTTCCTTGTAGCTCTTCAAGGCGGCTACAGCCTGTTCAAGGTATCTCGCTTTCATAGGCGACTCCTTGCATAAATTAATTTGAGTTTTTCAGTCCTGCGAGTTTACCAACGGCAAACTCGGTAAGTTCGCATAGCGAACGACCAACGCCGGACTTTACGGTAACTTGAAAAAATTAGGAAAAACCATTACTATTTTGATAGTTATTCGGCAACGGTTTTTCCGTAGCTGTTTAGAGACTTTTTAGCTGACTGCAATCAGTTAAAAGGTCTTTTTTTTGCTCGCAATTTGCTTACCTCCTTGCAGGTTGACCTGCCTTCATTCCCTGTTCAGGATGTTTTCAATCTGCTCCTTGTCGCTTTCGTTCAGCTTGCCCATAGCCTTTGCAAGGGCAACAAGTCCGATTACGGCGGTTGCAGTCAGGGCTGTTCCGGCAAGAATCGCTCCCCAGTTTACGCCGTCGCCGGCCGTGTTCTGTGTTGGCTGCAATTCCTTTCCGTCCTTACCCAAAAGATAATCCGGTGTAGTCTCAAGAATGTCTGCTATCTTCTGCAGGGTCGGAATGCTGGGGTTCCGTCCGTTTGCACCGTCAGTCATCCAGCGACTAACCGTAACCTCGCTCACGCCAAGCCTTGCGGCCAGTTCCCGCTGCGTCATCCCCTTTTCCTTTAAGAGGGCCTCAACCCTGCTCTTGAAGTTTGCGTCCATCTCGCTTACCTCCGTCTTATCCTTTTTATCCTGTATCTGGTTATAAATTACAATAACTTAACCATAATGTCAAGCAAAATGATAAGAAAAGGCAAAAAAAATCGGATGAATTCAGAAAAACCGCAGAAAATTAGCATTTTAGGTATATTCACCGGCCAGTTCCAAAAAACATACGGAGAATCCCGGAAAAACGTACGGAGAATTTTTTAAAACACGGCGAGTTTTAAAAAATTCTCGGCGTGTTTTCGGGTAAAACTCGGCGTGAATTTTCTTGTGGGGTAAAGCACCCCTTGGCATGGAGACTTTTGCGAAATGGTGATGTTTCCGCAACAAAATAGGGAATTTGTGGTATAATGTTCTATTATAATGGATGGAGAAGATGGCAAAAAAAAGGTCAAAAGAAATATCAATTAGAAGTTCAGCCGCAGAATATTTGACTTTTGTTGCGGCAAATGGTAACGACAAAAACAGCGTTGAAGTACGCTACGAAGATGAAAATATCTGGATTACGCAAAAAATGCTTGCCGTTTTGTATGAAATCGATGTAGCAGGTATAAATTATCACATAAAAAAAATTTATGATGACAATGAATTAACTCCAGAGGCAACTATTAAAAATTTTTTAATAGTTCAAAATGAGGGCGGTCGTGAAGTTTCTCGTGAAGTAAAACACTATAACCTTCAAATGATAATCGCCGTTGGGTTTAAGGTGAATTCCGAAAGAGCTGTTCAGTTTCGTAAA
The DNA here is from genome assembly GCA_017534445.1 of Treponema sp. Classification (GTDB taxonomy): domain Bacteria; phylum Spirochaetota; class Spirochaetia; order Treponematales; family Treponemataceae; genus Treponema_D. The sequence goes on from JAFXWC010000018.1 coordinate 8,085, forward strand.
TGGGTTAATAATATTGCAAAAGAGTATACCATCAAAGGCTTTGCAATGGATGATGAACGGCTTAAAAATGACGGTTCAATTCTTACAAAAAAGTACTTTGAGGAACAGCTGGAGCGTATCCGAGAGATTCGTTCTAGTGAGCGCAAATTTTATCAGAAAATTACGGATATTTATGCAACAGCAATTGATTATGATAGAGATGCAGCGGCTACAAAAAGATTTTATGCCACCGTTCAGAACAAAATGCACTTTGCGGTTCACGGACACACAGCAGCAGAATTGATTGTAGAGCGGGCTGATGCAAGAAAAGAACATATGGGGCTTACGACATGGCAGGATGCTCCAAATGGAAAGATAAAGAAAAGCGATGTAACAGTTGCAAAAAATTATCTTACAGAAAAAGAATTAGGGCAATTGAACCGCATGGTTTCTGCTTATCTTGATTTTGCCGAGAACATGGCGAACCGTCATATTCCGCTTACAATGGCTGACTGGGAAAAACGGCTAAACGGTTTTATTGAAATGTTTGAATACGGCCTGTTACAGGATGCAGGAAAAGTGACGGCGGAAATTGCAAAACTTCATGCAGAGACTGAGTTTGAAAAATACCGAATTGTGCAGGATAGATTATACAAGAGCGACTTTGATAGATTTATTGAAGGTGAGGGGAGTTTGTAAATGTTAGGAAATACTCTTATAGATAATTCACAGAACCTAAAACTTGTAGATACTCTAAATGAAATAATTAATATTCCAGAAATTCAAG
>JAFXWC010000019.1 GCA_017534445.1 Treponema sp.
ACAACAGGGTCAAGCTTTGCGGCACGGGAAGCAGGGCTTAGGCCAAAGAAAACTCCCACGAAGACAGAAAAGACGAATGCAATAAAGCAGGACTTAAAGCTGATTACAATGTCTTGCGAGCGCACGTATTCCACGGCAATGCTTATTGCAATTCCAAGAATTATTCCCGCAATTCCACCCATAAGCGTTATGCTTGCAGACTCAACCAAAAACTGCTGGCGTATGGTATTGGGACTTGCGCCCAGTGCCTTTCTTATGCCTATCTCCTGCTTGCGTTCAGTAACCGTAACAATCATTATGTTCATTATTCCAATTCCGCCAACCAAAAGAGAAATGGTTGCAATTCCGGAAAGCATCATGGAAAGCGTATTGGTTATCTGGCTAACCTGGTCTATCATTGTCTGCATGGACATAACCCTTACAGAACCTTCCGTTCCGGTAAGATTTTTGCAGTAGCTTTCCAGGGCAGTTGCCAAGTCGGTCGCCTTGTCGGAAGATACAGCTTGAACCATTACCGTAGAGGCATTTGGATTTGGCGCAATTTTTTTTGCATAAAAGCCTCGCGTTACGTAACAGCCGGACGCCGTAGACTCCATGCCCGAATTCTGCTCGGCAAAAATTCCTATGACTTCAAAATTAAAGGGCACTTTGTCTGCAACAAGCGTTATGTACTTGCCAACTCCGTCTCCGTTTGGAAAAAGGGAAGATGCAACTTCGCTTCCCAATATGATTTTTTGCGTACCCATTGCATCGTCGGTTACGTCAAAGCTTCTGCCCTGCTCCACTTTTAAACCGCAGGCCTCTATGTAACCAGATTCAACCGCGGTGCAGGAAGCGCTTGCACTTGTGTCTCCGTAAGCTACAGTTCCAGAAAGACTGTTCTTGTACCAAATCTTTTTTATTCCAGAAATATTCCCGAACAAATCTTCACGGAAACTTTCGTTAAATTCTATGGTAACAGCCGCCACACCCCTTCGCATAAAACCGGAACCAATGCTTACCATGTCCAAGCCGGATGAACCGAATGTGTTCTGAATCTGCATTGTGGAGCTTTGACCCATGCTCATGATTACGATTACGGATGCAACACCAATAATAATACCCAAAAGAGAAAGCACGGTTCTTGTCTTGTTGCGCCTAAAGTTTTGCAGTGCGTTCAAAAAGTCTTCAAACATAGACTATGCCTCCTGCCCTTCGCCGGAAGGTTTTTCTTCTGATGAATCAAAAGACTCCGGTTCCTGCTTCTGGTCAGACTGAATCTTTCCGTCAAAAATCCTTATGCAGCGGTCAGATGCGGCACCAACACGCGGATCATGGGTAACAATAACAACCGTTGTTCCCTTTTTGTTTATTTCCCTAAAAAGACGCATTACCGCTTTACCTGTTTCGCTGTCCAAGGCACCGGTAGGCTCGTCGGCAAGAATTATGCGGGGACTCGTTACTGTGGCACGGGCAATTGCAACACGCTGCTTTTGACCACCAGAAAGCTCGTGGGGACGGTGGTTCATTCGCTCTGCAAGACCAACCTTCTGCAAGGCTTCTTTTGCCAACTCCGCCCTTTCCTTCCGTTCAACTCCAGCGTAACGCAGGGGTAGCATTACGTTTTCAAGCACGGTCATAGACGGAAGCAAAAAATACTGCTGGAAAACAAAGCCAACGGTCTTGTTGCGGAGTTCAGCCAATTCACTTTCATCCATAAGAGCCGTTTCTTTTCCGTTTATCTTTACAATGCCGCCAGAAGGCCTGTCCAAGCAGCCAATCATGTTCATGCAGGTTGACTTTCCCGAACCTGATGGACCCATTATGGTAACAAATTCACCCTGCGTTATGTCAAAAGAAATGCCCCGCAAGGCAAAGACCTGGGTGTCTCCCATTGTATATGTGCGCTTTACGTCTTGCATAGTTATTACGGATTCAGCCATCTTGCACCTACCTTCCGCGGGGAGGCATACCGCCACCCATTCCGCCGCGCATTCCTCCCATACCGCCCATGCCTCCCCTTCTGCGTCCGGACGTTTCAGCAGAACTCTGGGCCTTTAGAACCTCGCCACCCTTTAGACCGTTTTCTATCTTTACATAGTCAGCAGTGTAGGGGCTTACCGTAACATTTATTTTTTCTCCGCTGGGCACAAGCTGAACAAAAGCCTGTCCGTTTTCGCGGCCAACCGCATAGCGTTCTACAACAAGAAATTTTTCATCAGGGCTGATTTTTATCTTCCCGGAAAAAGAGAAGTTTGGAAGGATTCCTTCAGGATATTCATCAATGCGAACCTTTGCCTTTACAACAGTTGCTCCGCGGGACGTAACCTCACCAATTGCAGGCCAGCTTACAACATATCCGTTAACGGTTTTTCCGCTCAGGGCAGAAAAGGTAAATTCAACAGTCTGACCAACTGCCAGCTTGGAAACATCCGTCTCAGAAATTTCAACATCGGCGGTCAAATAGGAAACGTCAACAATAGTTCCTACAGAGTCTTTTGCTTCAAGGGAATCTCCCACGGCAACATCTATATCCGCAATGATGCCGTCAAAGGTTGCAGTAACCTTGCGCTCTTCCACCTTTTGAACAAGGGCATCCCTCTGGGTTTTCATCAGCTGGTATTGGCGGGCGGCTCCTGTAATAAGGGTGGTCTGCATGTCATAATCATGCTTTGCAAGGTTGTATTTTTGCGTAGTGTCATCAAGCTGGATTATTACATCACCTTTTTTTACGACATCACCCTGCTTTACGTTTACGGCCACAACAGTTCCGTCGGAAAGAGCCTGAAGGGTCTGCTTCTGGGCTGCGGAAACAGTGCCGGCAATATCAATTGCATTTTCATAAATTTCTTCGCGGACTTTATATGTAGTATTGTTCAGCTTTTTTGCGGCAAGAAGTTTCTTTACCACGCTCAAGGCGCCAATAATCACAACTACCGACACAATAAGAATAAGCAAAAGTTTTAACCATCTATTTTTCTTTTTAGCCATAAAATCCCCCTATTTGATTGCCTTAATTTCATCATCACGGCAGAACAAAAGCTTTGTCTCATCGTTGTAAATCAGAAGCTCAATATCGTTTATAAGGCACTGAATTTCATAATTCTCTTTGTTTGCCTTTGCATTCCTGTATTCACTCTGGGTAACGTAGCCCTGCCTGTAGTAGCGCTCTTCATCAGCGGCAAGTTTTTTGTACATGTCAAGCGACTCTTCGTTGGTTTTCTTTTTCCACTGAATGTCTGAAAGCTGGGTCTGGCGGCTAATCATTTCCGTCTGGTAGTCTTTTTCTGCAGACTGAATGTCTATCTTTTCCTGCTCTTCGGCAATCTCTTTCTGCTGATCCGTTATGTTGGCAAGCAAGAATGGCTGCGGGCTAAAGGAAAGGCCAAATGTGTAGACAGGGTAAAAGCTGTCGGTTTTGAGTGGCCAGGAAACTCCGGCACTTGCGGTAAGACCCGTTCCGTTCCAAGTAAGTGATGAACCCAAATCAAGGGTGTCTGAATCCGTGGAGGAATTGTCAAAAGTGTAGCCTGCCTTTCCCCGCACGGTAATTTTTGAATCTGCATTACGGTTCAACGTATTGATGCGGTTGGTCCATGTGGCTTTTTCTATCTTTGCAAAGGCTTCCTTCTTAAAGGATAGCACGTCCACTGCTTCTGCCTGTGGAACTGAATCTGGCAAAAATTCAACAGCATCATTAACATCGTATTCTATACCGCACTTGGAGGCAAAGATTTTTGTCTGGCGTTCAAGTTCACGCTTGTTTATCTCTACGTTGCGCTCCCCGGAGAGAACCTTCATTTCTGCCTGGCGGTATTTGAGGGAGCCTGCTATGTATCCCTTGGCACGGATTTCATTAAAGGCCAGCTGGTCATCATACAAATCGTTTTCCGCTTTTACTATTGAGGCTGCAGTTGAATAAAGCGACTTTAATTCAGTGTAAAAATCCTTTTCCGCGGTAATAAGGCCATTTTGCAGTGCACGGCTTGCTTCAAGAACGCTGCGCTCTGACTTTAGCTTTGTCACTTCCAGCTTTTGCTTGTTTTTTGAATACAAATCCACGCTCATGTAAAGGGATTTGTTCTTTGTGTCCGTGCCGTCTTCTTCCTTATACTTAATGTCGGCAGAGGCCCCAAGCGTAAGGTTGTTCAGCTGGGGGATGGAAAGTTCTGCGGAGGGAGAAAATGTAACCCGTCTATGCTCGCCGTCAGTTGTTACTGTAACGGTACCGCTTTCAATCTTAAAATTCCATCCGTTGGATATCTTTGTTGCTTTGTCTTCCAAAACTTGATTCTGAAGCGAATTTGTAAGCTTTTTTACATTCAAATCATTTTGCAGATACCCCTGCAAAAGATCCTCCGCTTTCTGGTGGGCAAAAAGAGGCATAAGAGAAATTGGAAAAAACAAACATAAAAGTTTAAGTCTCTTCATATACTAATAATACAATAAACATGCAAAAAAGTAATACTTTTTTTAGAAACATTATAATTTTCTTATTTTTCGACCAACAGCCTGCCTTACTTGATTATCATTTTTGTTTATGTTACCGTAAAATTATGTTACTATCAATTTTACCAATGTTTTGGTTTTCATCCTGGTTTTGGCTCGCAATTTGCGTCGTCTGCATTGTTATAGAAGTTTCAACGCTCTCTTTAACAACAATATGGTTTGCCATTGGCGCATTCGCAATGGTTTTCATCTCCATGATAGCAATGCCCTTCCAGTATCAGCTCCTGATTTTTACGGCAATCTCCGTAATTCTAATGATTTTTACGCGACCAATAGCCGTAAAGAAGCTTGCGGTAAAGCGTTCTGCAACAAACAGCGACAGTATAATAGGAAAGAAAGCTATCGTTACCGAAAAAATCACCCCGCTGGAAAAGGGAGCCATAAAGGTTAACGGTTTAATCTGGACAGCCAAGGTTCAGGATGAAAGCGAATTTGCCGCAGGGGATCTTTGTGAAATTGTTTCTATTGAAGGTGCAACCGCAGTTGTAAAAAAAGCTGACTCTGTACAAACAGAAAGCACTTCAAAAGAATAGACGCTTTAGTTTTGAGTTCTGGCTAAGAGTTGTCATTGCCAAAACTTGAGATTAAGCAAAAAAATATCCATATACAAAAAGGAGAATTTTATGGGACTTTATGTTACTATCGCAGCGGTATTCGTAATTCTGCTGTTGATTATCACAAACATCAGAATCGTACCGCAGTCACAGGCATACGTAATTGAACGCCTTGGAACTTACGCTTCCACTTGGCAGACAGGTCTTCACGTAAAGACGCCGCTGATTGACAAAATGGCCAACCATGTTTCGCTCAAGGAAAAGGTTCTGGACTTTCCGCCACAGCCTGTTATTACAAAAGACAACGTTACAATGAAAATTGATACCGTTGTTTACATGCAGATTACAGACCCAAAGCTCTACACTTACGGTGTAGAAAACCCCTTGCTTGCCATTGAAAACCTTACCGCAACAACCCTCCGCAACATCATAGGCGAACTTGACCTTGATGCAACGCTTACAAGCCGCGACGTTATCAATACAAAGATGCGCTCTATCCTTGACGAAGCCACAGACCCCTGGGGAATCAAAGTTAACCGTGTTGAAGTAAAGAACATTGTGCCGCCGGAAGCCATCCGCGAGGCAATGGAAAAGCAGATGCGTGCCGAACGTGAACGCCGCGAAAAGATTCTTATTGCAGAAGGACAGAAACAGTCAGAAATCCTTGTTGCAGAAGGAAAGAAGCAGTCAATGATTCTTCAAGCCGAAGCAGAAAAGGAATCCACAATCCTTAAGGCTCAGGCAGAAAAAGAAGCCCAGGTTCAGCGTGCCCAGGGTGAAGCCCAGGCTATCCGCGAAGTTCAGCAGGCAACGGCAGAAGGTCTTAAGATGATAAAAGAAGCCAACATCGACGCCAACGTAATAAAGCTCCGCAGCCTTGAAACTATGGAAAAGGCCAGCAACGGTCAGGCAACAAAGATTATCGTTCCGGCAGACTTCCAAAACTTGGCAGGTGTTGTAAGCGCAATCTCTGCTATTGCAAAAAAATAATTACTAACAACTTGTAAAATTGAATAAAAAAGAACCGGCAATCTTATCGCTAAGACCGCCGGTTCTTTTGTTTTAGAAAACTCTCTTTACCAATGCCTATTTTCTATTTCTCTGCTTAGAGACAATATCAAAGATAACAGCCAAGAGCAAAACAAGACCCTTTACAGCCTGCTGCCAGTTCATGTCTATACCCAAAATGGACATACCGTTGTTCAAAACGCCCATGAATATAGCACCGACTACAGCACCGCCGATTGTACCTGTTCCACCGTATGCAGAAGCACCGCCGATAAAGCAGGAACCGATTGCATCCATTTCGTAGCTTTGTCCAGCCGTAGGAGCTGCTGAATTAAAGCGTGCGATACAAACCAAAGCAGCAACAGCTGAAAGGAATCCCATGTTTGTATATGCAAACATCATAACGTTGTCTGTGTTAACACCAGAAAGCTTTGCAGCCTTTGCGTTACCACCGATTGCATACAAGTAACGGCCAGGAACCGTGTTCTGTGTGTAGTAGCTGTAGAAAATAACAACTGCAGCAATCAGAACCAAAACAGTAGGAATACCGTGGTGATGTCCCAACTGCCAGCAAACAAGAAGAACAACTACCGGAACAAAAATAAGGCGAAGGATGAATGAAACCTTGTCTGTTACTTCGTATCCCTTCTTTATCTTTGTTGCACGGCTCTTGATAGAGTAGGCAATCATTACCACACAAATTACAGCGGCAATAACCATTGTTGTTACAAGGCGGATGAACTTAAGCTTGTCTGTTGCAGGACCAACCAAGCTTTCTGCCTGGGAAGCGTTCAACAGATCCGGCATAAATACTTCTGGAACATAGCTTGCAAACAGGTTCAAGTACTTCTGTGGGAAGGGTGAAATTGTAAGACCGTCAAGAACGATAAGGGCAACACCGCGCCACAAAAGCATACCAGAAAGGGTTACGATAAATGGTGGAATGTGAACGTAAGCAATAAAGGCTCCGTGCCATGCACCGATTAAAAGACCAACAAGCAAACAAATGATAATTGCCGGAACAATTGGCATCTTGGCATCAACAATCAGCTTACCGCCAATTGCACCAACAAGACAAACTACAGAACCGACAGACAAGTCGATGTTACCACCAGTCAAGATACAAAGCAACATACCAGCCGCAAGAATCAAAACGTATGAGTTCTGCAGGATGATGTTTGTAATGTTTGAAGGGGTAAACATAGTTGCGCTTCCCTTCAAAGCAACCTGAAGAATCTGGAACATAGCCATAACCACAACAAGGATTATAAGCATTGTGTGATCTTTTAAAAGCTTTTTGGTAAAATCCAATGGACTTCCCGCTTTGGTATTTTCAGCCATAATTTTCTCCTCTATTATTATTTACCGGACTCAATAATCCGTGTCATGATTTTTTCCTGGGTAGCTTCAGAACCCTTCATCTCACCAACGAACTTTCCTTCGTTCATGATGTAGATACGGTCGCACATACCCAAGATTTCTGGCATTTCAGAAGAAATCATCAGAACAGACTTGCCCTCAGAAACCATCTTGTTGATAATGCAGTAGATTTCGTACTTTGCGCCTACGTCAATACCGCGTGTCGGTTCGTCAAGGATAAGAATGTCCGGTTCAGCAAAAAGCCATTTGCCTATAAGAACCTTCTGCTGGTTTCCGCCGGAAAGGTTTCCAACGTCTTCCTGAACAGAAGCGCACTTTGTATGCATATCTTTTGCCATTTCAACCGAATACTTGTTTTCAAGGTCAATGTCGATTGAGTGGTACTTGTTTACAATCCTCTGGAGGTTTGCGCTTACGGTATTCTTTGCAATAGACTCGCTAAGAATCAATCCGTTGCCCTTGCGGTCTTCTGTAACGTATGCAAGACCGTGCTTGATTGCAGACTTAACATCTGGGAAGTGAACTTCCTTGCCGTTAAGGAAAATCTGGCCGCGGATGTTGGCACCGTAGCTGTGACCAAAGATACTCATTGCAAGTTCGGTACGGCCTGCGCCCATAAGACCGGATATACCAACAACTTCACCCTTGCGGATGTTAAAGTTAACGTGGTCGCATACCTTGATTCCGTCAAAAACAGGATGGTCAACGCACCAGTCTTTTACTTCAAAGCAAACTTCACCAATGTGAGGCTCACGCTTGGGGAAGCGGTCCGTAAGATCACGGCCTACCATTGCCGCAATGATTTTATTTTCATCTACCCCGTCTTTTTCCTTGTCAAAAGAAGTTACAACTGTACCGTCACGGATAACGGTAATCGTGTCTGCAACATAAGCAACTTCATTCAACTTGTGGGAAATCAGGATAGAGGTAATTCCTTTTTCTTTCTTAAGCTTAAGGAGCAAGTCCAGAAGCTTCTTTGCTTCCGTGTCATTCAGGGAAGCCGTAGGTTCGTCAAGAATAAGAAGGCGTACATCTTTGGCAAGAGCCTTTGCAATTTCTACCAGCTGCTGCTTACCTACGCCAATGTCTTTTATAAGAGTGTGCGGATTTTCGTGGAGACCTACTATAGCCAATTGTTCCGAACACCTTTGGAAGGTTTCATCCCAGTTAATCTTTGCCTTTGAACCGCATTCATTTCCAAGGAACATGTTTTCAGCAATGGAAAGAAGTGGAACCAGAGCCAATTCCTGGTGAATAATTACGATACCTTTTTTTTCACTGTCTTTTATAGTTTGGAATTTACAAACATCACCGTTATAGACTATATCTCCTTCATAAGTTCCGTATGGATATATTCCGGAAAGAACGTTCATCAAGGTAGATTTTCCAGCACCGTTTTCTCCACAAAGCGCATGGATTTCTCCGTCCGCAACCTGAAGGTTAACGTTGCTAAGAGCCTTTACAGGTCCGAACGTTTTGGTGATTTGTTTCATTTCCAACAACATTTTTGCCAATTGGAAGCCTCCGTAAAAAATAAAGTCCCTAAAAAAACCGCCCACTTATTCGGCAGGCGGTTCTTAACTTTCAGTCTTTTGTTAAAGACTATTCAATGTCTGATGCGCTGTAGTAACCAGAGTCAATGAGCAATGACTTGTAGTTGCTCTTGTCACCGTATACTGGTTCGCAAAGGTATGAAGGAATGATTCCTGTTCCGTTGTCATAAGTCTTTGTATCGTTGATTGGCGGTTCTGAACCCTTAGCGATAGCATCGACCATCTTTACAACCTGGCTAGCAAGTGTACGTGTATCCTTGAATACTGACATAGCCTGTGTTCCAGCGATCATGTTCTTTACAGATGGCTTGTCGCAGTCCTGACCAGTTACGAGTGGGAAGTTTGCTGCTGTGTAGCCAGCTGCTACAAGAGCGTTTGTGATACCCTGTGCAACAGAGTCGTTTGAAGAATAAACAGCGTCAAGCTTCTTTCCTGCAGGACCGTATCCCTGAGCAGCGATAAGGTTTTCCATACGCTTCTGGCCAGCTTCTGTAGACCAGTTCAAAGTTGCACACTGTGCTTCTGAAGTCTGTCCAGATGGGCAAACGAGAACGCCAGAGTCAAGGTATGGCTTAAGAACATCCATTGCACCACCGAAGAAGAAGTGGATGTTGTTGTCATCAGGTGAACCTGTGAACAATTCGATGTAAGCTGGATCGTCTGCTGTGCGTTCCTTGAGCTTAAGGTTGTCTACGAGGTATGTACCCTGGATTGTACCAACTTTGTAGTTGTCGAATGTTGCATAGTATGTAACAGCATCGCTGTTCATGATAAGGCGGTCATAAGCGATAACTTTTACGCCCTGCTTCTTTGCTGTGTCAAGAACACCCTTAAGTGCACTACCATCGATAGAAGCAATAACAAGGATTGAGTCGCCCTGTGTGAGCATGTTTTCAATCTGGCTTGTCTGCTGAGCAATGTCGTTGTTAGCATACTGAAGGTCTACGAAGTAACCGGCTGCTTCCAGTTCCTTCTTCATGTTAGCACCGTCCTGGTTCCAGCGCTGAAGTGATTTTGTTGGCATAGAAACACCAACTTTTACCTGCTTTGTCTTATTGCAAGATACGAATGAGAGTGCACTTGCAACCATTGCCAAAGATAAGAATAAACTAAGTACCTTTTTCATAGAAAAAAGCCCCCTTTTCTTTAATTTTTTTCCCGTTTCTAATTCGGATAATTATATATTACACGAATTCCACCTGCGTGGATTAGCATTAATCTTGAATTTTTTGCGAATATAAGGATTTTTTTTGCTTTTTTTCATAACTTTTTTGCCCGCCATCTGGATTTTTTTGTGGTCAAAAAATTACCAATTCCGGTCTGCCCAGAGAAATACGCAGTGTGTGTGTTCTTCGTTGCCTAAAAGCATGGCTTTCTGCTATAATCATTCATTATGAAAACAACTTCTAAACAGACAAAATCCCACGGAACTCTTACCGGAGACAATCACAAGGCTTTGTGGAGCGGACGCTTTGCAGAGGGACCAGATGCCGCAGCCGTAGAATTTGAAACTTCTATTAACGTAGATGAGCGCATGGCTCTGGATGACATCCGGGGCTCCGTAGCACATGCCACAATGCTTGGCGAACAGGAAATCATCAGCAAAAAAGAGGCAGCCCAGATTGTAAAGGGCCTTGAGTCTATAGAAAAAGACTTGCTTTCCGGCTCACTTAAAATAGACTATTCAGCGGAAGACATCCATTCATTTATAGAAGCAACCCTTACGGACAGAATTGGAGAGGCAGGAAAAAAGCTCCACACCGGACGCAGCCGCAACGACCAGATTGCCCTTGACGAAAGGCTTTACCTCCGCCGCGTAATTCCGCTTTTGCAGAACAGAATAGTCACAACCATGGAAGCCCTTGTTAGCATAGCAAACGAACACAAAAAGACTCTTCTTACCGGATACACCCACATGCAGCACGCCCAGCCCGGAACCCTTGCACAGCATCTTTTGGCCTGGACCTGTATGCTGCGCCGTGACTGGGAACGCCTGGAAGATTCCCTTGCACGCATAGCCGAATCTCCTCTTGGCAGCGGGGCTCTTCAGGGCAGTACCCTTCCTCTTAACCGCGAATTTGTTGCAGAAAAACTTGGCTTTGACGGGGTAACGCTTAATTCGCTGGACAGCGTAAGTGACCGCGACTACTGCATAGAATTTACTTCTGACTTTGCCATGCTTCAGTCACACCTGAGCCGCATGTGCGAAGAAATTGTCCTGTGGAGCACAACCGAGTTTTCTTTTGTGGACCTTAGCGAAAAATGGTCTACCGGTTCTTCCATCATGCCGCAGAAAAAAAATCCCGACTTTGCAGAACTAATCAGGGGACGCACCGGAAAAGTTTACGGTGACCTCTTTAACCTTCTGACTATGGTAAAAGGACTTCCACTTGCCTACGACCGAGACCTGCAGGAAGACAAGGAGCCTCTCTTTGACGCGCTTGACACCGTGGAAGCAAACCTTAAAGTATTTACCGCAATGATAAGCAGCGCAAAATGGAATGTAAAGAAGATGGCAGAAAGCTGCGACGGAGGCTTTGCAAATGCCACGGATGTAGCAGAATACCTTGTGCAAAAGGGTATGCCCTTCCGTACAGCACATGGGGTTGCGGCAAAAGCAGTGCGCATGGCTATAGACGCAGGCCTTACTAAAATAGAAGATTTGTGCATGGAAGAACTCCAGCAGTGTTCTGAACTGATCCAGGAAGACATCTACGAAAAGCTTGACCCGGCAGCTTGCGTTGCCCAGCGAAAGACAAGCGGTGGACCTTCTCCTGTGACTACGGCAAAGCAGATAAAATTTTTGCAAAACTTCTGCAAGAAAAATAGAAAGTAAAGCAGCTACAGGACTTAAGGACGGTGCTCTTTTAGGCTCTACCATTTTGTCCCTACTCTAACTCGACAAACATGCCTATGCGTCACCGCCCTCGCTTGGAACTTCGCATATCCATGCTCGTTGCGAAATCCGGGGTTCCGCGTCAAATGTAAAACAAGCAGCGCCAAGGAGGGCGCGTCATTTGTTATTTCCATTAATGACAGTATCTGATTATTTCTAAAAACACCTTCCCCCACGCTATTCCAGTATGGTTATTTCTACGCGGCGGTTTTGGGCCATGCCTTCTGGGGTGGAGTTGTCAGCGATGGGTTTTGTTGCGCCCCAGCCTTTGCAGATGAATTTTTCGGCAGGAATGCCTCGCTTGCTAAGTTCACTGGCAATGGCACGTGCGCGTTTTATGGAAAGGGACATTTCTCCAGAAGGATTGCCTGTTGATGCGGTGTGGCCTTCTACGAGGAATGAGGAATCTTTTGCGTTAAGAAGGACGCTTGCAATTTTGTCCAGGCGCTCTTTTTCGCTTTCCAAAAGCTGGTCGCTGTCCGGCTTGAACTGGAGGTTCTTTATGCTGATTTTAAGTCCGGCTGGTGTTTCTTCCACTGGAACTTCTGCGGGGGGAAGCTTTTCTTTTTTTACCGAAGTGATGATTTTTTTGCGGTCCACGGCAGGAGGATAATTCGTAAAGAGGCTGATTGTTCCCTTAAAGTCTACCTTGCGGCCGTCCTTGTAGAAAAATGATTCGTCTACGGTGTCGCGGACAACAAGGGCTGCCCCGCTTTCCTTGCTGATGGCTATTGTTGCGGAATGGGAGCCTGTTGCCCTGTCCAAAAGCGGGTCTCCTTCTGTGTCTGCAGGAACTTCTGCCGCAGAAAGGAAGCCGTAGCGGGTTGCCCACTTTGCGCTAACAATGTAGACTTCCGTTCCGTTGTAAACATCGTCTTTTAAGTAGGTGTATTCAGCGGTAAAGGGGATGCGGGTAAATTCCCCGGTGTTCATGGGGTCTACCACGCGCACAGAAGAAGCAGTCCATTTTTCTCCCTTGGAAATTTTTTGCTGGGGGTAGCAGGGAAAGCTTCTAAAGGTAGGGTAGCCGTTGTCCTGAATCATGGTAAAAGTGCCGTCGGATGCTATTTTGAATACAGAAGGAATTGCATCGTTTATTCCGGGCAGCTGTCTTTGCATGTTGCGCCTTGTTTCTTGCCAGACGTAGAAATTGCCGTCGTAGAGGTTTTCTTTTTGCACGATGAAAGAGCGGATTTCGCGGCTTAAAAGCCCTGTATACTTGCCGTTGTCGTACCTGCGCAAGTCCGTGCGTTCGGTAAAGGTGTAGTTTCCGCTTCCCTTGTAGCTGATTGAATTCTGAGCTGCAAGAAAAGCAGGTGGCAATATTATAGAAGAAAATGCAAAAATGACAGCAAAGAAGTGTTTTTTCATAAGGCCTCTATTATAAAAAACACAAAAGAGTAAACGGTTACAGATTATTTGCTAACAGTGCGAGAGTTCGGCGCCCGCATTCTCGCACAATTTTTCGTTTATGCAAAAAGACACGATAACGGAGAATTGCAAGGTAGTAAAGAAAATATTCCGCAAAATATAAAGGCACGGCAGGGGGTGGAGGGGCGGGCGCAAGCCCGTTGCGTTAGCAATGGAGCGGGTAGGGTCCCGCGGAACCCCGGAAGCCCCTTAGCATATAAAAGCGCCGCACTTTTATTTTTTAAGAAATTTAATCAAAAAATTATTGATTTTTCACGAATATTGTGTAAAATTCATTTAGGTTTAAAATGGCGACATTATTCGATATTGCACAGATAACAGGATTTTCTCAGGCTACGGTTCAGCGGGTGCTGGAAGGAAGGGATTCAATTGGTCAGGAAGCACGCAACCGCATTTTTTTAGCCGCAAAGCTTACCGGTTTTAAGTACGGAAAGGCAGAAAATGATGGCGTGGCAAAAGAGGCTAATTCTAAGCTGATTGGCGTTATTGCAGAAAAGGAATCTTTTACAAACGGTCTTGAACATCCGCTTTTTGGGGGAATTGTAAACAGTTTTAGGAATATTGCCTACAAAGACGGCTACGATTTGATTTTTATGTCCAAGGAGATGAATTCTTCCATTTCTTATATTGACCACTGCAAGTCGCGCAAAGTGGAGGGCATTCTTATACTGAATTCCGTTTACGGTGACCCAGAAATTACCAGCCTTGCCTCCAGCGGAATTCCATGTGTGTCTGCAAATGAATTTATTCCCGGAATATGCACGGTTGTTTCCGAAAACAAGGATGCCGCTTTTCATGGGGTTGAATATCTTATAGAAAAAGGGCACACAAACATTGGCTACATTGCTGGCCCCTACCTTGTAAATTCACCGGCTGCCATTGAGCGGGGTGAAGGCTACAAGATGGCAATAAAGGCTGCGGGCATAAAATACAAGAGCGAATACGTGGAAAAAGCTGCCCTTTGGGAACTAAAGCCCGGTTTTGAGGCAGCAAAGAAGCTTTTTACGCGTGCCCCAGAAATTACGGCTGTTTTTTGCGCTTCTGACCAACTTGCGGCTGGAACCATGCAATATCTTCAGACCATAGGAAAGCGCGTTCCCGACGACGTTTCACTGATTGGCTTTGATGACTCGCTCATATCGGAATGCAGCACACCGCCGCTTACAACCTTTAGGCAGGACAGAAAAAAGATTGCCGAAGTTTGTGCAGAAAAGCTAATGGCCGCAATGAATGGTAAGGGCCAATACGAAATAGTGCGCATACCAGTGCAGTTCATAGAAAGGGAATCTGTTGCAGGGGTAAAAAACTAAGGATTACTATCCTAAAAAGTCATCTAAAAACAATATTGGAAAAACTTCCGTCCAACACTTCTATGTTTCCAGCCAGCTGCAGCGAAGCCTTTATTGACTTGTCGCCAAGGATGAACAAAGCGGCCGTCCGCTCAATCTTAAAGTATTCGGTGGGCCCAAGAATGTAAGCCGCCGTACTCAAAGCATCTGCCTGAATTGAAGAACGGGAAACTATCGTAACGCTGCCAATGTTGTTTTGCTCGGGGTAGCCTGTCTTTGGATTGATGATGTGGTGGTAGCGAACTCCGTCTTTTTCAAAAAAGCGCTCGTAGGCACCGCTGGTAACAACCGAATTGCTCTGGGCAAAATTTATCGCCAGTGCTTCCTTGCCAAGCGGTTCCTGGGGATTTTTTACCGCGACACGCCAATTGCTGCCGTCTTTTTTGCTTCCGTAAGCATATACGTTTCCGCCAAGATTCACTATGGCCTGCCTAACCCCGTGCTCTCCAAGAATGCGGGCCATTTCGTCTGCCGCGTAACCCTTTGCAATTCCGCCTAAATCAAGGGACATGCCCTTCTGCAAAAGAAAAATCTTCTTGCTGGTCTCGCCGTCTCCGGGATCCATCTGAACCATTCGCCAGTCAACCAGGGGAAGCACAGCATCTATTTCTTCCTGAGAGGGAACACGCGCATCTGCCGTATTGATTCCCCACAGTTTTACCAAAGGGCCAACAGTAGGATCAAAAGCGCCGTCCGTCTTTTGCGCAAAATTCAGGGCTGTCTGAACAACATAATAAACGTCCCGGTGAACGGCAACCGCTTTTATTCCAGCCTGGGCATTCACCCGGCTAATGTCCGAGTCCCGCCTTGTCGCGCTGAACCTTTCATCTATTTCATTAAGGCGGACAAACAGCTCGTCATACAAACCTTCGCTAGCATCATCAAAGGCATTTATGGAACACACGGTTCCCAAAGCACCCTGGGTTCTTGTTGGCATGGTTTTCTTTGAACAAGAAAGGGTTACAGTTAGCAATAGCGCAACCGGCAGCAAAAGGACCGCAAGTGCCGCTTCTTTCAAATGCAAATTCATCCCTTGGATTATAAACAATCCTTGTCTCTTTTACAATTCCATTTCTACGCCATGCCATGCATTTTTAGCCGTAAGGACCCATGTAAAAAGCTTGCAGAAAACATCCGAAACATATAGATATAGATCACAAAAAGCATTCATGGGGATCCGTCTATGGAAATGACAGTTGAACTCTTTGACAGCATTATCAACACTTCACAAGACTGCGTGTTCTGGAAGGACAAGGACAGACGCTTTCTTGGCGTAAACCAAGCCTTCCTTGATTTTTATGGCTTTGAATCGGCAAACATCCTGATTGGCAAAACAGACGAAGACATGGGCTGGCACTCGGACCCGGAGCCATTCAAGCAAGACGAACTTGCTGTCCTTTCCGGCAAAAGCACCTACAAGGTTCAGGGAAAATGCTTTATCCGCGGCGAAGAAAGGGACATTGTTGCGTCCAAGAGGCCCCTCTACGAAAACGGAAAGATTATTGGACTGGTAGGAAGCTTTATAGACATAACGGATGTCCTCCGCAGAAAGACTTCCTCTGAAAACAACCAGTCGGTTTACACAATTGGCAAGCTCAGAAAGTTCAGTTTCTTTGATAAAATAATAGACAAGATAAGCCTTAACGAAATTCTTGATCCGCTTACCGGAATAGTCTCGCGCGCATACGCCGTAAAGTTCGTACGCTCACTAATTGCGGAAGGAAGGCCATTCACCTTTACCATGCTTGACCTTGACAACTTTAAGTTCATAAACGACAGTCTTGGCCACAGCGCGGGCGACAAAGTATTAACCACTGTTTCAAAAAATCTTGCGGAATACGTGGAAGGCTACGGTCTTGTCGGGCGTTTTGGCGGAGACGAGCTTTTGATGGTTGACCTTAAGCACACGGACAAGGACGACAAGATTTCCTTTTTCAAAGACTTGTACACAAATTCCAAGGCCCTAAGAACGACAATCAGTTTTGGAAACGGCAACTCCTTTGTCACTGGAACAGCGGGCGCCGCTTCTTTTCCGGAAGATGCTGGCACTTACGAGGAGCTCTTTGCAATAATAGACAAGATGCTTTACCTTGGCAAAAACAAGGGCAGGAACTGCTACACTGTCTATAACGAAGAAAAGCACAAGGCCCTGGAAGTGGCAAAAATTGCAAGACACGGGGTCTTTACCTACATGCACCAAATCCGTACCAACATGGAAAAGGCCGAAAGTTTTGAACGCAAGCTAAAGATTGCCATGCCAATACTCTCCGAAATCCTTCGCATAAATGACCTGCATTACATCTGCAACGACGGAAGGCTCAAGTCCGTAATGAACCCAGATTTTGACGGAGACGCATCCGACATCAAAAAACTCATGACCGACGACCTCTTTTCCGAGAACACGCTTAGCGAGGTAAAAAAGAAGTCCCCTGTCTTTTACGAAACCCTGACCGCAAGTGGCTTTAAGTCAGCCCTTATCGTGCGCATACGAAAAAACTCCAAGGTTTTGGGTTACCTAGTCTGCGCAGTAAACAGAAGCCTCCGCATCTGGCAAGAAAACGAGTGCGCTGTCCTCTACTACGTGGCCGGCCTACTAACAGAATAACCCACAGCCACAAGAGTCTGCTCCCTGCTCTGGCAATTCATTTGGAATTCATGTAGAATGTTCAACCGGAGGACTTATGAACACAATTGGCTTTATTGGCATGGGCAACATGGCGCAAGCTATGGCCTGCGGTTTTATAGATTCGGGCAAAGTAAAGGCCCAGGAAGTTTCGGCTTACGCCCCCAACCAGGCAAAGCTAAAGGAGAACGCTTCAAAAATTGGTTTTTCTCCCGCAAGCACAAACCTGGAGCTTGTTCAGAATAGCAAGATTGTCTTTCTTGCCTGCAAGCCCTATCAGATAGAAGATGTCTTAAAGGAAGTAAAATCTGCACTGGAAGGAAAGGTTCTTGTTTCCGTTGCGGCGGGATGGACTTTTGATACCTTTGCAGAATTTATTGACGTACAAAAGGTTCACGTTCAGTGCGTAATGCCAAACACTCCGGCAAAAATTGGGCAGGGTGTAATGCTTGTTGAGCAAAAGAATTCCCTTAGTGCAGAAGAGTCAGCGACGGTCCTTGGTCTGCTTGGCACTCTTGGAATTACAGAAACCCTTCCGACCAACCTTATGGGCATTGGAGGGGCAATAAGCGGTTGCAGCCCAGCATTCATGGACTTGATTATAGAAGCCTATGCTGATGCGGCAGTAAAATACGGAATGCAGCGTGCCCAAGCCTACCGCCTCGTAAGCAAGACAATGGCAGGAAGCGCAATGCTACAGCTTGCCACAGGGGAACACCCGGGTGTGCTAAAAGACGCAGTATGTTCACCCGGAGGAACAACAATCCGCGGTGTTGACGCACTGGAAAAATCCGGTTTGCGTGCAGCTTGCATAAACAGTATAGACGCTATAATGAACAAAAAATAGTAATAAATATAGGAAATTTGTTATGATTGATTTTAAATGGTTTGTACTTGCGGTTGCAGTCCTTATGTACACGATGGTGATTATCTTTCAGAGTAAGAAGGTCTGGTTCACCACGGCGGCCGCTATAGCAGTAGTGCTTTTGGGAACACTTATTCCCGATGCAATATTCCCCCTGCCGGAAGACATTGTTGCCCGCGGAAACACTGCGGAGATGCATTCCTTTGCCTTGCTCCATTCACTTGGCGACATAGTGAACTGGAACGTCCTTATGATTTACCTTGGCAGCATGATTATTGCGGCCCTCTTCATCTATTCAAAGGTACCCGCAAGGATTGCTGACTTTATAGTAGAAAAGAGCCGCAGCACCGGTCTTGCAATGGTTGCCATTCTTGCCATGACAGGCATTATCTCCATCTTTGTGGAAAACGTAGCAACGGTTCTTGTAATGGCACCGATTGCACTTGCCCTTAGCAAAAAGCTTAACATGAACCCCACCATGTTCATGATAGGCCTTGCGGTTATGAGCAACATGGAGGGAACTGCCACGCTTGTAGGAGACCCGCCATCCATGATTTTTGCAAGCTATGCAGGCTACAACTTTAACGACTTCTTCTTCCACGCAGGAAAGCTTTCTGTCTTCTTTATAATTCAGGCAGGGCTTCTTGTGGGATGTGCATTTTTCTACATCTTCTTTGCAAAGGCAGGAAAAGAAAAGCCGACCCTGGAAAAGACTGTCGTAGTTTCTTGGTTCCCGCTCTTCCTGCTGCTTGCAATGATTTTTGGTCTTGCAGGAATTTCATTTGTGCACACAAGCTTTGAATACCTTAGCGGAACTTTCGTGCTTGCGCTTGGAATCCTTGGCCTTGTCTGGTATAAGCTTCTTCAGCACAAGTCCTTGGAGAACACTGCAAGCGTAGTAAAAGAGCTTGACTGGGAAACAATATTTTTCCTTATAGGAATCTTCATCGTAATAGGTGCAATAGAAGCTTCCGGGCTTTTGGGAGACCTTTCCGCTTACCTTGCAAAGATTACAGGCGGTTCCGTAATCCTTGGCTTCCTTATAATCATCTTGGTTTCCATTGCAATAAGCGGCTTTGTAGACAACGTGCCTTACATAATTGCAATGCTTCCTGTTGCAGACGGAATGGCAAAGGCAATGGGCATTAACGGAGAGCTTTACATGTTTGCCCTGCTAATCGGAAGCTGCATGGGTGGAAACCTTACGCCTTTTGGTGCAAGCGCAAACATAGTAAGCATGGGAATCATAAAGCGCGAAGGCTACAAGATGAATTTTGCTGACTGGGTAAAGGTTGGCGTTCCATTCACCCTTCTTACCACAGGAACTTCAGCAATCGTCCTCTGGTTGCTTTGGACATAAAGTCTAAAAAGAAAAAAAAAAGCTGCCACATTCCACACAAGATGGATGTCGGCAGCTTTTGTTTTTTCTCCTAAGGAAAATTGCCCTTATGCCACTATGTCAAACACAGCACCTGGTTCTGGCATTTGGCCCAAGAAACCGTAAGGCATACTAGCAACGTCTAAGGAACTCTTTACTTCTTTCTGATACGTATTGATTAACACGTCTTTCTGGCTGTCAGGAAGCTCTGCCAAATCTTCTTTGGAGGCTGTTTTCTTGCGCATAGAGACTAACTGGTCAATCAAGGCATTCAGAATCCTAATCCTGTCTACAGAAACACCTTTCTCACCTTTACCAGCCGGAGTACCACGGACGTAGTCAAACTGAGTAAATACAGCAACGCTAGCCTTTACCGGTACATAGAGTCTACCAGTAGTGGAAGAAAAAAGGTTTTTGTAGGTTGATGCGTTTAAGTTAATGTCGTTTGAATACATAGGCTCACCTCTCATCTTTATTATCGAAAGATTAGCCCAAAAAGTTAAGACAATTCTAAAAAAAATGTTAATTAAGTTTTCGTCATTCTGAGCTTGACTCAGAATCAAGTCTAGAAGGCTTCCCTTTCCCAAGCGGATATGCGCTGCTCAATAGAACGCAGGGGCTTTTCCTGTGTAACAGGAGAAGTTGTTTCTTCGCCCTCAGCCTGCACCTTCTTAACCTGCACAGAATCCAAAAGATAGGGAATTACAACCTTTTCCTTAAGGCTGGGCCACCTTGGACTAAGAATGTTGGGGCACACAAGGTAATCGCCGGTAGGAAGGTTTTCCAACAAAGAGCGGTAGCGAAGCGGATAGACATTTGCATTCACCTTTACAAGAGAAGAAAATCCCCCCGCAATACCAAAAGAAAGACTGTCCAGCTTTAGAGAATCCTGACGTTCAAGCAATTTCTTCTGAACCTCTTCCGTATAGAACCACTCCATGAATTTTTGGGCAGAAGCCTTGTGGGTAGCAGATTTGCAAAGCCCCATGGTAACAATGTCGTCTTCCACCATAAGCCGCCCGGCTTCGCCAACCCAGCGGTAGGTAAGACCGGAAAACTGGTCCTCCGTAAGCATAAAGAGGTCGCTGCTTTTTATAAAGGCAAAGAAACACTTGTCCATGGAAAACTGCTTGTACTTTGGCATATAAAGGTACTTGAACTGAAAGTTAAGCTCCGTGTCAGTGTCGCAATCACACTGCTTTGTCCAAGACTTCATGTATTCAGCGGTCTTTTCCAGGGCATTGGCATTCCAGCCAAAATGCTCCTTCTTTTCAACATAATTTGCACCATTCATGCGTGAAGCAAGATAAAGAAAATCTCCGTCCCAAGAGGGGGCATAACCCATAGTCTCAAAGGAACCGTCTTCATTCTTTTTGTTAAATTCAGAAGAAAGCTTTTTTATTCCGTCCAGGGTAATAAAATGGTCATCTGTAACAAGAGTCTCGTTCTTCTTCCTGAACATAACCGCATCCAGGTTAAAGCTTACCGGCAAAAGGTACTGCTTGGAATTCATAAGCCCATAGTCAAGCAGCTTTGAATAGAATTCGCTCTTTTGCAAAAGCCCACCGCTAAACATATAGTCCAGGGGAAGAAAATATTTTCGTGTAGAAGAATTTTTTAGCCAGGAGGAAACAACAAGATCCGGCTGAATCTCGTCCTTTAGCGGAGGCAGAGAACGGGCAGGCTCTTCCTTGTAAACGACAATGGCCTTTGCATCCTCATGCTCCTTGTTAAAAAGCTCTGCATACGAAGCAAATTCCGGAATGTCGGTCCAAATTATAAGCGGTTCATTTTTTTTGTTGCCGCAAGAAGAAAAAATCAGGGTTACCGCCAAGCAAAAAAGACAAAGCGCAAACGAAAGGCCTTTTCTTGCCAAACTCTTTTTTGCCAAAACAGCGGCCAACCCAAACTTGTTATTATTTAGACAGCTCTTCGGCTGTATCATAAATTGCCTTGTAAACAAAATCAATCTTATCCTCTTCAAGACTGCTGAATGCAACACGCAGAGTATGCGGGTCGATTGATATTGTACCGATTTCCTTTTCTTTTAGCAACTTCTGCCTAAGAACTTCCGCGTCCACAGTCTTTGTGTGCAGGGACATAAAGTAACCGGAATTAAATGGCAGCGGCTCAATGGCAGAACTCTTGCGGCTGCTAACAAAAGCCTTAACCTTCTTGTAGCGCTTCTCCAGAATCTTGCGGAATTCTTCCTTTTCCTTATCCACTGACGGGTTTGCAAAAGCCTTAAGAAGAATTGTCTGTGGCGGAGTTGAAGAGCAGGAAACAGAAGAACGGATTGCAGCCATAAGCTTCTTTACAAGAGCATCGTACTGTTCCTCGGTAAAGCCCTTGCAGCCAAAAGTTATAAATCCGCAGCGGAATCCCCATGCAAAGTCTTCCTTTGTAGGACCGTCAATCTTTGCGGCAAGAACGTTGGGGCTAAGATCTGCAAGGTAAGCAAACAAAGACTGGCTCTCTATATCGCTCTCGTAGTTAAGGCCAAAGTAAGCGTCATCGCACCAAACCATAACCTTTTTGCCGGCATCAGCAAGTTCCTTTACAATGGAAACAAGCTGCTTTGCCTCTGCAGCAGTAGGACTGTAGCCAGACGGATTCTGGGGAAAGTTCAAAAGAACACGCACTGAACCGCTTGCATTAGCCTGCTCAGTAAGGGTGGTCTTTAAACCTTCTATATTGAATTTTCCGTCCTTGAACATCTGGAACTGAACAAAACCAGCATTGCGTCTTGCAGATGCAATAAGAACGTAATTGTCCCAAGAAGGATCTGCTGCAACAAGTGGCTTTGACTCGTCAAGGAAAAGGTCAGCCAAATAAGAAATGCCTGCTGTAAGACCAGGAACCACAACCGGCAGAGAAGTGGATTTTTCCTTTAGCAAAGGATTCTTCTTAATCTGGGCAGCCTTCCACGCGGCACGAATATCCGGATTACCGGCAGTCGGTGAATAAGAAACAAGCTCGCGGGACTCAAGCTCCGGCACAACAGCCTGAACGCTTGGCAAAACGGCTGGCTTTCCGTCTACAAGAGTAATACCTATAGTACAGTTAGCCTTTTTACCGAGTTTTTTAGCTTCCCCACCCTGGGCAATAATTCCCTTGGGAAAATACAAGCGCTCTCCCAAATCGGAAAGCAAATCCCCGGCAACAGTACCGGCCAACACATCATTCAATTCTTTTGCTAAAGGGTTAATCATAATTTTATACTATCGTTTTTTTACTTTGAATGTCAATATTTTTATGCAAAGAACTGCATATTTATGCATTTTCACTTCATCTTTTTAATCTTTTGGACGGTGCTTTTTCCCGCTCTACCATACATTTTTTTGCTAACCCGACCGAACACTACTTTGCGTCACCGCCCTTCCGGGGTTCCGCTCTCGCTCCATTCCTTCGGAACGGCAAAGCCGCCCCTCCACGGCGGCGTAGGTTGCATAAAAAATCCATGGCTTGATATTACTTGGCAAGAACAGGACTTGGCATTGCAAACCTACAATCTTGTAAAACAATAAGCTTGGTGGTAAAATCAGACGTTCACTTTAACAGGGGAAAGGTGGGGAGAACTTCACTGTTCCCGCGAGGATTTTTTATGTCTATTTTACAAAGTATTCTTTTGGGTGCCTTACAGGGGCTTGCTGAATTTTTGCCGATTTCTTCTTCGGGGCATCTTGCCATTGCGCAGAAGCTTTTTGGGCTTGAAGACCTACCGCTTTTGTTTGACGTCTTTTTGCATCTTGCAACGCTCTGTGCGGTAGTGCTTTTCTTTTGGAAAAAGATATGGAAGCTTTTGTGCACTTTTGCAAGGCTTGTTTTTAGAAGGCCGGCACCAGAAGGAATTAGCGAGGCAGAGGAAAAAAACAGCCGCTCCTACATTCTTGCCGTAATCCTTACTACGCTTGTAACAGGCGTAATAGGAATTGCGGTGGAAAAGCTGCTTCCTTCCCTAAGCATTAAATTTGTTTGCGCAGGTTTTATTGTTACCGCTTTCCTGCTTATTCTTTCAGCCCTTGTAGCAAAGAGGCAGAAGCAAAATGCAGACGGCAGCGAAAAAAAGGCTCCGTCTAAGGTTCAGGCCCTTATCATAGGTCTTGCACAGGGGTTTGGAACTTTGCCTGGCATTTCAAGGAGTGGCTCTACTATTGCGGGCGCTCTTTCTTGTGGCGTAAACAGGCAGGTTGCTGGTGAATATTCTTTTATAGCTTCTATTCCGGCTATTCTTGGAGCATTCATTTTGGAAGCAAAGGATTTGGGTGAAGTTTCTTCTTCAATAGGAATCCTTCCGGTTGTGGCGGGGTGCGTTACAGCTTTTGCAGTTGGATATTTGTCCCTTGCCCTTCTGATGAAGATAATCAAAAAAGGAAAGCTTGAATGGTTTGCCTGCTATCTTATTCCTGCCGGTATACTGGGCCTATTGTTTCTTTAAAAATCCTTTTAGCAGAAAGAGCCTAGCCCCGATTGTAAGGGAGCACGAAGTGCGTTACCGCAAAGCGGTAATGGAGGCGAAAGCCGGAACCCTGAAAAGCGGGGTAATAAAAAAAATTGGGGCAGCCAAAAGGCTACCCCACAGTAAAAAAAGCAATACGCTCCAAAAAACTATTCAGATTTTGCGGCTCCGGGAAGGCCGATATCCTTTCTATAGAACATGTTTTCGAACTTGATTTGCTCCATTGCACTGTAAGCACCTTTCCAGGCGGCCTCGAAGGTGTCGCTGTAGCATGAGCAGGCAAGTACGCGTCCACCGCTGGTTACAAGTCCTGTAGAGCCCGCTGGTATTGGGTTGGGATGACGGCGGTCTGCAATTGCACCGGCAATGAATACCTTTGCGCCAATTTCTGCCACGCGCTCTTTTTCCATAAGGATTGGAATGCCTTTCTGGTATTCGCGGGGATAGCCTCCGCTTACGGCAACAGGTGCTACTACAAAGCCTTTTTTCCAGGCAACCTTAAAGTCTTTTAGGCTACCGTCGCTTATGGCCTTACACATTGCGGCAAAGTCAAAATCCATAAGGGGAAGAACTGCCTGTGTTTCCGGGTCGCCAAGGCGCACATTGTATTCCAGGCACTTTGGTCCGTCTTTTGTTAGCATAAGCCCAAAGAAGATGAATCCACGGTAGTCGTATTTTTCTGCGATAAGGCCTTTAAGGGTTGGCTCAAGAATGTTTTTGTTGAACTGCTCAAGGATTTCTGGTGTTACGTCGCTTACAGGGCTGATTGCACCCATTCCGCCTGTATTGGGGCCTTTTGCTCCGTCGCAGAGTCTCTTGTGGTCACGGGCACTCTGGAAAGGAACAATAACGGCTTTTCCTTCTTTTGCAAATTCCGGGGTTACGCTTACAGCCGCAAGAATTGAAATTTCGTCTCCGGTAAGATATTCCTCTATTACGAGCTTGTTTCCTGCTGCACCAACGCTGTGGTTTTCCATAATGTCCACAACCGCATTCTTTGCATCGTCCAGGGTCTTTGCTACAACAACACCCTTTCCGGCAGCAAGACCGTCCGCTTTGATTACGATTGGGGCACCCTGTTCTTCAACGTAGGCAAGGGCTTCTTTTTCGTCAGTAAAAGTGCGGCTCTTTGCGCATGCCACACCGTACTTGTTCATAAATTCTTTGGCAAGGTCTTTGCTTGCTTCTAGCTGGGCAGCATCGTATTTTGCGCCAACCGTTGGAATTCCTGCATTCCAAAAAGCGTCTGCAATGCCTTCTGCAAGGGGATTTTCCGGGCCAACAACAACAAGGTCGCATCCTTCGTGTTTTGCAACCTGAACATAAGTCCCGTTCTTATCCGATCTGTTCTGTATGTAATCTGTCTGTGCAATGTCCACGTTTACGCATTTGTCTTCAAAAGCAGTTCCTCCGTTTCCGGGAACGCACACAACAGATTCAACCAAATTACTCTGGGCCAGCTTCCAAGCAATTGCATGTTCACGGCCACCGTTACCAACAACAAGTACTTTCATACGGCTATATTATGACAAAGACAGTGAATTTTCAAGTAGCAAAAATCTTTGCTGCTCTCAGGGAAAGTTGCACCATGAAACGGCTTCCGCGCTACGCTTGTGCAGAATGTTTCATGGTACAACTTTCCCTTACGCAGCAAAAATTTTATTGCAAACATAGAAATAAGGATAAAAAAAACAGGTTCCCGGTGGGGGAGCCTGTTCTCTTGTAGCGATAAGCCGCGTTTATTTTTTTGCGCACTTCCTTCCGCAAGCTTTTGCTTTTGGAGTAGCAGCCTTTGCTGGTTTTGCAGCCTTTTCTGCCTTAGGAGCCTTTGCAACCTTCTTTGCAGCAGGAGCTTTCTTTTCTTCAACAGTTTCGTCTACAATCTGTGAATCTGCATTTTTCTTTATGGAAGCAATTCCGTTCTTGCAGGCATCGTGGGTCTTGTATCCTTCACCTGAACCAACAATCTGACCGTTGCGCGCAATAAGGCGGAAGCGGTATTCCTTTTTCTTGTCCAGATAGATTTCGTACTTAGGCTTGCTTTCTTCTTTGAATCCAGCAACAGTCTGATCTTCTACAGGGGATGCGGCAATGCGCTGAATGCTTGCTATTCCCTTCTTGCAAGTAGCCTTTGTCTTGTAGACCTGCGAGGTAAGAATAATCTCTCCGTTACCCGCAACCAAGTTGAACTTAACACCTGTCTTTGCTTTACTGATTACAAATTTTCCCATCCGTTCACCTCTCGATATTGTTGGCTTACGCCTTAAGGCCACACCCGAATGAATTCAGAAGCAGCCTATATACCTTAAGTATAAAACAGGTTCTTTTTTTTCGCAAATTTTATTTTCTTTTTTTATCAAGAAATACTCATTAAGTTGTCTTGTAATTCTTAAGCAAGCCCATAACCTGATCGGAAATCTCGTTATTCTTTCTTGCAGCATCAATAGCCTTTTCCGCATCACCAGAAATCATGAATATGGAATCAGCCGCACGCTGTGAAAGCTCCTTAATGTTCTGAGCCTCTGAGCGCAAAGTCTCAATACCGGAGAATACAACTTCATTGTGCCGCTTCATGTTAACAGACTCTTCCTCTATGGCCTGTGAAGAAGCCTTTATAACTGCCATTGAATCAAGCATGCTCTTTGTTCCAATCTGCTGCTCGTCAATACCGCCGTGAACTTCCTGAAGCATCTTTTCAATCTCGCGGATTTTCCTCGTAACGTTCTCGAAAGACTTGGTGCTAAGGTTGGATGAGCGTACAATGTCGTTGATAATGTCGTTAATCGTGCTGATAAGCTCGTTAATAGACTGTGACTGCTTTGAAGAGTTTTCCGCAAGCATACGGATTTCCTGGGCAACAACGGCAAAACCCTTACCCGCTTCACCCGCATGGGCAGCCTCAATAGAAGCGTTCATAGCAAGAAGGTTGGTACGCTGGGAAATATCATCAATAACCTTGTTTGCATTTGAAAGGTTGGAAGACTGCTCCACAATCTGATGAACCTTCTGCGATACGGCCAACTGGTCCTTGCGTCCTGTCTCTGCATCCTGAACAAGCAGGTTATAGTTCTGGTAGATTTTGTTTACGTTCTTGTCTATGCTGTCTGTGTTACCAGAAAGCTGTTCAACCGTTGCAGCAAAGTTGGTAATGGTGTCGGTCTGGGTGGAAATCTTTCCGTTAAGCAGGTTAACCGAATCGTTAAGACGCTGGGTACTTTCGAATACGGAGTTTACGCTCTCGCTCTGGATAGCGGCCTTTGAGTCAATAGTCTCTATAGCACTCTCTGCAATGCTTACGGAATCCTTTGTACTGTTGGTCTGAGCCTCAAGGTCACGTCCCGTAGTTCCAAGGGTCTGAACAGAAGACTTTATTGTAGAAACAAGGTTAAGCAGGGTCTTGTTCAGCAGGTTGCAGCTCTTTGCAAGCTCACCAATCTCATCCTCGTCGCCAACCGGAATTTCATGAGAAAGGTCTGCCTTGCCGGAAGCAATGTCCGAAACGTGGGCAGAAATATTCTTTACGCGGCCAAAAATCCTTGTGGTCATATATGAAAGAACCGCAATAAGACAGCCCAAAAGGAACAGCGTTACAATAACGGAAACAATAGTGCTCCTAGTTATGGTTGCAACAATCGAATTCGAGTCAAAGTCAGCACCAACAATACCTATTACAGTACCGTCAGAAGATTTTATAGGTGCGTATACACTGCTTGTCCAACCCCATTCATCCTGACTCTGCAAACCGGAACTTTCTATAGTACCCTCACGCATGGTCTTAAAGGGAGCCTCGCCGTAGCTTGCAATATCCTCGTCCGTACCAAGCGGAGAAAAGTTTTCGGTGTCGCTGGGGTCGCAGCTACCGTCTACGATGTAGGTGTAAACCGTACCCTCTTTTGGAACCATGGTATAAAGGTACTTACAGTTGGTGGCAGACTTAAGCTTAAAAAGCTCAACGCGCAAGTTCTCATAATACCTGTCGCTTTCGTCCAGTGTCTTTGCAAGGTGCATAAACTTGTCAGGGTCAACAATAGCAGCCGCCCTCTTTGCAATCGGAATACCAGCCTCCCTGGTAATCTTGTGGCTAAGATTCAAAATGGCGGAAACCGAAACAATGGTCATTATTGTAAAAGAAATAAAAAGAAAAACTGCAGAAAATATAATAGTCTTAAATTTCAAAGATAAATTCTTCATAAACTTAATTTTATCATCTTTTCTTAAATTTGTCATTAAATTTCTTGCTTTTTGGAGTTTTTGGACGGTAAACTTTCTTCTACTGTGCCCGGTCCTACGGCCCCGGTCAAATTCAAATCAAGATCCCCGCTTTCCGCGGTTTCAACCCCGCCAAGGCGTGGTCACTTCGTGCCGCTACAATCGGGCGTAGGTTGCTATAAAATTCGCCGCCAAGAAAAAGCGGATTAAAAGCCCTTTGCACAGTTGCGGCCAGAATTCTTTGCCCTGTAAAGGGCGCTGTCTGCGTCACGGATATGCTTTTCGTAGTCAAAAGGCACTTGCTGCTTAAAGTGGGTAAAGCCAACGCTTATTGTTACAGTCTTTGCCGGAGCCTCTGGAGAATCAAAGGGAATGTTAAGCTCCCTTACCGCAGTACACAGCCTGTTTGCGGCATCCTCCAATTCCGAAGCAGAAAGAGTGCCGTTAATCCCGCAGAATTCCTCGCCTCCGTACCTAAAAAAGGCAAATCCGTTGGAATCTGCAAATTTTACAAGGCAGCTGCCAAGGGCGGCAAGACAAGCATCCCCGGCCTGGTGTCCGTAAGTGTCGTTAAAAAGCTTGAATTTGTCTATGTCTATCATAAAGATGCCGGTTACAGGAGGAATTTTCCCCTCAGAAACCATTTTAAGCACCTCAAAGAGCTTGCGGCGGTTGCAAAGGCTGGTAAGGGCATCGGTATTGCGCTCGTGCTCAAGGATTCTGTTAACGTCAAACCTGCGAAGCGTTATGGAACGGAGCCCTGTCCCCAGAATGGAGCCAAGAAGGAAAAAGGCTAAATTGTCCATTATATCTGCGCCCAAAACCGCCTTTGTCTTGAATTTTACAGCTATAAATATATTCGCCAGGGTAATCGCAAGGCAAAAGATGTAGACGCGGAAAGACTTGTCTATTAGCATTACGGGATAAACCGTAAGAAAGCAGACAGCCGTAACAAATTCCCTTTCATTCCCCCTGTTAAAGTTTACGATTACAGAAAAAGTGGCAACAAATACAAAAAGTATGTAAAGGTAAAACTGGGGAAAGCGCATCACTGCTTTTTTAAAGAAAAACAAGGAAAGCCTTATTATTAGAGCCGCTATGCCAAAGGCAAGGTAGGTAAAGCGCATCTTTGCTTCGGAAAATGGAGGAAAGGATGCAACGGAAAGGACAAAGGTAAAGCCAACGGAAATATTAAGGCAGAGGCGAAGCAGGGTATATTCAAACGAATTTATAGCGCTTTTGTTTTTCTCGAAAAGTTCTTTTTCGTCAGGAGGAAATAAAAAACCAAAGAAACTCATTCTCTGCATCCTGAAATTTATTATATTAAAATAAACCAAAGATTTTCAAGCACAGAGCATTGATTATGGATAAAAAAAGCAACAATTGTTTTAAACAAAAAAGTCTGCTATATTCATACCATGGATTTTAAAAACCCTTTCGTCATCATTTTTATTGTGGGAACACTTTTCAGTTTCATCTTGGACAGCCTTCTTGATTTTATCAACTACAAATTCCGCCAAAAACACGGTCTGGAAATTCCAGAGGAGCTCAACGGCCTCTTGGACGAAGCAACGCTAAAAAAGACCCGCGACTACAAAAACGCCCACTATTTTTCAGACATTCCCTACAGCCTGCTTAGCCTTGCGCTAACCTTTGCCCTTGTTTTTTCACTTTACCTGGTTCTTGCCTACACAAAAAGCTTTGACTTTGCCAAGGGAAACTCCTACGTAACAGTTCTGCTCTTTGCGCTTGCGGTATCCCTTCCCAATGCCCTGCTTTCCCTCCCCTTTGAGCTTTACGGCGAATTTAAAATAGAAAAGAAATTCGGCTTTTCCAACATGACCTTTTCAATGTGGCTGTTGGACCAAGTAAAGGCTCTTGTAATAGGCATAATTCTTGGGGTGCCGCTTTTGCTTGTTGCAGTGGCCCTTATGAATCATATTGAACACTGGTGGTTCTTCCTTGGCTGCGTTTACATTGCCTTTAGCCTTGCCATTTCCTATATCTACCCGGTTCTGATTGCGCCCATATTCAACAAATTTACCCCTTTGGAAGACGGAGAACTAAAAGACCGCCTCTTAGCCCTGCTGGAAAAATGCGGTTTCAAGGCAAACGGCATCTTTGTAATGGACGCATCCCGCAGAAGCTCGCACAGCAACGCCTACTTTACAGGCTTTGGCAAGAACAAGCGCATAGTTCTTTACGACACCTTAATAAAGCAGCTTACCGTAGACGAAATAGAAGCCGTCCTTGGACATGAGCTTGGACACTTTAAGAAGCATCACATCATAAAGCGCATGTGCGTCATGTTCCCCATGATTTTTGTCTTCCTTTTTGCAGCCTGGCTTATTATAAAAATGCCGTCACTTTATTCGGGGTTCGGCTTTAAGGATGCCGCCAGCCAGGGAAGTGCCATTAGCGGAACCCTGCAATACATAGGCATTTACCTGCTTTCGCTCACCTTTGGAGGCTTTAGCCCCATCTTTAGCCTTATCTCCAACACTTTCAGCCGCCGCGACGAATTTGAAGCAGACGAATTTTCCGCAAAAACATGCTCTTCCGGCCAGCCGCTCATTTCATCATTAATCAAGCTGAACAAGGAAAACCTTAGCGAAATTCAGGTTCCTTCTATATACAGCATATTTAATTACAACCATCCGCCACTTTTGGAGAGAATAAAGAAGATAAAAAAACACTCGATTTATTCTTAAAATTGGTGTATACTATTCTATAAATACATCTACCTGTTCAGAAAGGGGGAAGATAAAAAAATGAATTCACCTGCTGCGATTACAAATAACTACACAGACATTGCCGAGGCAAAGACCAAACTTCCTGTCGGAAAAATGCTTGTGCTTGGCATTTTTGCCGGAGCCTTTATTGCTTTTGGTGCCATAGGAAGCCAGATTGCCGCTTTTGGCGTTCAGCCTGCAGCTTTGGGGCGCATGCTCAGCGCAGCCGTATTCCCAAT
Organism: Treponema sp.; assembly: GCA_017534445.1. Lineage (GTDB taxonomy): Bacteria > Spirochaetota > Spirochaetia > Treponematales > Treponemataceae > Treponema_D. The sequence goes on from JAFXWC010000019.1 coordinate 31,165, forward strand.
AGGACTTTTGCTGGTTCTTGTTGCCGGAGCAGAGCTTTTTACAGGCAACTGTCTCATAATCGTTTCTGTCCTTGAAAAAAGGGCGTCTTTTTCTGGACTTATGCGCAACTGGCTCTTTGTTTACCTTGGAAACCTTATTGGCGGAGTCGCGGTTGCGTCGCTTGCGGTTTACGGACATGTATTTGACATGTACAACTGCGAGCTTGCAAAGATTGCAGTAAACACGGCAGTAGCCAAAATAGAGCTTGATTTTTTTGATGCCTTCATAAAAGGCATTCTCTGCAACGTCCTTGTTTGCGGTGCAGTCTGGGTGTCTTTTGCAGCAGACGAATTGGCCGGAAAAGTTCTTGCCCTCTTCCTTCCAGTTTCACTTTTTGTTCTCTGCGGATTTGAGCACTGCGTTGCCAACATGTATTTTGTTCCGGCTGGCATTTTGGCTTCCGTTGAATACAGCATTCCTCTGGAAGGACTTAAAGCGGTTTCCTTTATGGGATACGACGTAGAAGGTGCCCTTGCCCTGCTGCTTAGATTCCTCTACAAGAACCTTCTCCCTGTAACGCTCGGAAACATTACCGGCGGTGCAATAATTCTTGGTCTTGGCTACTGGTTCGTCTATTACCAGAGCTGCCGCGACAAATAATGCCCAAACGAACAGGTTATGCAGACTTACCCCTGCATACCGGAACAGTTCCCAAGTGGCTTGCAGACAGAATGCGGGACTTGGGAACCCAAATCATAGAAACACTTCTTATTGAATACGGCCGCAAAGAAGTCCTGCGCCGTTTAAGCGACCCCCTCTGGTTCCAAAGCCTTGGAGCCGTTCTTGGCATGGACTGGCATTCATCAGGAATCACAACAAGCGTAATGTATGCCCTAAAGCGGGGAATCAATGCCCGTGCCAAGGAATTTGGACTTGTTATATGCGGAGGAAGGGGCAAATACTCCCGCGAAACACCCAGCCAGCTTGAATACATGGGAGAACACACAGGCTTAGACGCAGAACCCCTAATCAGGGCAAGCAAACTCTGCGCAAAAGTAGACAACACCGCCGTTCAAGACGGATTCCAGCTTTACCAGCACAACTTTATCCTTAGCGCAGACGGAGACTGGGCAGTTGTCCAGCAGGGAATGAACCCCGCAGAAAAAAAAGCCCGCCGCTACCACTGGTGCTCACAAAACCTAAAGTCTTTTACAGAAGAACCCCATTCAGGTGTAACCGGAGAAAACGAAGGCCAAATCCTAAACCTTACAGATTCAGCTGCAGCCCAAACAAGGGAATTCATCCTGAACCTTGCAAAAGACGACCCCCGCATCATCTTAAAAGAGGCATCGGACATATTACGCCTGGCAGCCCCCAAAGCCCATCAAGAAGAAAAACAGCTTACCCTCTTTGCAGAAGACGCAAGCACAGAAAAAGCCTTGGCAGAAAGCCCCTGCAAAGATACGCAACTCATAATAGAAAACAACCGCAACTGCATAATGCCAGCCCACCACGAAGTTAGGGCAGAAGACGTAGACCTAAAGCGCCTTGGAGCAGTCCTGGTAACCGCATACGAAAGCCAGCCCAAAGACTTTGAAAGCCTGCTTTTAACAAAAAACTTGGGCCCAAGAACCTTACAGTCATTAACCCTGGTAAGCGAAGTAATCCACGGCACCCCCTCCCGATTCCGCGACCCGGCAAGATTCAGCTTTGCGCACGGAGGCAAAGACGGACACCCCTTCCCGGTACCGCTAAACATTTACGACGAATCAATCCGCATCTTGGGAGATTCCATAGAAAAATCCAAGCTGGGCTACAAAGACAAAAGCGAATGCCTAAAGCGCCTGCACAAAACCGCCCTTCAAATAGAAAAAAATTGCTCGCCGCAAGCAGACTTTGACAAAACCATAGCCCGCGAAAAAGAGCACTCCATTGAATGGGGAGGCCGCACTGTAGCAGACTAAGCATTAAAAGACACAAAATATAAAATATGCTAGAATACAGCATGAAATTTTTATCTCATTTTTGGAACACCATAAAACCAACAGTCCTTCGTTTTCCTGCCGCATTCCTGCTTAGTGCAACGGTTGCCGTCTTTCTTTCTATTAACCTCGTGTATTCTTATGGCAGCTACAACTTTTACCTTGCCATGTGCCTTAGCTGCGCGTGGGCATTCGGACTTTCTGTTTTCCTGCGCCTTTTGCTTGAACGACTTATTTCATCCCTCAAGCAAAAGAACACAATCTTCCTTTTGGTGCAAATGACCTGCATAATCCTTGCATATTTCCCCGGTTATCTTCTTTGCAAAAATGACACACCCAGATTTTACATAATTTATTTTGGAACACTCATGGCTTTGTTTGTCTTCTGCCTCTACCTTCTTTCTTTTTTCCAGCAGAAGGAAAAGGTCATCCCCAACGTGGTCATGTCTCTTGCAATTTCGCTCACAATAGCTCTTTGTATTGGAATAGGTGCTTCTGTTATTGCGCTTGCCATAGACCGTTTGATTTGCCATATTGCAAACTACAACATTCATGGAATAATCTGGGCATGCTCATTCTGCTTCTTCTTTCCCTGCGTCTTTATTTCTTATGCCACCAAAAGCGACAAAGACATTTCCATTCCAAAAACCTTCAAGGTCATAGTGTTCCACGTGCTTTTTTCACTTTACTGCATCCTGCTCTTTGTGCTTTACATCTATCTTATAAAGAGCCTTGTAACCCTAACCCTGCCTTCTGGAAAGATTAACCCCTTTGTTTCGGGAGCAACAGTCCTCTACCTCTTCTTCTACCTTTCGCTTGCATCTTACAAAAACAAAGTCACCTCTTTCTTCTATTCTTACGGCAGCATCTTCCTCCTTGTCCTGATTGCAGTTCAGATTGTGGCGTTTGCAGTACGCATCAACGCATACGGTTTTACCCCGGTGCGCTTTGCAAGCTTTTACTACATCATCTTTAGCATAATCTTCTGCATCCTTCCGCTCATCAAAAAGGGAAAGGACATGCAGCTTGTCTACCCCATCTTCGGACTTATGTGCCTTTTGGCAAGCATTTCCCCGCTCAACATAATTGACTCTGCAAACAGGAACCAATACTCAAGAATCATCTCCACGCTAAAAAAATACGACCTGTACAAAAACAAGTCCATCATTCCCGCCCCCAGCGAAGACACAATTTCTCCAAAAGACAAAAATAAAATTGTAAGCGCGTTCAACGAAATTAGAACTTCAAAAGGAAAAAAGCCCGAAGCACTGGAAGAAATCATTAATGAAAATGTCATTTCAAAGGCATTCAAAAACACCTTTGGCTTTGAATTCTACTATGACTACGACTATGAAAACACCACCCCGCCCACCGAAGCAAAAAAATACGGCTACAATCTTGACGTTCCCAAAGAAACGCCTGTAGACATACGGGGCCTCTCCGAAATGTTTTATTTCAACTCCGATGATTCATATTGCAAGAAAAACCCGCAAATTACTGTAGAATTTGGCAATCACCAAATCATCAACATAACAGATGAAATTTTTGCACTTGCCTACGAAAGAGACAACTTGGCTAAAGTTGACAGCAATGAGCCCCTGGTCATCAAAAAGGACGGCTTTACCCTTATCATCAGGCAAATTGATTTTAGAAAAAACGACTACGCCTCCAGCACCACCCACACCTACTACAGAATTATAGGCTATGCATGCAGGTAAAAACAGGAAAAAGCCAAACTGCATGACAAAAGAAATTTCTGCGTTATAATATAGGCAAACTACTTGGAGGTCAGAATGAAAAGACGGATTTTTGCACTTGCTTCGGTCTTGCTTCTTTTGTGTTCAGCAGCGGGCGCACAAAGCAAATACAAAAAAGACAAACAAAAAAAAGGAGACAGCCCTATGTCAAAGACAATTACATTCAGCAGCCTGCCGCAGAACTGTGCAGAACTAAAGGCTCTTCCGCAGGCAAAGCTTACCGATCCCTTTGAAGTTGCAGCCCTGGTTGTTGCAGTTTTGTGCCGCTACGAGCAGAGTGTAGACGACTGCATCGAAATGCTCAACTTGCTAAAAGGCCCCCAGCCACTTAGCAATTATGACAAGCAGTTCCTTAAGGACCGCCTGGTTGGAAAATACTATGTGCCCAGAAGCTACTTTGCAGGAACTTCCCCTCAGAACAACTACGAACCCACAAAGCCCTACTCGGTAACGGTTTCCGAAAATTCCCATTCCCATGACCAGGAAGGCTACGTAACGCTCTGGATTACATCATCCGGGGCAGATTCCCAAAGAAGCGTAAAACTGCGCCAAAAGGGAGACCAGTGGTTCCTGTGGGAAAACTTCCTTATGCCGGACATAAGAAAACCCGCCGCAGAAGACCCCTGGGCTTAACGGTCGAATAACAGCATAAATGCCATTAACATAAAGAACCGTCATGCCGAACTAGATTCGGCATCTCTCTTCAATATAATAATTTGAGATTCTGAGTCAAGCTCAGAATGACGCAAAGTTAATGGCATTACCAAACGCATGCACACCCATCTATTGCGCATCACTTTCTTTCTTTTCTTTTGCCGCCTTGTTTTTCCTGCTGCTGTAAATAAGCCCCACGCCTATAAGCAAAACCATAATAATGAATCCGCTCCTTGCACTGCCAATTTTCTTTACGTTTTCATCAAGCTGGCCTTTTAGGGCATCCGCAGAATCCACCTTGCCGTTAAAGACATAATAAACTTCCGTCTTTCCAAGCATAAATGGCTTAAAGGAATTTCCCCTCTGCTCAGCCAAAACCGAAAGATAGGGGTATTTTTCAACATCATAATAATTGTACTTAAGGTTTAGGTCTCCTTCTTTTGCAACCTCTGTAATTGGGCCGTAGTAAAATTCATCATGCTTAAGGCCGCAAACAGTTTTCTGCTTGGTATACTCAGCGCCAGCCTTAACAAGCTCAAGCCCCTTTGCATCAAGAACAAAATCCCCAACATGGGGCGTTACCGTTTTTTCCACCGAATAAAGACTGTCCAACCCGGAAGATGCACCCGCTTTTTGTTCGGTACGCTCCTTCCAGTCATAATGCGTTTCTCCCTTCTTCTGATATGAATAAAATTCCCTTACAGTCCTCTTTGCCTTAAAAGTGTTCAGCGGCTCATCCAGCTCATCAAAAGAAATCTTTGAATCAAAAGCAATCTTCCCCGCAACAAGCACCAGCTTTCCTTCATTGGCAGAATCAACCTTTCCGTCAGAAACAATGACCGTATTTTTAAGGATGTTCTTGTTCAAAGCCTTAGTGCCATTCTTAACCTTAACTCCTGTTACCACCAAAAAAGCAACAAACGCTCCCAAAATTATCATTCCCTTAGAAATTTTCATAAATCCTCCAGATTCCTGTTTTTAATCATAATAAAACTAAATGATTTTTTTTTGAAGTCTTTTTTCTTCTTCCTGCGGCACTTTTTCTTGCTAAGGGCTTTCATAGAAATCATTTTTAAAATGTGATAAATTGTATGTACATAATTATGTTATGTGGACGTCCTTACTGGGGCGCTTAGGTTTAAAAAGAATGAAGACAGAAATAGAGGGTATTCCAAATAAACCCCAGGCAATTTGTATAATAGCTCTTGCAATTTACACATTCACCATGATAGCCTTTTTGTGCATCAACGCTCCTGGATTCACAGATATCTCAGAAAGGTTAATGTATTGTTTCTCTTGGCTGATTGGACTTGTTCTTTTATTTTGCATAACTTTATTAGTTTGTTATTATTTTCCAAATATAAAAGAGATGAAATCAAAATTCATTAAAAAATTTTCTTTTATGGAAGAGTTTGGATATCATTGCAAATCGTCATTTTATTCAAAAAAGGATAAAATAATAGAATACCGTTATACACATAATAAATTCATTCCTATAAATTTTGTTTCATATGGTAGAAGAGGTACTGCTCCATATTTTGTTACAGAAAATGAAGAATGTGTAAACATTTGGCGTTTTCTGGAACATCTTGATGAAGATATTTACAATAGTACAAAAGAAGAAGACGATGCTTTTAAGCATTGCATGGAAATAATGATAGATTATATGGAAACGAAACCTGTATTATTTTCAAAGGAACTTGAAATATGTAAAAATTTAACTTTTTATCTTTATAATATGCCTGATTCACGCCCTGCAGAATATTGTTTGGGCTGCTATGATGGTAGTTGTTTTATAGATTTTAATATACAAAATGGAATGGTTTTTCTTGAGCGTATTTCATGTGACGGGCTCGGTTGTTTTGAAATTTCTAATTCTGAGATAACCTTGTCATTAGAAGAATCTGAAGTTTTTCAGGAAGAAATGAAAAAGAATTCCTTTTCACAGAAGGTTATAAGACCTCTTGTATTAAAACTGATTAATTTAAATGAAGATTTAATATGTGCTGATGTATTTAATCAATATCCATTGTTAAAAATTAACACATAACAAAGTTTCAAAGTCGACAGTGGGTCAAGCCCACTGCGGTTTAAGCAGTTGATATGGTGAGCCAAAAGTCAATATGTAAAAAAACAGAAAAGGAACAGTGTCCGGGCTTGTCCGGTAGTGACCACTATGATATTCATGCATAGGCTGCAAGCCCGCTCCAGGTCAATGATCCGCCGTAGAACCCTTTTGCTATGTTAACAGGAATCAGATTCTGAAAATCAGAAAATGTCCTAAAACTGCTTTCGAAGATGGTTGTTTATGTACTGCAATCCCCGAATCACTTTGTCCCCTTCCTGATAAATCCTGAAAATACCGAATCAAAAATTCACTGAATA
>JAFXWC010000020.1 GCA_017534445.1 Treponema sp.
GATTGCATACACCTTGTCGCCAACGTTAAGGTCGCTGCTGGAGCCTAGGGTAAAGACATAAGGTGCCCTTACTTCTGCCTTTAGGAGCGCAAGGTCTATTGTGCTGTCCCAGCCCACAATCTTTGCGGGAATGCGGGTGTCGGGGTCTTCTGCAAGTTTTATGTAGCAGCGTGCAAAGCCCTCGTACTTGGGGTCAACGCAGTCATTAATTACGTGGTGGTTTGTGATGATGTAGCCGTCGCTAGAAATAAAGAATCCGCTACCAAGCATTGCGTCCGGCCGGCCAACGCCTTTTTCTACCTTTACGCCCTTGTCTACAAAAACAGTTACGGTACCGTTTATTGTAGAAGAAAGGGACACGTTTTTTTTGGGCGAAGTGTTTCCCAGGCCCGGAACATTCGAATTTATTAGCGAACGGAGTTGGCTGTCCGTTTTTGAAAGCGAAGAAAGCTTTGGATAGGACATGGCCTTGAGCGACTCGTAGTAACGCAGGGAATCAAGATACTTTTTTTCCGAGAGTGACTTGTTGTAGGCATCCACAACTTTTTGAGACATGTCATTGTAGAGCGACAAAACCTTTGAGTTGCCGCTTACGTTGTCCTTAAGAATTCCGGCTCTCCAAAAAGCCTTTACGCACTCATTCTCTGGAAGTTCGCGGATGGATTTTATTTCGTACTCAACCGCGTCATTCTTTGAATAGTTTACAGGCTCATAAAGCTGAACCTGGTCCTTTTTGCTTCCCGCACAAGAGGAAAGCCCCAGGACCAAAGCAAGCAGGCAAAGGTGCGTTATTTTTCTTATCATCAAATCTTTCATTTTAGCTTTTACTTTTTATCTTTTGGCTTTGAAACCTTCTTTTCGTTTTCAACAGGAAGTCCCTTCATAATCATGCCGTAAGCATTGTCACCAACCTTTATGCCCTTTACGCGGACTCCACCGTATTCAACAACCATGGCAACACACTGATTTGAGTTCCTGCTTAAAGCGGTAAGGACTTCTTTTGCAAGTTCGCTGGAACCGGTCTTGCCAAGCCAGTAGAACTTATACATTGGGTCTTCTGTTACGGTAACAGCGCGGCCCCCCTTTGTTACGGAAGCAGGCACTCCACCCTTGGAAGAGATGCAGACCTGGGCCTTGTTTTCGTCGTAGAAATATGCTTCTTCAAGAACGGCTTCGTCTTTTGGTGCATTCTTTCCACTGCGGGATTTTTTTACATAGCGGATGTCCCACTTGCCGTCATTGTTGGTGTCCCAAGAAGAAATCTTTCCGCCAAAGGGAAGGTATTCTTCCGTAAAGTCTGGAACAGAATCGCGGTTGGTGTCCACCTGGATCTGCTTTAGGTACCAGGGCTCGTTGTCGCTGGTTACGCTTCCAAACATGTTGATTATGATGTTGCGCTCATCTTCCATGGAATGAACGTCCATGGAATTGTCCTTGTCCTTTTCGTAAAGTTCAGTCGTCTCAAAAACACCGTCACCGTCTGCGTCTACAGTACGCAGATAGGGCATGTCGTTCTTGAACTGGGCGCGGGCATAGAGCTTACCGCCCTGCATATAGTCACCGCTCTGGATTTTTCCGTCAAGCACGTAGAAGAGTATGCTTGCACCAGACCTTTCCTTTGTAGGAACATGCGCTATAGAAGCGGCGGCCGCAAGCTTTTCGGCAGGAATCGGATACAAAGACTGCTTTGCCCTAGTCCTGTCCTTAAGGCTTGAACGGACGACAAAATTCTTTGAATTGTAGTCGTCAAGATTTGGAAGGGGAACAAAGAACTGGATGCTTCCTCCGAAGCTAAGATCCTTGTCTTCCTCTATTTTTACAGGGGTCCACTTTAGGGCTCCCTGGGGAATGTCGTACATGGCCAGGGTATTATTCTTTTCGTCGCGGAAACCTACCGACTTAAGATATGGATATTCCCCCCATTCAAAGAACATGTTGTTGGGGTTTGCGGAACCGCTCAAAGGTGTTCCAAAGTCGCAGGCAACGCGCCACTCATGAAGCTCGTCCTGGTTTGCGTCATAGATTATTGTCTTGGGTCTTCCGCGGGAATAGACAACGCGCATGTTGTAAACGCCGTCTCCGTCCGTGTCGCGCATTATGACTCCGTTAAAGGCAAGGAGGAATGCGGCTGCCTTTTCCTTTGCACCGTTTTCCGTAAGGGACAAGACAAAGCTTTTTAGAAGGTCATAGTCAAGTCCTTTTGCTGCAAATTTTTCTATGTACTGGACTGCCTTTTCCTGAGACAAAAGGTTCTTTTTTACGGCAATTTCCGCAAAGAGAGGGTGCTTGAGTCCACGGGCGGAATATGACTGGAGCATCTTTGTCTGGATTGCACCCCTTGCAAAAAGGGCGGCATAAATTTCAAGCTCGGCGTCTTTGTCCGGGGCAGCGGCGGCATACTGGCTTATGGTAGAGATAAAGAAATTGGCAATTCTTCTTACCTGCTCGTTGTCGTCCGTAGGTGATTCGTTCTTAAAGAAAAGAAGCGGGAAGCGTGAGTCCTTGGGGTAAATCTGGCGGGCATTGTCTATCTTGTTTCTTGCCTGCTCCAAAGCGCCTGGTGTGCGTATTCTATAGAAAGTTTTTGCACGGATATATTCAGCGTCTGCGGAAAAGACCAGTGGTGCCTTGTCCAAAACAGCAGAAACTTCTTCGTAGCGCAGGGTGTCGCAGAGGATGTCTGCATAAAGGACGCGGGCACTGTCGTAGTTGTAGTTGGCCCAGTTGTCCAGCTCAAGGGCCTTTTCGGCACAGGAAAGGACGTCTGCAGAAGGCTTTTTGTTCTTGTTGCAGGCAAGGGCCTTCATGTACCACAAATCCGAAATTGAATCGTCGTAAGCAAGGCCAAGTTCAACCTGACTTGCAACCGCACCCCAGTTTGACTGGACTGCATAGTCGTTGGCAAGCGCAAGGCATCTTAGGGCAGTGCGCCGGTTTGCCATGGCAGCACTGTCTTTTAAGGCATCGCCTGTATTTATGGGCTTAAGGGCTACTGCACTAAAAATTGACGCAAGCTCAAAAAGAGCGAAAACACCGATTTTTACAATTTTATTCATCTTTCTTCCTTTTGTACAATCCAATTGTTAAACCCCAAAGGAGCGCCAAGGATACAGACCAAGGGCTGCAATGGAGAAGTCAAGTCCTGGACAACAGGAATTTCGCTGCGGAAGGAACCGCACTTCCAGCCGTCAAGAATACCGGAAATGCTCTTAAGGCTTCCGGAAGCAGTTTTTATTGAATCTCCGCTCTGCCTGCTTCTGAATGCAAAAGGAAATTCAAGCCCCTCCACGTCCACGCTAAAAGGCGCACTTCCGTTTTGGGAAAGAGCATGCTCAAGCTCCATGTGCATCATCCCGGCCCTCTTTGAAACGCCAAGCGTCCAGTTTCCGGCGCGTACAATGCCTTCTTTTGTGATTATAGCAAAAAATCCGCTTTCTGTCGCTACTTTCTGCACTTTTCGCACAAAAATACGGCCTTTTGAGCAAAGTACCTCTGCTCCCGATGAATTTTCAGCCCAATCACTCTTTATTTTCGGCAGAATTTGCAGATTTCTTTGAATGCCTTCAATAAAAGTATAAGGAATGCGGACCCGTGTACCTTCGTCCTTAAGCACTTTGTCCAGGGCTGAATAAATTACCCTTGACTGAAGGGCCTTTGGCAAGCTTTTGAATTTGTCTTCGGAAAAGGAAAGCTGCCCTCCCCCTTCCTTCCAGTCTATTTTTTCTATTGAATCCCTGGCTGAATTGCTGATGAATGATTCATCCAGGGACATCTTGCGCCCCAGGGAAAGAACTGCCTTTTGCCAGCCGGGAAGCTCTGTGTCCAAAAAGGGGATTATCCTGTTGCGGATTTTGTTTCTTAGCATTGAATTTTCTTTGTTGGTGGAATCTGTCCTAAATTCAAGGCCAAGAAATGCAAGGTAGGCTTCTATTTCTGAGCGGGAAACGTTTAAAAGCGGTCTTATGAACCGTCCCCTTACCTGTGGAATACCGCAAAGGCTTTGGCTTGCACCTCCGGAAAAAAAGCGCATCAGGAGGGTTTCTTCCTGGTCGTTAAGGTTGTGGGCAAGACAAAACCAGTCCAAGCCAAATTTGCTGATTGCCGACTCAAAGGCCTGGTAGCGCAAGTACCTGGCAGCCTCTTCCGTGCCACTGCCACGCTCTTTTTTTATGCGCTCCACTTCGCCACGCGGTATGTCTACGCGGAAGCACCTTACCCCTATTCTTTTGCAGTAGTCCTCCACAAAAGAAGCGTCCCCTTCAGTCTGTTCGGCAGGGCGGATGTTGTGGTTTACGGTAACGGCCACAAGGTTTTTGCTTGGAATTGTCCGTGAAAGAGATGTTAACAGGGAAATGGAATCTGCGCCACCGCTTACCCCCACTCCGTAGGCAAGGCAAGGCGAAAAATCAGCACCGCATTCGTGAAGGCCAGAAAGAAGCTTGCTTTCAAAGTTACGCGCTATGTCTTCCACAAAGTCTCCCCTGCCGACTGAAAGCAGACGGCCACAAACAAAAAACCCCGCTTCGTAGGCGGGGATATGCTCATCCTATATAAAAAATACATGGCTGCGGAAAAGGCTTAAAACCCGCAAGTTCTTACTTGCAAAAGGCCAGGCTTTACCGCAAGCCTTTATCCTTATTTCTTTGGAGGTGCAATTGTAACGATAAGAGCTGTTGGCTTTGTAATGAGAGTAATCTTATCGCTAAGGTGAAGGTCTGCAACTGTAAACTTCTGTCCAATTTCTACTGCAGAAACATCAGCTGTAATGGAAGCAGGCATATCATCAGGAAGGGCCTTGAGCTCTACTGAAGGAATGTGCTTTACCATGAAGCCACCCTTAAGAACACCGGCAGGAGTTCCTGAGTAGTGCATCTTGAGCACTGCTGTAATTGGCTTTTTGCCGCTTACGATGTGAAAATCTGCGTGAAGGTTCTTGTCGGTCTTGATGTCGTATTCTGTGTCCTGGATATAGGCCTTGTTGTCCTGACCGTCAATCTTGAGGTTGATCAAAGTTGTTGGAGTGATTGTTCTCCAAACCTTTGAAAATTCTGAGGCATCAATATCGAGCATGATAGACTCACCCTTTTCATTATAAGCGACTGCAGGAAGGCGTCCTGAAGCGCGAAGGTCCTTAGCGGCCTTTTTTCCTGTTTCTTTCCGTACTTTTGCATTAATCACAAACTGTTCCATTCTGGAAACTCCTTAAAAAAAAATTATACTTTAATTACTAGAACTGGGACGGCTGGATTCGAACCAGCGGAATGACGGCACCAAAAGCCGTTGTCTTACCACTTGACGACGTCCCAAGATATACTATAGATGCAACTTATTCATTTGCATCGCCAGTGTCTGTCTCCACATGTCCGGCTTCGTATTCACCCAGGATTTTCTCCTGAAGCTCATTACGGAAATCAGGGTTGATTGGATGGGCAACATCCTTATATTCCCCGTTTGCAGTCTTGCGACTTGGCATAGCTATGAACATTCCTGTCTTGCCTTCAATAATCTTGATGTTGTGCACGACAAAGCAGTTGTCAAACGTAATTGTTACATAGCCCTTTAGCTTTCCCTCACCTTCTACTTTGCGGATCTTTATTTCAGTTACCTGCATAATTTTCCTCCTCCTGTAATCACGCTAAACCAGCGCTGCATGCCAGTTTTCGGACAGTATTTGAAACGCGGCCTGCGCTTTTTCAACATCTTTAAATATTCCGAATACTGACGATCCAGAACCGGACATGTCGACAAAATCTGCATCACACTGCCTTAAAGCCTGCAATGCAAGGGCAATCTCGCCGAAATGAGCGGTTACAGGAGCTGTAAAATCATTTTGGAAAAACCACTTCCGTACCGGTTTATTAAATTCTTCTACATAAGAGCGGATGTCACCATCTGCATCTTGCCAAAGCTTTCCCTGCTTCTGATGAGCCTCGTCAACCCAAGCATAAGCTTCTTTTGTCGAAACGCTCACACCAGGAAAAACCAGCAGAACATGCAAATCATCCCGCCCTTGGATTTGAGTTACCTTATCACCTCTTCCCTGAACAACAGCAGTAAAATTTTTACAGCCACTGTACAAAGCTCTTGTAAAGAAAAAAACATCGCTGCCTACCTGAGATGAAATTTCATCTAAAGAGGTTTCGCTTAAATGCGTATCAAACAAAATGTCCAGGGATTGAATAAAAGAAGAAGCATCACTTGAGCCGCCCCCCAATCCACCGCCGGCAGGAATGTGCTTTACCAATTTTACGCACACACCCTGACAAACACCAGTCAGCACGCAGAAAGCTTTGTATGCTTTAGTAAAAGTGTTTTCTTCTGGCAAAGCAAAATTCTCACACTCCACGATACAAGAGTTCTTTTGCCCTGTAAGATTAACCGTAAGCTCATCGCAAAGGTTAACGACGGTAAAAATACTTTTTATATCGTGATAACAGTCTTGCCGCTTGGGAAATACCTCAAGCCCAATGTTGATTTTGGCCGGAGCAAAAACCGTTATACCATTACACATACTCCAACATTATATGAATTTGACAAATCAATGTCAATCAGCTAAATATAATTTTGCGAGCATTTCTAAATAAATGCAATATTTTGCATTATTTTGCAAAAACCGATTGACAAAAGGGCTAGTAAAATTTACATTCTAGTTGAAGGTGTGGACGCTAAAAAGTCTACCCAAACATACAAGGAGTACATTCATGCTCGAAGACGATTTTCTAGACTTTGCAATGGCTGCAGGTTATGACGACGATTTCGGTTCTGACGACGATTTTGACGACGATTTTGACGATGACTTTGAGGATGATGATGAAGAAGGTTCATTCGAGGACGAGTTAGACGATGACGACGACTACGACGAGCCTTTTGATGACCAGGAACTGGAAGACGGTTATGACAACCGCCGCCACGGTTTTGACGACGACTTGTACAACGACGAAGAAGAAATAGAAGAAGACAGCGATCCTGCCGACTTGGACTTCTAAAACAAAATAAATTCTACTGCGCTTTTGGGCGGTTTTGGCTTTGCTGCAAAATCTGCCCGGAAGGGCGCTTTAATTCCACCTGCCACTTAAACACAGGCATTCCCGCTTTGCCTGCAATACAATCGTTTTTTTGATTAAGCTTACTTGAAACAGAGCCTAGCCCCGATTGGAAGGGCGGCGCAGCCGTTGCGTAAGCAATGGAGCGCAAGCGGAACCCTGGAAAGCGGGGAAAACAAGGAGCCTGGCCGGTTCCGAAGGACCGGACACAGTAAAAATTACAGTATGCTCCAGAAGGGAAAAAGACTATTTTAGAATCTTTCCTGCATGCCAGAGTTTTTCCAGGTCGTAGAAGGCCCTTGCGTCTGCTGACATAAGGTGGACCACAACGGAGCCTAGGTCTATGAGGTTCCAGTCGTCGCCCTGGGGAGTCTTTCTTGCGGTCGGATGGATTTCCATGCCGTTTTCACCGATGTATTCCTTGACGCTTCTGTAAAGTCCCTGCCAGTGGGCGCTGCTTGTTACCGTAACGATTACAAAGTTGTCTGTCCAGCTGTTGAGCCCCGTAACGTCTATAACGCGGACATTCTGTCCCTTGCCGTCTTCCATGAGGGTTGCAATTTCAAGGGCCTTGTCCTGTTCTGTCTTTTCTGTATTTTCCATATTAGTCTTCCTTTTCTTTTCCTGTGTAACCGCCGCGCACATAACGGCCATCCCAGTCTTTTCCCAGATACAAAGTAAAGTCCACGTCCGACGATTCGTTTCCGAAGCTTTCGGGCTTTACTTCCTCGTATTCAATGTATTTGCATTTTATGAAATCCGAAAGTACGCGCAGTGACTCCGAGTCACCGACATGGCTTACGATAAGGGTGTGCTCCATTTCCTTGTCTGCATTTCCGTACTTTAAGACCTCGTAGCCCATTCCCTGCAAAAGGAAGGCTGCGTTTCTTGCCGACCCCGTAACGCTTGTGGCGTTCTGAATTTCTACGACATAGACTCGGCTACCACCCCTTTCCTCTTCTGAGACAAGGGTTGCCAGCGTTGTCTTTATAACATCCTTGATGAGCTGGCCGCCGTCCTGAAGGAACCAGAGCTGCTGGCCGGTGGATGTAGTCCTTAGCATGCCCTGGGGGAAGAGTGGCGAAAGGCTGTCCGTGTTTACGTCGCAAATGAGGGAAAGAAGCTTGTAGAGCAAATCGCCCTGAACGCTTGCGTCAAACTTTGAGGCGTATACGGAAAAATCCTTTTTTCTAAGAACGTTTGCCTTGTTTTCTGTAATTGCGGAAAGCAAGGCTACAAGTACGTTCTGCCTGCGGTCGTCAACATCGCTGTCTGTTTCGCCTGGAAGCCTGTAGGTTACGTAAGTCCTTACCTTGTCTCCGTCCAGCGTTATCTGTCCGCTTGGTAAAAGCCAACGCTCCCCTTCTTCCGTAAGGGTGTCCACGGGGGAATAAACCAAGACGTTAAGCCCGCCCAGCAAGTCTGTTAGCAGGGAAAGGTTGTCCAGGTTTATGTCTATGGTAAAGGGAATTACGGTATCCGTAAGCCGCTCAATTTCCGAGACGTAGGTTTTCATACCCTTCTCGCGGTAGATTGCGTCTATTCGGTCCGTACGCCCAAGGCTCTTGTCAAATATGTCGCCTATGTTGCCGGGAATGTCAAAGAGGGCGCCCTTGTTGTAGGGAGGATAGAAGGCAAACACGTCCGTAACCAGTGCGTTTCCTTCACCGTCGTTTATTACGAGAAGAGTCTTTACAACTTCGTTTTTTGCAAGTGTCTCTTCAAGAGGGTCGCTTGTAAGCGAAGAGGCCATGACTACAACGGCTCCAATCATGACCGCCAGTATGACCACAAGAAAGAGCGCGCTTAACTTTTCCTTGGATACGGCCATCAGTTGCCCCCGTCAAAATCCATTGCGACGGTTGCGGCATAGGCAATGTCCCTTTTAAGAGCTTCGTGGAAGCGGAAGCTTACGGGTGCTATTTCCTTGCCCTTGGAACGGAGGTATTCCATGTTTTCCTCCAGTACGGCAAGGCAGAGCTTGTTCAGGCTGAGGGAAAAGAGCTTTTCCCTGTACTCCTGGGTTGACTGCGGCCTTCCGGGTTCTATCTTGTCTGCAGCATAAACTATTTTTGCGAGCGGGCAAAGGCTTGCGCCTCCAAGAGTATGCCTAGAGACAGCCTGTATTATGTCCGCATCGTCAATGCCAAAGTCGCGCCTTAGCTTTTCCGCTGCCGCACGTCCGTGAAGGAGGGACGGCTTGCTCTTTTCAACGTCGGAAATGGGCTGACCGTCATGGCTTGCAAGAGAAAGCTGGGTCTCGTTGTCCAAATCCTTGCACATGTCATGTGCCAGACCGGCCAGGTAGCCCTTCTTGGGGTCCACACCGTACATGTCACACATGATTTTTGCAGTCTCCGCAACGCGAACACTGTGCTCAAAACGTTCCTTCTTTTCTGCGGCAGAAGCGAACTTGCGTATCTTTTCTAGAATCTCATCAAAATTACTGTTGTTTGTATCCATAAAGCTTACCGTTTATAATATAACTAAAAACTGGACGCGGGACAAGATATTCAAAACTCTTGCCGCAGGAAATTCTTTCCCTTATGTCCGTAGAACTGATTGTTAGCAGTGGGTTCTCTATTGCCACACAGTTGTCAAAAAGGGGCTCCTTGCTTATGTCAAAGTCAAGCTGGCAGGTCTTGCCGTAGTCGCCCACGTTCTTGTTGGCAAAAAGCGCGGATTCCTGCTTGTAGGGTCTTCTGGCAACTATAAGGGTGCACCTTTGGGCTATTTCTTCGGCCTTGTTCCACAGGTGAAAGTCCGGCAAAAGGTCTTCTCCCATTATTAGGCCAAGTTTTCCTTCCAGGGTGTCCTTGTATTTTTCTTCCAGAATTCTTATTGTGTCGCAGGTGTAGCTTACACCGCCACGTTCTATCTCGCAGCCTTCCGCAATAAAGCGCTCGTCTTCGGAGCATGCGGCTTTTACCATTCCAAGCCTGTCTTGGGCAGGTACAACCTCCCTCATGGCCTTGTGGGGAGGAGTTGCTGTGGGAACAAAAAGAATCTTGTCGTAGCCAAGGGTTACGCAAACATCGTCTGCCAGTGCAAGGTGTCCTATGTGGATGGGGTTAAAGCTCCCACCAAGAATTGCCATCTTCATGAATAGGCCCCCTCGCTTGGATCGCTTCCAGGGAACTGCTCTTCCATGCTTGAGTCAACTGAGCGGGAGGCAAGGAAGGAACTCTTTGCACCTGATTCAGAAGCAGTCCCTGCATCTTCCCCGCCTGACGAAGAAATGCTTTTTCCAGAAGAACGCATGGCATCCATTCTTTCCACAAGGGCTATGATTGATTTTCTTGCGTTTTCTATGTTCTTTCTTTCAAGTACGGATACCGATATAACCGCAGTGTCTGGCTCTTCTGCACGGATTTGGGATGCAACCTGCTCTGCGTTCTGGCTAGCCCCCTCAAGGTCTATTTTGTTGCACAAGACGATGCGCGGTTTGTCCAAAAGACCACGTCCGTATTTTTCCAGCTCATTCTTAAGGGATGAATAGGCAGTGAGACAGTTTTCGTCGGAACAGTCAATCATAAAAAGAAGGGCCGCCGTCCTTGAGATGTGCTTAAGGAAGCGCAGTCCAAGACCAGCACCTTCTGAGGCACCTTCTATAATGCCCGGTATGTCCGCAATGATAAAGTCCTTGTCATGATCCACGTGAAGCACGCCAAGGTTAGGAATCTTTGTTGTAAAGGGATAGGGGGCAATTTTTGGCCTTGCATTGGTGAACATTTCCAAAAGGCTTGACTTACCCGCATTGGGGAAGCCTACAAGTCCAACGTCCGCCATAATTGAAAGCTCTATGCGGAGGTTCATCTCCTTGCCGGGCTTACCTGGATGTGCGTAGCGGGGAGCCTGATTGGTACTGCTCTTAAAGTGAACGTTGCCCCAACCGCCCTTTCCGCCTTCAAGCAGCATTATCTGGGAACCGTCGCTTTCTTCTGCAAAGTCATGGATAAGTTCGCCCGTGTCTGCGTTGCGGATGGAAGTGCCGGGGGGAACAGGAATAAAGACGTCTTCTCCGTCCTTGCCAAAGCGGTTCCAGCTCATTCCGTCCTGACCGTTCTGCGCCTTAAAGACCTGCCTGTGGCGAAGATGAGCCAAAGTGCGCAGGTTGCGCCTTACGCACATGTACACGTCTCCTCCCCTGCCACCGTCACCGCCGTTGGGTCCGCCGTTGGGTATATATTTTTCCCTTCTAAAAGAGATACAACCGTTTCCGCCCTTTCCAGACTTTACGGTAATAAGGGCCTCGTCCGCAAATTGAATCATAAACACATCCTTTAAAGAAAAAATGCCCGGCATGAACTTTAAAATTCATACAGGGCATCTTTGCAAGGCATGTCCAACAGATGTCTCACCTGCCAAACAGTACCTTTGATACTTGCAATCTAAAAACACCTTCGGCAGGGAAATTCCCGGCCTACATGGAGTGCTTAGTTTGAAGCGGCTTCAATTGGTTCTACGGAAACAATCTTGCGGTCTTTGCGTTCACCGTAAACTACTTTTCCGTCAGCTATTGCATAAAGGGTATCGTCTCCGCCCCTCTTTACAAAGTTACCCGGATGAATTCTTGTTCCGCGCTGTCTTACCAGGATAGAACCTGCCTTAACAATTTCTCCGCCGTATCTTTTAACGCCCAAATGCTTCGGGTTGGAATCGCGTCCGTTTTTAGCGCCGCTACCGCCTTTTGTACGTCCCATTTTAATCCTCCGCCGGTAAGAACCGGACTGTTTTATTCAATAATCTCTTTAAGAAGCACGCACCCCGGATATTCTTGCGAAAGAGAAGAAATCCCTTCGCGAATAAAATCCGCAGTGCACCTAAGCCGTTCCGCAAGTTCAGCAGAATGGCCTTCCACTTCGACACCGAACGCCAGACTTCCGCGTTCACTGGCATCACAACTAAGCCTTATGCCCTTGGTCTTTTCCAGAACAGAAAGTGCCGTGCGCAAAAGATGAGTCTCTGCAGCACAAACTATGTCCCTGCCCCTAGCGGCAAAAAAGGCATGCCCCTTAGCCGAACAGCTCTTGAAGCAACCGTCACTGCCGCACACCAAAAGCACAGTAGTCATGCAACCTTATGCCGAAACCACATCCTTAACAGTAACATAAGTGTACTGCTCGCGGTGACCGTGGAAACGGTGGTAATCCTTCTTGCTCTTGTACTTGAAAACCAGAACTTTCTTGTCTTTGAAAGTTTCGCCAACTTCAACCGTAACTTTTGCGCCCTTTACATAGGGTGTACCGACAGATACCTTGTCACCGTCGCTTACGAGAAGAACAGTGTCAATAGTGATTGTTTCGCCTTCTTTTGCGTCGTTGATTTTTGCAACGCGAAGAACAGCGTCCTTTTCTGCCTTGTACTGATTGCCTTTGTATTCAACAATTGCGTACATTATAAAACCTCTAAACTTGGCCGTAAGGAGTAACGGATTCCTTAACAACCTAAATTAATGTGTGGTGTATGATAACAAATTTACAGGCCCTTAGTCAATAGGAAATTCAATATAAAACAAGGAATTCCATATAAAACGGATGGATTTTTTTTCTTTCTTGCCAACCCGTAACACGAGGCATGTTCAGTCGAATTAGCCAAACAATGAATGACAGAAAAAAAAAAGCACCGTCCAGAACGGTGCCTTATTTTATAGGAGTTTAGCTGGAATTGCCTATAGGGTTCCAGGATACTTTACGAAAGCGTCCTTGAATCCGTAGCACTTAAAGCGCTCATGAATCATGCCATACTCATCCACAGAGAGTGGACCTACGAGCACCCTGTATGCCCCGCGCGAATTCTGTATCATAACAAGGGGATACTTACCGTACTTGTCTATAAGGGCCTGTGCGCTTGAAGTCTCGGACAGAGTTGCAATCTGGATGTAGTACCTTGAGCGGTCAAGGTCGCTTTCCTTGCACAGACGCTTTTCTATGTCCTTGGTTGGCGCATTGTCCTTCTTGGGAGCAGGCTTTTTCTCTTCCTTGGGAGGAGTAAGGTCTTCTGACGGAACCAGAACTATTGGGGTGTAAGGCTCGTCCGGCTCTACGGAGGCAACCTCTTCCTCGTCCTTGTCATCATCAGGAGGCGTAAGGTCTATCTTTGCAATAGGCTCACCGTCTACAGGCTCTGCGGCAACAATCTCTTCGCCTGCAAAGTCTGTCTCTGGGCCCGCATCCGGGTTAACAGGAATTACTATAGCAACCGGCTCGCTTATGTCTTCCACAAGCTCTGCTTCTTCCTCTCCAAGAACCTCGTCATCGTTTTCAACCTTTGACGTGTCAACGGAAGCTATAAGACCTGCATTGGGCCTTGACTTTGCAATTTCTTCGTCGGAAACATATTCAGAACCAAGCGGCTCCTCAAAGGCCACTTTCTCGCCGTCAAAGTCAGAGTCAAGGCTGCCATAAGGTAATGCGGTAGCCTCCTCCTCTTTTTCAGGCTCAAGGGTATCTATGCCTTCTCCTGTAGAATCCACTCCGTACAGGGGCTTTTTCTTTCCTTCCGTGTTTTTGGCAAGTTCTGCGTCACCAAGAGGCTCAAGGGCTGCAACTTCTTCGCTAATGACCTCGTAATCTTCATCTCCGTCTTCCTCATCAAGCGGAAGTGTACCGTAAGCGGTATGCTTGCCGCCTGAAGCAGCTCCAGAAGCCCTACCTACAGAAGTATTTTGCCTTGGATAGGGATTCCTGTAAGGATCATCCTCCTGGTAAAGACCTGCAAGTATGCCAACTCCGGCCGCACTCTGGTCAAAAGACCCCTTGCGCGAACTTAGTTTAATCTTAAAAGATGAATCAGAAGAAAGCCCAAGCCCCTCTGCCGCCTCTTTGGAAAGCAGCACTATGGAACCGGATGATGAATCCACAGAGCCAAGGTTTAAAAGCTCCAGGGTTGCTCCGGTAACAGGGTTTGTTACACTAACATTGTCTCCCGGCAAATATCCCGAGGCCTTTACGAAAAGCCCCTTTGGAAGGTCACCCTCCCTGCCTACAGAAGCTTTGCCGTCGAGGTACAAAAAAGAGTCGTCTGCGGCTACAAAAATAACCGCAAGGCTTATAGCTATTACTGCGATTAATATTTTCTTCATCTCTGTTTCCCCTTCCCCACGGATCCTTAACTTAAAGTCTTAAAATGGTTGTAAATATCCTGCGCAACTTTGGAGGTGAATTCAGAAATTCCTTTTTCATTATCCCTTTCGGGAGACACCTTGTTCGTCTTCCTTGAACCGGAAGCCACGCTTTTCCCTGTCTTTAGGTCAAATATATTCCAGCTTATTTTCTCTATGTTTGAAATGATAAGAGCATCCGGGTTCCTAGAATCCTCCGTATCGTAGTCAATTGTAAGGGAGATAAAGTAGTTGCAGAAACCCGAACTTGCCTCGCTAAGCGCCGAATAGTAAAGCTGCTCGTCCACAGATTCATCCGTAGACACGGCGGTAGGAGAATTTGTTACGATTATGCCCCTGTCAAAAAAGAAGTCAAAGAGCGAATTCTCTATAAGATAAGAAGATGCCCTGACCTCGCTCTGGCAAGGATCATGCTGAATAAGCTGAAAGGCAACAACTGTAGCACTGGCACTTGCAGAAAAAAGCAATGCAAAAACTGCGGCTACAATAAGAAATTTAACTCTTCTCATAAATATCCCCTTGAACAAAAACTTTGCTCTCGATTAATTATCGGATTTTACAAAGTTGAGTTTAGGGTTATTTATGATGAGCTTTATTTACCGGATTTTCCATCTTCACATTGAAGAAAAAACAAGTGTGTGCTATAATAGGAAGAAAAAGAGGGGATTATGGGAAAGATAGACAGCCGGCTTTACATTATAGGTGCCGGTTTTGCAGGGCAGATGATTGCCCAGGAACTAAAGCGCAAGAAGATTTTTGGCACGGTTGCGGCATTCATTGACGACAGCAAGGAATTAATCGGAAGTAAAATAGAAGACGTGCCGGTTTTGGGGCCAATAGACACAATGTCAAGTGTGCTTCGCGTTACGGCCATAGACCAGGCCATCATTGCAATACCCAGCGCAGACGGTTCCCGCATAAAGCAAATTTACGACGTGCTAAAAAAATGTGGCTTCTTCCACATAAAAATCCTGCCTTCCATAAGCCAAGTTGTAGACGGAAAGGCCCACTTTGTTCAGGCCAGGGAAATAAACCCTCTGGACATATTAGGCAGAACGCCAATAATCATTCCCCTTCACGAAAGCCTTGCCTACCTTAAGGGAAAGCGTGTTCTAATCACCGGTGCAGGCGGCTCAATCGGAAGCGAACTTGCAAGGCAGCTTCTTTCAGGCGGGGCAGAGCGTCTCTACCTCTTTGGCCACGGGGAAAATTCAATCGTAAACATCTACCGCGAGCTGCACATACTGCAGAACGAGGGCGTTGGCGAAAAGGCATCCGTAGTCCCAATCATTGGCGACATGAGGGACAGGGAATACGTGCGCTACATAATAAGCCACACCAGGGCAGACGTAATCTTCCACTGTGCGGCTTACAAGCATGTTCCCATGATGGAAGAAAACCCGGTTGCCTCAATAGAAAACAACGTCTTTGGAACCAAGAACCTTTTAGATGCAGCCCTAGAGTGCGGCACGGAGCGTTTTGTGCTCATTTCCACAGACAAGGCTGTAAACCCGGTAAGCGTCTACGGCGTAAGCAAGATGCTAAGCGAAAAGCTTGTGAACGAGGCAGCCCTAAAGACAAAGAGCGGGCAGTCCTTCATGTTCGTGCGCTTCGGAAACGTGCTTGGTTCAAGGGGTTCAATCCTTCCAATCTTTATGGAACAGATTCAAAACGGGGGGCCTGTCACAGTAACAGACCCGGCAATGGAACGCTACTTTATGACAATCCCGGAGGCATGTTCACTTGTGCTGCAGACAGGCGGCGTAGGAGAAAACGGCTGCTCCTACCTTCTGGACATGGGTGAGCCAATAAAGATTCTTACCCTTGCGGAACAGATTATAAAATTCAGCGGCTTTGAGCCATACAAGGAAATGGACATAAAATTCATAGGAGCGCGCAGGGGCGAAAGGCTAACGGAACCTCTTTGGCTTAGCGAGGAAAACCCCACCCCTACCCAGTACAAGAAAATCCTCAAGCTCAACAACATTCCTCCAAAGACCTTCAACACGGACGAACTGCTTCAAAAGCTTTACCCTGTCTGCTACTTCACAGAAAAAAATGCAGACATCTACAGGAACCGCGACGAGCTTGTCAGGATACTAAGGAATGCCGTTCCCTCTCTTGATGAATTCTACCGCGAAGAAGAAAGCGACGGAAAGCGCATAGACATGGCAACTTCTGTAAAGGTGGTTTTGTAATGGCAGCAAATATGGAAAACGAAATAAAAGTGCCTTTCTTTAAGGCTTCAACAGGCAAAGAAGAAGAAGAAGCTGTTCTTAGGGTAATAAGGAGCGGCTGGCTAACCACAGGCAAAGAAACGCTCGCCTTTGAAAAGGAATTTGCATCCTGCATACAAGTGCCTTATGCCCTTGCCGTTAACAGCAACACAAGCGGCATGATTCTTGCAATGGAAGCCCTGGGGGTAAAGGCGGGAAAGGCTGTAATCACAACACCCTACACTTTTGTCTCTACCGCGGCAACGGCACGCCATCTTGGAGCAGACGTATATTTTGCGGACATAGAAAAGGATTCGTATTCAATTGACCCCCAATCAATAGAAAAAATTCTACAAAGCCCCAAGGGTAAAAATGTTGCCGCCATAGTTCCGGTCCACATAGCGGGTAATGTCTGCAACATGAAGGCCATCATGGAGCTTGCAAAAAAGTACAATGTAAAGGTGATTGAAGACTGCGCACATTCATTCCCCAGCAAGACGCAAATGGGCTACGCTGGTGCAATTGGCGACGCAGGAATTTTTTCTTTCTACGTAACAAAGACAATCACGACAGGTGAAGGCGGCATGGTCACCACAAAAGACCCCGACCTTGCCAGGCACATGACCATGATGAGGATGCACGGCATGGACCGCACAACATGGGACCGCTACACTTCCCCAAAAGCCTCTTGGATTTACGACATTGTAGCCCCTGGCTATAAGTTCAACCTGCCCGACATTCTTTCGGCACTGGGAAGGGAACAGCTAAAAAAAGCCTTTGTCTTTGACCAAAAGCGAAAGAGCCACGTAAAGAGATACAATGAAGAACTTGGAAAGCTGGACTTTGTAAAGCTTCCGCCAACAGGAGAAGGAAATGCATGGCATCTCTACCTTATGAGGCTTGACCTTTCCAAGCTTACAATTGACCGCGATGAATTTGCCCTGCAGCTGCAAAAGCGGGGTGTCGGAATAAGCATGCACTTTATCCCAATCTTTAACTTTTCATATTGGAAGAATCTCTACCCAGAATTCACAGCGGAAAACTTTCCCAACGCACAGAGGCAGTACAGCGAAACAATTTCCATTCCCCTCTGGCCAGACATGACGGACGAAATGATTGACTATGTTGTTGAAACAATAAAAGACATTGGCGGTAAAAATCATGCCTAAAAAAGAGAACGATTCAAGCGCAACAAAAAAAGCCGCTGGTAAGAAGCTGCAAAAAAAATCTCTCTCAAGCACTGCCGAAAAAAAGCAGGCCGCCACAAAGACGGCGGTAAAAACTGCTGAAAAAAACAAAGCAAAAGCCAGCGCAAAGTCTACGGCAAAGACAGAATCCAAGCGCAAGGCAAGTGTACAGGCAACCAAAGCCACATCCAAAGCTGCTTCAAAAAGCACATCAAAAGCCGCAACAAAAACGCCCGCAAAGACCAAGCTCTCGTCAGTCTCTTTCGAGGCAAAATTCTATTCAGACCTAGAGCTAAAGGACATGATTCATGCAAAGATAATCCGCTGCATGGAAACTGGCCGCATAACAAAAATCTCTTATCCAGACCTTGCAGAAGGCTACTTTTGGCTAACAGCCCACGACATCCCGGGCCAGCACTTTATCGGAAACACCTTGGGCCGTGTTCCAATCCTCTGCGAAGGAGAAATCCTTTACCCGGGAGAACCGGTTGGAATTCTTGCGGGTCCAGACGAATCCATACTAGAAGAGCTTGCCCAGCAAATCAAAATAGAATGCACAAAAGAAACCCTTGAAGCATCGCTAAAACTAGAAAGCGAAAGCATTCACGAAAAAGAAGAAGACACACCGCTTGGAATCCTCCAGGAAATGGGAATCACAAGCATCAGCACAGGCAGTGCAAACGGAAAAAACAAGGCCGAAGAAAGCGAAGATGACAGCCTAAGGGAAATATTCTCCGACATACTTGCCGAACGCAAGGTCCAAAGCGGCCCCTGCTTTAAAAAAGAAGGCGGCATAGAAGAAGTGTTTGCAAACTGCGCGCACGTAATAGAACACGAATGGTCATACAAAATAAACATTCCAGACTTTAACGAACCCAACGGTGCACTCTGCGACTACAACGGAAAAACGCTAACGGTCTACACGCCAACCCAGTGGGTAAGCAACCTGCGCCAAACCTTAAGTGCAGCCCTTTCACTAAACCCGGAAGACATAATCATAAAAAAAACAAAGTCATTCAACCACGGCTCAAGCAGCATCTGGTACAACTCAATCGTTGCAAGCCAAGTTGCGGTTGCATCATACGTTTCAGGAAAACCGGTAAAGCTGGTCTACACAAGGGAAGAGCAGGAACTCTACATGGACACAATGCGCCCGGTAACCATAAGGCACAAAACAGGTGTAAGCGAAAGCGGAAGAATAGCCGCAATGGAAATCAACATAAATTTTGATGCAGGAGCACACAATCCCTTTGCCCAGGAAATAATGGACCGCCTGGTTATCGCAAGCTGCGGATGCTACAACCCCCAGAACGTAAGCATAACAGCAAGGGCAAACAGCAGCGCTTCCCAACCATCTTCCATAGATTTAAGGCTCGTTGATTCAGCCGCATTCTTTGCAGTGGAAAACCAGATGAACCTTCTTTGCGAGGAATGCAGGATTTCCCCTGTAGAAATAAGGATGATAAACTTTCTTGACAGGGATACAAAAAAAACAGCCATTCCCTTTTCCTTCAAGCTCAAAAAATATTTTGACAAAAAAGACCTTGAAGTTTCCGGCACCGACCTTCAGATGAAAAAAGAAAAGGAAGACTTTGTAAGGGCTGTCCCGCAAAAAGTGGCATACTCAATTCCATCCTACTACATGATTTTTGACCAAAGCGGAAAAAAGTTTCTTGAACTGGAAAGAAAATATGAATCCTACCGCCAGCAGGTCTTCTACAGAAGGCTTAAGAACAAGACATCCCTTGTGCACTCAAACGACTCTCCTGTAAGGGGCATTGGCTTTGCATGCTCCTACGCAGGCTCCTGTTACTTGGGCTCACAAATCTACGGAGGCGGAAACCAGTCACTGGAGGCAACATACACGGAAGACAAAACCGTAATCATACACTGCCCTCCTGTTTCCGCAACCATTCAGGAAATATGGAAAAGAACTGTAACGGAAATTCTTGGGCACGACGTTTCCTCGGTAAAAATTAATTCAACTTTTACGGAAGACGAAGAGCCGCTCCTGCCGGAAACGGTTTACTCAAACATCAGCGTAATGACACAGCTGCTTAGAAAATGCTGCGAGACAATCAAGGCAAAGCTAAGCCGCAAAAAAACCGACTTCCCCATTTTGGTGGAAAAGTCAATCACAAGTTCGCTAAAAAAACTCTGGAACACAAGCACCTTCAGCGGTCAGCCCTTCCACAGCACATCCTTTGCGGCGGCAATACTGGAGCTGGAGCTTGACCCCTGCACCTTCCGCGAAAAAATAAAGCAAATACAGGTCTTTGTGGACGGAGGAAAAATTCTTAACCCGGTGGCAGCCCTTAGTTCAGTGCGTCTTGGAATCCAAAGGATACTTGATTCTCTGGTAATAAGGGAAAAACTCGACTATGAAATTCAGGACATAGAAATTACCTTCCTTGAGTCCGACGAAGATCCAATGCAAATCGGAGAAAACGTATTCCAAATAATTCCAGCCGCATACACCCAGGCCCTTTCTCAGGCACTGGACCACACCATAAGCAGCCTGCCGCTTTCAATAGAAAGTATTTTCGAAGCCGCAAACGAAAACTATATTGATGAATTCAAAAGGGCACTTGTTCAGGAAGTTGATGCCGTTGTTACCATTGAACATGAGCAGGAAAATTCCAAAAAGGAAAAAGAAGAATGAAGATACCCGTAAACTTAAACGAAGAACAGATAGTCCTGGATGTACTCCCGTCAGAACCTCTTTTGAACGTTCTAAGAAGAATGGGCATATTCAGCGTAAAATGCGGATGCAGGGACGGCTTCTGCGGAAACTGCATGGTGCTGCTTAACGGAAAACCTGTCCCCAGCTGCCAAATTCCATGCGGAATAGTAAGGGACAACAACGTTACAACCCTTGAATTCTTTACCAACCCCAAAAAGAAAGACTCTGAATCCAGCGAAGACAAAAAGGCAAAAAAGCCAGCCGTCCAAAGAAGCAGCGACTTTACGGAAGACGACATTCAGCTTTACAAGGACATCATATCCGGTTTTTCAGAAGCAGAAATTCACCTTTGCGGATATTGCAACGCGGGAAAAATTTTCACCGCCTATTACATACTAAAAAACACACCGCATCCTTCAGCCTCAAAAGTAATGGCTCACATAAAGGATTTGAACTGCTGCTGCACGGACACGCTGTCTCTTCTAAACGGAATCCTAAAGGCAGCGGCAATAAAAGAAGCACGCGAGGAGAAAATTTCAAATGTCCAAAAGTAACCAGACCTTTCTAATTGCCCGCACACTCACCGACGTTTTCTATCACCTCAAGAATGTAAACGGCCTGCAAATTCGCGGTGGCGGAACAGGAAAAATTCCCTTCGCAGAAAAAGTGCTAACAATCAGTTCCATTCCAGAACTAAGCACAATAGAAAAAAAGGAACGCTTCATAGAATTCGGTTCGGCAGTAACGCTTTCCCGCATACTGGACATTGGCCGCACAAACATGAGCCCGGTCCTCTACGACGCAATAAAAAGCATAGCAACAGAATCAGTTCGCAACATTGCAACAATAGGCGGAAATATCTGCTCTGGAACAGATGAAAGCGGAAGCCCCAAGAACACCCTATGGGGACCGCTGCTTGCACTTGGCGCACTTTTGGAATTCAGAAAAAAGCCCAACGACTCAAAGACAATACCCTTTTCCCACTTCAAGCAAGTACCGGAAGGCTATCTTCTAACAAAAGTAAGGGTCCCCCAAAACGAAAGTGAAGTTGCAATTTTCAAGAGGGTTGGTCCTTCAAAACGGATTACGGAAGACAGCGCAAGTTTTGTCTTTTTGGCGGATATGGAAAACGACAGCATTGCCAGCATCAAAATCATACTTGCAGGTTCACTTGTTTTTCATCCTGTCGAAATAGAAAACCAGATTCTTTACACAAAGCTTCCACTCACCAGGGACTTTATAGAAAAAAAAGTTGCCGAAGCAGAAAGCGCCTACGACATTCAGTTTTCAGGACAGAACAAAAAGCGGCTTTTAAAAATTCAGTTCCTTAACATGCTGCGCTATTCATTCGAACAACTCATGTGATTGCTTTCGCAACCCGCCTTTCGGCGGGCCCCTCCATGGCGGCGTAGGTCTTTTTCTTTTTACATAGAAGTGTAACCGCCGTCAACAGGAAGTGCGACTCCTGTTACATAAGCGGAAGACGGAGCTGCAAGGAAGATTGCGGCAGAATCAAGTTCGCCTTCATTTCCATAGCGGCTGAGAGGAATCATTGTCTGGGCATTCTGCTGGAAGAAGTCAGAATCAAGTGTTTCCTTTGTAAGCGGTGAATAGAAATACCCCGGGCAGATTGCGTTAACGGTTATATTGTATTTACCCCATTCAGCGGCAAGTCCGCGGGTCAAATTTACAACGCCACCCTTTGCGGCATGGTAAGGTGAACATGGAGCAACCTTATTGCCAACAAGGCCATACATAGAAGCAATGTTGATTATGCGTCCGTATTTTGCAGGAATCATTGCATATTTTGCAACAGCACGGGAAACACGGAAGGTTCCAAACAAGTCAATGTTTATCTCGTTGTTGAACTGGTCGTCAGTAATGTCCTCTGCCGGAGCAACAGCACCTGTACCGGCATTGTTCACAAGAATGTCTATTCTGCCGAAAGTGTCCATAACTTTCTTTACCATGGCATCAACTGCCTGAGTGTCAGTTATGTCACAACGGACAGCAAGAGTCTGCACGCCGAATTCATTTTTTATCTCGGCAGCCACAGCCTCAATCATTTCAACGCGGCGGGCAACAGCAACAATGTTTGCGCCCTGATTGGCAAGTGCCTTTGCCATCTGAACGCCAAGGCCTGTGGAACAACCTGTAACAATAGCGGTCTGCCCCTTTAAGTCAAAGTAAGCTTTCATTTTTACCTCTTAAAAATGTGATTAATCAGGAAATCAAACTGAATCCTTTCGCCGCCATTATAGCAAAAACAATTTTTCATGTAAACAATGGGTAACACAATGGGGATAAATATAACATGTAAACCAAGCGGAAATCTGGTTTGTGTGCAGCGGAAGGCAAATCCGGCAGAAAACACGCATGGCTTGAAACTTCGTTGCGGGACGGAGCGGAACGTACCCGGCAGCGTAGCTTCAAGCCGCGAAGCGAGTTTAATTTCCTATTCCGCGACACCGCGGGTTTTCAGACGGATTTGCCTGGGAGCGGAACACAAACCAGATTTCCAATTTCCGCTTACACAAAACAAAATGTTGCCTTATAAGATTTTTGGTGTTATATTTATATAAAGACTTCATTTTTAAGGAGAAAATTATGGCAGAAGAAGAAATGACGGAAGAAACAGAAACAACCTTTGACTACACAACAGATCAGACAGAAAGCTCTCAGAATGCGGAAAGCGCAGAAAATTCCCAAAGCTCAGAAAGCGACTCCAAGAAAAGGGCAAAAGAAACTGCTGAAGAAATCGGAAAAACAATCCTTGAATATATAGACAAGGGAGTTGAAGCCGGAAAAAAAGGTCTTAAGACAGCCAGCGTAGCACTTTCAGACTTGGGCGACAAGAGCGTAAAAAGCATAGAGCTCCAGCAGCTCAAGATGAAAAAGAACAAGGCCCTTGCCCAGCTTGGAAAATATGTCTGGGAAAGTCTAAAAGAAGGCGGAGAAAATGCAAGCGTAACTTCCGGTGACGAAAAAATAAAATACTATATGGAAGGCCTTGCAAAGCTTCAGGAGAACATAGAGGTTCACGAAAAATATTTCGAAGAAGCAAAGGCAAAGAACAAGGCTCCTAAGGATTAAGCTGCAGTTCCCCGTATTCATCTACAATCTCGGTCTTCATCGCATTCATCGGTCTCCATACAATAGAAAGAGAGATGTAGGGTTCAAAGTTGTATGACTTTGTGCCGTCGTTGCTTGTGATGAGCCGGGGTTTAACCTCAAAGCTGGAAATAAGATCCCAGTCATGCAAATCATGGGAAAGCGTTACCTTAAGGTTCTTTAGCTTAAAGCCGGAAGAGCGGCGCTTTGACTGTCCCTCATCAAGCATTGAGCCGTCTCCCCAGAAGGCAAATGAATTTAACAAATCCTTGAATACATTGGTTTCACCCGGCAGTTCCATTCCGGTATTTGTATAGTCCTGAATATAGCGGTAGATTACGCTGTTCCTTGATTCAGAACTAAAGGTAAGGTTCACAAAATTGTTTATCTTAAAGGTAACTGCCGGAATAAATTTAAAGTAGCTGTTCGATGGCCTTATGCAGTCATAGACAATGCTTGTGTTAAGAGACGGGGCCCATGTTACCCTCTTTTTCCAGTAGCGGAAATTCTTCTGACCGGACGTATAGGCAATGGAAAAAGTTTCAGGAATGAATTCCTTTTCGTTACGAATGGACCAACCGTTGTCTTCGTCAAAATCATATCCGTACGTGTAGGCTGCTGTGTATGCAACTTGAAGACCTCCATAAGAAATGGCAGCCTTAAAAGCTTCCTTATTGTGATCTTCAAGATTATAGTTAAAGGACTGGGTAATGGCAAATTCACCGTCCAAGAATTTTAGAGCGGCAGACTGCTTAAAAGGAAGCTTGCGCCATTTTTCCACAAGGGTATCACTTTCTGTCTCTTCTATTTGTTCTACGCCGGATGAAAAGCTAAGCTCCGAATACGGGAAGGTAAATTTTATGTCGCCCTCATACTTGTCTTTTTGAGGCGGCAGCGTTGTTGAAAGGGTAAACTTTTGTGAAAAATCTTTTCCCTCTTCTGCATAAAGGGTCGCACTAAGGGTATGCTCCGTAACGCTTTCTTCATCAGAGAGCTTTGCCGTAAGATAGTCCCACTCAGGGTTTTCCTCATCTCCAATAAATTCCGTCCTCACAAGCCTAATAGAAGTGTTCCAGTCAATGCTGGACTTTTTCAATACATCATTGTAAATCAAAGGCTTTAAGGAAACATCGTTCTCAACGTTCAAATCTTTCTTGCGCGCCTGATAGTCTGTCTTTCTAACAATAGCCGCATCAGCATCCGAATAGCCGTCCAAGCTGGGGTGGGTCTGATAAAAAGGAGTGTATGTAAGGACATTCTTCATGTCGAACATAGAGTCACGGAAAGAAAGTCCGCTGGAAAGCACAACCGGAGACGTGACCTGATAGTAACTTGACTGGCGTTCATTCCACTTAAAGTCATCGGGCTGAGAATATTTTGTAGAGTCATAAGCAAACTGGGACGTAAACTGGGGCGTAACGGAATACTTAAGTTCATACTCAAACTCAGAAATTTTCCTAGGAGTTATATCTGACCGCACGCTCAAAAGAGGAAGATCTTTTTCTCCCAAAAGCTTGTCTTCTTCTTTTTCGGTTTCCACAGAAGCATTCTCTTCTTCAACCTCACCATTCTCATCTTTTTTATCTTCTTTATGTTCATCATCAAATTCTTCTGGAACGGAAAGCGAGTAGGGAAAAGAAACAGGCTTTGAGCTTTTTTCGTCCATTGGATACTTGATGATAGAGCCTGCAACGTTTGCGCTAAATTTTAAGGGTGTTACCTGCGATGGATAAAAGAACATTCTCTCTGGCGTGTACAAATGCCAGTCATCAGTTGATTCGGAAGCAATCGCAGTATTCGTCTTGGAGTTGAATATTACAGAAGAGCTTACGTCTGTAATTGAAAGAGTATCCAAAAAAGGCCTTAGTGCATCGGGAATATTAAAGTTGTAAGAGGCTGAAGCATTCCATGTGAAAGTAGAGACGCTAACACTGTCCTCATCATCATCCTCTTCTTCTTCATCTTTCTCGTCCTTGGCACCACGCGTAAGGAAGGTAATCCAGTCCATGAATTCCGCACGATCTCCAAAATCATCCGTAAAATAAGGGTCGGAATAAATTGGCATGGAAATATTAAGGTTGAATGGACTTGAAGCAGACACTTCCAAATTTCCATTGTAACGGAAAGGAGTCTCTACACCCAAAAGGTTTGCCTTATCCTTGTGCTTTTCCCCGGTAGATGAAAAAGGAACATAGACTTCGCCAGAGCTATCCAAGAATACTGTATTACTGAATCCCAAATTCAAATTGGCCTTAAAGTTGTTCAGATATTTTTTTGGTTTGAATACGGCATCAAAACCGGCCATAGTTCCAAGCGTGCTGTAGTAGTCAAACATCAGCTTAACATAATTGCTCGTGTCTCCGGTATAGTCCTCATCCAGATTGTGAAGCACAATTCCTTCCCTTCTCTGCTCCTTTAGCTTAGTGGGTTTCATAAAATTGTAGAGGCCTTTGCCAAGATCATCATCATCTTCTTCTTCATCATCTGAAGATTTTGCAGAATACTGTTCCAAGGGCTTTCGTCCATAAAGATATGTCGTAGTTTGGAAGTAATATCCCCGCCTTGTGTCATAACCAAAGGTTGGGTTAAAAATTATTTCATCCTTTGGATAGTAAAAAGCCGGCAGGTAGAGAACAGGAATTTCGCCAACAAAAAGCAGGGCGTTAAAGAAAGCAAACTCTCCTCCGGGAAGAAGCCAAATCTTTGTGGCGCGGATTTTCCAGTGGGGATCCTCATCATCACAAAATGTCAGGGATGCATTCTTAAAAACAATAGTACTCTCAGAATCCTTTCCGAACATTGAAGAAGAAACAACAAGGGTTGACCCCGAAGGCAAATTTATGGCATCGGTTTGAGTTTGAACAACACGGCCACCGTCAAAGATTCCCTCGTATGTAACGGTGTTAAAAAGAACCGTCTTAGCGGTAATTCTCTGGTCTCCGGCATTACCGCCAGTCTGTTCCATAACAACGTCACCCTGGGCATGAAGAATGTTGGTTTCGCGGTTGTAGCTTACTTTGGATGCAGTTATCTTTGTTTTTACGTTACCCTGGGCAACTTCAAGTGCAACCGCACCGGTAAGCACAATCTGCTCTTCTTTGGTAACAGGATCCTTTACGTACTCGGTCTTGTTTGCGTTTATAATAGTTATAACGGAAGGCTGGGAAGAATTGTCGTCTGCTGCCCACAAGTTGCCACCCAATGCAAAGAAAGCCAGCAGCATGCACTTAAGGATGAGGAAAACAAATTTTCTTTGCAGGGGTCTAAAGCTCATGGGTTATTCTTTTACTTCTCCCCTAGCCTTTTCGCGTTCAAGCATTTCTGCAACATAGCGTCCGGTCCAGCTCTTCTTGTTAAGGGAAACCTCTTCCGGAGTACCGGTTGCAACAACCCTTCCACCACCGTCACCACCTTCC
This sequence comes from Treponema sp., assembly GCA_017534445.1. Classification (GTDB taxonomy): domain Bacteria; phylum Spirochaetota; class Spirochaetia; order Treponematales; family Treponemataceae; genus Treponema_D. The sequence continues at coordinate 26,780 of JAFXWC010000020.1, forward strand.
GGGCCAAGGTCTATTATGTAGTCCGCCTGGCAGATAACATCCATGTTGTGTTCAATCATTACAACGGTATTGCCCTTGTCCACAAGCTTTTGGATAACACCCATCAGCTGCTTTATGTCCACAAAGTGAAGGCCTGTCGTAGGCTCGTCCAGTATGTAAAGCGTCTTTCCAGTAGAAGGCCGGGCAAGTTCACTTGCAAGCTTTACGCGCTGTGCCTCTCCGCCGCTCAAAGTAAGCGCACTCTGCCCAAGCTGTATGTAGCCAAGACCAACGTCCTTTAGCGTCTGAAGCTTTCTTGCAATGTGAGGAATGCTGTCAAAGAAAGAAGCAGCCTCTTCAATCGTCATGTCAAGGACATCGCTTATAGACTTGCCCTTATACAGAACCTCAAGCGTTTCCCTGTTGAACCTTTTTCCGCGGCACACGTCGCACTGGATAAAAACGTCCGGCAAGAAATTCATCTCGATTGTAATTGTACCCGCACCCTGGCAGTTTTCGCAGCGTCCGCCTTTTACGTTAAAGCTGAACCTTCCGTTCTTGTAGCCGCGTGCCTTTGCATCTGGAAGGCTTGCATACAGCTCGCGGATTTTGTCAAAGACACCAATGTATGTTACCGGGTTGCTTCTTGGAGTGCGTCCAATCGGCGACTGGTCAATGCTTATGACCTTGTCTATGTTTTCAAGACCGCTAATTTTTTTGTAGGCACCGGCAGGATAGTCGGTCTTCATAATCTTGTTGCTTGCGGCAGGGAAGAAGACGTCGTTGAGCAGGGTTGACTTTCCGCTGCCGGAAACACCCGTAATGCATGTGAATGCCCCAAGAGGAATCTTTACGCTTATGTCCTTTAGGTTGTGCTCGCTAACACCCTCTATGCTTACAAAAGAACCGTTGCCCTTCCTGCGCTCCTGGGGAATCTTCATCCTAATAAGGCCTGCCAGGTAACGCCCTGTAATACTGTCCTTGCATGACGCAACAAATTCCGGGGAGCCGCTTGCCATAATCTTTCCGCCGTGAACACCAGCCCCGGGTCCTATGTCTATTAGCCAGTCAGCGGTACGGAGGGTCTGCTCATCATGTTCAACTACAATAACAGTGTTCCCTATGTCGCGCAAATAGGTAAGGCTGTCTATGAGGCGCTGGTTGTCCCTCTGGTGAAGACCAATGCTAGGTTCATCCAGTACGTACATTACTCCGGTAAGCGCACTTCCAATCTGGGTGGAAAGCCTGATTCTCTGGGCCTCGCCACCGCTAAGGGTTGCCGCGCTGCGTTCAAGGGTAAGGTAGTCAAGACCAACGTTCTTTAGAAAGCTAAGTCGGTTTCGTATTTCCTTTAGAACCTGGGATGCAATCTTTGTCTCCGTCTCGCTCAAATCAAGTTCATCAAAAAATTTAATCGTCTGCAAAACGGAAAGCTCCGTAAGCTGCCAGATGTTCTTTCCGCCAATGGTAACGCAAAGAGCCTCAGGCCTAAGCCTTTTTCCGTGGCAGGAAGCACACTCGTGGCGGGACATGTATTTTTCTTCCATGTTCACCCGCTGGGAATCGCCCCAAGCCTCGTTGTAGCGCCGCTTCATGTCGTTAAGCACTCCGGGCCATGGCCTCCTGTATTCGCTGTAGCCTTCACCGCTCTGCTTCTTGTAGACCCAGTTAAGGACAATGTTTTCGTCGCCGTTCCACAGGTAGTCAAACTGCTTTTTGGTAAGCTTGTTCAGAGGAGTGTCAAGTGAAAAGCCGGCCTCCTTTGCAACAGCGGTAAACATAGTCTTGTTCCATTCGCTTTCGGGATTGTAAAAATCAATGCCGCGCTCGTTAAAAGAAAGTGACGGATCCGGAATAATCTTGTCCTTGTCCCACTCCATCTTTTCGCCAAGACCCGTGCATTCAGGACAGGCACCAAAGGGATTGTTAAAAGAAAAAAGGCGGGGCTGAAGCTCCGGGATAGAAATTCCGCAGTCAGGGCAGGCATTCTTCTGGCTAAAGAAAACTTCCTGCTCAATGTAGGCTGCGTTGCGGTCGTATGGAGTTCCCTTTGCGTCAAGGGCAGCGGTAACGGAAGCATAAGCTTCATCATCCTTGTTCACTCTTCGTAGCACAATGATTACACCGTTGGAACTTTTTAGCGCAGTCTCAACAGAATCAGCAAGCCTCTGCCTAATGCCTTCTTTTAAAACTATGCGGTCAACAACAATTTCTATGGTGTGCTTCTTCTGCTTGTCCAGCTTGATTGAATCCTCAAGCTCCACCATAAGGCCGTCTATGCGTGCGCGTACAAAACCGCTCTTCTTGGCGTCGTCTATTATCTTTACGTGCTCACCCTTTTTGCCACGAATAACAGGCGAAAGAAGTGTAAGCTTTGTCCCTTCATCCCAGGAAAGAATGGTGTCTATAATCTGGTCAACCGACTGCTCCTTGATTTCCCTGCCGCACTTGGGACAATGAGCCCTTCCAATGCGAGCAAAAAGCAGGCGGTAGTAGTCGTAAATCTCCGTAACGGTTCCAACCGTTGAGCGGGGGTTCTTGTGAGTAGTCTTCTGTTCAATAGAAATAGCAGGAGAAAGACCGGAAATAAGATCCACATCCGGCTTGTCCATGCGGCCCAAAAACTGCCTTGCATAAGAGGAAAGGCTTTCCATGTAGCGCCTCTGCCCTTCAGCAAAAAGCGTGTCAAAAGCAAGGGAAGATTTTCCGCTGCCCGAAAGCCCGCTTATAACAACAAGCTTATTGCGGGGAAACTCCACGCTTACGTTCTTAAGGTTGTGCTCCCTGGCACCCTGAACCACAATTTTTTCCCCTTCAACAACGGGGCTTATGGCATTTTCCATGCTATCTTTGCTAATCTTTTTCACGCCAATATAATAGTAAAAATTGTATAAAAATTCAATTGCGGCGTTTTTTGAATCATCAATTTTACCCCTTAAACATTCGTACCACAACTTTTGGCTTTTGTCTTTAAGTTTTTAGTTTAAACTTTTACACTTGTAAACGAAAGCACAATCCATTATAATCATGCAATGAATCGCCCAGTCGGAGGTATAAACATGAAATTCATCGATGGCGGAGTTACCGCACCAATAGGGTTCACGGCAAACGGAATCCACTCAGGCTTAAAGGAAAGCCGCAAGACAAACGACACGGCACTTATCTTTAGCGACACAATGTGCACTGCCGCAGGAATCTTTACACAGAACCGCTCACAGGCAGAATGCGTAAAATACACAAGAAAGGTTGTGGCAACAGGAAAGGCCCAGGCCGCTGTATGCAACGTATGCTATGCAAACGCATGCACCGGTGAAGTAGGCTACCAGAACGCTGTCCGCATGGCAACATCAGTTTCCCAGGAAATTGCAAAGACAGGAGTCAGCATTCCAAAAGAAAACATCATCGTATGCTCAACAGGAATCATAGGCCAGCACGTGCCTGTAGAAAAAATAGAAGCCAGCATGCCAACTTTGGTAAAGGGCCTTTCCAAAGAAGGTCACAAGGAAGCCCGCACAGCAATCATGACTACTGACACCCACTTTAAGGAATGTGCCGTAGAAACAGAAGTTGGCGGAAAGACAGTACGCATAGGCTGCATGTGCAAGGGAAGCGGAATGATTCACATCAACATGGGAACAATGCTTTCCTTCGTAACAACCGACTGTGCAATCAGCGCGGAAATGCTGCACAAGGCACTCCTTCTTTCTGCAGAAAAAACCTACAACTGCGTAAGCGTAGACGGCGACACTTCAACAAATGACACCCTCACCGCTATGGCAAGCGGAAAGGCCGGCAACAAAGAAATAACAGGCGAAGGTGCAGACTTTGACGCATTCATGGAAGCACTCAATGCGCTCAACACTGTAATGGCAATGAAAATTGCAGCAGACGGTGAAGGAGCAACCCACCTTGTTGAATGTACCGTAAACGGAGCCAAGGACGAAAAAACTGCCCGCGGACTTGCAAAAGCCGTAATCTCTTCAAGCCTTGTAAAAGCCGCAATCTACGGACGCGATGCAAACTGCGGACGCATACTCTGCGCACTTGGCTACTCTGGCTACGACTTTGAGCCTTCAAAATGCTCGGTCTTCTTCTCCGGCAAAAAAGACTCAGACCGCTACGCCGATGCCCTCAAAGACGGAATCACAGAGGTTGCATCAAAAGACCCGGCTGAACGCATAGAAGTTGTCCACAATGGCGTAGGCCTTAGCTTTGACGAAGAAAAAGCCACCGCCATCCTTTCTTCACAGGCAGTAGAAATCGAAGTAAACCTTGAAGACTCTGGATCCGCCACCGGACGCGCATGGGGCTGCGACCTAACTTACGACTACGTAAAAATAAACGGCGACTACAGAAGCTAACAATAATTTTAATACAGGGGGGGAAAGCCTTCCCCCTGGCCTCAGCCCAAGGTCTTCGGCACACCCCCTTCTGCGGGCTCAATCGCCGCCCGCAACGCCCGCTAACCACAGTGTCAACGGACTAGCCCCAGCACCCAACCGTCATGCTGAACTTGATTCAGCATCTATACCTGTTAGCAAAGAAGTGCCATTACCCTTTTACGCAAACCTGTCACTCCCGTGCTTGACATGGGAATCTTTTTCCCATACTAAAATAAGAAAACATGCCCAAAAAAAAGGAAAAACATTTTTTACCCGCTCCGCGAGACTGCAATGGTATACCATTGCAGTTGACATGGGCAACTGCAATGGTATACCATTGCAGTTGACATGGGCAACTGCAATTCGATTTTTCTTCGCTACGCTCGAAAAATCGAATTAAAAAACACCCCTTTCAAGGAGACCAACAAATGAAACTAAAAAAGCTGTTTCTATCGGCACTTGTACTTGTAACCCTACATGTTTCCGCAGACGAATATCCGTCATACCTAAAAATGAGGGGCGATATGATAGATGGCTGTGATGAAAATACAGTTCCCAAAAATCTGGTCATTCCAGACGGCGTAAAGGGAATTCTTGACCTAAATTGCAGGTCGCTTAACAGCATAACCATACCGGGCAGCGTAACGGAAATCGGATTTACTGTATTAAGAGACTTACCTTATTCTGTCAACATAATAAACTTCGGGGGCACAAAAGCCCAGTGGTTTGACCTCACAGGTGGATGGCTCATTGAGAAAAAAGTACACTGCTCCGATGGGGATTTTGAGTTCAATGGAAACCTTGTCATTCCAGAAGGTACAACAAAAATAATTGGTGGGTTTCAAGATGGCTGCGACATTACCAGTATAACCATACCGAGTAGTGTAAAAGAAATCATCGGGGAAAAAGCATTTCATTACTGGTCCCACTGGGACGGAGAAAATCCCATCCGTTGTGATATAACCTTCAGGGGCACTAAAGCTCAGTGGATTTTTGAGCTTGGTGGCTTGAACCAAGTTGGGGACAATGTTACCGTGCACTGTTCAGACGGAGATGCCAAGTCAATAGACAAAAATGCAAAAAAAGCCGTCATTCCATCAGGCATAACAAAAATCGGTGGCGGCGCATTCAAAGGCTGGAAATCGCTTGAGAGCGTAACAATACCGGACAGCGTAACAATAATCGGCGACTGGGCATTCACAGGCTGCACTTCGCTAAAGAGCATAACCATACCGGACAGCGTAACAATAATCGGCGACTGGGCATTCTCTGGCTGTACTTCGCTTAAAAACATAACATTCAGGGGTACTAAAGCACAGTGGACATTTGGACTTGCAGGCTTTAATGCAGTCAGAAACAATGTTACCGTACACTGTTCAGACGGAAATGCCGAACGAATAAACGAAAACGCAAGAAAAATCACCATTCCCGCAGACGTAACAAAAATCAGTCGCGAGGCATTCTCTGGCTGTACTTCGCTAAAAGACATAACCTTTGGAGGCAGCAAAGCCCAGTGGACCTTTGAACTTGCAGGCTTTAATGCAGTTTGGAACGATATTACAGTACACTGCTCAGACGGAGATGCAGAGCCAATAAACAAAAGTTCAAGAAAAATCGTCATTCCATCAGGCGTAACGGCAATCGGTGACTACGCATTCAATTACTACGACTCACTTGAAAGCGTAACCATACCAGACAGTGTAAGGGTAATTGGTAACGACGTATTCGAAGACTGCTATTCGCTTAAAAACATAAACTTTGGGGGTACTAAAGCTCAGTGGACATTTGGACTTGCAGGCTTTAATGCAGTTAAATACAAGATTATCGTGCACTGCTCAGATGGAGATGTAGAGCCAATAAACAAAAGTTCAAGAAAAATAGATATTCCTTCCGACGTAACAAAAATCGGTAGCTATGCATTCAAAGGTTTTTCTTCACTTACGAGCGTAACCATCCCCGACAGCGTAACAGAAATCGGCAACTGGGCATTCCAAGACTGCAATTCTCTAAAGACAATAACCTTCACAGGTTCCAGGGAAAAGTTGGAAGAGATAAAAATTGGAAAAGGCAACGAGAACTTTCTTAGGGCTAATCTTTCATGCGCATACGAGACGGAAGCAGAGCGTCTTGCAGAAGTGGAACGCAATGAAAGGCTTATGTCTACAATCATTGGAAAGATTTCCAAGGGCGAAAAGAACATTAAGCTAAAGGGCTCCTACTCCGACGAAGACTTAAAATCGCTCAACGATGCAATCGCAAAGGCAAACCAAAAAATAGACCTTGACCTTTCAAACGCACAAAAAATGCCAAGCCTTGAATGGCTAACAAACTTCTATAATATAGAAAAGGTGCGCTTGCCAAAAGGACTTGGAAAGATTACGGTTAACCTAGAAGAAGCAAAGAAGATTGTCCCCCACCCGGAAAGCAAGAATATCTTTGCAAAGGACGGCCTCCTCTACACAAATATGGGCAAGACAGTTTACGCAGTCGTAGAAGACTCAAAAAGCTACACCATCCCCGAAGGCACAAAAGAAATAAAAGCCTCCGTATTCAAGGATTCCGGCCTGGAAAGCATTAGCCTTCCAAAGAGCCTTGCAAACATCTGGGAATATGCATTCGAAGGCTGCACAAACCTAAAAACCGTAAACTACGCAGGAAGCAAAAAAGCCTGGAAAAACATCTACATCAACGACGACGGCAAAGGCAACAAACTCCTCCACAAAGCCAAATTCGTCTACGGAGAAAAGTAGATTAGCAAACTAAGCAGGAATGTCATTCATGTTTTTACGCAGAACCGCCATTCCTGCTTTACGCCACTTGTCATTCCCGGTCTTGAACCGGGAATCTTTTTTCCAAAGCAGATTATCGGGTCAAGCCCGATAATGACATGGGGTTCCCGATAATGACACACCACTTGCCGATAATGACACGCTTTTGGTAAGATAATGATATGCTTTTTGCCACTTGCAAAAGATTTTAAAAAAATGTATAGTCAAGCATAGGCTCAATTACTTTTGGTTCTTGCCTCTTGGCAAAGAAAGATACAATCACATTTACATTTTTAAGGAAGGAAAAATGGGTATTCGTGGCGAACTTTTTACAACACAGGAAATTGTAAACAACAGGTCGTATTTTTTTAACGTAAAGGAAAACCGTAACGGCGACGTATTTTTGCAGATTGTTGAAAGCAAACTCCGCGACGGTGAAGATGACCGCCGTGCAATCGTAGTCTTTGCGGATGACATGCAGAAGTTCCTTAGCGGACTTGACGATTCCCTAAAATTCATAGAAAAAGACAACAAGGAACGCGCAAAAATCCGCAAGGAAAAGAAAGCCGCAAAAGAAGCAAAGGCAGCCGCAGAAAGAGTTGACGATGACGGAAACCCAGTAAAGGTAATCTACCGCCGCAAGGGAGAAAGCCGCCTTGTTGCAGAACGCCGCGCAGAACGTGAAGCAGCCCGCCAGGACGCACGCGCAATCCGTGCAGAACAGGAAGCCAACGGAATCAAGAGAAGCGGCCGCGTAATCCACGTAACAAGCAAGCGCGAAAGCGAAGACGACGGCGAATACTAATAGCTAAAAAAATTAATGTTCAGCCATATATTTTTTGATTTGGACGGAACCCTCACAGATCCGGCGCTTGGAATAACAAATTCTTTTTCCCACGCGCTAAAAGAAATGGGCAGGGAAATTCCGTCCTACGCTACCTTCTGCTCCTTTATTGGACCGCCCATAAAGGAAAGCTTTGCAAGCCTTGGCTTTTCCAAGAAAGAAACTGAAGAAGGCATAAAAAAGTACCGCGAGTATTTTTCTACAAAAGGTCTTTTTGAAAACAAAGTCTACGAAGGAATCCCAAAACTTTTGGCAGAGCTAAAGGCGGCAGGAAAAAAACTCGTAGTTGCAACTTCCAAACCTGAAGTTTTTTCCATACAGATTGCAGACCACTTTGGCTTTGCCCAATACTTTGACGCCATCTGCGGAAGCACCATGGACCAGACAAGGTCTACAAAGGCAAGCGTAATAGAATACGCCCTTGAGCGCAACAAGATTCAGGACAAAAGCCAGGTCCTTATGGTTGGCGACAGGGAGCACGACATCCTTGGTGCAAAGCAAAACGGCCTTAAGTCCTGCGGAGTCCTCTTTGGCTACGGAACAAGACAAGAACTGGAAAATGCCGGCGCAAACTTCATTGCAAAAGACATAAGCGAACTAAAATCAATCTGTCTTTCGGACTAAACTGCATTTTACACATCCGTCCGTCTGCTCCAACCGGGCTTAGACTGCAAAAAAATGCTAAGCCTTGACTTCCATAACAGATGTTGTATACTCGAATAGGTAAGCAGCAGGACAAGGAGGAAAGTGATGAGTCCCAAAAGAGTTGGTTTTGTAGAGGCGGTTAAGCTTTATTTTTATAATTACAGCAATTTCTCTGGCCGCTCAACGGAGAGTGAATTCTGGTGGGTTGTTCTTTTTAACATACTGGTAAGCATTCCCCTTTGCATTATTGACGGCATTGTTTATTCTGTTACGGATTCTTTCATATTTACATATATTCCGTCCGGTCTGTGGACATTGGTGAACTTAGTTCCGGGACTTAGCCTTTATGCAAGAAGGCTTCACGATACAGGGCATTCAGCCTTGTGGCTTGTAATTTCCGTACTTCTTCCTGTGGGAGCTGTTTTCCTGACCTTCTACCATCCGCTGCTTTCCATACTTGTGTGGATTGCCGTTTTAGCGGTGAACATTACAATATTCATATTCCTAATTCTTCCGTCTGCGCCAAAAAATCAGTGGGGAGAACCTGCAAAAATTAATGAGCAGAACAACGGAATTGTATACGGAGAAAACAAGGAAAGTGCTACTACATCAATAAATCCGTCTTCACTGCTCTACGACGACGAATAGGTTGCAAAAAAAGACCTACTGCTTGTCCTTTGCAAAGCACATGCGCTGGATTGGGGAAGGGCCAAGTTTTGCGCAGGCTTCAAAGTGGGCTTGGGTTGGGTAGCCCTTGTGCTTTGCGTAGCCGTAGCCCGGATAGAGCTGGTCGTATTTTACCATAAGGCGGTCGCGGCCAACCTTTGCAATTATGCTTGCGGCCATTACGCAGGGAAACTTTCCGTCTGCCTTTACAACGGCATGTGCATCGCAACAAAGCTTGGGGGGAACATAAAGTCCGTCCACTATTGCCAGGATGTTTTTGTTTTCCGAAAGATTTGAACCAAGACCTTGCAAAGAAAGCCAGGCGGGCAGATTTTCCTTCATCATAAAAAATGCACGCTTCATTGCAAGAAGGCTTGCCTTTAGAATGTTAAGCTCGTCAATTTCCTTGTGGCTTGCAAGACCAAAGCCCCAGCATGCCTTTTGCTTTATAAGGGCCTCTGCCGCCTCGCGCTTTTTTTCCGAGATTTTTTTGCTGTCGTTAAGCATTTCAAGGGGAAAGTCCTTGGGCAAGATTACGCATCCCGCGCTAACAGGACCTGCAAGCGGACCACGGCCAGCTTCGTCAAGCCCCGCAAGAAGAGGGTAGCCCTTGGTAAAATCAAGCTCCTCTGGCGAAAAGAGTTCGTTACTGCCCTTACTGCCAGCCTTCAAAATTGTTCCCCTTGTTTACAAGCACGAATGAATCTGCCTCGTTCCAGACGGCACCATGTGTCTTGGACTTGGCGGAAAGCTTTGCGTAAAAGTTGTTTTCTTCCAGGCTTGCCTTTGACTTTACAAGTTCAATTGCACAGCCAAGGTTTGCTATGATGGAGAAGTCTGAACCGCTTACGTCTACGTCGCCCTTGATTACGTTAAAGTTTACGGAATCCAGAGAGCTGGAGGTTGAGCGTATGTTGCGGCAGACAATCTTTCCGCCAGAAGAAGAAAGGCATGAAGAATACTTTTGCGCGTTTACGGTAAGGCCTGTTGCCGTAAATGCCAAATTTGAATCCACGCTGTCTACAAGAATGCCGTCTCCGGGGAATACGCCTGAAAGTTCGCAGCCGTCAAATTCCACAATTGAATTTTTTATCTGCAAAAGGTTCTTGGACTCTTTTGAACTTTGCCTCTTGCTTATGTTCAAGTCCTTAAAGCTTGCTTTTGAGCCTGTGATGCTTAGTGAACCTTGGCCTGTAAATTCAATTGAGCTTTCAAAGCCTATGATAAGGCAGTCGCGGTTTATCTGAATTTGGCTTGAACAGGGCACGTCGCCCTGGACATGGAGTATTGCGTATTCGCAGCTGTTTATTGCTTCTGCAGCCTGCTCAAGACTTGTGAAGGGGTGTTCATAAGAGCCTTCCTCGTACAGTTCAACATTTTCTCCGCTTGGGGCAGATGCGTTCAGGTAGAAGCTACATTCGTCAAGAATTAGGCGGTATTCTGCAAGGGCACTTTTGTTACCCTTCTTGTCCTGGCAATAAGCCTGAATCTTGTAGAAGGTTGCGCTTTCGTTTACGGAATTAAGTTCCAGAGGCTTGCCATTATAGGCCGTAAAATCGCCAGTGTTTATGGAAGCAAAGGCCTTTTCGCTTGCACCGGAGAAGCCTTCTTCGGAAACAAGTGGCTCGCTTACAGAATAAAAGATTGCATCTCCCTCTGGAGCTTCTATTACTATGCTGGAGGAAGAAGAGCCCCTCTTGTATTTGCCTGCTGAATGTATTACAGGTGGCTTTGGGGGGAACTTGTCCAAAGTGCATTCAACCTTTACAGGCCCCTGGTAGATTCCGCCGTAGTAAATTCCTGCGGTAAAGCCGTCTTTTATTTCGTCGCCAAAAAAAGTGTCGGCATAAATTTTCTTGTAGAAGCCCTTGGCCACGTTGGTTGCAGAAAGGCTTGCCCTGGAAGGACCTATAAGGAATGGCACTCCGTTCCAGGATTCATCTATGGAAAAAACTTCTCCGCCACCGTCCGTAGTTTCTTTCTTTAGCTTTGGCATTGGCGGAATGGTGTATGTTGTAATGGGGTTGCCCTTTTCAAACGAGACTGACTGGAAGCTTACAGTGTGGGGCACTGAGCGGTCAAGCACAATCTTCTGGTGTACGCCGCTCCAGTAAAGGTCGTCTATCTGGTAGATGAGGCCTGTTCCTGTGTAGTAGAAGTTTTCCCAGTCCACAAGAGTGAAGGGCAAATCCTGCTGAAGCTTTTCTGATGTTATGGATTCCTTGTTGTCCAGAGCCGGAACCACGTGGATTACAAAATGCCACCTTCTTCCCTTGGAATCTTCTATGGTACAGGGCATGTAGCGTTCAAGAAGGTTCCTTTTGTCTATGAAAAGCTCCGTTCCCAGGATTGTGGGCTTGTCTCCGTTAAAGAATGAATACTTAAAATCCTTGGGAATGGGGAATGTGTCTCCAGAAATATAGTTCCTTAGCGGATTCTGGCAGATTGAATCTATAAAGGCCCTTCCCTGCTCGGAAAGATGTGAATTCTCGTTGGCACTCTCTTGAGTGATTTCAGCGGAAACATCACCTTCTGCAAGGTCTGTAGCGCTATTTTTTACGGTGTATTCAACTGTAAAGTCGTCGCGCCTTGAATCCGGGTAAACAGCCGTAATCCTTATGGAAACCTTGCCTGTCTCTTCTATTACAACCGGGCGGTCGTATGCAAAACCAGACACAAGAGGATCGCTGCCTGTAAGAGAGTAGTAAATTCCGCACGGCTCATGGTTATCTATGACAAGGGCCTGAATGTTATTCCACTCACCTTGAATTGGACTTAAAATATCCTCCTGCGTAAGGGAAAACGCAGGGAATGCAAAAAAAATGCAAAGCGAAAGGATAAGGCACACTGCCTTAACCCGCCTTTTGAGTCTCCCTGTCATTTTGTCAATCAAAATATTCACTCCGCTACCTGCTGTTAAATGCGTCTTCTAGAACCGGCTTAAGTTCCGGGGAAGAAGCATAAAACTGCTGCTCCCTCTCTTCCGGCGTAAGGCCTACCAGTTCATGACTGTTATAATTTATCCATCGGTTTTTATCGGGTGATGGAACAGGTATTTTTCTGCACCAGCAGTCAGGAATTATGGGGAGCACGGGTTTGTAGCCGTAAACCTTGTAGTCATGCACGGCAACCTTTATGTTTTCGCGGGGAATTCCCTTTTCTATGATGATTTTTACAAGATGGTTCAGGGTAAGGCCAGAATCGTAGATGTCGTCCACGATAAGAACCTTGTCTCCCTGGCGCAGGTATTCCGGGGAATAAGTCCAGCCGTCAACACGGACTGCGCTCTGGCTGTTAACATCGGAATAGCTTCTGGCAACTACTGCCGCATAGAGTATGTTCTTTTTGCCGTTAAGGGCAACCTTGTAGTATTCGCTGATGACGTTTGCCATGTATGCCCCGCCCCTGAGCGAAGCATAAATAACGTCCGGCACGAAGCCTTCTTCAAAATAAAGCTTGTGGGCAAGTTTAAGGGCATTGTTCCTTACGGTCTCATAGGTCAAGAATTCTTTCATAGTCTACACCTCGTTTGATTTTTCCATCTTTTCCACCAGCAGGGGCTGCACGTCGGAAGCTATTTTTCTGGGCTTGTTAAAGTGCACGCTAAGGCTTTCCCCGTCGCTGTTTACGATTATCTGGGTTGCGTTCCCCCTCTTTCCGCTAAGAAGGAGGTTTGCAACCGCATCCTCTATGTCCCGCTGAATCAGACGGCGCATTGGGCGGGCACCCATTGACGGTTCATAGCCATTTTCCACCATGAACTCGCGGGCCTTGGGCTTTAGCACTATGCTAAGCTGCTGTTCCATAAGGCGGTCTTCCAGCTCCCTCATCTGTATGTCAAGGATTGAATTCACCTCTTCCTTTGTAAGCGCATTGAATACAACAACGTCGTCTATGCGGTTCAAAAGCTCAGGCGGCATAAGCTTCTTTAGCTCTTCCATTGCGCTTGCCTTTAGCTCTCCGTAAGACAAAAGCCCCTCTTTTGAAGATGAGAATCCCATGCGGGTATCTGCCGTAATCTGGCGGGAACCTGCATTGCTGGTCATGATAATCACCGTGCTGCGGAAACTAACCGTATGTCCAAGGTTGTCGCTAAGCTCTCCCTCTTCCAAAAGCTGAAGCAAAAGGTTGAATATGTCCGGGTGGGCCTTTTCTATTTCGTCAAGAAGCACAACCGAATATGGATGCTGGCGCACTTTTTCCGTGAGCATTCCACCCTCGTCGTAACCGATATATCCAGGGGGCGCACCAACAAGACGGGATGCGTTCTGCTTTTCCATAAAGTCGCTCATGTCCACGCGGATAAGGGCATCTTCCGTACCGAAAAGGAATTTTGCGAGAGCCTTTGCAAGCTGGGTCTTTCCAACGCCGGTAGGTCCAAGGAAGATGAAGGAACCAACAGGCCTTTTTAGAGAAGATACACCCGCACGGCTTCTGCGGACCGCGCTGCTTATAAGAGAAATAGCCTCGTTCTGGCCAATCACGTCATTGTGGAGGTGCTTTTCCATTTCCAAAAGCTTCTTTGTCTCTCCCTTGTCCAGCTGGTCAACAGGAATTCCCGTGATGTTGCTGATTATGGAACAAACATCATCTTTTGTTACAGTTTTCCTTCCAGAAAGCCCCTTTTCCTTCCACTTTGCATTGAATTCGTCCTTGCGGCGGCGGAGTTCTGCTACCTTGTCGCGGACAAAGGCGGCCTTTTCGTAGTCCTGATCCTGGACAAGGCGGCGTTTTTCTTCGGAAAGCTCAGCGATGGTCTTTTCAAGCTCTGCAAGCTCTGTCGGCGGCTCAGTCTCATCTATTTTCTTTGCGGCACCGGCTTCGTCTAGTATGTCTATGGCCTTGTCCGGCAGGAAACGCTCTGCTATGTAGCGGCGGCTGTACTTTACGATTAGGTCGGTAACGCCATCCTCGTATTTTACGTGGTGGAAGTCCTCAAATTTTTTCTTTAGCCCGTCAAGGATTTCCAGGGACTCTGCTTCGCCCGGTTCTTCTACAACCACTTTCTGGAATCTTCTTGCAAGGGCACTGTCTTTTTCTATGTACTTGCGGTATTCCTTGGTTGTTGTAGCACCAATTATCTGAATCTCTCCCCGGCTAAGGGCTGGCTTTAGCATGTTGCTGGCATCCATTGAGCCTTCGGGTCCACCAGCACCGATTATCGTGTGAAGCTCATCTATAAAAAGGATTATGTCCCGGTTTTCCTTAAGCTCCTTCATTACGCGCTTAAGACGCTCCTCAAATTCACCGCGGTATTTTGTTCCGGCAATCATGGCGGCAAGGTCCAGGCAAAGTATGCGCTTGTGAAGCAGGCATGCGGGAACAGTTCCCTTTACTATGTTCTGGGCAAGACCTTCTGCAACAGCTGTTTTTCCAACGCCTGGCTCTCCAACAAGCACCGGATTGTTCTTTGTGCGGCGGCTAAGGATTCTTATTACGCGCATAATCTCCGTCTTGCGGCCAATTACCGGATCTGCATCCTCGTCTGCTGCGGCTTCCGTAAGGTCCCGGCTAAAATGTGCAAGTATGCTGTTCTTATTGTAGGCCTTTCGCTGCTCGCTTCCGTCCGACATGTAGGGCACTGCATCCCCGCTTCCCGGATAATAGGCAGACGCATTTTCTCCCCTTGCTGATGAGGGAACCTTCCGCTGAACATCCATAACTACCTGCCTTACATGGGAAAGGCTTATCCCTGCCTTTGCAAAATAGGAGTTTACCAAAGACTTTTCTTCTGCCACAGCTGCAAGAAGAAGATGCTCTGATCCAACATAGTCACTGCCTGTAAAGTCAGATTCCTTTTCCGCGGCGGCAAGCAAACCCGTAAGCCTTGATGAATGAGGCAAATCGCAAAGCTCCGTGTTGGGGATTCGGGCAGTCATGCTCTGTTCTATGGTAAGCTGCATGGTAAGCACGTTAATGCGCATGGCCTTTAGCACAAAATATCCAAGTCCATCAGCAGACTTTAGGAGAGCAAGCAGAATGTGCTCTACGTCTAGCACCTTGGAACCAATATTGTATGCCTCGTCCGGGCCAAGGGCAATAATTAGCCGCTGGGCGCGCGGGGAAAGTTTCTTTGCCATAAGGTCTCCTCTTGTTGCCTAAACCATAAGTTTTATGTCTTCAAACGCTTCCTGCAAAATTAGGGCACGAAGCCTTCCGTTCTTTTTTACAGTACCGCTTATGTCTTTTTCAAAATTGAATGAGCCGTTCTTTAGCACGTATTCAAGGTGAGCTTCCTGAACCCGGTAAAGAAGGGCAAAAAGCACGCTGTCGTCTATGCCGGAAAGAAGGTTCATATCCAAAGCCCACTTTACCGCACTGATGATTTCAATGGCTTCCCGCAAAGGAACAAAAAGGCTTGAGCGGGCCAAAGCCAGGGCACGGAACAAAAAGTTCCTTATGTCGCTCGGCATGGAAGACGCACATTCAGTACGGGCAGTCCTCTCGTATTCGACAAGCTTCTTTGCCGCCGACGCAATGGAAGTCATCTGGTCAAACTCGGTACCGGACTGGCTGTCCAAAGAGCGTATCTCGTAATATGCGCCAAGGGAAGCACCCTTTCCAAAACCGCTTACAAAACCGGTGGAGCCAGAACCGTAAGCCGCCGCAAAACCAATGCCCCTCTCGTTCATTTCCATGATAAGGCTGCCTATTCTTCCAAGTGCAGAAATGGAAGGAAGATGAACCTTGAGCGAAATCTTTTCACCGCTTCCTGCATCAGTTAAAGACGACGTTAGGTATCCAAAGTCATAGCTGGCCGCAAACTGCACGGACTTCTGAAGCCCATTGTCAACATCCTTGGCAAGCTTTATGGCCTTTTCAAAATCCATGCCCGCAACAAAAGATGAAATGCGCACATGGTCAACAACGTTAACAGTACAGGAAACCCGTCCATCCGTCCTAAGAATAACACCGGTGTCCTTTGTGGCAGAAGAAACCTCCGCAGGCGTAATGATTCCCCTTTCTTCAAGGATGTGGCTGCTCAAAAGATCCAGCTTGTCCGCCTGAATGGCCTGGAATTTCTCACCGTTCTCCAAGTGGTTAAAGGCATCAAAAACAAGGGACTGAACCCGCTCGGCATCCCTTCCCTTCATCTTTATGGGGAAAGGAAAATTAGCCAGGTTCCTTGCAATCCTTACCTTGGTGGAAAGAACTACGTCTGCTTCGTTACCCTTGTCTGTATACCAGGCATCGCTTTCCGCTTCCATTATTCGCCGCCTCCGTCCATTTCGTCCTGACCAGTGGCAGAGTTCATGTCATCCCCACCGGAAACAGGCGATTTCTCCAGCGCATGAAGGTAGTCGCGGTACATAGCCGCCTTTTCATAATCTTCTGAAGCCACAGCGTCATTCAGCTTGTTCTGCAGGGCAATCCTGTCGTTAAGGACTGAATGCACCCCGGCAAGACGCTCCGGCATGGAACCGGTATAGGAGCCGTTTATTCCGTTCTTCTTGAGAAGGTTCTTTATGTCATCCTTAAATATCGCATAGCACTCGGGACAGCCAGCCTTGCCTGTTTTCCTAAGATCAACGATTCCCATTCCGCAGACAGGGCACATCCTTGAATTCTCCGCGGCAATCTTTCGGGTAAAGGCGTTGATTTCCCTAAAAAGGTCTCCAATGGAAGACTCTATGCTTTTTGGGTCTGGGCTTATTCCATGGGCAAGGGCACATTCCCTGCAAATGCTGATTTTTCGCTTCTGCCCGTTGCCGTTTACCTGTTCCAAAAAAATAACCGCCTCGCGTTCATGGCAAAAATCACAAGTCATAAAAACCTCTTTTTCTAGGGATTCACCCTTCCATTATACCGCTTTTTACAGTTTACGCAAAGTGTCAAGCGGCTTTTCACGCCCGGCTTTTACAGCAGGCAGAGCCGACACCGCAAGAGAAAGCAAAAGCGTGCCGAATGCAATAACCAACATTTCCTTAAAAGGAACTGAAATTGGTATATCCTGAAGGTAAAAGGCAGGATCCAAAAGCCTTACCCCCTTAAAAGTAGAAAGGTCGGCATTAAACAAAATATACAAAAATTTTACAAAAAAGTTTATTATTTTTTCCATAAAATTTATTATTCTGTTGATGTTCACACCCGCAAGCAGCCCAAGCGGTATTCCCAAGAGAACACCCCCGCATCCAGCCGCAAAACCTGCAAAAAGGAAGGCCACGGTTATACCGCCCGCACTCCCCCCCACGCTCTTAAGGATTGCAATTTCACGCCGCCTCTCCATAACAATCATGACAAGGGCAGAACTTATGTTTACGCTGGCAACAAGAACAATCAGCAGCATTATAAGAAGCAAAAGTGCCTTTGTAGAAGAATAGTTCTGGTACTGGGCAGAATTCAGGTCGTTCCAGGTCCAAACGGTAGCACCTTCAAGCTCATCATTTCCCGCAAAACCAAAGACGTCATCAATAACGCGGTCCTTTACCTTCATAAGCTCAGGGGAAAAAGAATCCGCAGTCTTAAGGCCAAAGGTAAGCTTTGACGATGAAGGAGAAAAGTTGGCAATACCGGCTTCAAGTGGAATGAAAACCCAAAGGGCATCAAGCTCCTGGTAACCGGAAGAAACTATACCCGCAACAGTAAAGGGAACCATGCGTGGACTCAGGGAACCGCCGGGCGTCTTGTTCACACAGATAAGGCGAAGGCTGTCACCGGCATGAAGCCCCAGGTCGTCCGCAATCTTTTTGCAAAGCACGGCCTTTTTTGTCCCGGATGAATCAGTAGTCATGTCCACGCTGCCTTCCACCACTTTAAAAAGGGATGCAAAAGCCTTGTTGGCACTAAAGATGTCGGTCTGAACCGCACGCACGCTGGCACCGGAACGAGAAGACTTTCCCGCCGCAAGGGCAGTTGAATTCAGCTCGGGAAAAGCGTCCGTCACACCTTCAACAAGGGAAAGCCGCTGGGCAATGTCCATGCAGTCCTTTTCGCTTATCTTCTCGCCGTATTTTTCCTGCCAAGCCGCAGTGTCCACAAAAACGGCTATGTCCTGGGAAGAAAGCCCTATAAGCCGCCCCGTAATGCCCTGAATCATACCGTCGCTTATGACAAGGACAGAAACAAGAGGCACAAGGCTAAGCCCAATGCATAGCAAGGCCCCCGCAAGACTCCTCTCACCATTGCTTTTTTTGCCGGAAGAAGAAGAGGGGGAACTCTTGGGAAAGAGGATTCTGAGCGCATACAAAAGACTGGATGCCAAAGTCATTGATTTTCCCCCGGATTCAAATCGCCCACTGCACCGTCTGCGGAAGAAAGCTTTCCGTCCTTTATAAAGTAGCGCACGTCACCCTTGGATGCAAGATTCATGTCGTGGGTAACAAGGATAAGGGTCTTTTTGTACTTGTCTGCCATGCTGAACAAAAGGTCGCCAATAAGAGCCGCATTTGCCGGGTCAAGGTTTCCTGTTGGCTCGTCGGCAAGAATAAGCTCAGGGTCGTTAACAAGGCACCTTGCAACCGCAACCCTCTGCCTCTCGCCGCCCGAAAGCTCAGACGGAAGGTGGTTCATGCGGTCCTCAAGCCCAACGTCCCGCAAAAGTGACTTGGCCTTTTCTATAGCAAGCTTCTTTTTTTCGCCGGCCATGTAGCAGGGAAGAAACACGTTCTCCAAAGCGGTAAAATCCTTAAGCAAATAGTGGAACTGAAAGACAAGCCCCAGAACCTTCTGCCTGTAGTGGGTAAGCTCCTCCTCCGCCATGCTTGCAACCTGAATGCCGCCCACAGTAACAGAACCGCAGGTTGCACTGTCCAAACCGCCGATTATATTCAGCAAGGTAGACTTTCCGCTGCCGCTTCTTCCCACAATAACGCACTTGGAGCCACGGGGAACGCTCATGTTAAGGTCCTTGAGTATTGTAAGGCTTTCTATCTGCGTACGGTAAGTCTTTTCCAAATTCTCTACGCGCACGATTATGTCTTTTGAATCATTCATCCCTAAGAACCTCCGAAACATTTAGCTTTAGGATTTCCCGCCCCGCAAGCCAAGAAGAGGCAAGCGAAGAAAATATGCCGAATAAAAATATTGAAATCACCTCGCTGAACACGGTACGGGCCGGAATTGAGGCATAAATCCTGAACATTGGATTTTCCGTTACGTAGGCCGCATCCACCGGATTGGCAATCATCATAAAAAAGTAAGTCACGCAAAACTGCACCTTTGAAAGAAACATAAAGACCTTACCCATGTTGGCGCACAAGAGCAGTCCCGCAATAAGACCAGGCATTGCACCAAAGAATCCCGTTGTAAAGCCCTTAACAATAAAGACCGCCTGAACCTGCTGCTTGGTTCCACCAAGGGCACTAAGAACCGCAATCTCCTCCCGCCTCTCGTAGACCATCCTGCGCATGGCGTTGTAGATGTTAACCGCAACCACAACAAAAATCAAAAGCACAAGAAGCATGATGATGTTCTTTTCCACGCGGAGGGCACCAAAGAAAGACCTGTTGAAATTCCTCCAGCTTTCAGCCCTTGCAGAAGGAAAGGACTTTTCCACTGCGCTTATGAAAATAGCGTCACGGTTGGAGTCTGCAAGCTTTACCCCTATAACCTTCTTAGCACCCTTGCCAAAGTTCGCCTTACCGGCATCCGTGTTTATGAAAGAGAAGCTTGCGTTTATGTCTGAATAGCCCGAATGGAATATTCCCGTCACGGTAAATTTCCTGTCCGAAGAAAAAAGGCTAACATCGCTTGAACCGCTAAGGGCAAAAATGTTCACGCTGTCGCCAACCCTTGCCTTAAGAAGACGTGCAAGCTCATTTCCAAGCACAATTGAATCGTCTGCAGAAAGGTCAAAGGAACCGGACACAATATGCATCTCAGAAGCAAAGCCCGGATCATCATCCATAACATCCTTGCCAACCGCCCGGATCAAAGCGGCAGACTCACTCCCCGAAGGACCAACAGCCAAAGCCTGGGCCTCGTAAAAAGAAGTGGTACCCCTTACCTGAATCTTCTGATCCTTGCACCAGGAGCAGAATTCCTCGTAATTATCCTGATTCTCCACCCTAACATGGTAAGAGCTTATCTCCAGAATCGCATCTATAAATTCCATCTGGAATCCGTTCATTACGCCAATAACAACTATGAGCGCAAGCACGCCGAACCCCACTCCCAAAGAAGCAAGGGCAGACGTTACGGCAGTACGCCCCTTCCTGTCCACCTTGCTGAACCTTCTGGAGACATAATAAATCCACTTGAGCGAAGAAAAAATCTTCCTACTTGTCATTGAATTTTCTCCTGTATTCTTCATTGCCGTTTGAATAGGCAATCTCCTCTACCTTAACGCCGTCCTTGTAGACAGCCTTGACCGAAAATCCGCCGTCAAAATAAACGGTTTCCGTGTAGTCTTCATTTTTTGTGTAAACCGTACTCATCCTAAGAACCCCGTCCTCGTAAAAACTGCAGTCGGGAATGTCCGTATAAGACTTGTAAGTGTAAACGTTCTTCCGCGAAACAAAGGCATCCTTTGTCATGGTCAGCCTAAGGGGATCCATCTTCTTATAGAAATGCTTCTCCTCCTCCGAAACAACCCTGTCCTGTCCGTCAAAAGAAGAAATCCTTGTCATTACAAGCAGGTTGTGCTCCTTCTTTGTTTCCTCATCAGAAACCACGTCATAAAAATCTCTGCGCACCGGATTACCGCGGGAGTCAAACTTTACGTCCTGAATCTTCTTGTTCTCAAAATCCTCATCCCAAAGGCTAACAGGAGTACGCGAGTACTGGTCAAGCTCCTTTACAGCCCCCGAATCACCCGAAGCAGAAGCACCAGAAGCCCCAGCCCCCGCAGCCGAAGCACCTCCACTACTGCCGGAAAGCGAAGAAGAATAGGCTGCCTGCTTTTTCAAAAACTTTTTCTTTGGCAAGGGATCCTTGTAAATATAAGTCTTCCTGTTTGCAATAAAAGGAAGGCCTGCCCCCTGCTTCCAAGAAATTCTTTCCGTCCGCCTAAAAGCCTCATCGTAAAGGGTTCTTGTAACATAAGAACCGTTAACGCTTACAATGCCACGCCCCCCGTCAACAGAAGGCAAAAGGGCAAGATCCTCGTCACCGTATTCAAAAAGCCTAAGCTTACCACTGGAATTCTTGTACTGAACTGCAACAATCCCCAGGGTGTCCAAAATGGCATCGTCCTTGGGCAAAGAAGCATCAAGCGGAAGAAGTGAATCCTGGTAGGAATTAAGAATGCCTATGATTTCCTTGCGTGCATCCTGCCTAACGTTCAGTGCAAGACCGTCCTTCTTAAAGGCAGCATCAAAACGCCCCTGCCAGGGATGAACCTGAGGAAAAAGCAAATAAAAAGAAAGGATTACCGCCTCAAAATCCATAAGCAAAACCTATGACAAAAGCCGACACAAAGCTAGAAAAGCCGCCTAAAGCCCAAGAAAATCGTTAAGGTAGGAATCCGGCTCAAACAAAGAAATGTCACCATATTTTTCACCGGTGCAGACAAAGGCAAAGGGAAGCCCCAGCTCCTTTCCTATGGAAACAAGCGCACCACCCTTGGCAGTAGAATCGTAACTTGGTAAGGACAACGGCATCAAGACCGACAGCCTCGTGAAAGACCTCCGCCTGCCTAAGCGCATTCTGGCCCGTAGTAGCGTCCACCACAAGAAGCTTCTTGTAGCAGCCCTGGTCCGCCTTGGAAGAAGCAACACGGTCAATCTTCTTAAGCTCGTTAACAAGATTCTCCTTGTTGTGAAGCCTGCCCGCCGTATCAGCAATAACAAGACCGCCGCCAGCTGCCCTGCAAGCCTCGCCCGCATCAAAAACAACGGAAGAAGGATCGCTGCCCATCTGGTGCTTAACAACGCGAATCCCCAGCCGCTCACCATGCATTGAAATCTGATCAACCGCCGCCGCCCTAAAGGTATCGGAAGCAGACATTATAACATTCACGCCCTTGTCGGAAAAAAGCTTCGCAATCTTGGCCGCACTGGTAGTCTTTCCCACACCGTTAACGCCAAGAAGCATCCAAACGTTCACCTTCCCGTCCCCAAGCTCAAGATTAGCCTGCCTCAAATGCGGAAGAAGCATCTGCTTAAGCACAGCAAGGGCCGACTGCTCGTCCAAGGACTTATCCTCGCGGCACTTCTCCTCAAGCGAATCAATAATCTCCACAGTCGTCTTGGCACCAATATCGCCTTCAATCAGAGCATCCTCAAGCTCCTCAAAAAAATTCTCATCCTGAATCTTGCTGCGGCTAAAAAGCGACTTGATTTTCTCCGCGAAAGAAATTTTGCCCATTTTCTACTCCATTCACTCCGCCCATTCTAACAATTTACGGACAAAAAAGCAACGCACCGACCAAAGCAGTATTTTTCTTTTTCTTCTTTAGGAGCGAGCTTTCATCTTTCATCGCGCCTTATCAGGATGCCATCCAAATCCGGCTTTCCGGGGCTTGCCCCCTAACCGGGCGCGGTGCTACGCACGCCTACGGCCCCCTCCAATCCGCGCTAAGCCCCTTGGTCTGTCACTCAGCAGAACGAACCACCCGGAAACCAAGAACACCACGATATTCAGGGTAAAAGGAGCCCCTCCATGACAGAGAGCATTTAGACGCTTCATAGTTATAGTAACCACCGCGAGTAATGCGATCTAAATGAGGCAAGTCATCAATCAAGCTCAAGCCCCAGCACCATTCGTATACATTTCCACTCATATCGTAGAGGTCAATTCCATTTGGATTTTTAGTCTTTACCTCGTGTGTTTTATTTCCGCTATTGACAGAATACCATGCATAGTTTTCCAGACTTGCGCTGTCATCACATCCCGCATAGTCGTTTGGATTCTCCTTAGCACAACCAGAAGATCCTCCCCGGGCTGCATATTCCCATTCCACTTCCATCGGTAAGCGGTAGCCGTTTGCAGTAAAGTCGCAAGCAGCAGAATTCCAAACTGTATCGTTGTCTGTAGGAACACTTCCCCATTCATCAGGATCCGTAGAGCCGCTTATCGTATAACAGGGGGTAAGACCTTTCGCAATACTGCGCTTGTTACAGTAAACAAGTGCATCGTACCAACTTACATAGTAGACCGGATAGTTTTCACCAACTCCATAAGTGGTGTTGGGCTGGCGGCTTCCTGTATATGTGCAATATTGCTCGTACTCGCCCTGAGTCACCTCGTGGTCACATATGTAGAATGAGGAGATTGTTACCGTGCGTCCCGCTACAAACGCCCCCTTGAAACGGTCTTCAGTATGTCCCGCCAAAGAGAACTTGTCACCGCCAACCACCGTACCACCTTGCACTCTCACAAAGTCCGGCTCCACACTTACACTTCCGTCTCCCCCTGCAACAGGTACAGCATCATCTGGTGCTCCACTATCAGAACTACTGTATTCAGCAACCGGTGTAACAACCTCATCATCAGAACCACCTCCCCCGCCACAACTGCTAGCCAAAAGAGCTAGCGTAATGCCTGTAACAGCAAACAAACCAAAGAAACTTTTTTCATCTCATTCTCCGATGTTTTTATTTAAAAACAAAAAGCCCAGAACTTTCCGCAAAAGAAAAATCCCGGGTGTACTTACAGGTTTTATAAAAACAGCCTATGTGCTAATTGAAAATTTTGCCCTAAAGAAAAATCAGTATCAAAAAGAAGCTTTATTTTTACTCCCACACTTTTTTCTATGCGATTTAGTTAATTTTAAGTCGGGAATATGTATATGTCAAGTTTTTTCAAATTGTTGCCAAAATGCCAAGACTTAAATAGCACCCCTTTCAAAAACATTGTCAGGGCAAAAAAAAGACACCCCGAAAGGTGTCCGTCATCCGCCCCCTGCTGGGCTTGAACCAGCGACACACGGATTAACAGTCCGTTGCTCTACCGACTGAGCTAAGGGAGCATTCATCTGCAAAAGAACTTTGCAAATTGAATAATCGTATTATATTGACTTGAAAAAATTTTGTCAATATGAAATCAGATTTTTTTGCATATTTTTCTGACATTTCACAACCTAGATTCCTCAGCATAAAATGCAAAAACCGCCAAAAAAAATATTCCAGACATTTTACAAAAGAAATTCCACGGTTTCTGCCCCGCCCAGACTGGCGCACAGCAAGCAGGGCAAGGGACATGTCAATTGTATGGCATGAAATGTATATTCAAAGCCACAGCCTATTTTTCATCGCTAGGCTGAAACCACCTTGCGTTCTTGATTTTTGAAACCGCCGCACTGTCGGTTACCTTTTTTACCACAAATGCGTCACGAAGCACTTTTCCATCATGGTAATAGGTTTCTCCGTTCTGCAAAGTTATAAAGCCCTCCGTGTTGGTATAGGTATATGTCTTTGTAACCTCCTGGCGGGCGAACGTTATGTCGTCAAGGTTAACACCCTCTATCATGTACCTTGGTCCTGTCACCGAAACTTTTCCGTTTGAAGAGAAATCCAGGATATACCAGCGAGCGAAATTTCCTCCTTCGGAAGACCTGTAATATACATGCCACTTGCCGTAGAGAGGTTTGTTTACAGGACCTTCCTCCCACGGATCTGATCCTTCAGGATATATTATACGGTCAAAATTCTCTGCCGGATACACTTCCGCATCTCCACTGCCGTGGTTATAGTAAGCCATAACAGTACCAGCAACGTTTTTAAAATACCATCCGTTCTCGGCCTTAGCGTTATTGCTTGAAAATTTAACCTTATACTGGGTGCCAATGTTTCCGTCGTAAGAATTGTTCTTGAATGTCATGCGCATCTCTTCTGCCGTAGGAAAGTAAATGTACTTCAGTTCGCTTACATTCAAAGCATAGCATTCACCCGCCTTTGGTGCAAAGGTAGCCGCTGCAGCCTGCTGTTTTGCCAAAGCCTCAGCCGCAGCTTTTTCTTCAGCCTGCTTCTTTGCAAGGGCCTCTGCCGCCGCCTTCTCTTCTGCCAGTTTTTTCGCAAGGGCTTCTGCAGCAGCCTTTTCTTCTGCCTGCTGTTTTGCAAGAGCAGCTGCCGCAACCCGGGCTTCTTCTTCTGCCTTAAGGCGCGCAATGTCATCATCACGCTGCTTTTTCAAGCTGTCAACCGTAATACCGCGCGATGTGTCCGCAACAAAGACAAGGAAGGTAAAGGTATAGGCAGACGAGCAAGAAGCCGTTACCGCCGTATATCCGCTCTTTAAGCCAGTAATCGTGTAACTTGAAGGATTCGAAGCACTCTGCGTTACGGAAACAACAGAACTGTCAACAACCTTTATAGACACAGGATAACCGTTGTCCACCGGATCTGATGTAGCGTTGAATTCAAAGCGTAAATTTCCGGTCTTTATATCCATAGGAACGGTTGTAGACTTACCAGTATAAACCTGATCATTTGCGGAAACCCGAATACCCTTCAAGTCCCAAAGCTGCTTCATGGAAGAACATGAGGCAAAAGCAAAAGCAAGCATCAGGCCCCAAGCAGAAGATTTTATTCCTTTGATATTTTTTCGCATGTCATAACTCCTTTAGTCAAATTCTCATAAAATGCATTAATGAAAGGCACAAGTTATTAAAAAAAACAAAATCTAGCATTAAAGTTACATTAACATGGTAACATAGTGCCTTACGAAATTCAAAAAATAGCCGCACAAAGCTTCACCTCCGTGGGATAAAGGATTCACCTTATGCGGCAAGTGGAATATATATGGGTCTGCAAAGAAGAAATGGGATTCATCTTGCATTAACAGGACAATTATCATTATATCCTTTTTTAGGGATTTGTCAATATAAAATCCTCAAAAAAGTATATTATTTTTCCACAAAAGGGGATTTTCAAAAATTGAAATATATGCTATAGTTTTTGTATGGACTCAAAAAGCTCAATTTTCTGGAATAACGTAAAGCAGCAGCTAAAATCAAAGGGGCTTCTACAGCAGTGGCTCTGCCTCAAAACCGAAATCAACATCCAGACGCTCAGAAACATGATTTACTACAAGCGTTTCCCCGGTGTTGACACAGCCTACAGGATTGCCCAAGCCCTAGACTGCCGCATAGAAGACCTGCTCGGCGAAGAATATGCCGGCAGTGAAAATTCTTCCATAATTCAGATACCCCTCTATGACCAGCTGCTAAGTGCCGGAAAAGGAGAATTCCTACCCGATGAAGACCGTATTTCGGGCTACGTTCCTGTACCCAAGCGGCTAAAAGAGTACGCATCCACTGCCGCAGCCCTTACAGTCCACGGCGACAGCATGGAAAGCACCCTATTCGACGGAGATATAGTTATATGTGATGGCATAGGCTGGCAAAACAAAGACGGAATCTATGCACTCCAGTACAGGGGAGCAGGCTTTATAAAGCGCATCCACCGAGACAAGAACCTGTGGCACATAATCTCTGACAACCCAAGCTATAAAGAAATGACGGAAAGCATAGAAAGCACGGACATCCGCATCTTAGGAAAAATACACTACTCCATACGGGAATTCTAGCCAATTATTTTTCTCTTTGCAAAACTGAATAAATAATAAATGATTTTTGTTAAAAGTGTCGGCTAATTTTTTATTGAAAAGGAATAAAAAAAGCCGGCGGCCTCCTACTTTCGCGGCGCAGGGCCACTATCATCGGCGCTGTGGGGCTTGACTTCCGTGTTCGGGATGGGAACGGGTATGGCACCCACGCCATGGCCACCGGCAACA
>JAFXWC010000021.1 GCA_017534445.1 Treponema sp.
CTTAGGCATATCGCGAAACGTTGAGCTATATGGCCCCTAAGCCGTGCCTGCCCTAGAAAAATCCCTCCTTGGATTTTTCTAGGGATCGGAGATTTGCACAGCAAATCTCCGCGCTGCTAACCCGCCATCCATGGCTCGATATTGCCTGGCAAGAAACAAAAATGGGGTTCTTAGGGGGAACCCCTAAGCGGTGCTGGAAAGGTGGGGAGGTTTGGAGGGGAGGAAAACCCGCTTCCGAGTAGAGGTTTTCCTCCCCTCCAAGTTCTGGGGTCCAAGGGCTCACCCTTGAAAAACAAAAAAATATCCACTATTTTGTTCCTCATGAAAAGAAAAATCCGCATCATCTTTATCCTGGCCACATTACTGCCCCTAGCCTTAATCTCCTGCGCAACAAACAGCGGTTCAGCAGAAAGAAAGCCCTCAAAAATCATCAAAAACGAAAACGTAAAGCTTGACGGCTCAAAAGAACTTTGCAAGCAGATTGTAGACACATACTTGGGCGTCCAAAAAAAACAAAAACTCATGCTCTGCCTATACGACAAAGACGGCAATTCCCTGGGAAACCTTACCGTAAAAACAGACAACGAAGGCTACATCTTTATAAAAAACCTCCCCGACAACTTTGAAAGCGTCCAAATCAAAGACCCGGAACTAGAAGAATACCTAAACTCTGCCCCCTGGCAAAAGCCATCCAAGTACGACGGAATCTACGACCTCTGCATAAAAAAGGGCAAAAAGAAAATCACCTCCGCAAAAGTGGGCGACACAATAACCGTATACGCAAAAGTCCGCCCAAAATACTACAGCTCATCCTACGTGCAGCTAAGCATCTACATCTGCGATGCAGACGGCAACAAGCTCTTTGACCATTTCCAAGCCCCAAGCCTCATGGACTACAAAATCACAGGCAAAACCATAAGCTACGACTGGACCGTAAACATCTCCGACGAACTAAGGAAGCGCCAAGACCAGCCTCTCTACTGCTACTTCACAATCTACGCCGATAACTTCTACAACTCCGAAAGCATAGAAATCCAAAAATAAAACCAAGTTTTTATTGCAGAATCGCTACGCAATTCTGCACGTTGCTAAGCCGCCTGCCCAAGAAAAACCCCTCCGTGGATTTTTCTTGGGATTGCAGAATCGCTTCGCAATTCTGCACGCCACTAACCCGCCCTCCCTGGCTAGATATTTCTTGGCAAGAAAGAATCAAGTTCCCTGAGCCCGTCGAAGGGAACATTCAAAAAGAGGATTATTTGTTAAACAGCGGGGTCCTTAGGCATATCGCGAAACGTTGAGCTATATGGCCCCTAAGCCGTGCCTGCCCTAGAAAAATCCCTCCTTGGATTTTTCTAGGGATCGGAGATTTGCACAGCAATTCTCCGCGCTGCCAAGCCGCCATCCATGGCTCGATATTCCTTGGCAAGAAAGAAAAAATACCTCTGAACCTGCCAAAGCGAACATCCCCAAAAAAAACATCTGTTAAACAGAGGGGTTTTTAGGGGCTAAGCCCCTAAACCGTGCCGGGAAAGGGGGGGGTCCCTCCCCTTAGTTAGGGGTCCAAGGGAACACCCTTGAAGGAAGCACCCAAATTCACTATAATCAATAAATTATGAAACCAGTTCTTATTAAAGATTTGCTTACCTCTGCCCCGGACGGACGCGGAGTTACAGTTTGCGGTTGGGTGCGCACAAAGCGCGACTCAAAAAACTTAGTCTTTGTTCAGGTGAACGACGGAAGCTGCTTTGCAAACATCCAGCTTACCTTTGACCGCAACAATCCCGGTAATGCAGACGTTAATAATATAGAAGAAGAACTCAAAAAAATAACAACAGGCGCTTCTGTCCGCGCAGAGGGAGTCATCATCCCTTCCCCGGCATCAGGACAGGCAGTTGAAGTTACCCTGCAAAAGCTTACGGTTCTTGGCATCTGCCCACCGGAAGAATATCCGCTTCAGAAAAACAAGATGAGCATGGAATACCTCCGCGACAATGCCCACCTCCGCGCACGCACAAACACCTTTGGCGCAGTATTCCGCATGAGAAGCCAGATGGCAATAGCCCTGCACACCTTCTTCCAGGAACGCGGCTTTGTCTACATCTCCGCCCCGGAAATCACCTGTTCAGATGCAGAAGGTGCAGGAGAAATGTTCCAGGTAACAACCCTTTCACTGGAAAAGATTGCCGAACTTGGCGTAAAAGCTGGAGCCGGCGGAATGAAGATAGAAGACGCACACAAAATCGTTGACTATTCAAAAGACTTCTTTGGCAAAAAGGCAAACCTTACGGTATCTGGCCAGCTTGAAGCAGAAACCCTTGCAACAGCCCTTAGCCGTGTATACACCTTTGGACCAACCTTCCGCGCAGAAAATTCAAACACACCGCGCCACCTTAGCGAATTCTGGATGTGCGAACCGGAAATGGCCTTCTTTGACCTCTTTGACGACATGGACTTGGAAGAAGAATTCATCAAGTACCTTCTAAACTGGGCACTCACAAAATGCAGCGAAGACATGGCCTTCTTTGAAAAGAGAATCCAGCCAGGCGTTACAGCCCAGCTTCAGCACGTTGTGGACACACCGTTCAAGCGCATATCATACACAGAAGCCGTTGCCGAACTTGAAAAATTCAACGACAAGTTTGAATTCCCAATCGAATGGGGCAAGGAGCTTCAGACCGAACACGAGCGATACCTTACCGAACAAATCTACAAGTCGCCTGTAATGGTCTACAACTATCCAAAAGACGTAAAGGCCTTCTACATGAAGCAGAACGAACCCGACGAAAAGGGACGCATCACGGTACGCGCAGTAGACGTACTTGTTCCAGGCCTTGGCGAAATAACAGGCGGTTCAGAACGCGAAGAAAACTACGACAAGCTTCTAAAGGTATGCCAGGAACGCGGAATGGACATGACCAACTACCAGTGGTACCTTGACCTCCGCCGCTTTGGAACAGTACCCCACTCAGGATTCGGACTTGGATTTGCCCGCCTCTTGCGCTACATCACAGGAATGGCAAACATCCGCGACGTAATTCCATTCCCACGCGCACCAAAGCTGGCTGACTTCTAATGTTAATTCTGAACATACACGGTTTTCTTGGCGAAGCAGACAACAAGAACTACAAGGCTCTTTGCAAAATGATGCCCGCCAAGAACATCATTTCCCCTCAGCTTGACTACATGGGCACTTCCCCAGAAAAGATTCTTGAAAAGCTTTCCTCCATGGTTAGCTCCCAAGACTTTATTTTTGTGGGGCAGAGCCTTGGCGGCTGGTTTGCAGACAATCTTAGCAGAAAATTCAATCTCCCCTGCATACTAACAAACCCCTGCTACTTTCCCCACCAGCTTAAGCTAATAAAGGAATCGGGCATTTCTTCCTCCTTCCTGGATGAATACGAAAAACTTACCCCCTCTTCCAAAAACCAACTGGCCTATACCCTTTGCAGCGAATCAGACGAAATTATTTCCGGCAACTACGACAACTGCAGCAGGCTTTCCGGCCTTACGGTAAAAGTTCAGGGCAGCCACAGCACCATAGAAAACATAGCCCAGCACTTGGCAGAGACTCTGGAAAAAATCAAAAGCCTATAGCATACCAAAGTCCGCATAAGAACCGTCACTCCTCACCCCTTTTGCAGGAATCAAATGGCAACTCATCGCGTATAGTCTGGGGAAGCACACCAGCTTTTTCCATAAGTTCAGCGGCATGAGTACGGCACAGACCGCATTTTGTACGCTCATAAAAAATCGTAAGCGGTTCAAGGCAATCAGGCGTTACATTTTCTTTGTAGATTTTTCTAACATCACTAACATCGTAATGGGCATCTTCAAAATCTTTTATTTCTTTTAGCTTCCGGGCAATTTTTGCACCGTCCCCTTCGCGGTAATTTTTTGTAAGCAGGGCAAAATAAAAAGGCGAATATTTATTGGAATCCAAGGTCTTTTCTGCAAGCGACCGGATTTCTGGAGAAGTCAGCAAAGAAAGTGCATCAACCAAACGATTGTTAAAATACGAATTTTTCCGTTTTGAAAGTAACGAAAGCAAATCTTTGGCATCATAGGGATAAGGAATGTCAGAAAACATCCAGAGATATTTTATAAGTTCCTTCTGACTCTTTACAGTTTTCATTTCATCGGCAAAATATTTTGCTTCGTCAAAAGTCAATTCTTTTACGTAGCGCCGGGGAACATGGCCTTGGCCAGTATAAAAGGCTTTTTTTACCCGCTCAAAATTGCTTTCAGGCTCGTCCTTTTTTCGTTCTGCTTTTCTTTCTTCCGCTTCCTTTTCACATTCTTCAATTCTTTCTAAGTAAGCGCGTATGTCTTGATCTGATTCTGCAAGCTCTGCAAGTTTTGCCCGCACACTTTCACTTTTCATGTTTGGAACACAGCATGTATAATAATCATCTTCTGCCCAGTCATCGTGCACTTTGAATGCCTTGCCAAATTTTTTTGCCACACGAACCATGCCGTCAAATCCGTCAAGTTCTATAACCGCCGAAGAAGGAAACCCTTCAATCAAAGCATCATCATCACATTCATCAAAACGCTTCCGTAAAAGCTGACCAAAAGAAGGGTCAAATTCATGCGCAATTTTTACCACCACATAGAAAAAATGAATGCAATCCCAGTCGTCCGAAGCTTTGTCATTTTCAAGATGGGGCTTTATGCTTGCAAACACACACTCCCGCTCCTTTTGCGGAAGGGCACGAATAAACTGCATTGCATATTCACTTCTGTCACCTTCGCACTGGGGGTCATAGGCATAGCATTTTAGGCAAAGCTGAATTATTTCCTGCGTAAAGTCAAGCTTCTTGTGCTCACGAAAAATCAGGTATGCCCGACCTGATCCAAGCTGTGCATACTTCCAAAATTCTGCATGTATCTCTTTTGCTTTTTCCATATTCTAATTATAGTAGAAAAAACGCTGTTATGCATTAACTTTCTCATTGATGATTCAGGCTACATCTGATATTCTGTCCATCATGTTTTCATACATCTGGCCAATTTTACTAATCGTTACAGCAAACACCGTTTATCAAATCTGCGCAATTGGAATTGTAATTACAGGGCTTGAAGTTGGATTCATCTGCGCTTACAAAGCCGGATGGAAAGTAAATACGCTTGCACTTGTGGCAAATACATTGCTTGCCGCCGTTCTGATTTTTGTTGGTTTCTTTTTATACAAAGAGCAGCTTAGCATTTCAAAAATTGCAGGAATTGTAATTTGTCTTGTTGGGCTTTATTTTATCAACAAGTAATATCATACACAGAAATCAGTTTGGTGTTCCGCTCCCAGGCAAATCCGTCTGAAAACCCGCGGTGTCGCGGAATAGGAAATTAAACTCGCTTTGCGGCTTGAAGCTACGCTGCCGGGTACGTTCCGCTCCAATGCGAGTTTTCAGACGGATTTGCCTTCCGCTACGCACCAAACTGATTTCCAGTTGCTTTTCATAAAAAAATATAGTGGAAATCAATTTTCTCGAAATAAAGCCTAGCCCCGATTGGAAGGGTTGCGCAGCAAGACCGCCTTTGGCGGGCCGGAGCGACAGCGTAGCCCTGGAAAGCGGGATAAAATGCCCTCCGTGGCATTTTATCCCGCAAGTTTTCTGGCGAAAACTTGCCAGTCCTTTTTGCTAACAAATGACGCGCCGTCCTTGGCGCTGCTTATTCTGCAGGATAAAATGACGCGGAGTCTGGCCGACACAGAGTGGCGGACACAGTATAAAGAAGGAATATGCTCCAAAAAATTCAGAAAAAAATCATTTTCTAGCCATAAGGCTTGACATCTAGCCAATAAAAGGCGATAATAAAAAAAGAGCCTTAAAAGGAGGTGCCTATGTGCAGGGAATCAATTTACAATGCGCGCAATAATTTTTCTTCCTTAATAAAGCTTGCGGAAGGCGGGGAGCCAGTTGAACTTACCAGACACGACAAGCCGGTTGCTGTACTTATAAGCTGGGAAGAATACGAGGCAATAAAGCCCAAGAAGAGTTTTTATGAGCGCTGGCTTGAAATCCGCGAAAAATATGCTGATGTGCTTGCAGAAATGGAAGCTGCGGGGGACAACGAAGGCATTCCCATTCCACCGGATGAATACCCCGATGAAGCATACTACAAAAAAATCGATTCTATCTGGAGCGAAGTATGAAGCCAGTCTACCTGCTTGACACGAATGTAATTTCAGAATTTGCAAAACAAAAACCAAATCTGAAATTGATAAAGAAAATTCTCAACCACGGCAACCTGTGCGCCATCTCTTCCACGGTCTGGCAAGAAAGTATCTATGGCTACCAGAGAATGCCGGAAGGAAGAAAAAAGCAGCTCGTTGGCGACACCATGCAGAGCATAAAGGATTCCTACGAAATCATTCCTTACGACAACTTTGCATCGGAAATCTGCGGCGAACTCCGTGCCCGCTGTGAAGAAAAAGGCAAAACACTACCCTTTGACGACTCACAGATTGCCGCTACCGCAATAGCAAACGGAATGGTTTTAATAACCCACAACACGGAAGACTTTGCCACTTTGCAGGAAGTCAGCATGCTAAAGGTTGAAGACTGGTGGGAATAAGCCGGCGGAAATGGCTATTACAAACAAGTGCCGCTAGCCCCTTTCCTCAAGCTCACGTAGCTTCTGCGCGTCTAGCTTTATGTGAAGGTTCTTTTCCTGAGTGGGAATAACAAGCCCCTTGGGACCGTTCTTTGCACGCCTAAGATATTTTACCTGGGTGTAGTAAAGGTCTGCCTCCGCGTTCTTGCGTGCCTTTGAATGGTAAACCGCAAGGTTACCAGCGTAAAGCAGAGTTTCCAGAGGAACTGTCTTGTTTTTCTGAGCCTTTATAAAGACATATCCGCCTGCGTAGTCGCGGGTGTGAAGCCACATGTCCGCCCCCTTCACGTAATGGCGCAAAAGGTCATCGTTTTCAGAAGCGGTTCTTCCAACAATAATTGTCCAGCCGTCAATCTCGTAGTGCAGCCCCGGATGCGGCTTTTCCTTAGTCTGTGCGGGGGCTGTATTCCTGCGGAGCATCTGCTCAATTTTGATTACGCTCTTTTCTTCCAGAAGCGCCTTGTATTCAGCATCCAGCTTGGCTAGGTTCTTTCGCGAAAGCTCTATGTCGTGGGCAAGTGCCTCCTGTCCGCTAACAGCCTTTTTGTACTGCGAATAGTAAACCTGGGCATTCTGCTGTGGAGAAAGCTTGGGGTCAAGGCGGATGTGAACCTGCTGGCCGCTATCATAATCCGTGCAGTCCAGACTAGAACCATTGGCCTCTTGGGCATAGGCAAGAATCAGGTCCCCGGTGTGCTTTAGCTTTTCCGCCCCCGCAAAGTCGTTCTGCTTCTGCAAAAGCTTTTCTAGCGCCTGCTCCATCCTGCTCTTTTTGGAATTGAACCATTTTTCCGCCTGGGAAAGAAGATTATCGCGGGAAAGGGACGATGAATATTCAGAATAAAAAAGGTCAACCTTCTTGTTAAAGGAAAGGGAATCAAAATCACCGTCTTGGCCAAGCACCTTGCGGCCGTTAAGCATACCCCCATTCTGTTCAATGGCATCCTTAAGCTCATCAAAAGACCTTAGCGGGAACCTCTGCAAAGCGGCAGATTTTTCATCCGGTGAAGGTTCCTTTTCTTCCATAATAAAAGTTCCGCCAGAAACTTCCCCCTTCTTGGGGCGGCGGTACATACAGTCAAGAATGTTGCCAGATTCATCCGTAACAATAACGTTTGCAGCCCCGGACCAAAGGCGAATGTAAATAAAATACTTCTGCTGCCAGGTGGAAACATCCATTTTTATCACCCTTTCAAGGCCAATCTGAACGCAGCTGTTTATCCTCATGCCCTGAACATGGCTCTTAAGGAATTCGTTAAAGCGCAGGGGCTTTGGGTTCTTGGGAATCTTCCCCCAAGTTTCGTTTATGCGGCAGGCACCGGCACAAGTGCAAATGAGTATAGTCCGCAAAGAACCGTGTTTTATAACGCGGAAGGTAAGCGTATCGTAGCCCGGCTGGACAATCTCCTGAATAAAAGTATCCGCCAGGTCCAGCTCAGAAAGCACTTGGTTTATTTCGTTACAGTTTAAAGACATATTTTACCTGGAAACTTTACGCTGAACCGGACGTGCAGCAGCAAGTCTCGAAGCGGCAGGCCTGGAAGCAGTTGGTCTAGAAGCAGCGGGTCTAACTGGTGATTTTGCCTGTCTAACCGCTTTAGCCCCACCTCTGGAAGCAAGCTTAGATGCAGTCCTTAAAGCAGCAGAAGACTTAGCCGAAGTGCGGACGGCAGACTTACCCAAATTCTTTGCCTTAATCGTAGCACTGGTCTGGTTAACAAGGCGCTGGGCAAGAACCTTACTAAGGAAAATGCCGTAGTGGGGATTCTTTCTGATAAGCGAAAGGAAGGCAGACTTTGGCACCTTGATTACGCGGCAGCTTCCAACAGAAACAACTGTTGCAGTGCGGCGGTCGTTCAAAAGGAAGGCCATCTCGCCAATGAACATATCGTTTGGAGTAAGAACGTTAACAAGCTTCTTCTTTACGTAAACGGCAAAGCGCCCGCTAACAATAAAGAAAAGGTCGTTGGACATCTCGTTCTCGCGGCAGACAACTTCCTTGTTCTTGTATTCAATCGTGTCAAAAGGCTTCATTATGCCCGGAATAGTGTTAACCGCATTCACCTTGTTGGCAATAGTAAAGGTAACCTGATTGCCCCTCTCGTTGTAGGTAAGCTTCTTAACGCACTGCTTGCTAAGCGAAATACCGCGCCCGTGAGTGTCAAAATTGTTCTTTTTGTTCATTATGGCACGCCAGTCAAAGCCTTCACCCTCATCCTTTATGCGGAAAGCAGAAACAGTCTTTCCGATTGCGTAGGAAATATGGATTTTGCGGTCACAATAGCGGGGGTCAACTCGCCTCTCGGAAATAAGCTCCAGCATGTCCCGCCCCTTCATCAGCCAGTCGGTCTTTTCCTGGTAGGTAATGTTAAGGTTCCCGTGCTCCAGGGCATTGGTAAGCATTTCCATAAAAGTTATGTGGAGTGCATAGCGGTCGTCATCAGAAATGCGGTTGGTGTTATAAAGATAGCTAACAAGAAAGTTCGTGTAAAAGCGGATGTCCATGGGGTCGTTGTTGCAAAGAAAAAGCCCGGATTCCTGGCCGCCAATAATGTCCTGCATGCCGCGGGTATACAAAAACTGCTGGTTCTGGTACAAAATGCGGAGAATTCTGCTAAAATGCCTCTCAAAGTCGTCCAGCTTCTGAACCGTAAGCATGTTGTTGTCCTTAAGCTCCTCCAGCTGCTGAACCTGCTCCGCGTCGCGCGCAACCGCAATAATACCGCCGTAGTGCAGCCAAGCGTC
Source organism: Treponema sp. (assembly GCA_017534445.1). Classification (GTDB taxonomy): domain Bacteria; phylum Spirochaetota; class Spirochaetia; order Treponematales; family Treponemataceae; genus Treponema_D. The sequence goes on from JAFXWC010000021.1 coordinate 9,361, forward strand.
CGAGTTAATCGTCTCCAGAATCTTGGCGCAGTCAATGTTCTTGGAAGTATAATCCAGAACCTTGATTTCGGGCATCTCGTAATTAATGTAGCTAACGGCACTCTCTGTAGAACCAAAAATCTCGGAGTTAAAGAAAGCCGAATACAACTCGCAAGACTTCTGCACGGTATCAATAACCCTCTGGTTCGTAGAAAAAGTAACTATCTTCTTCATATATAAAAGTATAACATTCCGCACTCATAAATTCTACTAGTAATAGCAAAGTTCAAAACCAACTGTATAAATATTTCCTGAATTATTCTGGACGGTACTTTTATACGCTCTACCATCCATTTCTCCTCTAAAATCGACACTTGCCATTTTTTACCTGCAAACAAGCAGCACCATGGAGGGTGCGTCACATCTTAGCGGACAGATTCCGCAGGTTTTCGGCAGAAAACCTGTAAGTAAAAAATGGCAAGGAGGCCATTTTTTACGGGCTTTCCGGGGTTCCGCCATCCGGCTCCATTGCTCCGCAACGCGCTACGCGCGCCCCTCCAATCCCGCGTAGGACGCCAGGAAAAATTCCTCCCTGTCTCAATATTCTTTGGCAAGAAACAAAAAAACGTTCCCTGCACTCGCAGCGCAGCGTCAAGCGGCCCGTCGAAGGGAACATTCAACAAGAAGATTATTTGTTAACCAGCGGGGTTCTTAGGGGGAACCCCTAAGCGGTGCTGGAAAGGTGGGGAGGTTTGGAGGGGAGGAAAACCCGCTTCCGAGTAGAGGTTTTCCTCCCCTCCAAATTTGGGTTCCAAGGGAAACTCCCTTGAAAAAATAAATTTTTTATGCAAAAAATCCCTTCCCCCTCTAACATAAAATTCAAAAATCGCCGATAATCGAAGTATGAATAAGAATAGTTTTTTTAGGCCTATATTATTTTTATTTACAATTACCCTACTCTCAGCTTCCCAGCTTTTCGCAGCAGAATCTTCTGTACCCATAAGGCCTTATATTGCCCCAAAAGATGACCAGGATGCCGAATTTGCCAACATCGTGGCAAAACTGGACACAGTTCAGGCCCCCTTCATCCAGGGACAAAACCTCGTTTTTACCGCAAAAAACAACGCCCGCCACATCGGAATCGCCTTTGAGCACGAAGAATATAAAACCATACATTCCTTCAAGATACGCAACATCTACGACGCAGACTACAAAGTTCAGGAATCGCTCCAGTTCTTCATCATAAAGCTGCCAAAAGACGTCCAGGTAGTACGCTACCGCCTCATAATCGACGGACTTTGGACAACCGACCCATACAACAGCAACAAGACCTACAGCGAAAAGAGCGGGGTTCTTGTATCTCAGGTAGACGCAAGCCGCAGCATTCCTTTCGTTACCGAACAAAAGCAGAACGGCCTGGTTCATTTTGTCTACAAGGGAACAAAGGGCCAGCAAATCCGCCTTGGCGGTTCATTCACCAACTGGGACAGCTGGATCTACACAATGCGCGAAACAACCCCAGGAATCTACGAATTTGACCTTCCTCTCCCACCTGGAACCTACCAGTACGCCTTCTACAACGGCATGAACACCCTCGTAGACCGCACCAACCCAATCCGCTGCTACGCTCCAGACGGCAAAGAAGCGTCCCAAATCACAATACAATAACCCGTTAAGCTGCAACCTGCTTAGCAACAAAGCCTCAAAACAAAGACCTTGCACCGCGTCCGCATAAATTGTAATATGGTCGCATGAAATCATATTTCCAGAAACTTTTCAGCCACAAAAGCACTTGGGTACTGCTCTTAATATCCCTTTTTTCCATTGCATTATCCACTTGCCGCAGAATCATAACAGGCAACACCCTTTACACCTTCATGATTTGGAACCTCTTTCTTGCCTTCATTCCCTGGTTTCTGGCTTCAATCATATATATAAAGGAAGTAAAAAAAATATTTCCCCTTATTGCAATAGCCCTGGTGTGGCTGGCCTTCTTTCCAAACGCCCCCTACATTCTGACCGACCTGCTGCACCTTGGAAACAGGAACTGGCATTCCGCCCCTCCTTGGTTTGACCTAATAATGCTCCTTAGCTACGCATTCGCAGGCCTAATATACGGCTTCGTAAGCCTACAAATGATAGAAGAAAAAATCAAAACAGACTTTGCCTGCAAGTTCGCAGCGGCTGTAAGCATAGCCTTTCTTTACCTGTCTGGCTTTGGAGTCTACATCGGAAGATTCCTAAGGTGGAATTCATGGGACATTCTGGAAAACCTTCCATCCCTTGCCCAAGACATACTCCACAGGGTCCGTCACCCCTTTCTACACGCAAGGACCTGGGGCTTTACCCTCCTCTTCGGCACCCTTTTAAACATAATCTACATCATCTTCAAGCAAGACGACTTAAAATTATCCCCTTCTTGCACAAAGTGCGAAAAATCACCAGAATAGGGAATATTTTCAAAGGAAATCAAAATGTACAAACCAGACTTACTCAATTCACTAAAAGACTACACGGCTAAAAAATTCATGACCGATTTTATAGCCGGCATCATCGTGGGCATTGTAGCCCTTCCCCTTTCAATTGCATTTGCAATCGCCTCTGGATGCAGCCCGGAGACAGGCCTTTACACAGCCATAATTGCAGGCTTCTGCATTGCGGCTTTTGGCGGAACAAAGTGCCAGATAGGAGGCCCAACCGGTGCCTTTACCGTAATCATCTATAAAATCGTAAACAATCCCCAGCTTGGAATGACGGGACTTGCAACGGCAACGCTTCTTGCAGGACTAATACTTATTCTGCTCGGAGTCTTTAAGCTGGGCGGCCTTGTAAAATTCATCCCCTACACAATCGTAACAGGCTTTACCGCAGGTATAGCAATAACAATTGCAACAGGACAGATTGGCGACTTCTTTGGACTTACAACCGGAAAGCTGCCAGGAACCTTTACCGGCAAAATAATCACTTATGCAAATTCTTTCCATACCATAGACTGGTATTCCTTTGCAATGGCCCTTACATGCCTTATCGTAATCTTCCTTTGGCCAAAGGTAACAAAAAAAATCCCCGGCAGCCTTATAGTAATCATCCTTGCCACGGTAGCAAACATAATAATTTCCAATACAACAGGCCTGCATACGGACATAATAAAAGACCGCTACGCAATACCTTCATCCCTTCCAAAACCACAGCTTCCCGCACTTGGACTCCAGACAATAGTAGACGTCTTCCCAACCGCATGCTCCATAGCTGTACTTGCCGCAATTGAATCCCTGCTTTCTGCAGTAGTTGCCGATGGTATGATAGGAACCAAGCACGACTCCAACAACGAGCTGATTGGACAGGGAATTGCAAATATCCTAAGTCCACTCTTTGGCGGTCTACCTGCAACAGGAGCAATTGCCCGCACAGCCACCAACATCAAGAACGGAGGAAGAACACCTGTTGCGGGAATGGTTCACGCAGTCATTCTTTTGCTCATAATGATTTTCTTTGGCAAGTATGTAGAATACATCCCCCTTGCGGCCCTTTCGGCAGTGCTTATTTCTGTTGCATGGAACATGGCGGGAATCAGCGCAATCAGGGCCTTGCTCAAGGGAGAAAAATCAGACATCTGCGTTCTTGCAATAACCTTCCTTATCACCGTATTCGTTGACCTTACCTACGCAATAGGTGTCGGACTCATTTTTGCAATGTTCTTCTTCATCAAAAAAATCAGCGACCTCAGCGAAGTTCAGGCAGGCCAGCGCACCATCGTAACAGGAATAACCGGTGACGGCAGCGAAGAAACAATCGAAATTCCCAAGAACGTTATGGTCTACGAAATTGACGGTTCACTCTTTTTTGGAACCATACGCAAATTTGAGCTTGCGGCAGAAAGAGCAGGCCTTAACTACAAGGTTTTGATTCTGCGCATGAGGAACACCCTTTACATGGATGCAGGCGGAATCCGTGCACTTGAGCAGCTAAAAGCTCTTTGCGACAAAAACGGCATTCAGATTGTGCTTTCGGGAATCCACACCCAGCCTTACATGCTCTGCGAAAAAATGGGCATGGCAGACAAAATTGGCCGGGAAAATATTTTCGACAACATCAACGGAGCCCTTCAAAGAGCAAAGGAACTTATAAAATAATTTTTGGACGGAACTCTAGGGGCTGGGCAATTTTTTTTTATTGCAAACATACACTACCGTTTGCCTTCCCCGCTTTCCAGGGTCGCTCGAAACTTCGTTGCGAGAACCGGCTTTCGCCTACATTACAGTCGGGTTCAGCCCTTCGACTTTGCTCAGGGACCGCACCCAACTGCAACGGCTACGCCGCCCTTCCAATCGGGCGTAGGTCGCCTGGAAAAATCCCTCCATGGATTTTTCCAGGATTGCAGAAGCGCTTCGCACTTCTGCACGCTGCTAACCCGCCCTCCATGGCTCGATATTGTCTGGCAAGAAAGAAAAAACGTTCCCTGAGTTCGTCGAAGGGAACATTCACAAAAAAACATTTGTTAACAACCGGGGTTCTTAGGGGGGAACCCCTAAGCCGTGCCCGAGAAGGAGGGGTGGTTTGGAGGGGAGGAAACAGCGGGCTTCGGACTCCGAGCGGTTTCCTCCCCTCCAAATTCGGGGTGCAAGGGTACGCCCTTGAAAAATTTTTTCAATGCCTTTCTATATACGATTGGGTTATTTCTGCGGCAAGTTTTACCAGCATTGGACAGGGGCGCTTTTGGTAATACTCGCTCGTTCTTTTTTCCGCAACCCAAGATTCGGCGGTATTGCCAACAGAATTGCTGCCATCAGCTTTTTTTAGGCCCAAGAGTTCCCTGCACACAATCGAGTTTCCCCCGTTCTGCTCCCTGTAGCTTTGGGCCAAGTCCTGAATCTCTTTGTAAAAGGCAGACTTTCCTTCCGGGTCAGTGTTTCCGTACAGGGTGCTTATTACAAAGACAATACCGGAAAAGGCACCGCACACTTCCCTCATCCGGCCAAAGCCCGCACCAAAACCGGCAGACATCTTTACAGCCTGCTCTTCGCTAAGCCCCATTTCCTGGGCAAAAGCAGCAACAACGCTTTGAGAGCAATTGAATCCCTTCATAAAAAATGCTTCGGCAAGAGAGCCTTTTTCTTCTACCTTCTTATCCATACAAATGCAGATTTTAGTTTCGATTGCAAAAAAAATCAATTGTAACACGGAAGGGCAAGCTGTAAAATTTCACACCTAAACTTTTGCATCATACATCCCGCTTTCCGTATCTTACCAAAAAGTATATTGCATGCAGGAAAGACCTAATTTATTATGCAAATCATGCAAAGACGCAAAACACTTTCACTAATCATTTTTTTATTCATCTCTGTTTTACCCCTTTTCAGCAGGGCAAGAAATCAAGATGAAATTCTTGTTTCAAAAATCAAAGTTTTTCTTGATGATGAAGAACTTGATGCAGATTCAGAGCCTAGGGGAAAAATAAAACTTTCAACAATTCTTAGCTACTCAAAATTCCGGGAAGGAAAAAGTTTTTCTGGAAAAGCCTTTGCAAAAGAAATAGAAAGAACAAAGCTTAGGCTTATGGACAGCGGGCTCTTTTATTCGGCAGAAGTAGAGGCCAGCGACTCAAAGAAAAATCCGGGAAGCAAAGTAATTTATGTTTCCGTACAAACAGGATTCCATCTTCGCTTTGGCGGCGGAAAGGCTTATGGCTTTTTTGGAAAAGCTGCCCTTGGTGGAAACAGAAATATTCTTAAGGGATATCTTGGAAGCAACAAAAATGGGGTCAGCTATCTTGATGAAAACACTTTTGGACTTCCCCTTATTTTTGGAGCAAGCCTTCTTACAAATGCACCGCTTGCAATTGCCGGAAAAGAAGTCTTATCTTTTGACGCTATTCTAAAGACAGGATTTTTTCTTAACCCCGAATTAAAGCTTGGACTAGATCTGCGCGACGAGATAGTTTGTACCGACAAAACCGTATCAGATTATGAAGTAACTGTGTCACCATATATTTCCCAAAGAGTTTTTTTATCTGAAAAATTAACGGTGAATACAGAGCTCCGTTCCTTCTCTTCATTTTGCAAGGAAGAAGGTTCTCATAGTGCCGAAGCTGCCATAAATGCCAACTACACGCCCTTTAGCAAAATCACACTTGCAGGGCTCTTGAGCGGAGGCTGCAATATCAGCGATGCAAAAATAGATCTTGAAAAGACAGCCATAGACTTATATGACGGACTAGGGCTTGCAAACAGGGGAATACGTTCTGGTTACAAATCAGAAGACTTGGCTACAGACTGCTACGGACTTGCTTCTGCAGAAATCAGATGGAATGCCTTGAGCTTTAATCTACCGCCAAGTTTTCCAGTTCAGTTTGTTCCCTTTGTTTTTACAGACCTTGCCCTGGCTTACGATTATACGGATCATACATCAAGATTTCTGGATGCTTACGGAATTGGACTTCAGATTAATTTTGAATGTCCTGTATTTGCATATTTTAACTTTTCATACGGAGTAAATCATCTTGGAGAAAGAAAATTTATCTTTTCCGCAATGAAGAGTTTTTAATAAAAAATATTTGGAGGTTCTTATGAAAAAGATCGTTAAAGTATGGCTTATCATCCTAAGCCTTTCTGCAGCCGGAAAAATGAATGCCTTGGCAGAGGAAATCAATCCTCAGATTCAAAAAGGAATTGAATACCACAACCGCTCCAGGAATCCAGAAGAAAAAGATGCAGACAAGTTGATTGAAGATTGCCTTGAATGCCTTGAGCCTTTTACGCAAAGCAATGCCCTTGCCTGTGCAATATATGGAAGTGCCACGAATATCAAGGCCGGAAGAATTTCAAAAGCAAGTCCACTTAAGTCTCTTGGTCTTCTAAAAAAAGGCAGCAAATATCTGGACCAAGCGGTTTCCATAAATCCAAAAGATGAAAGCATCCGCCTTATCCGGCTTGAAAACGGAATAGAAGTAAGCAGGACTTCTCCCGTAAAAAGATACAAAGAAATCAGCAAAGATGTTGACTTCTTTATAAAAGATGGAAAAATCAAAAGCCTGTCTGGAGAAAGCAAGGCAGAAGCCTATTTGTACTGCGGATTTTATTACCTTGATTCGGGAAAGCTGGATTACGCGCTTAAATTGTTTGAAGAAGCAGAAAGGGCGGATCCAAGTTCTGAATGTGGGAAAAAAGCGCATAAAATGCTGGAAAAATATTCAGAATAAATTTCACCAGTCTTCTATATAATCTGAAAAAATGCTAGAATGCAACCATGAGTAATAAGAACAGAGAAACTTTAGGTTCCAGGTTGGGCTTTCTTTTGCTTTCCGCAGGCTGTGCAATTGGCCTTGGAAACGTGTGGCGATTTCCCTATGTTACCGGAAAATACGGCGGGGCAACTTTTGTTTTAATCTACCTTGTCTTTCTTTTTATACTGGGGCTCCCGGTTATGGTTAGCGAATTTGCTGTTGGCCGTGCTTCCAATAGGGGCGTTGGCAGGGCTTTTAAGGAGCTGGAACCCCAAGGCAAAAAGTGGCACGTATACGGAAACTTTGCCATCTTGGGCAACTACCTTTTGATGATGTTCTATTCTGTGGTTGCAGGCTGGTTCCTAAAGTATTTCTGGCAAATGGTCAGAGGAGAGCTTTCGGGAATTAGCAGCGAGCAGGTGGGTGCAGCTTTTGATGCAACTCTAGGCGATCCGCGTACCCTTGTCTTCTGGATGGCTATCGTAATCTTTATCGGTTTTGGAACTTGCTTCCTTGGGCTAAAAAAAGGCGTCGAAAGAATTACCAAGATAATGATGTCTGCACTTTTTGTGATTATGATTGCCCTTGCAGTTTATTCTGCCTTCTTACCGGGTGCTTTCCAGGGCTACAAATGGTACTTGATGCCCGACTTTGGGAATGCCTTTAAGGAAGGTATCTGGGAACTGTTTTACGCGGCAATGGGACAGGCCTTCTTTACGCTTAGCCTTGGCATTGGTTCAATGGAAATTTTTGGTTCGTATATTGGCAAGGACTATTCGCTTACCGGTGAATCCCTGCGCGTAATAGGTCTGGACACCTTCGTAGCAATTTTTTCAGGGCTTATCATCTTCCCCGCATGTTCTGCTTTTGGGGTTGAACCTTCATCTGGCCCGGGACTTGTATTCCTTTCGCTGCCAAATGTATTCAATTCCATGGGTGCAATACCTGGCAGAATATTCGGCACACTCTTCTTCCTCTTTATGTCTTTTGCGGCACTTTCTACGGTAATTGCTGTATTTGAAAACATCGTGGCCTTCCCCATGGACAAGTGGAACTGGTCTAGGAAAAAGTCTGTTGCGGCAAACTTTGTGCTGGTAACAATTCTTTCCATACCATGCGCGCTTGGCATGAATGTCTGGAAAAAAGTCAGAATCCTGGGGCTTAGCATAGACGGCTTTGAAGACTTCCTTGTAAGCCAGAACCTTCTTCCGCTTGGCTCGCTGATTTTTATCCTCTTCTGCTCATGGAAGTACGGCTGGGGCTGGGACAAATTCATTGCAGAAGTGAACACTGGAAAGGGGGTAAAATTCCCCAGCAACAAGGTCATAAAATTCTACATCAAATTTATTGCCCCGGTTATCATTGCGGTGGTATTCATTGCGGGCTACATTGATTTATTTGGAAAATAATTTGACCGCTTAGCAAAAAAATGCCTGCCTCCGCTTTGGGGACAGGCTTTTTTTATAGGGAAATCAGTTACTTACTTTTTCTGCCCCTTCTTTTCTTCTTCCTTGTTGGCATAGTAGGAATCTACCGTACGCTTCATGTCCATTATGTTCTTTATTACGATGCGGTCGTCGTAAATTGCAATTTTGTTGCGGGAAACATATTTGTTCAGTTCATCGCGGGTGTCGTTAAGGCAAAGGTTTGCATCCTGGGAAATGTCGTCGATTGTGCAGCTTATCGTGCGCTTCTGGTCTTCCTCGTCCGCACCAACAGGCTTCTGAACTTCCACATACTTTAAGAAAACATCCGCAATGCGAACGCTCCAGTCCTTAATACAAAGAATCTTAAGGTCGCGCCTCTGCTCAAAAATACGCTTGCAGACAAGGCGCAGCATGTTCATTGCAATAACAGGATTGTTCACTACTACAGAATTAAAATTATCCTTGTTGAACTTAAGACAGGAAACTGGACCCCTAGCAATAACGGTAGCCTGCCTTGTGCTCTCCTCCAAAAGCTCCATCTCGCCAAAGATTTCGCCCGGCTTTACAATACCGTACCGCTTCATGTTTCCGTTGATAAGCTTTTCTACAGCCACCTCGCCGGACTTAACAAAATAGAAAGACTTTGACTTTGTAAATTCAGAGATAATTACGTCTCCGTCGCTGTATTTCTTTGTAAAGCGGTCAAATACAGGAAGAGAAAACTGCTTTATGGTCTTGCTTTCGTCGTCGGAAGAAGAAGCAGAAGAATGGCTCTTAAGCTCCATCTCCGCCTGTGAAGAAGCCTTTACGCGGGCCTCTCCCAAAAGCTCCGTAATAGCATCCTTATTGGCAAGCTCATGAACGTCGCGCAAAAGCTTTTCGCACTGGTAAACCGCAGAAAAATAGCGCTCGGAATTAAAATAGGCCTTTGCAATAGCAAACATGCCGTCTTCCCTGGACGCAGCGGTATCGCGCTTCTTTAAAAGGGTCTCCGTGCTGTAGTGCAATGAACGCAGCGAGCGGTTAAAACTGGTAAGCATCTTTAGCATAACTTCCCGGTTTGCAGAAAAGCTCTTCTCAAATTCCTGGGGAGTAAGGGCAATAACCTGGCAGTCGGTAACAGCGCGTGCCGTATCTGTCCTCTGCTCCTTGATAAGCGCATTCTTTACGCCAAAAAAGTCACCCTGCTTAACCTGCTCCTTAATCTCCAATTCCGAAACTATATCAACCGCAGAAAGTTCAACCTTTCCGTTCTGAAGAATAAAAATCCTGTCGTCCTTGTCTCCGGCAAAGAAAATTATTGAACCGGCCTTATAAGACATAACTTTTGGCATATAATAAAACCTCTCTTGCACGGAAACAGCAGAAGATTTTATCTTCCGGCAAAACAGCATCCGTACCTGCAGCAATACAAATCAAACATCAAATTTTTATTGCCAACTTCTATAAAAATTATAGATTAAACAAAATTATAGCACAATCAGATAAAATTTGCTACACATTTTTGAAAAATCACCTGCCCCGGAAAAATCCCTCCGTGGCTCGATACGCTGGCAAGAAAGAATTACGTTCCCTGAGCCTGCCCCGGAAAAATCCCTCCGTGGATTTTTCCGGGGATTGCAGAATCGCTACGCAATTCTGCATGCGCTAACCCGCCTTCCTTGGCTCGATACTGCTGGCAAGAAAAAACTACGTTCCCTGAGCTTGTAGAAGGGAACTTGCTTTTACAAATATTGCTTTGCATGTTGACCGTTCAGGTAAATTACTATAGTGTTAAGAACAAAAACAGGAGAGTAACATGAAAAAGAAGCCTTATTTTTTCTTTCTGGTGATTTTTGCGCAGATTTTGCTTGCAAGTTTTGCTTCTTGTGATGGGGAAAAGAAGACAAGCTACAGGATATACGTACAGATAAACAACAACAGCGGAAGTAGCTATTCTGTTTCCACAAGTTTCAATGGAAAAGACCGTGATTTTTCCATGGCCTTGAAGGACGGCTTTGTATTCATGGGAGAACTTGGCCAAAAGAGCCTTTCTGATTCACAAATTGAGCAGGCGGTAAAGGACGTAAAAATTCAGCTTAAGGGAGAAGACGGAAGCATTGCCGTAAGCCAGACCTTTTCTTTTTCCGACGGCTTTATTGTAGAGCGGGACCAGCGGGATATTCCTGCAAGGTTCCAAAAGAACGAAATTACACTTTTCCTTGAACTAACCAAAGGCAGTAACGGAGAACTTTTGCTTACGCCCACAAAACCAGAAGAAGCTGACGACCTGTAAACACTGAGCCATACGTTGCAAACAAAGCCTAGCCCCTGCCCAGGAAAAATCCTTCCTTGGATTTTTCCTGGGATTGCAGAATCGCTACGCAATTCTGCATGCGCTAACCCGCCCTCCATGGCTCGATACTGCTTGGCAAGTAAGAAATGCTTTGCATAAGAATAAATTTGGAAAAAGAGTTACAACCCCATAAGCTTAGCCCCGATTGGAAGGGCGCGGAACGCGTTGCCGGTGGTGAGGTCCCTGAGCTAGTCGAAGGGCCGAACCTCCGGCAATGGAGTGGGCAGGGCCCCACGGAACCCTGGAAAGCGGGGTAAAAATTGCGTCCTTGCAATTTTTACCCGCAAGTTTTCTTACAAAAACTTGCCACATTTGTATTGCAAAGAAACAACGCGCCGTCCGTGGCGCTGCTTGTTTGCGGTTCAGGGGAAAAATTGCAAGATGCGGTTTGCATATTTTAACCGCCGGTTTTAATTGCAATATGCTCCAGAAGAAGCTGACTAAGCACGGAAATCAGTTTGGTGTGCAGCGGAAGGCAAATCCGTATGAAAACCCGCATTGGAGCGGAACGAACGAAGTGAGTTTAATTTCCTATTCCGCGACACCGCGAGTTTTCAGACGGATTTGCCTGTGAGCGGAACACCAAACTGATTTCCGTATCTGCAACTTTATGACACTATCTTTTTTTTCCTATATATTGTATAATATCTGCCATGAAAACGCTAACATTTAACGGGGGAATTTACCCTCCCGAGATGAAGGAACTTAGCCGCGAGTGTAAGATTACGGATGTGTTTCCTTCAACTAAATTGGTAACCATTCCGGTAACTATGGGCGGTGCGCCTAACACTCCCCTTGTAAAGACCGGCGATACCGTAAAGCGGGGCCAGGTCATTGCCAAAAGCGACAAATTCATGGCCGCTCCAGTTCATTCCTCCGTTTCGGGCAAAGTAAAGAAAATCCAGAATTGCCTTGTTACGGGAAGCTCTTTGGTGCCCTGCATAATAATCGAGGCAGATTCTACAGACATTTCCTCAATGGAAACAGACTTTATGCCTCCTCTTGACCCCTTCTCCTGCAAAAAGGAAGAGGCCCTTGCAAGAATCCGCGATGCCGGCATAGTTGGCATGGGTGGAGCTTCTTTCCCAACCCACGTAAAGCTTACCATAGCCCCGGAAAAGCATATCGAGGCAGTCCTCCTGAATGCAGCTGAATGTGAGCCATATCTTACAATAGACGAAAGGACTTTGCAGGAAGACACAAAAAAGCTCGTTGACGGTTTTTCCATCGTCATGAACATTGTTGGCGCAAAGGGAATCATCGTTCTGGAAAACAACAAGGCATTCATAAAGCCGCTTCTGGAAAAAGAAATTGCTGAACAAAAGCTTTCGGACAAGATGTCGGTTGCACTTGTAAAGACCAAGTACCCCCAGGGTGCGGAAAAGAACATTATAGAAGCAGTTCTCAAGCGTGAGGTAAAGGCTGGCGGGCTTCCGGCAGATGCAGGTGCCGTTATCTGCAACGTTGGAACTGTCTGCGCAATTAGCGATGCCTTCCGCCTTGGAAAGCCACTGATTGACCGTCCCCTTACCATAAGCGGTGGTGCCTGCGCAAAACCTTGCAACATACGCGTCCCGGTCGGAACTCTTGTTGGAGATCTTATCCCCCAAGCATTTGACGTAAAGGATGGAGCGGTTGCAAAGATTGTAAGCGGAGGCCCCATGATGGGATTCGCCATGCAAAGCCCCATGTTCCCTGTTGCAAAGGGTACAAGCGGCATAACCTTCCTTACAAAAGAAGAGACCTACCTTACGGAAGAAGATCCCTGCATCAACTGCGGCCACTGTGTAGATGCCTGCCCCATGCACCTTACCCCGGTGATGATTGTAAAGTCGGTAAAGGCAGAAGAAATTGCGGACGCAAAAAAATACGGTCTTATGGACTGCATTGAATGCGGATGCTGCTCTTACGTCTGCCCTGCAAACGTGCGCCTTGTCCAGAGAATCCGTCTTGGAAAGGGTATCGTAAGAACCCAGATGGCAGAAGAAAGGGCAAAAGCAGCTGCAAATACTGCTTCTTCAACCACAGCGCCAACAGGAGGGGCAAAATGAGCGCGACTGAACCCACATCAAAATTCAACGAAATATTCCTATCTTCAAGCCCCCACTTTACAAAGGGAGACACAACCCAGCGCATAATGCTCACGGTTCTTATTGCCATGCTGCCTGAATGCGTTTACGGAGTCTACCTTTTTGGTCTTAGGGCTTTTATAACAATCCTTGCATCCGTAACAGGCTGCATTGTATTTGAATACCTTTTCCAGAAAGCTACAAAGCAGAAGGTTGCGGTAAAAAATCTTTCCGCAGCGGTAACAGGCGTTTTGATTGCCCTTGTCCTTCCTTCTACAGTTCCAACTTGGATGGTTCTTGTTGGGGATGCTGTTGCAATCGTGGTTGCAAAGGGACTTTTTGGCGGACTTGGAAGCAACGTCTTTAACCCGGCTTTAACGGGACGCGGCTTTATGTTCCTTAGCTTTGGAGGAGCAATGAGCGCTTGGTTTGACCCTGCCACAGAAGTTAGCAAAATGAACTGGCTTCTTACAGGACCTTCCAACGCAGACGCAGTTTCTTCTGCAACAGTGCTCAGCAAGATAAAGGCCGGCTCTTTTGTGGCAGACAGCGATGCAATCTGGCAGTACTTCTTTGGAAACAGGGCCGGCTGTATTGGCGAAGGCTCAATAGCACTCATCCTGCTTTCATTTGTATTCCTTCTTGTTACAGGCATCATCGACTGGCGTGCACCGCTTGCAATGGTTGCAACTTGCGCAGTATGCACATTCTGCTCAACTTCCTTCGACGCAACGCAGACAATTTTTGCACTCTGCACCGGCGGACTTATCTTTGGCGCAACATTCATGGCAACAGACTACGCAACGACTCCTGTTACAAAACCAGGACGCCTTGTATTCGGAGCGGGATGCGGACTCATAACATTCCTCATCAGAAGATTCGGCGGCTACCCGGAAGGAGTTATGTTCAGCATCCTCATCATGAACTTTGTAACTCCATTCCTTAACAAACTAACTTCCCGCAAGTACGGCTACGGCAAAAAAGCGGCGGTTTACACGGGAGGCGCAAAATGAGTTCAACCACAAGCACAAAAAATGAAGGCATATTTTCCATGCTAAAACTGGGGCTGATTCTTGCAGTTTATGCTGTGGCTTCATGCACGGTCTTGGCACTCGTAAACAACTTTACCGCTCCCGTCATAGAGCAGAACAACATCCGCAAGGCTAACGAGGCAATGCGGGCTGTATTTGCAGACGCAGACGACTTTGAGCAGGTAAAAGACGACTCCCTGCCAATTGACTCCCTCTACTTTGCAAAGAAGGGCGGAAATGTAATCGGTGCCGTAGCAAAGGTTTCTGGCCCTACCTACGACCACGCCACAATAATGTTAGGTGTAAGCACAGACGGCATTGTTACCGGCATGCGCTTCCTGGAAAACACTGACTCCCCCGGCTTTGGAATTAAAGCCAGCGACCCCAGCTTTAAGCTTGCAAACGGAAAGACCTTCTACGAACAGTTTGAGGGTAAGAAGGTGGCAGACGGCTTTAAGGCAGGCCAAACCTTTGACGCAATAACAGGTGCCACCATAACAAGCAACGGTGTGGCAGGCCTTTTGCAGACAGGTTGCGACGTAATCGACAAGTACTTGAAGGAGGCAGGCAAATGAGTTCAAAGCTCGCAATAATCACAAAAGGCATTCTAAAAGAAAACCCCCTTTTGATTTTAAACATAGGCTTGTGTTCTTCCCTGGGAATCACAACCAGCATTTTTAACGGACTTGGCATGGGGGCAGGCATGACCTTCGTTCTTGTTATGAGCGAACTTGTAATCAGCCTCTTCCGCAAGTGCATTCCGTCTTCCATAAGGCTTCCCGTATTCATCATAGTAATCGCAGCCTTTACCACAATCGTACAGCTTGTGCTCCAGGCATTCGTAACGTCACTCTACGATGCATTGGGAGTCTTCCTTCCGCTCATCGTAGTAAACTGCATCATCATGGGACGCGTGGAAGCATTCGCATCAAAGAATTCAATCGGTGAATCTGTATTGGACGGTATTGGAATGGGAATTGGCTACACAATCGTTCTTGTTGCAATATCCCTCATCCGCGAACTCTTTGGCGCAGGAACACTTCTTGCAGGAACCGCCCTCAAAGTGGAACTTATCCCGGAAAGCTTTAGGATTGGCATCTTGAACAGCGCACCCGGAGGCTTCATTGTCTTTGGAATTGTCGCTGCCATAAACCAGTCATTCCAGAACGCTAAAAACGCAAAAGCCCAGAAGGAGGTTCAATAATGGATTTCCTAAAGATTTTTATTCAGTCAATGCTTATAGACAACGTTGTCTTTATCCAGTACCTTGCAATTTGTCCCTTCATTGGAATGACGAGCGAAACTGGAAAGGCAACCGGCATGGGTCTTGCAACCACATTCGTAATCGTGCTTGCAACAGCCGTCACCTGGCCAATCTTCCGCCTGGTAATGGTTCCCTTCCAGCTTGAATTCCTCCAGACGCTCATCTTCATCTTGGTAATAGCATCCCTTGTTCAGCTTGTGGAATTCTACCTTAAAAAATCAGCCCCGGCCTTGTACTCTTCAATGGGTATCTACCTCTCGCTCATTACAACCAACTGTGCAGTTCTTGGCATTACAATCAACTGCATCAAGAAGAACTACAACTACGGACAGAGCCTCGTCTATGCATTCGGTTCCGCAATCGGATTCCTTCTTAGCATGGTGATCATGTCCGGAGTGCGCGCAAAGCTCAAGACCGCAGAAGTTCCAAAGGCATTCAAGGGAACTCCTATCCTCTACGTGGCAGCCGGTCTTTTGAGTATGGCGTTCCTTGGATTCAAGGGACTTATAAAATAGGGGGCTGTGATGAAAATTATTATTGCTACGGTCATCGTGGCCGCTATATTGGGACTCCTGCTTGGAGTGCTGCTCGGACTTTTCAAAAAAGTTTTTGCGGTCAAGGTAGACCCAAAAATTGAACAGATTATCTCTTTCCTTTCCGGTGGAAACTGCGGTGGCTGCGGTTATGCAGGATGCGCCGCTTTTGCCCAGGCTGTAGTAAAGGGAGAGGCCCCGGTAACAGGATGTGTTGCCGGTGGAGAAGCTACTGCAAAAAAGATAGCAGAAATATTAGGCGTTGCAGGTGGAAGTGCGCAAAAAAAAGTTGCCTTCCTTGCCTGCCACGGAACCAATGAATGTGCAAAAAGCAAGGGCATCTACAACGGCGTAAAAACCTGTGCCGCCGCCCAGCTTACCGCAAACGGAACAAAGCTCTGTGCCTTTGGCTGCATAGGACTTGGCGACTGCGTGGAAGCCTGCCAGTTTGGTGCCCTTAGCATGGGAAAAGACGGAATCCCGGTCGTAGACAGAAGCAAATGCACCGGTTGTGCAAAATGCGTAAAAACCTGCCCCAAAAAGCTCTTTACACTCTTTGACGCAAACACAAAAGGTTCTGTCGCCGTCTGTGCAAACAAAAGCGACAACAAACCGCAAATCCGCAAAGACTGCTCAGCCGGCTGCTTCAAGTGCGGAATGTGCGCAAAAAAATGCCCCGAAGGCTGCATAGACGTAAGCTCTGGCATTCCTGTCGTAGACTACTCAAAATGCACCAGCTGTGGCGAATGCATCAAGGCCTGCCCGGACAAAGTCCTAACCCTTTTCCAGCAAGCCTAAATTAAAAAAAGGGGGGGAAAGTCCGCTGGAAGCTACGCTGCGAGTTCCCCCTACGCCCGCACTTCGTTGCGTTCTACCCCCTCTACAGGGGGCAAGCCCCCCGTAACGCCCCCCGGTTGGTAAGCTAAATACAAACAGCTCTATCTTGACAAGATCATGGAGAAAGCAAAATGAAAAAAGCAATCCTTACAGCAACAATTCTTTTAACAATCCTTTGCCTAGCCTGTGGCGCAAAAGCCAAGAGCAAAAAGCCAAAGACGCTTATAGAACACGGCCTTTCCCTAATCTCGCTGATGAAGGAAAAAGCAGGAAACCAATCATTCCTTAACCTAATGTCCCCCGGCAACGATGGCATCGAAAAGAAAATGAAAGAAATCGCATCTGGCAACGTGTCAAAATCAAGCGCGGTATATTGCCTGAGCGGAGACTTCTACAACTTTGGAATCTTCCTCTTTAACAGGATGGACTTATCCGGCACTTGGAAAAATCCAGAAGAAGACTTCTATTCAGCCCCGCTAAAAGAAGAAATGAACAAGCGTTTTGTAAGTGCAATTCCCGCAAGCTGGAACGCCAGGGTTGGTTCAACAGAACTTGCGGTGGCAAGCCTTTTGGAAAGCGAAAAATCCTTCGTAAGCAAGAAGCTAAAGTCAGACTGCATCTACATCTTTGAATTCCAGAATGCCTATCCCGTTGCAGTCTGCTTCCTCCGCTACGACGACGGCGCAGTTTTAGCAAAGGCAACCCACATCTTTGACCGCGACTTTGTTCCCAAGCTAAAAGAAGTCCTGGAAAAATTTGGCAAAGGCATAAAACTTGAGCAGATAAAGTAATAACAACCAATTCACCCGCCAAGGTTAAAATCCCTGAACACCAACCACATAATAAGAAGCTGGAAGGGAGACGTAACCACGTCCGCCGCAATGGGCCCAGGGTAGCCAAGATAAGAGAAAATGTAGGATGGGAAGGGCTTTCCTTTTCCGTAAAAATCCATCACGCTTTTTGAAGAAAGCAAAAAGGCAAAGCTGTACTTGTTCTTCATTGGTGAATTGTAGTCGCACCGCAAAAAGAGCCTCTTTCCTTTCTGCCAGGATGAAACATCAACCCTGCAATCGGCAAGTCTCTTTTTTTTGGAAAAATCATCCTCGCTAGCTTCAAGGATTTCAAGACCTTCCGCATTTTTCATTTTGGCCACGTCAAAATCATATAAATCAGGGCCTCTCCTAGACCACTTGTATTGGCTTAGTTCACTGGCAGGAACAATAAACCTCTCTGAATACTCCTTGTCCTCGTGCCACTCTTCATCCTTGTGGGGAAGGCAGATTTTTACGTACCTGTCCTCAGCAGTCTCTATAAGATTCTTAAAGACAAAGACATCGTAAAAAACACCATTGTAATCCTGAATTCCTATATAGTGCCCCCACCTGTTGTCGTCAGAAAAAGGCTTCTCTATGTAATCACGCGCCCCACGCTCCACAACTTCATCGTGGTACATCATTGTAAAACAACCGCTAAACAAAAAGGGGATTAAAAGAAAAAACAAAGCACCGCAAACTTTTTTCATATACAGCAGAGTATATTGGCAGAGTAATTTTGTCAATCAAAGGCATTTAGGACACGGAAATCAATTTTGGGTGCAGCGTAAGGCACACAACGGTAGCAAGTGCGTAGTGTTGTGGGCTGAAAACCCGCATTGAAGCGGAACCCAAAATTGATTTCCGTGGTTCAGGGTAACAAAGTGCTAGCTCTGGTACTCCTCTTCAAACATGTTAATCATGTCAGAAAGTTCATCGTCGTCCAGAATGTCTATTGCCTTAGCCCTCATCGTGTCAGGCACACCGTAGAAAGCCTCCGCAATTGCACCTGTGATGCAAGCCAAAGTGTCGCTGTCTCCGCCAAGGGAAACCGCAGTCCTGATTGCATCCTCAAAATCAACTGATTCAAGAAAAGCCTCTATAGCCTGGGGAACCGTGTCCTGGCAAAGCGCACCAAATCCGTAGCTTGGACGGATCTGGTCAATCGTAAAGTCCAGCTTGTAGTAGTTCTTTTCCACATAATCGCGTATTTCTTCCTTGGACTTACCCTGCCTTGCAAGAACTATGCAGACAGCAACAGCCTCCGCCCCCTTTATTCCCTCGGGGTGATTGTGGGTAGTACGCGTTATCTCGTAGGAAAGTTTTTTTGCATCCTCTATGTCTTTTGCCGCAAAACCAGCAGGGCTTATCCTCATGGCGGCACCGTTTCCGCAGCTGTTGTAAGGGGCAGGTTCCGCGCTTGTAAGCCAGGCCCTAAATCCGTGACCGTACTCGCTCATAAATTCCGGGTACTCGCGGCCAAGCTTTCTCATGGCATTGACGGTTTCTGCATAAAGATTTGTCTCCCTGCCTTTTTCCAGCTGTCTCTTCCAGCGCAAAATTGCAACGGCAACCGCAATAGTCATAAGGCTGTCGTCCGTAGGTCGGTGGTCAAGTCCAAAGATTTCAAAATCCTTAAACTTGTAGTTGTTGAATTCAAAAGCACTGCCGGCAATGTCGCCAATAATTGCACCAATCATAGTCACCTCCTCCCGTATGACTTATATTACAAGTTTGCAGAAGCTGTCTGCGGGCCCCAGTTACGGAAAAAACAAAACGGAATCCCCCGCCGTTTATCTATATACGGGGCGTCAGGCCATTTGGGCGGGTCCCCCTTTTTGTTTTTTCCTACGTCCCGCAGCCATCTTCTGCAAACCTGTAAAGAACCCCATTGGTCACATTAGATAAAACATGAACATCAACACAAACATTATATCATACATTTGCAATTTTAATAGAAGAAAAAATTAAATTCTGCAAAGGCGCAAGGCTTCCGCTAAAGGATTCTATGCTGGCATTAAGAAGGTCAGAAGCGGTAGTCTTGGAAAAGTCCAGCTCCCAGCCTAAGTTCCTTGCAAGAAAGGTAATAAAAAGCCTTTGGGTGCGTCCGTTACCCTCGCGGAAAGGATGAATCGCATTAATCTCGCTAAGATAGTAGGCAAGCCGCTCCGCAGTATCGCTCTTTGTAACACAGTTTTTAAGAAAGTTCTCAGCTTTTAACTGGTCAAAAAGAATCTCCGCCTGGTCAGAAATATAAATCGCATTGCAGAACATATCTTCCTTTGAAATATTCACGATACGGTTCTTTCCCGCCCACTCGTAAATGTCGCTGAATAAAAAGAAATGGATTTTTTTTAGGTGGTTAAAGTCAAAGTTGCCCTGAATGCCGGACTGAAGAGCCTGCGCATACCTAAGCGAAGTTATCTTGCGCTCAGCCTCCTCCAGCTCCTGGGCATCCATAATGTTAAGCTTGTTTTTTAGAACCGAAGTTCCGGGATAGCAGTAATAGTCGTCTACAGTATACTCGTATCCGTCTTTAAGCATACGCCCGAACTGGTTTTGAATACTGTTTCACAATATCTGCAACAGCGTCCGAAAAATCTTTTTTACCTTCAAGGCATTTTTTAATAGAAAGACGTTCCGCATCCGTAAGCACAAGTCCTTCCATCCTCAAAGAAATGTCCGTGTTCTTAACAATCGTTTCAACGTTCATACCCTTATCCTACCACAAATTCAAACTTTTTTCAACCAACTTTCCCTTTTTTGGACGGTACTTTTTCTGGCTCTACCATTCATTCCTTGACTATAATCGGCCAACATGCCAACTCGTCACCGCCCTTCCACCCTTCGCTAACGCTCATTGCCGCTTTGCGGCAACTCCGGGGTTCCACGGCGGCGTAGGCTTGGGCAAAAAAAACGACACCCAAAACGCCGCGCGCCACTTGACGGGGTACTTTTTTTTTGTATAGTACTTTTAGGTTAAAACTATTTTAACCAAGGAGATTATAATGAAAAAATTAGCAACAATTGCTTTAACAGTAGCAGCTCTTTGCTTTGCTATCAACCTTGCATCATGCTCTAGCGGTTCAGGTGGCGGATCAGATGACGACGCAGCCAGCTTAGTGGCAGGCGGTTCTGGTTCCGGTTCTGGCTCTGGTTCTGGATCTGGATCAGGTTCAGGTTCAGGCTCCGGATCTGGTTCTGTTTCTGTAAGCGGAGGCACTCCATTCACAGACGGTGCCGTCCAGGGACTTAGCTACAGCAGCGAAGACCTCAACAACAAGGTTTTCTCTTACGAGGATGATGAAGACGGAACAAGATACCTTGGCTTCCTCAACGGCAAATGCTACAAATCCAGCAACCCATCCAGTTTTCAAAGTTCCAAAGAAAAAGATTATACAATCCTCAAATACGATGGACACTTATATAGGAGTGGCGCTTGTA
Source organism: Treponema sp. (assembly GCA_017534445.1). Taxonomy (GTDB): domain Bacteria; phylum Spirochaetota; class Spirochaetia; order Treponematales; family Treponemataceae; genus Treponema_D. Next base: position 30,314 of record JAFXWC010000021.1, read on the forward strand.
TACGCACAAGCGGAACAGGCCTTGTTGGCACTTTCTCGGACGGAGAAGCCACTTTTACCTTTGCTAATGGTGGAAGCGGTACTTACAATATTGAAGGAGAGACTGGGAGCTTCACCTACACCAATAATGATGGCGAGCTAACGTTAACGATTCCTGGAGAGGGAAACGCGAAAATGTACTACAATGGAAGCAACAAAATCTACTATGTTGATGATGAAGCCCGCCTTACTTTTGTACAAACAGGCGTCACCGTTAATTAATATAGAATAAAAACCCGCCTAAAACACTACCCCGCAAGGAAGAAACATACAGCCCCTTGCGGGGATTTTTTTTTGCCCAACCTGTCACCCAAAACGCCGCGCGCCACTTGACGGGGCACTTTTTTTTTGTATAGTACTTTTAGGTTAAAACTATTTTAACCAAGGAGATTATAATGAAAAAATTAGCAACAATTGCTTTAACAGTAGCAGCTCTTAGCCTTGCTTTCACATTTGCATCATGCTCTAGCGGTTCAGGTGGCGGATCATCATCCGACGCAGCCAGCTTAGTGGCAGGAGGATCTGGTTCTGGCAGCAGCGGCCTCCCCGCAACTTCACCTTACGGCTCAGGTCCCGCAAGCGATGCCGCCGGTGCAAGCAGTGCTATTACACAACTTGACTACGACGACTCTGCCCTTAATAACAAGATCTTCAGAAGAGACTACATAGATGGCGATACTGGCAATAACAAGACAAAATACTATCTCTTCGCGAACGACAACTGCTATGAATCCAGCAACCAGAATGTCACCACCATGAACAACCAAGATGATGACGATCCGGATATTATCCTTTACAACGGTAAATTCTATCGTGAGACAAGTGAGGATGTGTTTGGGCGTACTACAAACGGATCTGGTTTGTTTGCAACATTTAGCACTGAGGATCATGAGATGACCATGACCTTTAAAAGTAACGGAACTCTCACCGCTCTCTTTGTGGAAGATGGCGAGAGTTTTACTCTCCCTGGATATTTCACGAACGAATCTGGTGTAATAGACATGACCATATATGCTCCAGATGGTGAAACTTTCACAACAAAACTATTCTACGATGGCACATTCCTCGTCACCATTGATGCTGGTAACGAACTTAAATTTGTAGCAAACTATACTACAGGCGCATAATACGGTAAAAATCCCGCCTAAAACACTTTCCCCGCAAGGAAGCAGCACACCGCCTCTTGCGGGGATTTTTTTGTACAAAGAAGATTCAAGATAATCCATTTCTTTTAAGTCAAAACAAAATCAAATGCTGTAATTTTACTCGATTAAATCCGACTCGACTACAACCGAGTAAAATTTCAATATAACCGCATAATACTTTCAAGCACTTTGCCAAAACGCAACCCGTTCCCAAAAACGAATCCGTCACCCTGAACTTGCTTCAGGGTCTTGTATAAACTTTAGGTTCTTGTTCTACTGGGGTTAAAAAAGGAAACTGTTTTCGTTCAGCAAAAAATCAATTAAGTTACAGTGAAAAATTCCGTTGTCATCATAAAAATTGTGAGGAATATCCATTCTAACAATAATCTTTTTAAAGAAATCCTTTGCAAGCAGTGCGGTAATTCAAACGCGCATTTCTAAGCCCTGAATCCGTATAGTAATATTTGTTCGGATAATTAAAATAGGATTTTCCCTTTACATCATAACGGCGGGCAACAGATATTAAAAAAGAATCCGTGCAATGTTCAAAGGATTTGTCAATGAACTAATTTGAGATGCAAGCAAATCAAGAATTCCGTTCAAAATAGCTTATGCCTTTTTATCATACCTTTCACCTAAAAGTTACGACGTATACGACGCTAATTTTAGATAATTATAACAAGCCCCATCAAGACAATCAAGCCAAACACAAAATATACATAGTTGTCACCCAAAGCGCCGCGCGCCACTTGACGGGGTACTTTTTTTTTTGTATGGTAGTATTAGGTTAAAACTATTTTAACCAAGGAGATTATAATGAAAAAATTAGCAACAATTGCTTTAACAGTAGCAGCTCTTAGCCTTGCTTTCACATTTGCATCATGCTCTAGCGGTTCAGGTGGCGGCTCATCATCCGACGCAGCCAGCTTAGTGGCAGGAGGATCTGGTTCTAGCAGCAGCGGCCTCCCCGCAACTTCACCTTACGGCTCAGGTCCCGCAAGCGATGCCGCCGGTGCAAGCAGTGCTCTTACATTACTTGACTACGACTCCTCTGAACTTAATAACAAGATCTTCAAAAGAGTCTACGATGATGATGGCGAAACCAAGACAAAATACTATCTCTTCGCGAACGGCAACTGCTATAAATCCAGCAGCCAGAATGTCACCACCTATGACAGTCAAGATGATGACGATCCTGATATTATCGGTTACGGCGGTAAAATCTATCGTGAAGAAGGTGACGATGAGTTTGAGCGTATAAACGGATCTGGTTTGTTTGCAACATTTAGGGATGCGAATCAAGAGCAGATTTTGACCTTTAAAAGTAACGGAACTTTTACAGCTACCATGGAGGAAGATGGCGAAAGTTTTACTCTCCCTGGATATTTCAGGAACGAATCTGGTGTAATAGACCTGACCCTTTATGCTCCAGATGGTGAAACTTTCACAGCAAAACTATTCTTCGATGGCACATACCTCACCACCATTGATTCTCAGAACGAACTCATATTTGTAGCAAACTATAATACAGGCAGATAATACGGTAAAAATCCCGCATAAAACACTTTCCCCGCAAGGAAGCAGCACACCGCCCCTTGCGGGGATTTTTTTTGCGCCACGAGGACGCTCTTGCATTTTGCCCCCTTTTGCGTCATACTTGTGCATAAGGATTAAGTTTGGGTTCTTGGAGGAAAAAAATGGTATCTTTAATAGTAGGAATTTTGTTAATTGCATTTTGCGTGTTCGCTTGCCTTCCCGCAGGCCTGGGTCTTGCCTGGGGCGCATTCATCGTAGCTTTCCTTAAGGGAGCAGCCCCTGTTTTTGCCGCCTTCATTGGCCTTATAGCAGTATTAATTGGCCTTGCAGACATAAAGGACAAAAAGGAAGCCAAAAAAGAAGAGCTGGCCGCCGAAAAAGCCGAAAAGCAACAGAAACTCCAGCAGGAAAAGTAAAGCAACGGCTTGACTAACTTTTGCTCTTTATGCTATTGTATATTACCCCGTATACTAAATGAACAACCGCTATTGTTCATTTCTATTTAAAGGAATGATGCAACCCCTTTAAATACAAAGTTTTACTTGGTAGGTTTTATAAATGAGAACTATTTTTGCTAAAAAAGGCGAAACAAAGAACGACTGGTACATCATTGATGCATCAGGAAAGACTCTTGGTCGTGTTGCCGCTAAGGCAGCAAGCGTACTCCGTGGAAAGAACAAGCCCACATTTACACCAAACACAATCTGTGGCGACTTTGTTGTAATCATCAATGCCGACAAGATTCAGGTAACTGGCAAGAAGGAAACAGACAAGCTTTACCGCCACTACACAGGTTATGTTGGTGGACTCAAGTCTGAATCCTTCGGTTCACTTCTTGCCCGCCGTCCGGAAGAGCCCCTCAGAAGAACAATCTGGGGCATGATTCCTCACAACCGTCTTGGACGCCAGATTATTGGCAACTTGAAGATTTATGCTGGTCCAAACCACCCGCATACAGCTCAGAATCCAAAACCGCTGGAAGTTTAATTAGGAGTCAATTATGGCAGGAATCAGAAATATAGCAATCGGTACAGGAAGAAGAAAGACTGCTGTGGCTCGCGTTTTTTTGCGTGAAGGCAGCGGAAAAATTGTTGTAAACGGCAAAGAACTCAAGGAATACTTTGCAACAGAAGCTCAGGTGCGCATGGTTCGCCAGCCGCTCCTGGTAACAAGCAACGACAACAAGTTTGACATTCTTATCAATGTTTACGGTGGCGGACTTAACGGCCAGGCTGGTGCATGCCTCCATGGTCTTTCCCGCGCACTCACACAGGTAGACCCCAACAGCCGCTCTGCTCTTAAGGCTAACGGTTATCTTACCCGTGACCCACGTATGGTTGAACGCAAGAAGTACGGCCAGCGCGGTGCACGTAGAAGATTCCAGTTCAGCAAGCGCTAAGCTTTATACTGTTTTGGTAATACTTGGAATAAAGCAGACTTTGAACGGGGTGTACGAAATTACACCCGACTCAGGGTCTGCCTTTTTTTTACGCGACGAATATCTTACCTGCGTTTCCAAAGAAAGGCTTTTGCCGGTAAAAGGCGGCTTGGGTGCAGCCGACTCCCTTTTTGCAGAGGAAAGCCCCCTTGAGCCAGGAATGCAGGGTGTTTTTAGCGACGAAGAGACAGCAGACTTGCTTGCCGCAGCCCTTGTCTTTTCTGCTGAGCGTGCCGCCATGACCTACCTTGCAAGGGCCGAGCATTGCCGCTTTATGCTAAAGCAGAAGTTGTTGCGCAAAGGAATAGACAAAGATTCAATAGAAAAAAGTTTGGACTATCTGCAAAGGACAGGCGCACTGGATGACGTGCGTTTTGCCGGAGCATGGCTTAGAAGCCGCTACATTACCCACGCAGAAGGCCGCCGCAAACTGGAAGGCGAGCTGTTAAGGCGAGGAATCTCAAAAGAAGACGCAAAGACCGCTTTGGATGAATTTTTTAGCGACCACAGCGAGAGCGAGCTTTGCAAAAGGGCATACAAAAAATGCCTAAGGATTCAAAAGGATCCTTCTAAAATCTATTCTTCTTTGCAGCGCTTGGGCTTTTCCGGCCAGCAAATAAAAAAAGTCCTGGACTCTTAAGATTATCAAAATATTTTTTTTATAAAAAATGACCAAAACCTTTATTTTTTCAATTTTATGTGATATAGTAAGGGTAAGGCAGAAAAAAAATGGCAAAGACTGTAAAAATGAGAGATAAGCCTATTGTTTTCTCCGCTTTGGAAGTGGCAAACATCTGCGGGGTTGTAAATCAGACGGCTATAAACTGGATTCACAACAATTATTTAAAAGCTTTCAAGACTCCAGGCGGACAGTTCCGCGTATACCCAGAAGACTTGGTGGAATTCATGGAAAAACGCAACATGCGCATTCCCTCCGACCTTCTGGACTGCTGCAACAAAAAAACCGTAGTAACCCCAAAAACAGTCTTAGTTGTTGATGATGACCGTGCCTTGAATGATGTTGTTGCCAAATTCCTTAAGGCTCAGGATGAGTCCATTCAAATTTTACAGGCATTTGACGGTTTTGAAGCCGGCTCACAGATGGTTGCAAAGCAGCCCAAATGCATTATTCTGGACCTGGACCTGCCTGGTATTGACGGAAAAAAACTCTGCCGCCACATAAAAGAAAGCGAAGCCTTTGGAAAGCCATCCATCATAGTTGTTACCGCAATGGATGACCCGGAAACAGAAAAAGAATGTATGGAGCTTGGAGTTCTTAAATTCTTCCGCAAGCCGCTCAACCTGCCGGAACTTTCTTCTACAATAGCATCCCTAGACGATTAGTTAGCAAAAAAAACTTCTCTTGATTCAAATAAAGCCTACCCCCGATTGGAAGGGCCCGCCGCAGGCGGGTTGCCGTGGTGGGTGAGCTTGTCGAACCCTAGGCAATGGAGGCGAAAGCCGGAACCCTGGAAAGCGGGTTAGCGGTAAAAAGCTGGTCCAGAAAAAGCTAGTTACCCAACATTCCGTCGTAAAAATATGCTGGGTATGGCACTGACTGGCTAAGCACTGCTTCCGTATGGGCAGGAAGTCCTATTGCGGAAAAAATGCTTTCACCCTTAAAGGCAGAGGCCATTCCAGTAAGATAATCGTACAAAGATGGAGTTTCTTCGTATTCAAAATCCTCAACAGAATAGTCCACGCCCAAAAATTCCTTGGTTTTGATATAGGCAATAAGATCTGTAAAAGAACCGATTGCGTCTATAAGGGAAGCTTCCTTTGCCTGCTTTGCGGTGTAAATGCGTCCGTCCGCAAGCTTTTTAACGCTGGAAATGGGCATTCCGCGCGACTTGGAAACAATCTGCACAAACTGCTCGTAGCATTCATCCGCCACAGACTGCATGATTTGCCTCTGCTCTTCGGTAACAGGCTCGTTAAAGTTGCCCATGTTCTTGTTTTTTCCCGCGTGAATGGTTTCCGACTTAATTCCTGCCTTTTCCATAAGGCCCGTTGCGTCAAGAAACTGCCCCGCAAGAACGCCTATGCTGCCGGTAAGGGTGTTTCTGTTTGCCATTATGTATTTTGCCCCGCAAGCAATGTAGTAGCCGCCGCTTGCCGCAAGAGGCCCCATGTATGCGTAGACGGGCTTTCCGCTTGTAGAATAGTCCAAGAGTGCAAGGTAAACCTCGTCCGCCTGGTATACACCGCCACCCGGTGAGTCAATAAAAAGAACCAGGGCCTTGTTGTCCTCGTCTTCCTTAAGCTCGCCTATAGTGTCCATAATCCACTGGTGGTTGTAGGTCTTGTTTTCGTCCTGAATTATGCCGTTAACATAAAGCCTGGCAATGTAGCCTTCTCCGCTTTCGTGAACCCATTTTTCATCTTCATTCTTGCCGCTAAGCATGCTCAAGAAATCGCCCTGTTTGGAAGACTTTTTGGAAGCAAAGCTGCCTGCCCGGCCAGAGTGGGAAGCAGACGAATCTGCACCCCTGTACATAAACTGAACAAGCCCTGCGATTACAGAAAGCACAATCACTACACAAAATATTATTTTGCCATTCTTATTATTTTCCATATTAAACTCCCTAATCTCCTAATTTATGTCTTCCAAATCTTCTTGCGTTATCACACCGGATGCAAGTGCCCTTTGCATAAGCGAACGGTAGGCAAAGGCAAAAGCTGCCTGTTTGTAAGGACGAACCCAAAGCTGAACGATTCCCAGGGTAGGAATTGAAAGCAAATCCCAGAGGATAAAAGAAAAGTGCATCCAGAACAAATCCGCCTTGTGCCCCTTGGTTATCTCTTTGCTTACGGAAAGAGCCTGGGCAACGCCAAGCCGGGGATAGTCGCGAAGGATGTAAAAAAGCTGGGAGTAGGCAAAATACTTGACGATTCCCGGAATGACCAAAAAAATGCCCCAAATAAGAATCCAAAGCCACTTCCATGCAAAGGCAAGGAACCCCTTTACGCAAAGTGAAAACCCTTCCATAAAAGTGCCGAAAGAAAGCTTTTCCTCCTGATTGTCTATGGCAAAAAGATAAAAGCCTGCCTCTGCAATTCCAACAGTTCCAAGAACAAAGCACAGTATGGCAAGCACGATAAAGTTCATCTTCCTTGCGTCCAGAATGAGCGTAAGCTGTGGGCCAATCAGCTGTATGGACTTACCCACGGAGCCGGCATCAAGCAGTATCATTGTGCCCAGGGCAACAAGGCTTACCAGCGCGGGAACAGTCCGCCTATTCTTTAGGCAGCTAAGCGCGTTTTTTTTGTATAACCGTCTGTTGAACAAAATGCTCTCCTTAAAAAGATTTTCTTAAATGAATTTCAAAAACGGCTTATGATACTATAAATTTTGCTAATAATCAATGTGAGTTTTTACAGCCCAACTTCCCTTAGAAGCTCGCTGTAGTAGCGGTTCTCTACTTGGTCTTCGCCAATGCCAACAAGTGCGAGCAGTTCGTGCAGTTTTTTTTGTATGGCTTCTACTGCGCAGGGAGTGTCCACCGGCGAAAGGATTTCTATCTCAAGAAAGTCGCCCAGCGGTGGAACATTGCAAAGCTCAAAGGTGGCGGTCAAATCCTGGCCAATTCTCGCCTCTTTTGCAAAAGATTCTTTTTTTACGCAAAGCTCCCAGTCCTTTACGTCCTTGTGCTTTTTTAGCGTAACCAAAAAGCCTGAATCTTTTAGGAAAGCCTCCAGAACATCCGCATCCTGAATGACCGTTTCCTTTTCATCGTTCACCTCAGAACTGCTTCCGTCCGGCAGGGTACGCATTTCCTTTCGCTTGTAGGTAAGAAGAGTCTTTTTTTCTTCACCGCCGCCTGTAAGCAAAGTCTCCCTTCTTACCCTAAGCTTGCAGCGTGTCTCCTTTGTTAAACCGTAATATGTGTCGTCCCGCAAAACCTGCATTGTAAAAGCGGCAATCTGATTCAGTCTTTTTTCCAGCCCCGCCCTGTCCAAAACACGCGCCTTTATTTCTATCTCTGTCATGCGCAAAGTATAGCATTTTTTTTCAAGCTAAAGAACCCGCAAGCCCCGCGCATGTGTTACAAAGCTCCCAGTGCGCAGAGTATTTATACTCCTGGTGTACTAGGTTTTGTTTTTATTCTGCCTTTGTATAAACCTCGATATGGTTCCCTTCTGAATCAACGAATTCGGCTACCCAGTTTTTGCCAATTTTGGTGAGCGGAAAGCAAAGCTCTTTGCCGGCGATTTTTCGGTTCAGTTCTTCAAGCGTCTCAAAGCAGAGGCTGGGCAAGCAGTTGCTTCCGTAAGAGTGTGGCTCGCCAACTTCTTTGTAGGCAAACAAATGAAAGCGAAAGCCGTCAATGTCAAAATAACCGCCTAGCGCACTTTTGTTACAGATTTTCTGCTCAAAAAACTCTTCGTAAAATGCGGTTGCTCTTTCCAAGTCATCAACAATTATGTACATAGAATCAATTCGGCAAATCATGGTTGCTCCTGTGCTTTTTATTCAATTAATGATACCATTTCTTTTAGCAGCTTTGTGTCATACACTTTTGGGAGGGTTGAATTGCGCACTTGGCGCCAAAGAATGGCGGCGCTTTTTAGCTTGTCGGAAAATTGTGCGGTTGCTGGGTCTGCACAAAAGTCTTTTACAAATTTGTTCCACTGCAAGCATGAATTATCGTATTTGGCATAAGTCTTTTTGCCGTAAAAGATGTCGAGCAGGTCGCCAAGAGTAAAGCTTGCGTCGCCTGTTTCGCGTACTTTTTTGGCGGTTGCAACCATGTCCGCGTTGAACTTAAAGCGGGCAAGGCCTGTTTGCGCTGAAAAGAAATCGCGGAAACGCTGGCTAAAGCGGAAACCGCAAGCCAAAAGAGGAGTGTCCAAAGCAAGCGGTACATCATCGCCGGCAACTTGTGTGCGCCTGGCAGAAGATTTGCCTGGTCTTTTGCTTTTTGGACAAATAAGATTGCCCTTAAAGTATTCTTCTATGTTGCTGTTAAGCTCTGCCTTCATGCCGCTTGAATCAATGCCAATCTCCTTACAGATTTGCTGCAATTCTTCGCGGTACCAATAATACTTTGAGAATTCCGAAAAAGACTTAATTTCGCAGAAAGGTGGCCGTTTCATATTATTCCTTGTGTGCAGTAATAATCGTATAGCTGTATGCGTTAACAGTAATTATGCAGCCACCAACCAAGCAGTACCAGTTTTTACCCTTTCGCGTAATGGCCGCTTCAGGCAATTCAATTTGCCCTTTGCACCAGGCAACCACATCTTGAACATCATCGCCAAGCAAAAGATTGCGCCTAATCCGTTCCACCCCCATCGGCGTTGTGTGAACCCGGTCAATATTTTCCAAAAGCTCGTTTCCCTTTTCCATGCCTAAAGCATAGCACAACGAATATGACAACAGTGTGTCACATTTATGGGTTCTTTCGCACAGTTGATTTTTGCAGAGTTTTGGGTTACTTTTAACCGGGAGATTTTTATATGAAAAAGAAACTTGTTGCGGGCCTTTGTTCAACTATTTTGATTTTTGGCCTTGCTTTTGCACAGAATTCAACAGCTTCGGAAGCTGGCTCAAGTACATACTCAGCCGAAAATGCAGACACAGGTACGGATGCAAGTGCGGATGCGTTTACAAAGGCAGAAGAAGAATTCAGCCTTATGCTAATGAATTATTTTAAGGACAAGAATGCAGACCTTGTAAAAGTAACCGTGGATTTTTTTAGGCAAATGCCCCTGGTTACGGAAGACATGCAGATGCCCCTGGTTGGTTTTTACGCAGAAGTATTCAAGGACAAAAAGCTCAAGGAAAAACTTCTTTCGGAAATTGATTCGCTAAAAAGCAGGAACGTTTCCCAGTTCTTCCATTCAGTTGCGGACTTTGACTTTGACTCCTTTTGCAAAAAACCGGATGTGAACCCCAACGTGAATGACCTTTTCTGGGGAGCCTTCTTTGCAAGCGGAAAGACAAAATATCTGGACATAATAATAGACGTTGCCGTAAACTTTCACGGCGAAAAAGAAGATTTGGTAAAATTCCTTGCGGGAGACAGCGCCTGCTGGTCACTGGCATCAAATGCGCAGCAGTACAAGGAAGTTCGCGAATATCTGGAAAAATCACGCAAAAAGGGAGAAGCAGTAATAGACTACATCTTGAACACCGACCCGGACGAAATACGCGTGAACACAGTTTTCTTCCTGCAGGAACAGAAAAAAGCCGGTGTCTGGCAATAGGGGAAGGAAATCCCCTCCGTGGGATTTCCTTCCCGCAAGTTTTCTTGCGAAAACTTGCCTAGTTTTTCTGCAAAGAAACAACGCGCCCTCCTTGGCGCTATTTGTTAACAAAAAACCGAGAAGCCTACGCGGGATTGGAGGGGGCGCGTAGCGCGTGCGTAGCACCGGCCGAGAGGGCAAGCCCCGGAAAGCCCGTAACAAATGGCACGAAAGCCGATTGCAGAGACAAAACGGATGGTAGAGCAATCAGGATACCGTCCAACTTCACCATATATCTTGAAAATTTGCGTCCACTGTTATATCCTTTAATAAAAAGGAGGCAATCTTTATGAATTCCAAAAACTTTTATGAGTCCATTGGCGGAAGCTACGAAGACGTTATGCAGCGCTTGGGCAACGAAAGCCTAATAGAAAGGTTTGTAAAAATGTTCCCTTCTGATGAATCATACGCCAACCTCTGCAAGGCCATGGACGCAAAAGACTGGGGCGAAGTGTTTGGTGCAAGCCACACCCTAAAGGGCATCTGCGCAAACCTTAGCTTTAAGAATTTGTACGAAGCCGCCTCCGTTCTTACCGAAGACGTTCGCAGCGGAACACCCGCAGCCTCTGTCCAAGATGATTTTAACAAAGTATGCGCTGAATACAAAATCGTTATGGATGCGCTAAAATCCGAAGGAGCTGCATGAGAATAAAGGGCAAGCCGGAATTCTTTTACAATTCCTCAAAGTCCAAAGACACTCTGCTGATAATCGACGACAACGACATTGACCGCAATATCCTAACTTCCCTTTTAAAAGAAAAGTACAACATTCTGGAAGCACAGGACGGCAAGAGCGGACTTGAAAAGCTTTTCGCAAACTTCTCAAAAATTTCCGTCGTACTGCTGGACCTGTACATGCCAACAATGACAGGCTACGACGTTCTGAACGAAATGGAAACCAACGGCAACCTAAGCTCTATTCCGGTCATGATGCTAACCTCCAGCTCTTCGGACGAAGACCAGATAAAGGCTTTTAGAAAGGGAGCCGCCGATTTTGTGTCCAAGCCCTACAACCCCCTAATCATAATAAACCGCCTGGAAGCAATTATAAGGCTAAGAAAGTCAAGCGACATGCTAAGCCTTACAGCCATAGACAAACACACTGGCATTTATTCTGTTGAATTCTTTTTTGCCTATGCGGAACAGATTATCCGCTCAAACCCCGACACTTCATTTGACCTTATTGCAACAAACGTGGACTCCTTTACAAGCATCTCTTCCAGGCACGGGCACAAGCTTGCCAACAGCCTCTTGCGCACCATTGCAATGCTTTTGCAGGACGAGCTAAAGGGCAAGGAAATAATCGGCAGAATCATGGGTGACCGCTTTGCACTTCTTGTTGAGCACAAAAGCCATGAAGAATACGAAAAACTTGCGGACACCATTTTGGAAAAGCTAAAGGGCGGCCCCGTCTACCCCCTAATCGTAAAGTTTGGCATCTACGAGTCAATGAATCCCGGCGAAAACATTGCCTTTATGTTTGACAAGGCAGACTGCGCGCTAAAGACAATCCAGGGCAAGTACAACACCTACATAAGGTTCTACGACGAAAAGCTTAGGCAAAAGAGCGAAGAAGAGCAGAGAATCATAGAAAACATGGAAAGCGCAATCGCCAACAAGGAATTTGAAGTCTACTTCCAGCCCAAGCACGGAAAAGACAGCGGCAAGACGGAGGGTGCAGAAGCCCTTGTCCGCTGGAACAGCCCCAAGTTTGGCTTTATGAACCCAAATTCATTCATCCCCGTCTTTGAAAGCAACGGCTTTATTTCCAAACTGGACTACTACGTGTGGGAAAGCGTCTGCAAGACAATCGGCGAATGCATAAAAAAATCCATACCGGTTGTTCCCATTTCCATCAACATCTCGCGCGGTGACTTTGACATAAAGGACCTTAACCTTGTAATAGAAAAGCTTGCGGATGAAAATTCCGTACCCCACGAACTTTTGCATCTGGAACTTACCGAGTCGGCATATCACGACAACCCGGAGCAAATACGTTCCATCATAGAAAAGCTGCACAAATCAGGATTCATAATAGAGCTTGATGACTTTGGAACAGGTTATTCTTCGCTAAGCGTTTTAAACGAAATGTCCTTCGATGTCCTAAAGCTGGACATGAGCCTTGTCAACGGCATTCACGACAAAAAAGGCCACCGCATACTTTACAGCATACAGGAAATGGCCCGGCTCCTGGACATGAAAACGGTGGCGGAAGGCTGCGAAGACAAGGAAACTGCAGAAGAGCTAAGGCGGCTGGGCTGCAACTACATTCAAGGCTACTACTACTCAAAGCCCCTGCCCTTTAAGGAATTCGTTTCCTACATGCAGAAAAACGGCTAAAAGTATTATCACTGCAAGGCTTGCTTTTCAATGTATTCGGCAAGAGACTCATACAGCTTCTTGGGGTTAATCGGTTTGGGCAAGTTTCCGGTAAGACCTGTCTTTTCGGTTGCCATGCGCTCCTGAACAAAAGCGTCCGCAGAAAGGGCAATAATCGGTATGGTCAAAGCGTCTTTTCTTTCCAAAGAGCGTATTTTGGCGGTAGCTTCCCATCCGTCCATTATAGGCATGCGTATGTCCATAAGAATTGCGGAATAAAAACCTTCCGAACTTGCCGTAAAATGCTCAACTCCTTCCTGACCGTTCTTGGCAATGTCGGCCGTCATTCCTTCCCTGCGGATAAGCTCCGCCGTAATTTCTGCGTTAATCGGGTCGTCCTCACAAACAAGAATGTGCCGCCCTTCAAGGGAAACAACCCTATCTTCTGTCTTCAAAGGCTCTGCCTGCTTGCCGCCTGACCTTTCCACAAGTGGAAGAACAAGGGTTATATAGAAAAGAGTTCCCTTGCCCGGTTCGCTTTCCACCCTTATGTAGCCGCCCATAAGGTTCACAATCTGCTTTACTATTGCAAGACCAAGCCCTGTTCCCATAGAAGCCGCCGTGTTGCGCTCCTGGGTAAAAGGCTCAAACATGTGCTGCTGAAAAGCCTTGCTCATGCCAATGCCAGTATCTTCTACAACAATGTCGGAAATAAAGGCATCCTCCGCATGGGAATAGTTTTTGCAGTAAACCCTTATCTTGCCCCCGTTGTCCGTGTACTTGATTGAATTGGAAACAAGGTTGGAAAAAAGCTGCATAAAGCGCATCTTGTCCGTATAAATCTTTTTTTCCAGCCGGGGAAGCTCGGTCGTAAAACTAATGTCCTTCTTCTGGCAAAGGGGATCAAAAAGAACGTGCAGCTCATCAGCAAATTCCTCAAAGGAATAAGGAGCCGGACACAGGGAAATTTTCTGACTGCCAATCTTGTTTATGTCCAGAATGTCGTTCAAAATGGAAAGAAGGTACCTTCCGCTCATCTCTATCTTGCCAAGATAGCTGTTGGTCTTTTCCGGGTTCTTCTCCTGCTTAGAAAGGTAAACCATGCCAAGGATTCCGTTAAGAGGAGTGCGTATGTCGTGGCTCATCTTGCTAACAAAGTCTATTTTTTCATTGTTGGCCTTAACAAGCTCAAAATTCTTCCTGCGCATAAGGGTAATGTAGATTAATGCCGCCGGAATGCCAAGAAGAATCAGCGTAATCAGAGTAATAAAAATTATGAGCAGCATGGGGTTTCTGTAGAAAAAGGAAAAAAGATCCGTTTCCGACTCTGCAGAAAGCTCCTGCCTAAAAATACTCGTCACGTAGTTTTCGCCAAGAGCGCGCACCCCCTTGGACATTATGGAAAGAAGCCTGGGATCCGCCCGACTGCTTACCCCCGCACAAATTGTGTACTGGTATTCGGGAATAACCGTATACTGCATGTTAATGTACTTTACGTCCGCCTGGTAGCCCGCCGCCTGGTAGCTGTTCAGCAGGGTATAGTCCGCCGCCCCGGAAAGCACCGCTTCCATGCACTCCTTGGCAGAAGAGCATCCCTTGTACACCGCATCCTTACCGTAAAGCTTCTTTTCTAGCTCGGAAATGTAGGTGGAATTAAGCTCCGCAATAACCGGAGGATTCCTTGGTGTCTTTGTCTTGTCCTGAATCTGCAGCAGGGAAATATCCGTAAAACCGCTAGTAAGGTTCATCTTGTAGCGGTTCGCATAGTCAAAATCCAGCGGTGCCTCGCAAATAATCTGAGCCTCGCCGTAAATAATGCCCGCCAGTGCGGAAGTGTAGGACTTGTATGGATAGAAGTCAAATTTAAGCCCGGTAACCTTGCTAAGGGCATCATAAATAGTTGCCAGTGGCCCCGAATACTTTCCGTCCTTAAAATAGCTGATTGGATACCAAGTGCGCGTACATGCCACACGAATCGGAGCTGCATTCTTTATGAATTCCCTTTCGCTTTCCGTCGGCTTAAATTCAAGATAGGTTTCCGCAGGATAGTAGCGCTTCTTCATGTCAATAAGAAAATCAGGCATGTCGCGGTTAATGGCAGTTATTGCCTTGTCAACTTCATCAATTAGCTGCTGCTTGTCGGCAGAAACGGCAATGTGCAGGTTGCGGGACTGGCAGTCTGCAATCTTGTAAAAGTCGGACTTGCGTATGTCGTTCACAAACATTGCGTCTATCTGTCCGCTTTCCAGAGCCTCTTCGCATACTTCCAGATTTTTTAAGTTAACAATCTCCGGCACAAAACCATGCTCGTCCGCATACTCAAGCAAATCCTTCCTAAGCACATCCGAATCTTTTTCTTCCGAAAAAATACCTATCTTCATGCGGTTAAAATTCTCAAAATCCTCATAGACATAAGAAGTTTTCTGTGGATTGCCAACAAGAATCATCCTTGAATTTAAAATTGGCCGCTTTGAATAGGCAAGCTTGTCCAAATCTCCATAGTCACCAAAAACGCCGCAAATTAAATCGGCCTGACCTTCCCTTATCAGCTGCTTTGCCCTAAGAATGCTGTCCGTCCGGATAAAATTTAATCTCCAGTTCGTATACTGCTTTATAACAAGAAGAATTTCATAACCGTAGCCCGAATATTTCCCGGTAGAAGAATCGTACTCCTGAAAGCCATCTTCCGGGTAATATGCAACCCTCACGGTCGTTTGTTTCGCGAAAATTGGACAAAAAATAAGCAGAAATTGCAAAAGCAGTAAGGCTTTTTTCATATCTTATTTTTATAATACAACCAGTCTTTAAAAAAAACAAGTTTGAAAAAGCCCATCCGCTGAAATCAATTTTAAATAAAAAGAGGCCTTTTACCCAAGGAGGGAGAAGTCTCCCCCTCGCTACAAAGGCAAGTCGCTCCACAAATGCCAAAAGCGGCAAGCACAAGAAGCAAACATCCGTCACCCTGAGCTGCTACGCCACATTCGCACACACTTGCTACGAATGTGGACTCAGGGTCTGTCCCAATACAAATACAGCTTCTTACAACAAGCCGCTTCCGTCATTTGTTCCGCTTTGTTGCCTTTTCCGCTACCCCCTCTACGGGCTCAAACGCCGCCCGTAACGCCCGCTCCCTTAGTCAGCCTTTTTGGCCTTGGTCGGAACCTTGGCAAGGTCATTTTCCACCATCTTAAGGTATTCCCCCGGATATGAACCAGGCAAGCTTGAATCGTACAAATTCTTTATTTCCTTAAGCACAGGAAGAGCCTTGTCCCACTTCTTAGCCTTTACGTAAATGTGGGCAATTTCGTATTTTCCTTCTATATAAGTGGTAGTATTCATGCCATAGCGGGCAATAAGCGTGTCGTAATAATACAAAGCCTGCTTTTCCCTGCCTGCATTATAAGCATTCTGCGCCTTCTGAATTATCTCGCGCGCCGTCAAATTAGCCGGAACCTCAGGAGTAGAAGTCTGGCAAGCAGTAAACAAAACCCCCGAAAGAGCCAGTGCAAGCACCGCGGAAAAAAATGTTGTCTTCTTAATAATTAACTGTTTCATTCCCCCACTATATCATTTTTCCCAACTTTAATACAGACCCCAAGAGGATATTAGTTCTTAGGCATATCGCGAAACGTTGAGCAATATGGCCCCTAAGCCGTGCCCAGGGAAAGGGGGAGGTGGGACGTAGAAAGAAAGCATTTCACTCTCGCCTCATGGGTGTAGAAGGCAAGTATATATTTCCAAGAAATGTAATGCAAAAAAATATGTTAAGAAAGCACTGGAATGTAGGCGGAAAACGCGGCAAAAAAGCATTTGCGCGGAGCGAACCCGGCAGCGTAGCTTCAAGCCGCGAAGCGAGTCAGACACCTTGTATCCGCGCTCGGCTTTTTTGACGCGTTTTTCGCCGGGAATGGAAGTGCTTTCGTGTTAGCATTTGTACTTGCCTTCCACATCTCTGTTCGCATATTCTTGAACAAAAAACGCATAGAAACTATAATTAGGCAAAGAGGTTTTTATGGAAAAGATTAAAGTTGGAATTATCGGCTCAACGGGATATGCAGGCGTGGAACTCTTCAGAATCTTGCTCCGCCACCCGGGAGTAGAAAAAATATTCTGCTCAAGCGTAAGCTTCGAAGGTCAGCAGATAGACGGCGTTTACCAGAACCTTATAGGCCAGATGGACGGCAAGTGCGACGGAAAGCTCTTAACAGCAGACGAAGTAAAAGAAAAAAGCGACATAATCTTTACCGCACTCCCCCACGGCATTGCAGAAGAATATGCAGACTACTGCCTTTCACACGGCAAAAAGCTCATAGACCTTAGCGCAGACTTCCGCTACGGCATGGACGAAGAAACTTTCAAGACCTGGTACAAAAAGGAATACCGCTTCCCCAAAACCCACGAAGTAAGCGTCTACGGCTCACCGGAAATGAACCGCGAGCAAATCAAAAAAGCCTCCATAATCGGAAACCCAGGCTGCTACGTTACAAGCGCAACCCTGGGACTGCTTCCAATGCTAAAGGCAGGCCTTGTCAACACAGACTGCATCATCGTTGACTCAAAGAGTGGCGTTACAGGAAGCGGCCGCAACCCCTCAATGGCAAACCAGTTCTGCGAATGTGGCGAAAGCTTTAGCGCCTACAAAATTGGAGCCCACCGCCACCAGAGCGAAATTGAGCGCAACATGACCACCCTTGCCGGCAAAAAGACAAACGTCATCTTTACCCCCCACCTTCTGCCCCAGAACCGCGGAATCCTAAGCACAATCTATGCCCCGCTCACAGACGAGGCCTCCACTTCCCTAAAGCAAAAGGCAGACAAAGAATTTGAAGGCGACATGGCAAGCGCAATCCGTGCAATCTACACAGAAGCCTACAAAAACGAACCGTTTGTCCGCGTACTCCCAGCCGGAGTTGCCCCAACAACCAGAACAATCCGCTACTCAAACTACTGCGACCTCCAGGTTTACGTAGTCAACGGCGGAAAAATGCTGGAAGTAGTAAGCGTCCTTGACAACATGGTAAAAGGCGCATCCGGCCAGGCCGTCCAAAACATGAACCTAATGTTCGGCTTCCCAGAAACCTGCGCCATAGACTTCATCCCCCCCGCCTTCTAATAAACCAAATCATTTTGTTGATATAATCCCGGGTTCTTAGGGCAGAGCCCTAAGCCGTGCCGGGAAAGGGAGGGGTTTAAGGGGAGGGAAAACCCTCGCTTCGGAGTAGGGGGTTTCCCCTCCCCTTAAATTTGGGGGTTGCAGGGGCACTCCCCTGTAAATCCAACTCTTTATTTTTATCCCCACATATGCTATAATATTCCAGATTTTCTTCTTAAGAAGGTTTTTATGGACGTCAAAACTGTTGGAGTTATAGGTGCCGGCGCATGGGGCACAGCATTGGCTTGTTCCTTGGCACGCGGTGGACATAGCGTAGAAGTATGGGCAATGGAAGAAGACGTAGTTTCTTCTATTAATAATGAACACGAAAACAAACGCTACCTGCCGGGATACGCACTAGAGCCATCCTTAAAGGCCTCGTCAGACATCCGCAAAGTTGCAGACAACAAAGACTTTATCATAATGGGTAGCCCATCCCTCTACCTTGCCCCCACAATCGCAAAATTTTCAGACTTGCCAAGCATAAAAAGCGGCAAAAGCATAATCTGCGCCCTAACAAAGGGCTTCGTCCCGTCCCAGAGCGGCCCAAAATTCGTCCTGGAAACAATGGAAGAGGCCCTGCCGGACTGCTACAAAGACGCCACAGTCTACATAGCAGGCCCCTCCCACGCAGAAGAAGTAGCCATGGGAAAAATCACAGGCCTTATCACAGCCAGTAACCACCACCGCAACGCAATCCGCGTAAGAGACCTTTTGCGCGCAAGCAAGGGACTCTTGGCCTACGCATCATTCGACACAATCGGCGTACAAGTCTGTGCAGCCGTAAAAAACGTAGTCGCCGTAGTCTACGGAAGCCTTGATGCCCTTTCCCAGACAAGCTCCATCTTTGGAGACAACACGGAAAGCCTGCTCATGGCCGCCGGCCTTAACGAAATCCAAAAAATCGGAGTGGCACTCGGCGCAACCCATCCGCAAACCTTCACATCCATAAGCGGAGTCGGAGACCTGGACGTAACCTGCAAATCAAAATACGGCCGCAACAGAAAGTTCGGACAAGACATAATCCAGACGGACATGCTAGACCGCTTTGCAAACCTGGACGACCTAATTGCAAACGTAAAAAAAGTCGGCTACCTGCCAGAAGGAGCAATCGCCTGCAAATACGTCCACCAAATAGCAGAGCAGCACAATCTTAAGCTGCCCATCTGCGACGCCCTCTTCCGCGTACTAAACAAAGAAGCAACCGCCCAAGAATGCCTGGAAGAACTGGTAGGTCTCCGCTAGTCTTTAAAAAATTCCCCGGAGCATACTGAATATTTAAACTGTGTCTGCCGCTACCCGGCAGCCAGCCCATGCAATTTTCCCCCTATCGCAAACAAACAGCGGCATGGAGGCCGCGTCATTTCTTAGCAATAAAAATAGGCGAGTTTTCCAACGGGAAAACTCATGGTTAAAAAATTGCACGGATGCAATTTTTTAACACGCGCCCTTCCAATCGGGGCTAGGCTTTAATCTCCTTACCCCCGCCACCAATGTCATTCTCGTATACCCCAATGCCATTCACGCATCACCCAATTGTCTCGGGCTAGACCTGGGAATCCTTTTCCCCACACCTCATCCTAAGCATACCCCCTCTTGACAAAATGGGTGGGGGGGGTACATTTAAAGAGTATTTTAAAATGGTCACGGAGAAAGCAAATGAAAAAGTTACTCACATTCATACTCGTCCTTGGCAGTGTGGCAACTTCTAGTCTTTACGCACAAGCCGCAAAAAAGAAGAAAACACAAACAAAAACAGAAGAGCCGGACACAGTTCTGGTTTATGGATGCACACCATGGTCTGTTAACAATATTTATTTTATTCAAACAGACTCAAAACTCGCACCTTCGTTTATCAAATCCCGAGGTGATGGTTATTACTACGGCGAAGCTGTAAGCAGCGGCTCTTACAAATGTACATACTCACAAATCACAGTTTACAATACAATTTATTATGGAGACTACGGTCTAGGTCTCCAAAGCGACTTTGACTTTGGTGTTCCAAAAGAAAAAGACAAAATTATCTACCTTGTATATAAAAATTTCGATGGCAAAAATGTGGATGAACATTATGTGGATGATATTTATATGCCATTTGGAAAAGAAATAATGCAAGAAAAAGAGAATATAAAAAAAGGAGAGCTAGCAAGGCGCAAAAGAGCATTAGTATCAATGCGCATTAAGTATCTACACACAAAATGGGAGCCACTTTTACTGGCCGAGCTAAAAAGGATAGAAGATTTACAGGAAAAGTTAAAAAACGGTGAAGATATAGGAGACGAGGAATAATGGAAAAGTTTTTAAAAAAGTTTTTGCTTCTACTTACACTCTGCACGGCATCCCTTACAGCAAGCGCAAAAGACATCGATGCCGTAATGAAGATTACAATCAACGCACCTGGTGGCTGGGACTTCCTAAAAAAGACCTTCAACGTAAAGAAAGACGTTGCTCCAAAACTGACAGATGCAAAAGATTTAAACTATTATGAACCGGGAGAATTTTTTATGCAGAAGCGCAAGTACGACGAAAAAGATTCCCTTAAACATTCAACAACGCCAGTTTGCCATTATTACCCAATACAAAACAAGTATGCTTTCTACTATATTCCGAAGCTTGCCAAGTTAATAGTTCCAGAAGACGCAAAATATGCCTACGCAGGATCATGGACAATAACTATAGACCCGGAAACATTTCTCATCTCCAAGATAGAGCTTGTGGATGAATTCGACCAGGCCAAGGAATGGTTTCAAAAAAACTACGGAACACAAAAACAGCTAGTTCGCGCACAGATTATTCAGTTTGACGAAGAAGAAAAAAACAAAGACAAAGGAGAGTTATCACAATAATGAAAAAGTTAATATTCACAGCATTACTTCTTGCCGCAGGAACTCTTTCCTTCACGGAAAACCTTAAGGAAAAAGTTTGCGTTGTCCGCGAAGAATTTTCCGACGACTCAAAAGACTGGATAAAAAAGAACGCTGAATATCTAAGGCAGCAGGGCTTTGTAAAAGAGTCAAAGCGTATGGAAAAAATAGACGGCAACACCTTTGGTTCAGGCTTTGTCTATGTTGCCCCAGACGGAACAAACTACATCGTAACAAACCGCCACGTTGTCTCTTCTTGCGAAAAGGCAAGCGTCCAGTTTGAACAGGAAGACGGTTCATACAAAACCTACAGCAACCTAAAAGTCCTTGCCTCCGACCGCGACTTGGACTTGGCACTTCTTTCATTCCCCGAGGGAGAAAAACCCTTTGCAAGAGGAATGTCCATCTCATCCCTTGCTGTAAGCGATGGCGAAGAAGTCTGGAGTGCAGGCTTCCCCGGTCTTGGTGCAGAACCGTCATGGCAGCTTGGCAAAGGCACGGTAACAAATGCAACCACCCGCATCAAAGCCCTTATAGACCCAAGCATTACAACCCTAATCCAGCATTCAGCCCCCGTAGACTCTGGCAACTCTGGAGGTCCCCTTCTCCGCAAAAACAGCAAAGGTTCTTATGAGGTTGTAGGCGTAAACACATGGAAGATAAACCTTAGGCAATCAACAAACATTTCCATGCCGGTTTCAAGCCTCAAAAAATTCATAGAAAAAGCAACATCAGTTCCTGCTCCCCAAAGCTTGGAAAAAAGAATTGACGCCTTTGTAAAAGAGCTAAAAGAAGACGAAGTTTCCTGCAGTAAAATAGAAAAATTCCTTTCCAAAAACTACGTGGAAAAATCTGGTGCCAAAACTTTTGTATACGTAATGCGCAATTCAAGCACCGCAGACTACCTCTACACCGCCATATCCTATGAAGAATATCCCCTTTCCGGTTTTTACTCAGCCCTTGCCGTAGACATAAAGAACAAGCTCACAAAAGACGGCTTTGCAAAAAACTGCGAGATTGCACAGCCACAAAAACAGGACAACGGTTCTTATTCCGTGGATTTTTCTAGCGGCAAAACAAGCTACTATATGCTTTGGAGTCAGCAGATAGAAGCGGAAGGTTCTTCATGGTGCATAGACAGCATTGGAGAAGGCAAGTATGCAGAAACCGACGAGCAAAAGAAAAAGCAGAAGGAAGAAGCAAAAAAAGCCAAAAAAAAGGCAAAGGAATCAAAAAAGAAAGATTCTAAAAAAAATCACTAGTAAAATGAATTCGATGACAAAGTAGAAAAACCCGCCCTCCATGGCTCGATACTGTTTGGCAAGAAAAAACCCCGTTCCCTGAGCCCGTCGAAGGGAACCTACCCCCAAAAAAAATCATCTGTCAAAAATTGGGGTTCTTAGGGGTGAAACCCCTAAGCCGTGCCGGGAAAGGGAGGGGTTTAAGGGGAGGGAAAACCCTCGCTTCGGAGTAGGGGGTTTTCCCTCCCCTTATTTCTGGGGTCCAAGGGCCCTCCCTTGAAAGCCCCCCTTGACAAAGATGATGGGGGTAGGTACATTTACAGAGTATTTTAAAAAGTATTCGGAGAAAGTACAATGAAAAAGTTACTCGCATTCGCACTTGCGCTTAGCATAGCCGCAAGCATATCTCTTTCCGCGCAAGCCGTAAAAAAAAGCAAAACAAAATCAGCCGCAAAACCAAAACCCAAAAAACCGGATACGGTTCTCTTTTACGGATGCACAACCGGTTCCATTGAAGATTTATATTTCATTCAAAAAGACACAAGCCTTGCTCCTTCATATTTCAAATGCAGCTGGGGTGAACACTATTGCGGAGAAGCCATAAGCGGCGGCACATACAAATGCACCTTATCCATAATCAAATTAAACGACACCGTTTATGTTGGCCAATACGGACTTGCAATCCCAGCAGACTTTGACTTTGTCCTGCCAAAAGGGAAAAACAAAATTGTCTACCTTGGATATAAAAATTGCAAAGGCCAATCCATAGACATAAGCTATCTTGATAACAATGGATGGTATAAAAAAGACACTCCCGAAGAAAAAGAAAAAACCATAAAAAAATGGGAACTCAAGGCCCGCAAAAAAGCAGTAAATTCAATGCTCATCGAATTTACCGGAACAAAATGGGAGCCCCTCTTAAAAAAGGAACTTGAAAAAATAGAAGATTTGCAAAAGCAGTTAAAAAACAGCAACTAATAGGAGAAGAGTAATAATGAAAAAGTTTTTGCTGGCGCTAACACTCTGCATGGCAACCCTTGCCGCAAGCGCAAAAGACATCGATGCCGTAGTCAAGATTACAATCAATGCCCCCGGCGGATGGAAATTCTTAAAAAAGACATTTAAAGTACAAAACGACATCAAGCCAAGAATGACCGAAAGCTACAAAACCACAAAAGAATTCTTTGGTGCATTTGAACCAGGAACCTTTTTTATACAGGAACGCGAATGCGAAGTAGAAGATTCCATTGAATACGCAACAACCCCAACTTGCTACTATTATCCCATAGAAGCACCGGAAGCATTCTACTACATACCAAGCCTTGCCCGCTGCATAGTCCCCAAGGGTACAAAATATGCCTACGCAGGCTCATGGATAATCACCATAGACCCGGCAACCCTAGACATCTCCAAAATAGAACTTGTAGATGAATACGACCAGGCAAAGGAATGGTTCCAAAAAAAATACGGCACAAAAAAGCAGCTTGTGCGCGCACAGATTGTTCCTTTCGAAGAAAATAAAAACAAAGGAGAGTAATTACAACAATGAAGAAGTTAATATTCATAGCATTCCTTCTTGCCGCAGGAACTCTTTCCTTTACGGAAAACCTCAAGGAAAAAGTTTGCATTGTCCGCGAACAGTTTTCCGACAGCTCAAAAAAATGGATTAAAAAGAACGCAGAATACCTAAGGCAGCAGGGCTTTGCAAAACAGTCAAAGTTAATGGAAAAAATAGACGGCAACACCTTTGGTTCAGGCTTTGTCTATGTTGCTCCAGACGGCACAAACTACATCGTAACAAACCGCCACGTTGTCTCTTCTTGCGAAAAGGCAAGCGTCCAGTTTGAACAGGAAGACGGTTCCTACAAAACCTACAGCAACCTAAAGGTCCTTGCCTCCGACCGCGACTTGGACTTGGCACTTCTTTCATTCCCCAAAGGCGAAAATCCTTTTGCAAAAGGAATGTCCATTGCATCTCTTTCGGTAAGCGACGGCGAAGAAGTTTGGAGCGCAGGTTTCCCAGGTCTTGGTGCAGAACCATCATGGCAGCTTGGCAAAGGCACGGTAACAAATGCAACCACCCGCATCAAAGCCCTTGTAGACCCGGAAGTTACGACTTTAATCCAGCATTCAGCCCCAGTTGATTCAGGCAACTCTGGCGGTCCCCTTCTCCGCAAGAACAGCAGTGGCTCCTACGAGGTTGTAGGCGTAAACACATGGAAGGTAAGCTTTAGGCAATCAACAAACATTTCCATGCCTGTTTCAAGCCTCAAAAAATTTATTGAAAAAGCAACATCCGCTCCCGCCCCACAAAGTCTGGACAAAAGAATCGCTGCTTTTGTAAAGGAACTCAAAGAAAAAGATGTCTCCTGCAACAAAATAGAAAAATTCCTTTCCAAAAAATATGTGGGCAAATCCGGTGCCGAAACTTTTGTATACGTAATGAGGAACGCAAGCTCTGCCGACTACGGATATGCCGCTGTCTCATTCGAAGAATACCCACTCTCCGGTTTTTATGCAGCCCTTGCCGTAGACATAAAGAACACTCTTACAAAAGACGACTTTGCAAAAGACTGCAAGATTGTTAAGCCCCAGCAGCAAGACGACGGTTCCTATTCCGTAGAACTCATAAACGGCAAAACAATCTACTACACGCTTTGGTC